>JACRTY010000025.1 GCA_014305025.1 Candidatus Nyctobacter psychrophilus | reverse complement strand
AAGTACAAGATGACGTCGGGGTCGAGCTTTTGGGTCGGGTCGGCGTGCCAGCCCGGGAGCGGCGGCGGCACTGGTGCACCCGGCGGAAGTTGTGGGCCATCCTCGTCGTACGACAAGCGGCGCGCCGGGTAGCGAATCGGCCAAGGCAGAGCCTCTTGGCGTACGAGGCCGTCGTCGTGCGTGACGCGGCACGTCACATAAAAGTACACGTACGAACCGGAAGGCCACGATTTTACCGGGTCGCACAGGCCTTCGAAGCCGTGCAGGTGCGCATCGACGCCCGAAAAGTTGACCGCTTGCTCCCGCGCGGTCGCCGCCGGATGCACCGGGCGAGCGACGGTGCTGAGCGGGCTATCGGCGCTGCGGTCGTGGGCGATGCTCCGGGCCAGATCGTTTTCGATCGCCGCCAGTTGCGCGCGGCTGTAGGTCCCGGCACGGCCCGTGTCCGTCGCGCTCTGCGGGCGCGGCCGCCGCGGGGCATAGGCGACCTGCGTCGCGCCGCGCGCGACTCGTGCGGCATTGCGCGCCCCCGGTGTCCGCGGCGCCGCTACCGATGGCACCGGGGTCGCATGGCGAGCCAGCCGCGCGAGTTCCCGCGGAGCGCGAGCCGGCACCCGCTTCGCCGTGCTCTTCGCCCGCTTCACGGAAAGCGCCGGTTTGGCGGCAGCGGGCGGCGCGACATGCCGCACCGTCCGAAGCAGCGCCCGAGCGCGCGCGATGCGGCTCGGATGCGCGGGTGCGGGTCGAGGGCGGCGCTCGAGGTGCAGAGCCGTCGACACGACCACGGTTTCATTGGGCGGCTGCACGGGCGGCGGCAGCAGCCGGCGCAGCGCGTCGGTCGTGCCCACGACGAGTAGCGCGACGAGCACGTGAACGAGGAGTGAGCCGATGAGTGCCGCGCGGAAAATGCGACCAGTTTTCCTCGGCGCGTGGGCGGTGGTGATCATGGTAGGCTGGCGGCATGTTCGACACCCACGCTCACGTCCACGCTGCGGCGTTCGACGAAGACCGGGAGGTCGTGTTGCAGCGCGCCCGCGACGCGGGCGTGACGCGCATCATGACGATCGGAACCGACGTTGCGGACAGCGCGCGGGCGCGCGAGAGCGCCGCGGCCTATGGGCTCGAGTACGCGGTCGGCATCCATCCACATGAGGCAAAGGACGCGCCGGACGACATCGCCGCCGCACTCGACGGCATCGTGGCGGGCAGCAAGCATGGCCCGCGCGCGGTCGGCGAGATGGGACTGGACTACTACTACGCGCATAGCCCGCGGGACGCGCAAGAACGGGTGCTCATCGCGCAGATGCGCTACGCGCGCGAACGCGGCTTGCCCGCGGTCTTCCATCAACGCGACGCCTTCCCCGACTTCATCGACGTCGTGCAGCGCGAGGGACGGGGGCTGCGCGCGGTCGTGCATTGCTTCACGGGAGACGCCGAGCAGGCACGCCGCTTGACCGGGGAGTTTGGTTTCATGCTCGGAATCGGCGGGGTTCTGACCTTCAAGAACGCCGAACCGTTGCGCGCGGCGGTGGCCGCGGTCGGACTCGAAGCGTTGGTGCTGGAGACCGACGCGCCGTACCTTGCACCCGTCCCCCACCGCGGACGGCGCAACGAACCGAGCTTCGTTGCGGCCACGGCGACGCGGCTCGCCGCGCTGTTGGAGACCTCCTTGCACCAAGTCACGGCCCGCACCGACGCCACCGCTTGCGCACTCTTCGGAGCCTAACGCAGACGATTGGGAAAGGACTTGGAACAACGGCGGGATGGCCGAGGACCGGCGCTCGGGAACGATACGAATACACGCATGGAAAAATCGCTGTACGTTCGGGAGATGTTCGCATCGATTGCTCCGCGCTACGATGCGACCAACCGCCTGCTCACGGGCGGCGTCGACGAGCGCTGGCGGCGTCGCGCCGTGGCGCTGCTCGCGCCTCCTCGTGGAGGGCGCGTGCTCGACGCCTGCTGCGGAACGGGGGACCTGTCGTTTCACCTGACGCGCGCCGACCCCACCTTGGACGTCGTCGGCGTGGACTTCTGCGAACCGATGCTTGACCGGGCACGCTCCCGCGCCGCGCGTAAGGGAGGCCTCGGATCGGTGAGGTTCGCCTCAGCCGACGTGATGGCGCTGCCCTTCGACGATGCTTCGCTCGACGGGGCCGTCATGGGCTTCTCGATGCGCAACGTGGTCGACATCATCAGCACCTTGCGAGAAATCCGTCGCGTGCTCAAGCCGGGCGCGCGCTTCGTGAATCTCGACGTCTCCAAAGCCCCGAACCCGCTTTTCAAGCGTCTCTTCGATCTGTACTTTTACGGCCTCGTGCCGCTGATCGGCGGAATCGCCGGCGGCTCGCGCCGCGCGTACCGTTACCTGCCGCAGTCGCTGACCAACTATCCCGACGCGGCGGAGTTGGCCAAACGGTTCGCTGCGGCCGGTTTCGGCGACGTTGGTTATGAACGGCTCGGCGGCGGCGCTATCGCCGTCCACGTCGGCACCGCATGATCGGCCGCCCGAACCAGGGCGCGGCGGCCTCCGGCACGCTGCACGATCTCTCGGCGCTCGTCGAAGACTTTTTTGCGTCGTCGTTCTCCACCGACAACCCCGTGATCACCGAGGCGGTGCGCCGCATGCTCGCCGCCGGCGGCAAACGTTTACGCCCGCGCCTCCTCCTGCTCGCCGCGCAAACCAGCGGCGGCGATCCATCCCGGCACCTGCCCCTGGCGGCCTACATGGAACTGATTCATGTCGGCACGCTGATTCACGACGACATCGTCGACCGCGCCGACGTGCGGCGCGGGGTCAATGCGACCGCGGTCGACTACGGCAACCGGGTCAGCGTTTTGGCGGGCGACTACCTGTTCGCGTGGATCTTCAAAAACGTCACGGCGACGTACGAACACCCGATTCCCCACATTCTCGCCTCGACGTTGGCCGACATCACCGACGGCGAGGTGCTGCAGAACCGGGCCGTCGGACGCCTGGACTTACCGCTCGCCGCGTACGTCGAGATCGCGGTGAAAAAGACGGCGACCTTGTTTGCCGCCTCGGCCGAATGCGGCGCGCTCGTCGCGGGCGCGTCGCCGCTGCGGGCCGCGGCGCTGCGCGGCTTCGGGCTGGCGTACGGCATCGCGTTTCAGATGCTCGACGACCTGCTCGACCTGACCGCCAGCGAATCGGAACTGGGCAAGCCCGCGGGCAACGATCTGATCGAACGCAAGATGACGATCCCGTTAATTTTCGCGCTCGCCGGGGGCGATGCGGATTTTCGCAACCTCGTCGCGCGTTTCTACCATGAGCCCTCGTCCGTTCGGCCGGGCGATGTGAGCGCGCTCATCGGCGGCATCACGGCTCACGGCGGGTTGGTTCGGACGCGCGAAGCAATCGCCGGGCATATCGAGCGCGCCAATGCCTCGCTCGCTCGGCTCGGGAATGCGCCGGCGCGCGCCGAACTCGTCGCCTTAGCCGAAGCACTGGTCCGGGAAAGCGCGGCTCGCGCGCGGTAGTATTTTGCCAACGGAGGCGGGCCCTGCGGTTCGCGCCTCCGACGAAGGGAATGTTCAATGTTCGGAAATCCAATGGAGATCGCGATTCTCGTCGGCGCAGCGGTGCTGTTGTTCGGGGCCGACCGCGTGCCGAAACTCGCGCGCGGCTTCGGACAGGCCAAGAAAGAGTTTATGGTCGGGCAAGCCGAGGCTGACGTCGCGGCGGAGCGCGCGCACGCAGAAGCGCGAGCGCGAGCCGAAGCCGCCGCAACGGAAACGGCCATGGTGCGCGAAGCGCCCAACGCCAACGGCGTCGTCATGGGCTCGACCTCGGTTCCGTCGGAGCCGCCGTTGCCGCGCGATTAGACTGCGTTCGTAGCAGCCTTGCTCGCGGAACGCCCCCCGCTCGCGCAGCCCGAGTGGGATCAAAAAGAGATGCCGTTCACGGAGCACCTGCGGGAGCTGCGTGGCCGCCTGATGATCGCGCTCGGCACGGTGGGCATGCTCGCCGTCTTTCTGTTTTGGCCGTCGCAGTTCGCGATCACGTGGCTCAAAAACGAGTATCTCGGTACGCAGATCACGCTGCACGCCTTTGCGCCGACCGATGTCATCTTCACCGAGTTCCGCTTCTCGCTATACGGCGCGGTCGTGCTCGGCCTGCCGGTGCTCGTCTATCAACTCTGGATGTTCATCGTGCCGGCCTTTCATCCCAAGACCCGCCGCATCGTCTACGGCTATACGGCGCCGTCGATCTTTTTAGCGGCCGCCGGCATCGCGTTCTGCCACTTCTTCATCATCCATCGCGTGCTGACGGCGCTGCTCGGCATCACGACCCGCGTTGCCGATGAGACCTTCGGCGTCGAATCGACGCTCAACCTCATCTTGCTGACGTTCCTCGCGTTCGCGCTGGTCTTTCAGACGCCGATGATCATGGTGGCGCTCGCGCGCATCGGGCTCGTCAACGTTCCGCTGCTGCGTAAATACCGGCGCTATGCCGGCATGGGCATTCTGCTGCTCGGCGGACTGGCGGCGCCAGACGCATCGCCGATCACGATGCTGTTGATTGCCGGACCGATGTACGTCCTCTACGAGGCGAGCATCTGGATCATCCTGTTGCTCGAGAAGTCGTGGCATCGCGAACCCAGCGCCGCGTAAGGTAGGAACGATGGCGCTGGGAGAAATCGGCGGTCGATCCGAGCGCGTGCCGACGATGCGAGCGTGGGGCGACGCGCTGCTGTCGCGTCTATCGGACTTCTGGTTCGGCATGTCGTTGCTCGCCGTGTGGGGCGTGATGACCTTGATCGGCGTCGTCGTCGATCAGGGCAAAGAAGCGACGTTCTATCAGGGAAACTATGCGCCGCCGCTCGCACGCTTGGTGTTGCGGCTGCACCTCGACAACATCTACCACTCGGCCGCGTATCTCGCCATCATCGGTTTAATTCTGGCGTGCATGACCTTGGCCACATTTTGGCGTGTGATTCCGAAGCGGCTTCCGCCGCTGCGTCCGGTGAAACTCGAGGCCCTTCCGCTCAGTGCGGGGATCGTCGTCGCCGGCGACGAGAGCGACGTGCGCGCGCGAGTCGAAGATTTCTTCACGGCGCGCGGCTGGCAGGTGCGCAAGCGTGAGTTCGGTGGAACGGAATGGGCCTTCGCGGACAAACACAATTGGGCGCGGCGCGGCGTCTTGGTGGCGCACGTCGGTTTCGTGATCATCGCCTTCGGAACGCTGCTCTATTGGGCGTTCGGCTACAGCGGGCAGACGACGATCGTTTCCGGCAATGCGGTCACGATACCGGAGAACGGCACGATGCTCAAACTGGACCGGTTCGCGTACCGCATCGAGCCGATTCGCACGCGCAGCGGAATCGTCTATCAACCGCTCGATTATGTCTCGACGCTCGAGGTCACGCCCAAGAATGGACCGAGCGAACATCGCGTCCTGCGCGTCAACCATCCGCTCGACGTCGGCGGCACGAACTACTATCAGGCGTCGTACGGATTCGCCGTGCCGCTGCTGCTGACCAAGAACGGGCGGCCGCTCTCGGGCGCTACCTCCGCACCGCTCGAAGAAGGACAGTCGCTCGCGCTGGGCGACACCGCGCGCTCGGTGCAGTACGCGCGTTTCATCGGCACGATTGGAAAAAACGGCGCGATCGGCGCTGACCCCCGGCCGCACAATCCGGGCGTCGTGCTCAACTTTTTCGACGGCGATCAGGACGTCGGCAGCGTCCTCGTTCCGCTCGGGCGCGGCCTGGCGCTGGGGAACGGATACCGCCTCGACGTCGGCCGCTACGTCCTGTACAGCGGCATCCAGTACCGCCACGATCCCGGCATACCGTTCGTGCTGAGCGGCGCGTTCGTGCTGCTTGCGGGACTCTGCATGTCGTTCTACTTGCTGCCGGCGCGGGTATACGTCCGCGTCGACGGCGCCGCGCCGGCCTGGCACGTCGGCATCGCCGCAACGACGGTCAAGGGCTACGAAATCTACGAAGAGCAATTCGCTGCGCTCGTGCGCGAATTCGAAGTGGCGACGCCTACGCCCACGTACCGATCGCCGATCGTCGCTTCGCCCGCGTAGCGAAGGCTCGTATTTCGGACAGGTCTCACAAGTCATACGACGGAGCTGCGCCGGCGGACGAGCGCGGTTGAAACGTAAGTGTCTAAGCGTTGCGGAAGTCCTTCGAGAAGTGCCCGCATCCGGTTCGTCACCAGAGGCCTCTCGACGATAAGCCAGTAGCCCATGCCGAGCACGACGGCAAGCAACGCCGCGAGCGGCCATGGGCAACCGGCATGGCCGAGAAACGCAAGCACCGGCGCGTGCACTAAGTAAATGCTGTACGACCGCGTCCCCACGGCCACGAAGGGACGCGCGCTAAGGACACGGCGCAGCATCCCGCTTCCCGCGGCCAGCGCAAGTGCGAAGACCGCAGCGTGCCACAGCGGATCGCCGTGATCGACATCGCTCGGATGGGCCAACTGCGCGGCGGTTGCCGCGGCCAAGAGCAGCGCGACAACCAACAAGGCAGGGAGTGTCGGGATCCGTACGCGTGCGCGTTGCACATCGGCTGCCAACATGCCGAGCATGAAGCACGGCAGCGTGCCGACGATGGGCGGAACGAGATGCGTCCCCATGTACGCGAGGTAGCAGCCCACGCCGATGAAGCCGAACAGCGCCCGTGACCTGACGTAGAGCGCAATCAGCAACGGGAAAACAACGTACCACTGCATTTCCAGACCGAGCGTCCAGAACGTCGCGTCGTAGATCGACTGCGTGCTCGGCGTGAAGGAGAGGTCGCTCAACACTTCCCGCCATTGCGCGGCTTCGCCGAGGGCGTGGCCGGCGGGCGCAGTCGGAAATCCGAAGCTCGTCATGCCCAGGAGCGCGAACAGGACAATGGCGACGTAGTACGACGGTGCCAGCCGAACGACGCGGCGGCGAAGAAACGGTAGGAAGCGCACCGTCGCAGCTGCGCCCGTCCGCACCCTCGCGAGCGTCGGGTAGGCTAGGCAAAACCCGGAAATTACAAAGAAGAGGTCGACCCCGCGTGCTCCGCAGACGCGCCAGCCTGCCGCCGCGCCGAACGACGCAGCTCCGCTGTGACAAGCAACCACGGCCAACACGGCAACGGCCCGTAGCCCGTCGACGTAAGCCAGGTGCGCCTCGGCCGCTTTTTCCACTTTCCGATCTTTCGGTCGCTTCGCAGCGATGCTTCATCAGCGATCCGGCGACGGCCAAGGGCGCACACGGGTTCTCCACGGCGGAAGTCGGGCAAAGCGCGACAAACTCGTAAGAACGAGCCCCCGCATCGAGGTATGTTATGTCCACCGACCAGCTGCTGATCATCGTCGCGATTTCCGCGTACATCGTCGGCACGCTCGCCTTCCTGACCCATCTCCTCTCACGCGATCGCGTGACGAAGACGATCGGGATTCCCTTCGCGTTCCTGGGCTGCGGGGTACAGTTCGCCGAACTCGTGTACCGTTACCAGAACAGCCACATCTGGCCGCTCACGAATTTGTACGGATCGCTCTCGCTCTTCGCCGCCATGAGCGTCGCGATTTTTATCAGCTTCGCCCTCAAATTCGATCTCTGGTTCATCGGCGGTTTCGTCTGCGCCGCTGCAGCGACGTCGCTCGCCTACGCGCTGACATGGAACGAAGGATACTTGCCGGCCGTCCCTGCGCTGCAGTCGTATTGGATTAAAGTCCACGTCCCGCTCGTCGTCTCGTCGTACGCCGCCTTTCTCGTCGCCGCCGTTACGGCGGTGCTGTATCTCATCCGCTACTACGCCGAGCAATCGCTCGAGCGCCGCGCGAACGCCCCCGTCACGTTGCGGGGTGTGGCCGCGGCGACGGGAAGCGGGGGGGTGCTGCGCATGCAGGCGCTTGCAGTCCCGCCGCGCCGTATCGCGGGCAGCAATTCGCCCGCGTTCACCGCTGCGGTCGCCGCCGGGAATCCCCTCGCTCTGTGGCTCGCGACGTTGCCCTCGCTGGCAAAACTCGATATCCTGACGTACCGCATCGTCGCAGTCGGTCTCCCGCTGCTCACGGTCGGCATCATCACGGGCGCTTGGTGGGCCAAAGAAGCCTGGGGTGCATACTGGCAGTGGGACCCCAAGGAAACGGCGGCGTTGGCGTCTTGGATCGTCTATGCTCTGTACATGCACCTCCACACGCGCAATGCGTGGCGCGGCGTACGGTCATCGTGGCTGTCCGTGCTCGGCTTTGCCTCCATCATGTTCTGCTATCTCGGCGTTAACATTTGGATCAGCGGCCTGCACAGCTATAAAATGTAAGTTCCTTTTCCGGTTCCCGCCGAGCGTCGGGGGTCAAGCAGACAATCGGCTAGCCGATAAGATCCACGTGAGCCGTCGCTCCTTCCGGCTTTTGCACGTCGCCGGCATCGCCATGTCCGCCCTTCTTGCAACGCTGTGGGCCCTGTGGGTGCCGGTCTTCGAAGAGCCTGACGAACTCGCACATTTGGACTATGCTTTTGCTCTCTACGATGCGGGGCGCCCCTTCGTCGTGCAGCATGCAACGGCAGGCACGGACGTAACACCACAGGTTCGCTACCTCGAATCGATCTCACACTATCGAACGATGCGTTACAATCCGTGGGCGATCGAACCAGCGGGGTACGGGAGAACCGCTTTTCTTCGCCGGGTCGACGCGTCGGCACCGCGGCCCTCACATCGAGTGCCACCGGACGGAACGTCGATGCCCTACGTTATGTTTGGATATCCGATCGGATATTACGCGGTCTTGGCATTGATCATGTCGGTCGCCGGCGCACTGTCGCACGACTCCATCAGCGTGGTATTTCTTTCGGCACGCTTATTCAACGTTGCCTTGCTCATTCCGACGCTCACTCTGGCAGCCCTCATCTTCCGCCAGTGCCGGCTTGATAGATCGACGACACTTCTTGCCACCGTAGCCGTGGGCGCTTTTCCCTTGACGAGTTGGGTTGCCGGCTACGCGCAACCCGATAACCTTTCACTGCTCTTGGTTACGGCCGCGCTTTATTACGTCTCGCGCTGGCGCGACGATCCATCGGACAGCCGCCGGTCCGTCGTGCTGGCTTTCGTCCTTGCAGCGCTCTTTTTGACCAAACATCAATATGCGCTGTGTGCCTGGGCAGCGGCCGTATTGCTCGCGCTGACGCGCCTTTCGCTCCGGCCGCTCACCCCCAAAACGGTCGCTTCGGTCGCAATGGTCGCGCTGCTGCCGCTCTTGGCGTTTACGGCTTCACTGCTATTCGTACCGGTCACGCGGCTTAGCGCTACAGGATCGTTCTTGGGAACGGCACTTTTGCAAATGGATTTCCAGCATGCCGGCAGGCTTGCGCTCCAGATGCTTTTCGACGGACTCGATGCATACGCCGGCGGAAATGCATTTACCGGTTATTGGTTTCATTTCGGCTTTCGGATGGGGCAGGTCTTCCCGGCTGCCGCGTTACCATGGCTGCGCGAGGTTCTTGCCGTTCTGTCCCTCGCCGCGGTGGTGCTGTTCGCGTCGCTGCAGTTGCGACGCCTCTCGAAGATTGCACGCGTCTGGAAAAGCCGTTCGTCCGCGGTGGCTCTCCGTCTGACGGCGGCAGGCGTCGCAATAAACATCTACGTTGCGCTAACGTTGATTCTGTGTGCGGCGCAAGCTGCTTCAAACGGAGAACTCGAATTGGAAGGCCGCTATTGGCTGCCGGTCATCGTCCCAGCTGTCCTTATCGTGCTCGTCGAGATTCCGAAACTCATCGGACGGCGGGCCGAGCGTCGCATCGTGAGAGTCGTCGCCGCCGGCACGATGGCTTGCTACTCGCTGGTTGCATCGGTCTGCGCACTTGCGGCGATGCACGCGGACTTCTATCGGCCCTCCCCACTGACTGCACGGCGCGACACCGTTGCGAAGGTCGTCGCGATCCAGGCGGCAGGTCGGCAATCCCAAAGCATACCCGGGACGATCGTGCTACCGGAGCATCGCGCGACGGTCGTCCGCGGTTACGCCGTCGACATGGTTACCGGGCTGCCCGCTACGCGGGTCTCGCTGCGCATTGACGGAGGCCAACGTCATTACGCCGTCACCGGCCTTTCGAGCGTGTCGCTCGCCCGTTTTTTGCACGACGACGCAATCCGGAAGAGCGCGTTTGGACTGCGCCTGCCGCCCGACACGCTCAAACCGGGACGGCACCACTTCCTGGTGGAGATCGATGACCCTCAACTCGCTTGGCCCCTCGCGGTAGGGCGGCGCTTCGACGTCGCCGTAACGGCGTCGGATCACCTATCCCAGCGCTGACTGCGGGGCGTCGTGGTGCGAACCGACGATGACCAGCGCTTTCGAAACCGCCCAGAGCGCCGGAAACCGTCTGAGCAGGGAGGCTCCGCAGCGGTAGAGCGGCGTCGCACCGGCTTGCGTCAGCGTTAAATCCGCGGGCAACACGAAGCGTGGCCGCAGCCGCGGCTCACGGCGAAACTCCGCGCGTAGACTCCACACGCTCGGCGCATAGGCTGCGTCGGCGTAACTCGTGCCGCGGCGTGTTATGCGCAGGTAAGCGTTTGCGATTGGTAGCGGCAGATAGCTCAAGAACGGCAGCCCGTAATGCACTTCGATGGGCCACAACTTGTTGGGAGCGACGATGTAGAACGCTCCCCCAGCGGCTAAACGTTCCGCGATGGCAGCCAGCGTTCGATCGTGGTCTGCGATATGCTCGTAAACGTTATCGAGAATGATGAGATCGAATTGTTCAAACGTGTGCCAAGCGTTGAAGTCGGCGTGAACGAATCGCACGTTATCGCGTCCGTGCTCTGCTCGACAGGCTTGCGCGTAAAGCGCTGCCGACGGTTCGAGGCCGACGGCTTCGCGGCAGAGTCCTCCCAAGGCAGCGGTCGTCGCTCCGTATCCACATCCCACGTCCAGAACGCGCAGCGTACTCCACGGACGGTTGCCCAGAACGCAGCGCGCCGTTTGCAGCGCTTGCCTCGCAAAAGCCATGCCGCGCGGTGAACGAGTCGCTTCCATCGCCCGGGCACCGACATCGTAGAGGGGGCGTGAAGTCGCCGAGGAGAGTTCCGTATCAGGCCTTCTGGTAGCTGACGCGTTCGAAAAGCCAGCGAATACTCGAGCTCGGAAGAGCCATCATGCAGCGCTGCGCGGTATCAATGCTGCGTGCAGTCGTATCGAACCGGTATCCATAGGTTCGATGAGCGATGCCGCGCAGACGTATCGTCTCACGCAGCTGCTGTTTGGTTTTTGTCGCCTTGACCGAATGAGCGTGGGTTCGATACGCCAGCAGCTTATGAGGCACGTTACGACCCTCGCCGTTTCGAAGCAGGCGCAGATTGAAGTCGTAGTCTTCGACGGTCGG
The DNA here is from genome assembly GCA_014305025.1 of Candidatus Nyctobacter psychrophilus. GTDB lineage: Bacteria > Vulcanimicrobiota > Vulcanimicrobiia > Vulcanimicrobiales > Vulcanimicrobiaceae > Nyctobacter > Nyctobacter psychrophilus. Next base: position 38,793 of record JACRTY010000025.1, on the reverse strand, counting down.
CAGTACGTCGCGGTATCCACCCGCATCGCGGGCTGCAGTGCGGCGGTACATCAACGTCGGATGAGCGAACGGGTTTGCTCGGAGCAGAGCCTTGCGTATCGCCCCGTCGCCCGTGGGGTAGCGGCGCTCGCCACGGCTTTGCCCGTGCTCATCGATCACGTCGATCCACGACCCGACAAGCACGGTTCTCATCTCCTGGTCGAGGACCGCTACCTGTTTGGCCAGACGGTCTTCATAGGCCAGATCGTCGGCGTCCATGATGGCAATATAGTCGCCCCGTGCGCGCTGGAGCGCAATGTTGGTTGCACGGGCTAACCCGCATCGGTCCAGCTGCACATACTGAATTCGGCGATCCGTAAAGGCGGTGATGACGGCCGGGCTGTCATCGGTCGATCCATCGTCGATGACCAGCAGCTCGAAGTCCTTGAACGATTGCGCTAAGACGCTCTCGATCGCCGCCCCGACGAACCGGCCTGCATTGTGCACGCGCATGCAGACCGAGACGCGTACCGCCGAACGCCGATTCATTCGTCGGTCCCGGTTGGCCGTAAAGCGTCGCCCTGGCGGCCACCCGGGCTGGTTTGCAACGCAAGGGCGCGGGTCAATTCGATGATCTGCCATTCTTGATGCTTGCTGCGAAAGTATAGATGTGCCGACACGAAAAGTCCGGCGATGATCGACACGTAAACCAGGAGGTCCGTCCCGCGCCCGACGCCGAGCACGTGGGCCGTGTAGGACGCAAGCTGCGGAAAGATGACGAACGCCAAGCCGACGACCGCGCCGCACACCACTAGCGACATTTGCGATCCACTGATGCGATGGCTGCCGACATAGACGCAAAGCATGACCAGCGCCAGCAGCAGCAGCGACGCAATCATCGCCGAACGCTTTAGCTCGACAACGCGGCGTAGGCGAGATCGAGCGCGATTTTGACCGAATTCGAAAGTCGCTGACCCTTCGCTCGCGAATATGCCGTATAACGCACCGTCGTCGGAACTTCCACGACGTGCAGCCCGAGCCGAGCCACCGTTGAAAGCAATTCGGAGGCATGAGCCATCCCCGGTTGCCGGATTCGAATGCGCAGGGCGGCTTCACGGGTGAAAAGGCGGAGTCCGTTGTGCGTGTCGGTCAGCGGCAGCCGTGTTTGCATTCTGGTGACTAAAACGGCACATCGCAACGCTAGCCGGCGTAAGGGCGGCATATCGACGGCCGCGCCGGAAAAGCGTGAACCCAAGACGACGTCCGCGCCCATGCGGGCGGCCGTATCCAGCAACCGTTCGATCGTGTGCGTATCGTGCTGGCCGTCCGCATCAAACGTGCAGATGTGTGTCGCTCCGCTACGCAAGGCATAATCGATCCCGGTTTGGAGCGCGGCGCCTTGTCCCAAATTGACGCCGTGCCGGAGAACCTCGGCGCCGGCGCGCCTTGCCGCTTCGGCCGTCGCGTCGGTCGACCCATCGTCGACGACCACGACGCGCGGCAAATATGCACCAAGATCGGACAGCGTCGCTTCGATCTGGGCGGCTTCCTGGTAGGCGGGAATGACGATCCAGAGACCGCGATGGGCCATGCTTAATCAATCGACCGCGCGCCATCGCACTTTAGGACGGCAAACCGCCCCTGATACGAAAGTTTTACGCTTGGGGCGCGGCGCGGCGGCTAAGGAGCCCATAGGCGCCGCCGATGGATATTTGAGGCGGTACTCGACCGTCGGCATGCCCGGGAGCGTATCAATGGTCGCAGTCGATGCGTTTCGAGCGCCATGGCGTCGACGTCAGCGCATACGCGCTTTCGCAAGCCAGAGAGCGCGTTTCGGGCGGCTCCTTCGTGCAAGCCGACTTGCCGCCGCAGACGCCCGGGCAGTTCGACGTTCATCACCGCCTTCAACGTCATCGAACACGTCGAGAATCTCGAAACGCTCGTCCCGCTCCGGCTGCAACGGCAGCATGACCGGCGGCGGTTATGGCCGCCGCATGACGATGCTGACCCGGGCGCGCGCCGCGACGCTCGAGAGCCTGATGATCGGCGAGGGCTATTCGTCCCTCGGCGATGAGTACGTCGAACGACGTGACCCGACGCCGCTGCGTGATCCCTATCTGATCGCCTTTAGCCCCGACGTCGCAGCGCTCGTCGGGCTCGAGGCGGCGCAAGCCGAGAGGCCGGAGTTTTTACGGTTGGCCGCCGGCTGTTCGCGCTTTGAGGCGGTTGCGCCGTACGCCGCGGTCTATGCCGGACATCAGTTCGGCTCGTTCGTCCCGCAACTCGGCGACGGCCGCGCCATCACGCTCGGCGAGGTAGAAACGGCCGACGGCGCGCGCTATGAGTGGCAGATCAAGGGCGCGGGGCAAACGGCGTTTTCCCGTTTCGGTGACGGACGCGCCGTGTTGCGGTCGACGATCCGCGAATATTTGGGCAGTGAAGCGATGGCGGGGCTCGGTATTCCGACGACCCGTGCGCTTGCGATCGCCGGCAGCGACGAACCGGTCTTCCGCGAAACGCCTGAGACCGCAGGTGTTCTCACGCGGATCGCGCCCTCGCATCTCCGCTTCGGAACGTTCGAATACTTCCACGATCGCAGCCGCTTCGAGGCGGTCCGCGCCGTCGCCGACTACGCCATCGCCAACTTCTTCCCCGGCGTCGCTCGCGTTGCAAGCGACGCCGATCGGTACGCGCAATTGCTGCACGAGGTCGTCGGACGAACCGCCCGTTTGATCGCGCAGTGGCAAGCGGTCGGCTTCGCGCACGGCGTGATGAACACCGACAACATGTCGATCCTCGGTCTCACCCTCGACTACGGCCCCTTCGGTTTCCTCGACGCCTTCGACCCCGGCTTCATTTGCAATCATACCGACGTCGGCGGCCGCTATGCCTTCGACCGGCAACCAGCCGTCGCGCTGTGGAACTGCCATGCACTTGCAGCGGCGCTGTCGTCGCTGGTCTCCAAAGACGACGCCGCTGCAGCGCTGGCGGCGTTTGCGCCCGCATTTCAAGCGCGTTACGCGCAGGCGCTCGCCGACAAGTTCGGTTTGGGGGAACCGCGCCCCGACGATCCCACGTTTTTCGCCGATGCGCTAGCGGCGCTGGCGCGCAATCGAGTCGACTACACGATCTTCTTCCGCGCGCTTTCTTCCTTATCGTTCGGTGACGCCACATCATTCGGTGACGCCGCCGCCTCACCGCAGAGCAGCACGCTCGTCGCAGGCGACGCGGATGCGTGTAAGCGCCTCATTGCCCTGTTCGAGAACCGCGCTGATGCCGAGGCCCTGTTGCAACGCTATCGCGCGCGCATTGCCTTGGAATCACGCGATGACGCGGCCCGGATGGCGGCCATGCGGCGCGCAAACCCGAAGTACGTCTTGCGTAATTATCTTGCCGAAAACGCAATTCGGGCCGCCCGCGAACGGGACTACTCCGACATCGCGCGGCTCCACGCCGTCCTGCGCGACCCCTTCGACGAGCATCCGCAAAGCGAGGCCTATGCAGGGACGCCGCCCCCATGGGCGGCGGAGCTTTCGGTCAGCTGCTCTTCATAGCCCCGGCCGTCTGAAGCGCTATTGGCCGACCGCCGCCCCCGCATTCACACGGGGCATCCGTCGTGCATTCGATCCCGAACGCCACACGTACGGCAGAACCGCCAGGGGCGCGAGCGCGCACAGCGTGATCGCCAGCGGATAGCCCGGACCCGCCAAGGTTGCCCCGGTCGCCAACAGCGCGCCGCACGCAGCGCCGCCGGAGAAGGCGAGATTGTAAGCGCCCATGGCGGCACCGCGCGTTTCGCTCTTGCTGTGCTCGAAGAGCAATCCGATCGACACCGGCACCACCGCCGCCCACGCCGTGCCCAGGCACGCGCCGGCCACGATCACCGCGACCAGCGAGTGCGCCTGCGCAGCCAGAGCGCACCCGACGACCTGGATGGCGGCGGTCGGCAGCGCGATGAGGCGCGGGCCGAAGCGGTCGACGAGCCGGCCCGCGGGATAGCGCAAGGCGAACGCCGTCAAGGCCGAAGCCGAAAAGATCGCCGCGCCGTTGACGATGCCGCGATCCGCAAACGTCAGGACCGCGATCGAACCGTTCACGCCGCCTTGGAGCACCGTCGCGGCAGCGAAGAAACACGCCGGCAGCCAACGGCGGTCCAGCACGACGGTGCGCTGGTGTGCCGTCCGAACGTCGTAGCGCTTTGGCAACAGGAAGAGGCATGCAGCGCCGAGCGCGGCGACCCCGGTCGCCCAAGCGTACTGTTGCCGTCCAATCCCGTGCTGCCAGAGGAACACGCTGGCGGCCGGCGCGAGTGCGAAGGTCAAGTTCCCGATCATGCCCAGGGTCGCCACGCCGGAGACCGCACGGTCGTTCGAGGCGAGTTCGCTTGCGTACGCGAATTCTGCGGTCATGTAGGCAACCAGCGCGATGCTGCGCACGCCGAGCAACAGGCCGCCCGCGAGCGGCCCGTGCGCGAAGGACAGTGCGCCGAGCGCGGCAATGCCGAGAACCGCAGCCGCGCGAATCATGACCAGTCGGCCGAAACGATCGGTCAGGGCGCCCAGCGGCAGACTCGCCAACAGCGCCGCAAACATGCCGCTGCCCATCGCGACCGACGTCGCCGCGCGCGATGCGCCGTCGGCCGTCAGCGCAAGCGGCATCGTTCCGACCGGGAGATTCATCGCGATCTCGAAAAAGAGCGCCGAAACGACGAGCACGGCGTAGGCCATCCGACGATGGTATCACGCCGCGTCCACCTAAGTTGTTGTGGCTCGGTTCCCCGCTCCGGTACGCTTCGAGCGACGCCATCACTGCATTCCAAGCGACGCCGCCATTTATCGCATGTGCGCGGCGCGCGATTCGAAGAAAGGCCAACGTGGCAGTACACGAAGCGCAGTCCTACAAAGATCCGGGCACCTTCGAGGAACAGTCGCGCCGCAAGTTCTTGGCGAACGCAACGCTCGCCGCCGGCGGCGTCATCACGCTCGTGTTGGGCGTGCCGCTCGTGACGTCGCTCATCCCCGAGTCATTGCTCAACCCCGGCAAGAGCAGCGGCGGAACCTGGGCCGATCTGCCCAAAAGCCAATTCGATAAGATCGCGGCCGGCGGCGACCCGATCAAAATCACCTTCGATTTCAAGTACGCCGACGGCTATTTTCCGCCCGAAGCGGACGAGCAGTTCGTGTGGGGCATCAAACTGACGCCCGAACAAGAACGCAACTTCAAAGCGCGGCGCCCCGACCTCTACGCACTCGAGACGCGGGTCGAGTATCCCGTCATCACGCAGAGTTACGTCATCTTCAGTTCGATCTGCCCGCACCTCGGTTGCCGCTTTGCGTGGGTGCCGGATGCGAAGCGCTTCATCTGTCCCTGCCACGGTTCGCAGTTCGGCCCCGAAGGCGCCAAGCTCGCGGGCCCGACCCCCCGCGGTCTCGACCCGTTGCCGTTCCGGGAAAAGGACGGCCAGGCACAAGTGACCTGGATCCAATACAAGTCGGGCCAGGCCGAGCGCCTCATCGTCTCTTACTCGTAAGGATAACCGTACGTGAGCGTGTTGACCTGGATCGAGCAGCGCACCGGGCTCGTCAGCCAAACGACGGAGTTTCTCACCGAAGACGTGCCCGGCGGCGCAAGCTACTGGTACGCCTTCGGAAGTGCGACGTTGTTCGCGATGATCTTACAGATCGTCACGGGCATCTTCTTGACGTTCTACTACGCGCCGTCGACGGCGTCGGCGTGGGAGTCGACCAACTACATCTACCACAGCGTGCCGCTCGGCTGGTTCGTGATCAGCCTGCACTTCTGGGGCGCGACCGCGATGATTGCGCTCTTGCTGATGCACATGCTGCAAGTGCTGTTGTGGGGCGCGTACAAAGCGCCGCGCGAAATGTCGTGGATCGTCGGCGTGCTGTTGCTCGTGGTCACGCTCGTGCTCGGGCTTACCGGCTATTTGTTGCCGTGGGACATGAACGCGTACTTCGCGTCCCAAGTCGCGATCAACATCGCATCGTCGGTTCCGATCGTCGGCACGGTGACGCAGCAATTTCTCTCCGGTGGTCCCGGCATGGGAACGCTGACGATCAACCGCTTCTTCGGTCTCCACGTGTGGTTGATGCCGGCCCTTCTGGTTCTGTTGGTCGGCGCGCACCTGACGATCTTCCGGCACAACGGCGGAGCCGGACCGCCGGTCGATCACGATCTCAAGCGTTTGCCGCAAGGCCGCTTCTGGCCCAATCAGATGTTCATGGATGCGTTCTTGTCGTTCGCCGTGTTCGTGATCATCGTTCTGCTCTCGATCTTTCTGCCGGCGGGACTCGATGCGAAAGCCGATCCCACCGTGAAATTCATCGCCTATCCGGCCTGGTATTTCTTGGCGCTCTACGGCATGTTGCGCATCGCCGGCCTCACGCCGGCAGCCGTCACGCCGTGGGCCAACTTGTTCGCGACCGTCATCATACCCGGCGGTTTCGTCACCTTGCTGATCTTACTACCGTTCCTCGATCGCAATCCCAGCCGCCAGCTCACCCGGCGTCCGTGGATTCTCGGGCTCACCGCCGTCTCGCTCGTCTTTGCGATCGGCCTCTCGCTGTACAGTCAGCTTGCGGTGCAGAAAGAACAAGCCGAAGCGGCCGCGGGTGGTCCTCCGGCTGCGGCGGCCGCCGCACGCAACGCGCTCGGCGGCGCTCATTCGATCGGCAATTCGTCGACCGTCGGCAAGTCGACGACCGGCGGAACGACGGGCGGGGCTCCCCGCACAGCCCCAGGCGTCACCAAAGGCCAGCAGATCTTCGCACAAAACTGCGCGAGTTGCCATTCGGCCAATGGTAAGGGCCAGGCCGGCGTCTTCCCGCCGCTCGCGGGCAACAAAGAAGTCACCGGCGATCCGCACTTCATCATCGGCGTTCTGCTCAACGGTCTCAAGAATCACAAGATCGAGGGCAAAGACTATAGCGCGCAAATGCCCGCCTGGAAAGGTCAACTCACCAACGCCGACATCGCCGCCGTCATCACCTACATCCGCACCTCCTGGGGCAACAAAGCTTCCCCCGTTAGCGAAGCGCAGGTTTCCGCCGCCGCAAAATAGCGGCGTTTAAACCGCTACATCCACCATTGTCCGACGTGTGGTCTTTTAGCGCCGGGACGTGCGCTCGTCGCAGGGCGGTCCGTCGTAGAGAAACAGGACGTCGTTGTTTGACGTCGCCACGAGCTGTCGGCGTCGCCCGTAGGTCGGGTCCGGCGACGGGCGCTTGCGCGATGTGATGACGAACATGCGCGCCGCGGCGCAGATCGTCGCCCGCGGGTCGGCGGCGGAGGCGTTCTCGGCATCGTCGGGGCCCGCGAGTTTGGCGATGCGGGGATGCGTGTAGAAGAGGAGCGCGTTGCCGCCCGATACGCCTTGGATGCCGACGGCGTCGCCCGGGCGCCGCTCGCGATCGATTGCCGCCGCGAGTTGCGGAATGGGCTTGAACCGTTCGACGATCGGTTCTCCCCAGACCGCGATGATCAACATGACGAGCACGCTCGATGCCCCGAGCGCGAACGGGGCAAGCCACGACGTCCGGCGTCCCACGAGCAGCGCGAAGCACGCAATCGAGCCGAGCAGAATGACGCTGCCCAGGGCCAGAAAGTCGTCACGCGTCGCCGCGAGCGCGGCCGTCAAGCGATTGGCATGCGAGAACGCCCACATGGCGAAGCCGAGACCGACGATCGTGACGGGCACGATGGCCGCCCACGCGAGCGCCCGGCGCCGATCGCACCGTTCGACGACGCGATCGAACCAGACCGCCACCAAGATGGCGAACGCCGGCAATTCAAGGGCGATGTAGTTCGGCAGTTTCGTACTGGCGAAACTGAAAAAGACAAAGGGCACGATCGACCAGGCGAGTGCCAGCCGCGCCACGCTGCCGTTCTCCCGCCACAGAGCATCGCGCCACGCTTCCGCCAGCGCCGGCACGAGGAAGGCAAACCACGGAAAGAAGCCGAGGATCACGACGGGCACGTAGTACCAAATCGGGCCGCTCTGATTCTCGATGGTGCCGAGATAGCGCCCGAACGTGTAATGACCGACTAGTTCGGCAAACGGGGACCAGCCGGCGGCACGCCACAGCGCAATCGCCCAAGGGGCGACGATCGCCGCGCACAGCGCGACGCCGGCGAGCCATGGCGCAACGCCGGGCACGCAGAGCGGCCGGCGCATGCGCTTTTCCCACAGAGCCCACGGCACGATGACGAGCGCGGTAACGACCGGCGCAACGACGCCTTTAGCCAGCAGTCCGAAGCCGAGCGCCGTCCAGGCTGCATACCATGCCCCACGGCCTCCGCTGCGCAGCGCGCGGAAGAACGCGAGCACCGCCATCGCGACCGCCAAGTCGAGCAACGCGTCCATGATCGCGAGCCGTCCGACGACCGCCTGCATGAGCGACGTCGACAAGATCGTCGCCGCCAGCAACGCCGCACGCGATGAGGCGATGCGCGCGACCACGTAACCGACGGCCGCCGCCATCGCGATCGTCGCCAGCGCCGAGGGCAAGCGCAAGGCAAACGCGCTGACGCCGAGGACCTTTGCAAACGCTGCCGCGATCCAGAAATAGAGCGGCGGCTGCACGAACCACGGTGCACCGTTGAGGTGCAGCACGACGACCTGATGCGTGAGCAGCACCTCACGCGCGACTTCGCCGTACGCCGTTTCGCTGTTGTCCCACAGCGTCCCGACCCCGAGGCCCGGAAGGGTCGCGAGGCCTGCGACCAACGCTCCGATCAGCGCTGCCCGCCACGACGCCGTCACGTCCACGGTGGTTGGCACGCGCGCCGAAAAATCCCGCGCAGCGCCGCCGACCCGCCACGGCGAAGGGACCATGCGTGTATCCGATCGCTCTCGATCTGCGCGGACGGCTGGCCGTCGTCGTCGGCGGCGGCCGGGTGGCCGAACGCAAGGCGCTCGGGCTGCTGGCATCCGGCGCTGTCGTGCGCATCGTCGCCCCGCAGGCGACAGGAGAATTGCGAGCACTTGCAGCGCGGGGCGAACTGGAATTCTACGCGCGCGCATACGCCGCGGACGACCTCGCGGGCGCGCGCTTAGTGTATGCGGCGACGAACGAGGCCGCGGTCAACGTCCGCGTCGTGCACGATGCGCGCGCCCGCGGCATCCTGGTCGACGACGTGAGCGGAAATGCGGCCGGCGATTTCACGACGCCGCTGGTGCATCGGGTCGGCCCGCTCACCTTTGCCGTCGAGACCGGCGGAAGTTCGCCTTCATTCGCGCGACGGTTGACCGACGAGTTGGAGGCGCACTTCGACGAGCGCTACGGGCACGCTGCCGACGCGTTACGCCGGGCACGCGATTACGCGAAAATGGTGGTTCCCGAACCACAACGGGCGGCGGTGATGAAGTCGCTCGCCACGCGCGACATCGCTGAACTGGCCGCGATGAACGGCGGCGCCATCGAACACCACGTCGAAGCAGCGGCGGCGTCGCTTGATTGCGCGGCACAGCCCGCGGCCGCCGGTGCCGAACGGAAACCGCTGGTCTGCGCCACGCGTTCGAGCGCACTGGCGTTGTGGCAGGCCCGCCACGTCGGCGCGGTGCTCGCTCGCGCCGGCATCACCTCGACGTTGTTGCACGTCATCAGCACGGCCGATCGCCTGCAGGATCGTGCCCTTGCGTCGCTCGGCACCGACAGCGTCTTCGTCAAAGAGCTCGAAGCCGCGCTGCGCGACGGCCGCGCCGACTACGCGGTGCACTCGTGCAAAGACCTGCCGAGCACGTTACCGGCGGACATGCAGTTGGCAGCCGTCGGCGAACGCGCCGATCCGCGCGACGCATTCTGCTCGGAACGCTTTGCATCGTTCGACGCGTTGCCGTCCGGCGCCCGAGTGGGCACCTCCAGCCCGCGGCGGCGCGCGCAATTACAGGCATGGCGGCCCGACCTAGTCTTCGCGGTGATCCGAGGCAACGTCGATACGCGGTTGCGCAAACTGCGCGAAGGCCAGTTTGACGCGATCGTCCTGGCGCTGGCCGGGCTCCAACGCCTCGGTCTGCGCGCGGCCCACACGGTGCCGCTCGCACCGGACGTCGTCGTTCCGGCCGTCGGGCAGGGCGCGCTCGCGATCGAAACGCGCGCCGCCGACCGCGGGCTGAGCGAGCGACTCCATGCGGCCTTCGCCGACCCCGCAACGGAACTCGCCGTGAACGCGGAGCGCGCGTTCCTGCGCACCTTGCGCGGCGGCTGCCAAACGCCCGTGGGCGCACACGCGACCTACGCCGGCGGAAGGCTGTCGCTGCGCGCCGTCATCGCGGCCACCGACGGCTCGCGGCTCGTGCGCGGCGAACGCGATGCGGCGGTCGAAACCCTGGCGGACTGCGAACGGATGGGGACCGAACTCGCGCAGCGACTGCTCGCCCAGGGCGGCGAGGCGCTGCTGGAGGCCGCGGTCGAGACGCGCGCGCCGGGGCCGCTGGCCGGGCGCGTGTTTCTATTACCGCGCACCCAGCAGCGGCCGAGCCGCATTGCGCCGGCGTTCGAACGCGCCGGCGCGCACGTCGTGCAGGCGCACGATGCGGCCGGTGCGGCAGCAGGGCTCGCGCGGCGGCCGCCCGACGTGCTCCTCTTTCCCTCGAGCGGCTCGGTCCACGCGGTCGCTGCCTACCTTGCAAACTTACGCGCCGCGGGGGTTCGTCCGCTGGTGGCCAGCATGGGGCCGGAGTCGTCGGCCGCTGCCAGCGAAGCCGGCTTTGCTCCCGACGTGGTCGCAACGGAAGCGAACGTGGCGGCGTTCGTGCAGAGCGTGACGCACTTGGTCATCGAACGGAGCCGCGCATGAGCGCTCTCCTGCGTCCGCGCACGACCCTCGATCTGGCGAAGCGGCCGCGACGCTTGCGCGCGAGCGCCGCGATGCGCGACCTCGTGCGTGAACGCGACGTTCGCATCGCGAGCCTCGTACAGCCCCTCTTCGTCGCGGACACGAATCAACCGCGCGGTCCGATTGCGAGCATGCCCGGGATCGAACGGTATTCCATCGACGGCGCCGTCGAGGAATGCCGCAAACTCGCGGCGCTCGGTTTGCGTGCGGTGCTGCTCTTCGGGATTCCCGACTTCAAGGATGCGACGGCGTCGGCGGCTCACGATCCGAGCGGCATCATCGCGCGGTCGGTCGAGGCGATCAAGAGCGCGGTGCCCGACCTCGTCGTCATCGCCGACGTATGCGGTTGCGAGTACACCGATCACGGGCACTGCGGCATCCTCGACGAGCGCGGCGACGTGGACAACGATGCGACGTTGGAACTCTTGGGCCGCGCGGCGCTCGCGTATGCGTCGGCGGGCGTCGACGTCGTCGCGCCGTCGGACATGATGGATGGCCGCGTCGGTTACGTGCGGGCCACGCTCGACGCTTCGGGCTACACGAATGTGCCGATCATGTCGTATGCCGTTAAATTCGCCTCGGCGTTCTACGGCCCGTTCCGCGATGCGGCTGATTCCGCGCCACAATTCGGCGACCGGCGCTCGTATCAAATGGACCCGCCCAACGCCCGCGAGGCCTTGCGCGAAGCGTTGCTCGATCTCGACGAAGGCGCCGACTTCTTGATCGTCAAGCCGGCACTCGCGTACCTCGATCTCGTCCACGCGGTGAGCGAGGTAGCGGACGTTCCCGTCGCCTGCTACAACGTCAGCGGCGAGTATGCGATGGTCAAGGCCGCGGCGGCCAACGGCTGGATCGACGAGGATCGCATCGTCGATGAAACGCTGACTTCCTTCGTGCGCGCCGGTGCCGACATCATCATCACCTACTTCGCGAAATCGTACGCGCAGCGCCATGGTACGCTGCGACGCTGAACGCCACGCGGTCAGGGACGTGACACGCTCAGCGCAAAACGGCGACATCGCCATCCTCATCCTCGCCGGCGGTGAAGCGACGCGTTTACCGGGCAAGTTGATGCTCGATGCAGGTGGCGTACCGCTGCTGGCGCGCGTCTATCGGAACCTCGTCGGTGAGGCTCGCACGCGTGAAGTGGCCATCGCCTGTAACGCGATGAATCGAGCCGGCATCGCTGCGCTGCTGCCCGTACCGACGATCGTCGATCGCTGGCCGAACCGCGGGCCGCTGGGCGGAATGCTGACCGCAATGGAATCGCTGCGGGCTCCATGGGTGTTCGTCGCCGCAGGCGACGCGCCGTTCGTCGATGCAACCTTTCTGCAACGCCTGGCGGCAGAACGGCACGATGACGATGAATGCGTCGTTCCGCAATCCGGCGGGGCGGGGTTATCGACTACCCTCGAGCCGCTCGCCGCCCTGTACGATCGGACGGCTCTCCTGCGAGAAGGTTCGGTCGTCTTCCACACTGGCGGCGGCAGCATTCAGGGCGTCATTCGACGCCTACGCGCGCGCGTCGTCACGAACATCGATGCGCGCGCCTTCATGAACGTCAACACCCCTGCAGAATACCGCGCACTTCGCGATGCGTACGACTGCCGTTACGAGGATTACCGCTGCAGCGCAACTCCGCCGTAGCGCCGGGCGAAGGGGCACCTGGATCGGGGTCAGCGATCGGGTTGTGAGCTTCGCATCGTGTCGGATTCTTCGATGTCGGCTTCGTCGTCGACGATGTCGTCATCGACGAGTTCCTCGTCGCCCGGATCGAGGTCGGTGTCGCTATCGTCGACCATCATGAGGTAGGGGTCGTCGATGTCGTTCAGGCTCTTCATGGCGCAACGGTTTCCACGTTGCGAGCCGGCTACGCTAGGCTTCTCGCTTAGCGTGAAAGCAGGACCCCGCGCGGAGGGCCCCGGAACGGGGGACCGCCGCAGCGAACCAGACGATCCATGAATCGCGGGCGCAGTGTCGACGCTTTCGAGCGCGCCAAGCGCGTGATTCCGGGCGGCGTCAATTCGACCGTGCGGGCGTTCAAAGGGGTCGGCGGCACGCCCGTCTTCGTCGCTCACGCATCGGGGTGTACGCTCGTCGACGTTGACGCCAACGCCTACGTCGACTACGTGATGTCGTGGGGGCCGCTGATCGTCGGCCACGCGCATCCGGCCGTCGTCGAAGCCGTCCGCGATGCCGCGACCCGCGGCACGTCGTACGGCGCGCCCACGGAAGTCGAGAGCGCCCTGGCGGAATTGGTCGTCGCCATGGTGCCGAGCGCGGAAAAAGTACGCTTCTGTTCGAGCGGCGGCGAAGCCACCACGTTTGCGCTTCGCTTGGCGCGCGGGATCACCGGCCGCAGCGGCGTCGTGAAATTCGCCGGCTGCTACCACGGCAGCGTCGATCCATTCCTGGTTTCGGCGGGCTCGAGCGCGCTGACGATCGGTCTGCCAGATTCGGCCGGCGTTCCGGCGAACGCGACCGCGGACACGCTGGTCGCGCCCTATAACGACCTCGCAGCCGTTCGGGCACTCTTCGAAGCGCGCGGTCGTGACTTGGCCGCGGTCATCGTCGAGCCGTACGTCGGCAATATGGGTCTCGTCCTGCCGCGGCCCGGTTTTCTCGCCGGACTGCGCGCATTGTGCAGCGAGTTCGCTGCGCTGCTGATCTTCGATGAAGTGATGACGGGGTTTCGGGTGGCGCCGGGCGGTGCTCAGGAGCGCGAAGGCATCCGCCCCGACATCACGACGCTCGGCAAGATTCTGGGCGGCGGCCTACCGGTGGGCGCCGTGGCGGGGCCGGCGGCGCTGCTGGACCACTTCACGCCCGACGGCGACGTCTTTCAAGCGGGTACGCTTTCGGGCAATCCGCTGGCGATGGCCGCGGGCCTTGCGACCTTGACGGAGTTGCGCCGTCCCGGCGTCTATGAACGGCTCGAAACTGCCGGGTCCCGCTTCACCCAAGGGCTGGACGCCGTGTTCGGCGCGCACGGCGTCGCCCACCAGAGCACCTTCCGCGGCTCGATGGTCGGCTTCTTCTTCGCCGACGAACCCGTCACCGATCTGGTCAGCGCCAAACGCGCCGACACGCGACTCTACGCGCGCTTCTTCCATGCGATGCTGGACCGCGGCGTCTATCTGGCGCCGTCCCAATTCGAGGCCGGATTCTTGAGCCTGGCGCACGACGATGCGGCGATCGACCGGACGATCGCCGCCGCCGACGAGGCCCTAGCGGCGATCACGGCCGCCGTTTGACGGTGCTGGCATGTTTGGCATGGATGAGGGCCGGCTCGTTGTGGTAGGAACGTAAGGATGCCTCTGGTCTGCTTAGGGTTGTCGCATCATACGGCGCCCGTCGAAGTACGCGAACGCCACGCCTTTCCGGCGTCGCGCATGGCCGAATCGCTCGTCGCGCTGCGCGATTATGAGCTGGTACGAGAAGCCGTGATGCTCTCGACCTGCGGGCGTCTCGAGATCTACGCGGAACTCGACGATTACGAAGCCGGCGTGGTGCAACTCAAGCGCTTCCTGCGGAACTTTCGGCATGGCGACGTGCAACTCGACATGTCGTCGTATCTCTACACGCTGCTCGGAACGCAAGCCGTCGACCACCTCGTGCGGGTCGCGACGGGCCTGGACTCGATGTTGATCGGCGAAGCCGAGATCCTCGGTCAAGTCAAAGACGCGTACATCCAGGCGCAGAACGCGCGCTCGCTGGGCAAGACGCTGCACGCGCTCTTTCGCGAGGCGCTCGCCGCCGGCAAGGAAGCGCGTTCCCGGACGGCGATCGGCGGCGAGTCGGTCTCCGTGGCGACGGCCGCCATCGCCTTCGCGAAGCAGCGCCTCGGTTCGCTGGCAGGCACGACGGTGCTCGTCGTCGGCGCGGGGAAGATGGGGACGCTTGCCGCCAAGCGTTTACGGCGGGAAGGCTGCGCGCAGTTGCTCGTGGCCAACCGCTCGCACGCGAAGGCGCGTGACGTCGTCGCCTGGCTCGGCGACGGCACGGCGGTCGAGCTGCCCGGGCTCGTCGATGCGCTGCAGCAGGCCGACGTCGTCATCACCTCCACCGGTGCCGCGCACTTCATCCTGACCCCCGGCAACGTCGCCGAAGCGATGCTCGCGCGGCCGAATCGGCCGCTGCTGGCCATCGACATCGCGGTGCCGCGTGACGTCGATCCCGACGTCGCCCGCATTCCGAACGTCGTCGTCGCCGACATCGACCAGCTCACGGACATCGTCGACCTCACGCTCGAACGGCGGCGTGAAGCGATCCCGCTGGTCGAGGAAATCATCACCGAGCACGCCGAGCGCTTTGCGCGTTGGTACGGATCACGGGCCGCCGTTCCCGTCGTCAGTTCGCTCGTCGCCAAGGCGGAAACGATCCGGAGCGGCGAGATCGAACGTCTCTTTGCGCGTTGTCCCGAACTGACGGACCGCGAGCGCATGCTGATCACGGGCGCCACCCTACGCATCGTTTCGAAGCTCTTGCACAACGCCGTCGTCAAGCTGCGTGAGCGCGCCGGAACGAGCGACGGCGAAGCCGTGATCCTCGCCGGCATCGTCGACGAACTGTTCGATCTGCGCGCAAAGATTGAGGCCGGCCGCTCCGAGTGAGCACCGCGGTGAGTTCCGGCTCGCCGGATCACCGAGCGGCGAAGACGTCGCCGGGGTACGTGTGGCTGGTCGGCGCCGGACCAGGCGATCCCGGGCTGCTGACGCTCAAGGCGGCACGCGCGCTACGCGATTGCGATGCGCTGGTCTACGATTACTTGGCCTCGCCCGCGGTGCTCGCGCTCGCTTCCCCGCAGTGCGAGAAAATCTACGTCGGCAAGAAAGCCGGTGCCCACACCCTCTCGCAAGACGAGATTACGGAACTCATCGTCCGATTGGGTTCCGCAGGCAGACGCGTCGTGCGGCTCAAGGGCGGCGACGTTTTCGTGTTTGCTCGCGGTGGCGAGGAAGCGGCGGCCCTGCATGCCGCGGGCGTGCCGTTCGAGATCGTGCTCGGCATCACGTCGGCCCTAGCCGCGCCCGCGTACGCGGGCATTCCGCTGACCCATCGCGATTACAACACGTCGTTTACGGTTGCGACCGGTCACGAGGATCCAAGCAAAGGATACTCGTCGCTGGATTTTGCGAAGCTCGCCAATCCCGCGCAGACCCTGATCTTGTTGATGGCGATGGGGAACCTCGCCGCCATCGTCAATCGCTTGCGTGACAACGGCTTGCCGGGAGAACTGCCGGTGGCCATCGTCCGTGAAGCGACGAAGCCGGCGCAGGAAACGATCGTGGCGACGCTCGCGACGATCGTCGCCGAAGTCGAGCGAACCCAGTTCGCTGCACCGGCCGTCGTCGTGATCGGCAACGTCGTGCGCGAACGGGAAGCGATTCGCTGGTTCGATGCGGCGCCGCTTTTCGGGAAGCGCGTGCTCGTGACGCGCCCCGAGCGAGAGAGCGATGACCTGACGAGCCGGCTGTGGGAAGCCGGCGCCCAGCCCGTGCCGGCGCCGACGATCGCCATCGCGCCACCCGACGACGCTGGCCCGGCAGGCGACGCCGTGCGGCGACTGGATTCGTACGCCTGGGTCGTCTTCACCAGTCCGAACGGCGTCGCGGCCTGTTTCCGTATTCTGGAAGAGCAAGGCGGCGACGCGCGCCGCTTCGGCCGTACCCGCGTCGCCGCCATCGGCCGGGCGACGGCGCAGTCACTGCGCACGCACGGCATCGTCGCCGACTACGTTCCCGGGCGCTTCATCGCTGAACAACTTGGTTCAGGACTGTTGGAACGCACGGACGACGGCGAGACCATCCTGCTTTTCGGCGCGCAGGAGATGCGCCGAACGCTCGGCTCGATCTTGCGCGAACGCGGCCGCATCGTGGAATCCGTCGCCGCCTATAAGACGACTGCGGTGGCCAGTCCCGATCTGGCCGACCTCGCCGAAACGTGTGACGTGTGGACGTTCGCGAGTGGAAGCGCCGTACGTTCCTTCGTGGCCAACGTCCCCGGCGCAGCCGATCTGGCACAGGACAAGACGATCGCGTGTTTCGGCCCCGTTACCGCCGCTGCGCTACGGGAGGCCGGGTTGGCGGCCGACGTCGTCGCCGAGGAAGCCGGCGCGGGTGGGCTGATCGCCGCACTGACGGCGTCTCCGCCGCGGATGGACGCAGCCGTTTGACGATGCGCCGCGGCGCGTGGGTGATGATGGCGACGGCGTTTGCTGTCGGTGCATCGGCCGCCGAGGCCAAAAAGCGTCCCACGCCGTCGCCGGCGCCGAGCATCGTTCCCACGTTGAGCCCGCCGCCGCTGTCGTCGATCGAGCGCGTTGCTCGGCTGCAACGCCAGATCGAGGCATTCGCCGGAGATCCGCCGGGCGGCAAAGCCCTCGGAATCGCCGTCGTCGATTTGCAGTACGAGCGGCACGTCGCGCTGCACGGTGCAGCGGTTTTTCCGCTTGGCGACACCGCAACGCAGGTCATCGCGTTCGTCGCCTATCGGCTGGCCGATCAAAATCGCCTCAAGCTCGATGAGCGCGTTCTGGTACGTCGAGATTCGCTGCGGACGACGGGGCCAATCGCGCAATTACACCCATCCGGAGGCATAACGTATCCGTACTGGGAGTTGCTGCGCCTGATGCTCAGCAACGATGATCCGACGGCGCGCGCACTCGTGCTGCGACGCATCGGCGGCAGCGCGGTCGTCCAAGGAGTGTTAAATCGGCTGGGTCTACGCTCGCTGCAGCTTGACGCCGCGCATCCCATCGGCACGGCCGATGCCGTTGCGGCATTGCTGAAGGGTATCGCGGAGAATCGCTTCTTGCTGCTCGATACGACGACCGAGTATCTCGGCACGCTTGGCCGCCGAAGCGGCGCCGAGCAAGCGCGCATCGTCACGTTTCCCGACGGCCGCCGCGTCGTCGCCGTAACGTTGTTCGATCCGGCCACGAGTTCGGCCGTTCGTGAGGGGACGCTCGCCGGCGTTGCCCGCGACATTGACGAAGCGTTTCGATAAGAGAATTCCGCCCAATCCG
The DNA here is from genome assembly GCA_014305025.1 of Candidatus Nyctobacter psychrophilus. Classification (GTDB taxonomy): domain Bacteria; phylum Vulcanimicrobiota; class Vulcanimicrobiia; order Vulcanimicrobiales; family Vulcanimicrobiaceae; genus Nyctobacter; species Nyctobacter psychrophilus. Next base: position 20,930 of record JACRTY010000025.1, on the reverse strand, counting down.
TGCACGATTCGGCGACGGTGAATCCTGCACACAGGTGGAACTCGGGCAAAGCCCGACAACGTTCTCATGCGGTTCACGCTTGCGCCGCTAAGTGATTTCGACATTGCGGCCGTCGTCGCGGCGACGATTGCGCTGATCGCGTACCGTACGCGCTCGCTCGACTCCGGTGGGGCGCTCGCCGCATGGGCCGTGGGCACCGCGTCCTTCGGTGCGCTCGGCACGGGAGGCGCCGCGGTCCTGTTGACGTTTTTCACTTCGTCGGTCCTGCTCTCGCGGCTCGGACGCGCGCGCAAGCGTCGCCTCGTGCGCGACGTCGCCGGCGCCGACGCGCGCGAAGCATCGCAAGTGTTTGCCAACGGAGCGATTGCAGCGCTCTGCGCGCTCGCGACGCTGCGGCTCGGACCGCGCTACGCCGTCGCCTTTGCGGGAGCGTGCGCCGCCGCCAACGCCGATACGTGGGGCAGCGAAATCGGCACGCTGGTTCGCCGGCGGCCGCGCTCGATCCTCACCGCGCGGACGATTGCAACCGGTCTCTCGGGCGGCGTCACCTGGGCCGGAACCGTAGCGGAGATTGCGGGTGCCTGCGTCCTGGCTGCAGTCGCGATGCTGACCCTGGACCACCGCATCTTCGTCGCTGTTACGATCGCCGGCATGGCCGGAGCGCTCGTCGACAGCCTGCTCGGCGCATCGCTGCAAGCGCTGCGCTGGTGTCCCTACTGCAGCTGCGCAACGGAGCGCGAACCGCACGCCTGCGGCGCGAATACGCGACCGCTGCGCGGCATCGCGTGGCTGGGGAACGACGGCGTAAACTTCGCGGCAACTCTCACGGGGGCCGCAGTCGCTTACCTGCTCGCACCCTAGGAGCCTAGCTTCTCGTCAAGACGCCGTCGCCCGCGCGCCGCCGTATTTCTTATCCAAGTACGAGATGATGTCGTCGTCATCGTCGAGGATCGTGTCGCCTTCGACCATGACCGGAATTCCCGTCTGGCCGGAAACTTCTTTGACGATGTCACGTTCGGCATGCGAGCGCGGGACGTTGACGATCTTGTAATCGAGCAACAGGTCCGTCATCTTGGCGCGCACGCGCGCGCAGTACGGACACCACTCGGCTTGATAGAGAACGATATCGGTTGGTTGGCTCATCGCTTTGCGCTTGTACCGAAAATCGCGGCCCCTATCACGGGGATCGCCACGCAATCCACCCTATCACGGGGATCGCAACGCGATCCACGTGATAGATACAGGTTCGCGCAATGAAGACGTGGTAGCCTCGCTCTCTGAGCCGGGGTGTGCGCCATGTCCGATCCCTCGTCCGGTCGTCGTTTCAGAGGTTCGCTCGGTGTCTCGAGCCTCGTACACCTCATTGCCATCGCGCTGATCGTGCCGGTCGTCGCGACCGGAACTGTCGACTACGGCCGCATCGGTGATGCGCGCAAAGCAACCGAGTCCGTCACGCTCGCGACGCTGACGATCGAACATCGCGTTCGCATCATTCCGCACCACGCTCCCCTCGCCACGCGGGCCGCGAAGGTCGGCAGGGTCCCGGCGGTGGCGGCGGCACCGAAGTCTCACGCACGGCGCAGGACGACCGCCGTCGCCGCCGCGCCCGCACACAAGGCCGCCAAGGCAGGGGTCTGGCGGTCCATCATTGCCCATGCCTCGCACCTACGCGTTCCGGTTGCCGTACTGGTCGCGACCGCCGCCCCCGAGCGCGCGTCGAGCGCCTCGGCCGCCACGCAGCCCCCGCCCGCTCCGAGCCCTTCGCCGCGAGCGAGCGCGACGGCGGTGGCGACGACCGCCGCGAGCCCGGCGCCCGAAGAACGGCGTGTCGCCGAGAGCGGCGCCGACGTGCCCTTCGGCGGCTGGGGACAAAGCTTCGAGAAGCCCCTGGTGGCCGACGATACCGCGCTATCGGCGCTTCGGGCGAAATTCCACGGCACCGCGGCAATCGTCGTCGCGGTCAACGAAGCCGGGCATGCCACCAGCGTCTCCTTGCCCAGCAATCTCAGCGCGGAAGACCGCGCCGACCTCGAACGCCGCCTGCGTGAGCTGCGCTACGTCCCCGCGGAGTGCAACGGCTTGCGTTGCGACGGGACGCTGCAGCTCACGCTCTAGCACGCTGCGGAAAAATCCGCAGTGTCCAGATCGGGCCCGAATATTTCGTCGAAACGAGGAGCGATGAGGGAGCGAAGCCGTAGCTTCGTGACCGAAGAGCGACGAAGCTTTCGGCGGAATAGGCGGGTTCGAGATGGCGCCCGGGGTTTTTCCGCAGCGTGCTAGGTCGTTATGTCGAGTCGCGCGCCTCGCGTTTGGTCGCGGAGGTGTCGGCCTGAACAGTTTCTTTGGCTTGATTGCCCATCGATTTGAGGTTCTCGCCGACGGTCATATCCTCGCCGGCGACATCGCGTTTGGCTTGCTCACCTTCGGCGGCTGAACGGTGACCCGTCTCGTTGACCGTATCCTTGATGTCTTTGCCCATCTTGTCGAAGGCATCTTTGAGACCCATTGTCGGCTCCTCTGGCGGCCACTCGGCCGCTCGGCGTGCAGTACTCGCGGCGTACCCGCTCGGAGCGGCGCTCTAACGTCGGCCGGTGGGCGCTACGATCACAGGATCGTTTTACCGAGCGCCGACAGAATCAAGGCGACGGCGAGTTCCGCGGTGCGATTGCCCTGATCGAGGAGCGGATTCGTCTCGGTGATTTCGAGCGAGCCGAGAACCCCGGCGTCGGCCAGCATCTCCATCGCGAGGTGCGCCTCCCGGTACGTCAGCCCGCCCGGCACCGCCGTGCCGACGCCGGGGGCTTCACGCGGGTCGATGCCGTCCATATCGAAGCTCACGTGCACGCTGCGCGGCCCGGTGCCCGCGATGCGCAGCGCTTCGTCCATCACCCGCTCCATTCCGAGCCGGTCGATCTCGCTCATCGAAAAGGCGCGCACGCCGAGTTCCCGGATGCGGCGCCGCTCGCCCGCGTCAACGTCACGCAGCCCGATCTGCACGCAACGCGAGAGATCGATGTTGCGCTCGTCGATGGCAATCGATACGGGCATCCCGTGCACGTTGCCCGAGGGTGACGTGACGGGCGTGTTGATGTCGCCGTGCGCGTCGAACCAGAGCAAACCCGGCGGCGCGCCACGCGCGCGGGTCATGCCCGCGAGCGTTCCGATCGCAATCGAATGATCGCCCCCGAGCACCAGCGGAAAACCCCCGTCGCGCACCGCTGCTTCGACCGCACCGGCGAGTTCGGCGCAGACCGACAGGATGAGGGGCAGATACTTGGCGTTCTTGACGGCCTGGGCTGCGCTCGACTCGGCGACGGGAACCGAAAGATTACCGTGGTCCACGAGCGTCGCGATGCCCAGTGACTCGAGACCGGGCCGCAGGCCTGCGTAGCGGATCGCCGAGGGCCCCATGTCGACGCCGCGCCGGTCGGCGCCCAGGTCCATCGGCACCCCGATCACGTCGATCCTTGCCGGAAGCGCGACATCGCGCCGGTCGCCCGCAGCGCGGATGGAAGTCGTCATGGCCGACGCCTCCGACGCGCAGGGTGCTCGCGCCTCCCCCAAACGCCCGCTACAAGTCTCGGGGACCTTTGAGACGTAGCTACCGTTGGGATGGGGCCACGCCGGGGTAGACCGGTAGGTGCCTCCCGATCGGAGAGTTTTTATGCACCGCGACGATGTTCAAGCAGTGGCGCCTGGTCTGCCCGAACAGCCCGACGTCCCGAAGAATCCCCCGTACCGGCCGCCCGAACCGGCCACCCCTCCGACGACGCCGCCTTTGGGCCCCGTTGAAGAGCCACCCCTCGCGCCGCCGCCGGGCGGACCGCCGACGACGCCCGTTCCCTCGCCCGTCACCTTTTGAGCCCTGGGGGCGCCGTCGGCAGGGAAATGCGGCGCGGGAAGTCATACAGCGCGCAATCCATGCTGCCGCGCCGCGGTCGACTTCGTCGACTCTTCGTCTTGCCGCTGGGCTTCGCGTTTGCGCTCGGCCCGCTGCCCGTACGCGCCGACGTCGAACCGCCGCCGCTGGCTGCGCTGCAAGACCAGCTGTCGGCGCTGTCGTCGCACGCTCCCGGACGCGTCGGCATTGCCGTTGAGGACTTAGCGACGGGCCTGACCTCGGGGGTCAACGCGTCCACCAGTTTGCCCGCTGCGTCGACCATCAAGATTCCGGTGATGGTCGAGGTCTTCAAAGAAATGGAGCGCGGCTCGCTCGATTTGGGCAGCGTCGTGCATCTGGAAGCCCACGATCGCGATTGGGGCTGGGGCGCCATGGCCGATGCGCCGGCCGGCACGAGCCGCACGATTCAGCAATTGCTGTGGCTGATGATTACGCAGAGCGACAACACGGCGACCAACATGCTGATCCGGCGCGTGGGCCGGACGCACATCAACGCGACGATGGTGAATCTCGGGCTGCACAGCACGCATCTCGGCGACTACATCCGCTCGGAAACCGACACGATTCGCTATGCGCTGCGCACGAGTCCGCGCGACATGGTGGCGCTGCTCGACCGGATCGCGCGCGATACGCTGATCGACCCTTGGGCCTCACGCGAGATGCTCCTCATCCTGGCCGGACAGACGCACAATGGACTCTTGCCCGCGCCGTTGCCGAAAAACGTACGCATCGCCCACAAGACCGGTTCGCTGCACGACACGCTCAATGACGTCGGCATCGTGTACCGTGATCAGGAGCCGTACGTCATCGCCGTCATGACGACCGAATTACCCGATCTCGACCGCGGCCGCGCGTTCATCCACCGCGTGTCGCGTCTCACCTACGACGGCCTGACCCGCTTCGCATCATGGCGCAGCAATGCCGGCATCGCCGCCTTTTCCCTGGGGCGCCAGCCGGACGTCACGCCTCCCATCATCCCACTACCGCCCGACGAACAAATGTGGAACGCGCTGCCGGCATCGGCCCCCGCTCCCGCAGTACTCGATACGCCCGCCCCCGACGCGCCGTAACGCCGCCAAATCTGCAAGAGGGGTCTCGTTTAGCGCAGGGCGAGGAGCCTAGCGGCGAAGTGCCTTCGGGGCCATGAGCCGCGTAGCGACGACGCCATGCGCTAAATTAGGCCCCTCTTACGCGGCACCGACTCGGCGGTTGGCGTAAACCGGTGTCAGCCAGGAACGGTAAGCCGGTTCGCGTCCCGAGGTGACGCGGGCGAACGTCTCGCTGAGCTTGCGCGTGACGGGGCCCATCGTGCCGTCCGCGACGCGGCGATGGTCGACCGAGCTGACGTAGCTGATGCCCGCAGCGGTGCCCGTGAAAAAGATTTCGTCGGCGCCGTAAAGTTCGCTGCGGTCGAGGGCACGTTCGAGGATCGGGACGCCCAGTTCCACGCGCGCTAAGGTCAGAACCGAGCGCCGCGTGATGCCTTCGAGGACGTTCTGCGTAGGATCCGGTGTGTACAGCGTTCCGCTTCGCACCAGAAATAGGTTTGCCGCCGAACCTTCGGCGACGTGACCATCATGCGAAAGCAGAATCGCTTCGTCGAAACCGTTGAGTTGCGCTTCGCTCTTGGCGAGGGCCGAGTTGATGTAGGTGCCGGTGATCTTGGCGCGCGCCGGTGCCATCGTATCGTCGATGCGCCGCCAGGAACTCACCCCGCAGCGCAGACCCGTCGGTGCGTGATAGTAGGGCAAGAACGGGACCGCGATGATCGCAAAGGCATCCGGCACGCCCGTCAGGCGAACGCCGACGTCTTCAGCCGCTTTATACACCAGCGGCCGGATGTAAACGTCACCCACGAAGCGATTGCGCGCGCAGAGTTCGATGGTCAGTTCGGCCAGCTCATCGACGGAGTGCGGCAGGCTCATGAGCAACGTCTTGGTCGACGCTTGCAAACGCTCGAAGTGTTCGCGGAGCTGGAACAGGTTCAGTTCCCCGTCGGCGGCGTTCCAGTAGCCGCGGATGCCTTCGAAGCAGCCGGTGCCGTAATTGAGTCCGTGGGTCAGCAGGCCGACCTTGGCGTCCCCGTACCGAACGAAGTCGCCGCCGGCATAGACGATCGCGTCGCTCAACTCCATAGTGGCTCATCCTTCGCGAGCAATGGACCCCAAGCATTTCGGCAGCGGGGTCCGCAGTGGTGCTTCGTTCCGGCTACCAGGGCCGCGCCTCACGCCGCGGAACGATGTGACGATGCTGGAGGGTTCGCGTGGTTTTGATATCGCCTGGGGCCTGGTTACCGGCAGCCTCTGTTTTGCGTTGGGTGCGACGATGGTCGCCTGTTGGCTCCGCGCGCGGCGCAGCGGAATGCCGTCGTCCTTCGGGGCCGCCGTCGATCCTCACCGGCGACTTCAGCTCGCATACGGCATCTTCGCCCTCGTCATGGGCGGCACGAACTACGGCTGCCGCTTCATCGATCACCGCTACCTCGCGGGCGTTCACGAAGGCTATTTCGCGCTGACGCTGACGACCATCGTCGTCATTGCACTGCCGCTCGCCGTCCGCAGGCCCACTGCCATCCGCGTCCCTACTTCGTAGACTGCTGAACAACGTTCCAGACATCCCGGTGACGAACGCGTGAAGAAGCTCGTGGTTCTCCTTGCGGTTGCGCTCGCTACGGTGGGCACGACGCTGACCGTCCCGCTTCCGACGCTGCTGCCGACCGAATGGCGCATCGCGAGTGCACCGGTGACGATTGCGGTGACCAAGACGTTTCCGCAGAGCGCCGTTCCGACGGCGGACGGCCGGCATCTCGTCGTCGCCGAAGGAGGCGCGGGCACCCCCGGGATCCGCATCTTGGACGCGCGCGACCTTCGCTTCGAACGCGACATCGCGGTCCGCAACGTCTACGGCGTTCCGCTAGCCGATCGCAGCGGAAGCGGCTTCTGGGTCGGAACCGCCGCCGGAAATACGCTTGCGCACTACGGCGCGGACAGTGGCGCAGCCGATCGCGTCATTACGCTACCGAAGTTTTTTTGGCCCGCCGGAATCGCGCGCGCTCCCGACGGCAATCGGCTGGCCGTCAGCGGCGATCTGGCGAGCGCCGTCGTGTTCGTCGATGCCGCGCGTGGGACGCTCAGCGCGCCCGTCCCCGTCGGCGCTGGGGCGACGAGGGGTGCGCTCGTCGAGCGCGACGCGGGCGGTTCATCGCCGATCGATGCCGGCTCGCACCCCGCAGGCGTTGCGTTTTCCAGCGACGGCAAGACGCTGTTCGTCGCGAACTGGGCCGGTCACACGCTCTCCGTGGTCGACGTCGCAGCGCAACGTGTGCGCGCCTCGATCGACGTCGGCCGGCATCCCGAGGCGCTGCTGCTTTCTTCGGACGGCCGGCAGTTGTACGTCAGCGAGAGCGACGATGACGCCGTCGGCGTTGTCGATGTCGCACGCGAAAAGCGGGTCGCCGACGTCAACGTTGCGCCGTTTCTCGGCAGGCTCTTCGGTGCGTCGCCGTCAGCGCTCGCACCCTCACCCGACGGCAAACGGCTGTACGTGACGCTGGCCGCCGCCAACGCCGTGGCGGTGCTCACGCTCGAGGGAGCGCGGCCCCGCCTCATCGGCATGATGCCGACCGGTTGGTATCCGACGGCACTGACGGTCGCGCCTGACGGAACGTCGCTCGATGTGGTCGACGGCATGGGGGAAGGTGGCCGCGCCAATCCGCAGTTTCAACCGTACGCCCACCGTCCGCCTGGCGAGAGCGCCGACGCCTCGGGATATGTGGCGTCGGGGATGATCGGCAGCGTACGCCGCATCGCCATCCCCAGTGGCGCGGCGCTGGCCGCCGGCCTCGCCGCGGTTCGCGCACATGCCGGTCCGGCACTTGCAGAGTCGCTCGCCGCTGCAACGCACGCGACTCCTCGCGAGGGCAGCGCGCGCCGAACGGTCGTCCGCGCGGGCGGCCCGCTTCGTCATGTGATCTACATCATCAAAGAGAACCGCACGTACGATCAGGTCCTCGGCGACCTCCCCGGCGCCAACGGCGATCCTGCGCTTGCGCTCTTCGATGCGCGTGTAACGCCCAACGATCACGCCCTCGCGCGCCGCTTCGGAATCCTCGACGACACCTTCGCCGACGCGGAAGTCAGCGCCGACGGCCACAATTGGTCGACGGCGGCGTTCGCCAACGACTACCTCGAACGCATGTGGCCGCAAAACTACGGCGGGCGGCGCATGCTGTACGATTTTGAGGACGGCGCGGTCGCCTCGACGCCGCATGGCGGTTATCTCTGGAACGACGCTGCCGCCCACGGCATCAGTTTGCGCAACTATGGTGAGTTCGTCAGTGATCCGGATGCCGGTGGCCGCGTCGTTTCCCACATGCGCGATCTCGCCGCCGTTACCGATCCGCGCGCGCGCGGCTTCGACGTCACCTACAGCGATCTCGATCGCGAAGCAGAGTGGGCCCACGAGTTTGACGCCTACGATGCGCGCGGTGACTTGCCCCAACTCGAACTGCTGCGGCTCCCCAACGATCACACCGCCGGAACGAAGCCGGGTGCGCTGACGCCCATCGCGTATGCGGCGCAAAACGATCTTGCGCTGGGCAGACTCGTCGCGCACCTGTCGCATTCGCGCCACTGGCGCGACACGGCCGTCTTCGTGGTCGAAGACGATGCGCAGAACGGTCCCGATCACGTCGACGCGCAACGGATGACGGCCTACGTCGTCAGCGCGTATGCACGAGGCGGCGTCGTCCACGCGCATCACTCGACCGCCGGCATCGTGCGCACGATCGAGCTGATCCTCGGGCTGCCGCCGCTGTCCGCCTACGATGCAGCGGCACTCCCACTCGACGACGCCTTCAGCGCGACGCCGGACTTTCGACCCTACGATGCATTGCCCGAAACGGTCGATCTGAGTGCGCGCAACACGGCCGCCGCGTACCGCGCCCGCGACAGCGCGGGGCTCGACTTCTCGCGTGAAGACGCCGCGCCCGACGCCATGCTCACGGACATCATCACGCACGCAGTCCGCGGCACCCATGGTAAGGGCTCCGGGCGCAACGGAATTCGCGGCGCCGGACGATAAACGGAAGGGCGACATGCTCGTCGTCGACCACCGTCGCCGCCGCTCCGGTCCAGACGTTCGACCGGCCGGAACCGCCGCTGGAAGCGATTTACCGCCGAGCGCTCGGGGCCGAAGCGATCCCCGCATGAGCGGAGCGTTCGATGAACTGAGCATCGTCTTCATCACCGAGCTCAAACGCCGGGTCCGCTCGCGACTCTTCTGGATCGCGACGGTCGGCGGCATCGTCGCGATCGCGGTGCTCATTGAGGCGCCCGCCTTCTTCGTGTCGGCGGGACAGTCGTCGAGCAGCAACATCGTGCTCGCCGGCACGCCGGCGTTACGAGCACCCGCAGCGGCGTTGTTGGATGGCGCAAAAAACTTCGACGTTGTAGCGCGTGTCGACGCGCTTCCCCAGCGCGTCAACGCAGCGTACCTCAGAGCGCATGGAAACGCCGGCGCCGCGGTCGCTCTCGAACAGCGCGCCCGACGACTCTCCATCGATACGTATCCGCGCGATCTGTCCGCCTTCGATGGGAGGCAGCTACGCGAAGACCTCGCGCCGCTCGCAATCGCGATCGGCACGGGTCTGCCGCCGGCACGAGTCGCAGCGACGGCCGTGATCGCTCATCGCACGCATCCGATCGATCAAAAGTTCTCCGATTCAGGAACCGCTATGTTTGCGCACGGCATCGCCTTCGGCCTGATCTTCATGCTCTATCTCGCCATCATTCTGGCAAGTCAGGGCGTGATGGCGTCGGTAGCCGAAGAGAAGACCAGCCGCATCGCGGAGATCCTCATGGCGACAATCGCGGCTCGCAATTTGCTGGCCGGGAAGGTGCTCGCGGCAGCGGTCGTCGCGGCCGTCCAACTCGGACTCTGGCTCCTGACCGCGATCGTGCTCTTGCCCCAAGTCGCCGCATCGCTCAAAAGCCCGAGCGGACCGCCGAGCGGAGTCGCCGGTTCGCTGTCTCTGGCGGTCTCGCCGGGCGAAGTGCTGGCATTCTTCGTGTTCTTCGTGCTCGGCTACTTGCAATACGCGACCATTTATGCTGCAGCAGCATCGCTGATTTCACGCACGGAAGATCTCGGCAGCGTAACGACGCCGGTCATCTTGCCCGTCGTGGGAGCATTTTTTATCGCGCAGTATGCGCTGGTCGCACCCGATGCTCCGCTCGTCGTCGTCACGACGTTCGTTCCGTTCCTTTCACCCTTCGTCATCTTTACGCGTTTGGCCATCAGCACCGTCCCGTGGTGGCAGACCGCGGTCGCAGCGGCAATTGATGCCGCAACGGTCGTCGTCTGCTTTTGGGCCGCCGGCAAGATTTATCGCGTCGGCATGCTGCTGTACGGACGACTGCCCTCTCCGCGTCAAATTATTGCGGCGCTTCGTACGTAAGCGGCCGTGCGGACCGGCACGGCGGTGAGAAAACTCGTCGTTGCGTTCGGCGCCTACGTGCTGGTGCTGACGGCGCTCGCGGCGTGGCGCTGGCACATCTGGACGTACGGAACCGACACCGGCACGTTTACGCAAGTGATTGCCGACGCGTTCGGCGGTTTTACGGACGGCCCCGAACAAGGGACGCACTTTCGCTTCCACTGGGCGCCGCTGCTCGCGACGCTTTGGCCGCTAGTGGCTGCGACGCGTTCGGGCTTAGCGCTGCAAATCGTGCAGCCGGTCCTTATTGGACTGACGGCCTTTCCTCTCTACGGCATAGCCCGCCGATACGTCGACGAAGGGCGCGCGTTCGCGTATGCGTCGCTCGCGCTGCTCTATCCGCCGCTGATTGCGGTCGCTTTTACGGAATTTCACGAGATCGCGTTCTATCCGGCCCTAGCGCTGGGACTCGTGTGGGCGGCAGATCGCGCACGCTGGGGATGGTTCGCGCTGTTTTCCCTTCTCGGCGCGCTCGTGCGCGAAGAAGCCTGCATCGTGCTCGGTATCGTCGGCCTCGCGTTGGCCGCAATCGGCTTGTTGCGACGCCACGCGATCGCGCCGCGCCGCTTTCCCGACGGCGGCTTATTGGTCGGCGTCCCGCCCGAACCGGAACGCTTGGTCCTCGCCGGATTTTTTCTGACGTTCATCAACGCCGCGGCGCTGGCCGTCTATGGCGACGTCGTCCTGGCGCACGTCGGTCCGTGGCAGCCCTCGCGCTTCTACGACTATCCGTTCGCGCACGGGCCGGCGAACGTCATCACGGCATTGCTCGCGCATCCGGCTCTGCTGCCCCAGATCGCCACGCTCGGGCGCGCGACCTACGTGCTGGAAGCGCTCATCCCGCTCGCTTTTCTGCCATTGCTCTCACGCTGGTCGTTGCTTGCGCTTCCCGGATTTGCGGCGGTGCTGCTCTCGAGCGACCCGATCGCGTGGCGCATGGGCTCACACTATGCAGCGATTTGGTGTCCGTGGTTGCTGCTCGGGGCGCTCGGGGCCCTCGTCCTGCGCCGCGTCGCGCTTCGCTGGTACCAAGCCGCGTTAGCATTATGCATCATCGTCCTGCTGGTGGCGAACCCTATGCACGTCGCGCACTATGTGCGCCCCGTCTACCCTCACGCAGATGCGGCGCGCGCGCTCGCGCTCGTGCCGCAGAATGCTCATCTCGTCACGCACGATGAATGGTTTGCGCATATTGCGGGCGATCATCCGAACGCGACCGTGTTCTTCTGCCCGTACGTCGATTATGTCGTCTACGCCGACGACTATCCGAGCGCGTACTATCAGGATGATATTGTGCCCGAACTCGTCCGGGAACGCGCCGGCGGACAACTGCAGGTGGTCGCGCGATTCGGTCACGTCACCGCCTACCGCCGCAGGCCCGATGCGGGCGCGCGGATCGGCGACTGCATCACGCCGGGCAACGTCCACTACCGGTCGCTCGGCGCTTCACTCCGCGGCGCGCGCTGAACGCTTGCGTTTCGCCGCCACGAATGACAGCACGTCCTCCAGCGGTCGCGCGTTGAGCACTTCGTCGCGCGTGATCCAGGCGCGGCGCGCCTGTCCGACCGCATAGGCGACGTTATCGAGCTGCTCGACCGCGTGCGCGTCGCTGTCGAGCGAAAACGTGACGCCGAAGTCGCGCGCGCGCCGCGCCATTGCGCTCGGCAGGTCGAGGCGCTTGGGCTGACCGTCGATCTCGAGCGCCGTCCCGGTGCGCGCTGCCGCTTCGAAAACCGCATCGTGGTCGAAATCGTAGCCCCCAAACGTTTCGACGTTGCGGCCGGTCGGATGGCCGATGATCGTCACATACGGATTCTCGCACGCGCGGATCAAGCGCGCCGTCATCGCGTCGTGCGACAGGTTCATCGCGCTGTGAACGCTCGCGACCACGAGATCGAGGTCGGCAAGCGTCGCATCGTCGTAATCGAGCGTTCCATCGGAACGGATGTCGACCTCGGACGAACAGAGCGTCCGCACGCCGTACTTCGCCTCGATTTCGCGAACGAGCGCGCGGCGCGTGCGCAGACGGTCCGCACCGACCCCGATGTGCCCGCGGCCCGGCGAGTGCTCGGAGATCGCATGATACGCATAGCCGCGCGCGGCGGCAGCGGCGATCATGTCTTCGAGCGAGTCCCGCCCGTCGCTCCAGGTCGAGTGCATGTGGAAATCACCGCGCAATTCTTCGAGCGTAACGGGCGCCGGGAGCGTGCCCGCGAGAGCCGCGTCGAGTTCGCCGACGCCTAGCCGCATCTCCGGCGCGATGTACGGAAGGTCCAGCGCCGCGTACACCTCTTCTTCGGTGCGGCACGTTCGGTTCACGCCGGTGGCGACGTCGAGGATGCCGTTCTCGCTCACCCGCAAGCCTTTGCGCACGGCGTATTCACGCAATTGAATGTTATGTTCGCGCGATCCGGTAAAGTGCTGAAGTAGATTGCCGTAGACGTCTTGCGGAAGCACGCGCAGGTCGATTTGCAGACCACCCTCGAGCCAGATCGAGGCCTTGGTGACGCCCTCGGCGAGGACCGCGCGCGCGTCTTCGAAGCGAACGAAGCGGGCAATCACGTCGCCCGGTTCGCTCGACGTGCAGACGATGTCGATGTCGCCGACCGTCACCTCGGCGCGCCGTACGCTGCCGACGCATGCAAGATCGGCGGCCTGCCCACCGGCGGCGAGATAGGCCGTCAGCCGTTGCGCGAGCGGCAGCGCACGCCCGAGCGGCGTTCGCGTGGTGCGCCCCTTATACGCGAGGATGCCGCGCCGCACGTTCTCGAGCGATTTCGTCCCCAAGCGCGCGACGCCGACGAGCGTTCCGGCGTCGAGCGCGCGTTCGAGATCGGCCAGCGAGGCGATGCCGAAGTCACGGAACAGAACCTGCGCCGTTTTGATGCCGATGCCCGGAACGGCCAGCAGTTCCGCGAGCGACGGTGGATAGCGCGCGGCCAGTTCTTCGTAATACGCGCTGGAACCGGTCGTCGCAATTTCCGCGATGCGGGCAGCCAGCGTTTTGCCGATGCCCGGCAACTTCTCCAGCTCGCCCGCCGCAATCAAGCCGGCGACCGGCGGGGCGTTTTCGAGCGTTTCGGCGGCTCGCTCGTAGGCCATGGACTTGTAAAACGGCTCGCCCGCGAACTCCATCAAGGTGCGGATTGCCCCAAGCATGCGGGCGATCTCGGAGTTCGAAGGCGAGCGGTCCACGAAGCCCCGCGCTTCGGCGCAATCACAGGAACGTCCCAGGCCTGCTCGTACGATGGACGGGCATGTTGCGGCTCGATACGGTGCTGCGTGCCGTCGGGGCGACTTTCGAGGATCGGCGCGACGGACTGATCGGCCCGTACGACTTCACGCTCAGGGAAGGTCAAGCGTTGGTTCTCGCGGCCGCATCGCCGCGCGCGGCTTCGATTGCGGCGCGGATGTTCGGCGCCATCGTGAAGCCCACGGCGGGAACGATTTACGTCGACGAATACGATACGCGCTTGCAGCCGCCGGAAGCAAAACGGCGTCTGGGCTTCGTGGACGCCGGCGGCTTCACGCGCAATGCGCATGCTTTCGATTGCGAAGTGGCCTTCCGCGCCGATGTGTGGAATCTCGACCGCGCCGGCAGTCGACAGCGTGCGTACGCCGTGTTGGCCAGCCTGGCCACGTTCGACGATGCGTGGGCACGGGCGATCGCGCTGGCGCTGGTCGCGAACGTCGACCTCATCGTGCTCGATCAACCTTGTGCCTCGGCAGCGGACGCCATTCGCCGCGTCGCGCCCGCAATCGCCATCGTTGAAACGCGCGTCGCGCGTGCGTTACCGTTTGTCTCGAGCGTGCCCGTGCCGGCTCCGGCATGAACGGCGGCCGTGCGACGCTGGCAATCGTGCGGCGGCGGATCGATCGCGCCTACGCCTGCGACTGGCTCGGGCGCTTCGCCGCACTGTGCCTGATCGCGGCGCTCTTCGCTCCGCTGTTGGGCCGGACGGCCACGCTCGTCGTCCTCATCATCGTGCTGCCGCTTGGCGGCGCAACGGAATCGGCCCATGCTGAAGCGATGCGCCGCACGTCGTTCTTCGCGATGCCGCTCTACGGGCGGCAACTCGCGCGCGCCTACGCGCTGGCACCGGTCGTGACGGCCCTCGCCGCACCCCTCGGTTTCTTCTGCGGCCTGGCCATCCGGCACGAGCCACTGGCGCCTGGTCTTGGGGCCATCGTCCTTGCCGCCAACATCGTCGGCGCGCTCGTTGCCCTCGGTGCCGTCTTTCGCGACGGCGTCCAAGCATGGTTGTACTACGCGCTCACCCTGGTGTGCTGCACCGCGCTCGCCGTACCGCCGCTCGCACGCCTACCGCACGCCGTCGCGCTGTCGGTCGGCCTAGCTGCGGTCTTCGCGTTTACGGCACTGCGCGCGTTTGGTGAAACGCTGGCCCGCTACGATCCCCTGCCGTTCTAGGCATGAGGCGATGCCACGATCAGACGGGCGCCGACACGCCCGCCGAAAGCTTCTCGACCATCGCGCGGTTGAACAGCACCAGATCGCCGAGTCCGCGCGTCGTGATCCAATGTCCGTCCTGCACCATCGGCTGATCGCGAAAGAGTCCGCCCGCATTGCGGATATCGTCGGAGATCGAGGGGGCGCCGGTCATCGTCCGGCCGCGCGCGACCTGCGCCGAGATCAACACGTGCGCACCGTGACCGATCGCGAACATCGGCTTTTTCGCCGTGTCGAATTCCTTGACGAAGCGCTGCACTTCGCGGTTGCCCCGTAGCCGGTCGGGCGACATGCCGCCGGGTACGATAAGCCCGTCGAAGTCTTCCGCCGTACAGTCGGCCACGACTTCCTCCGCACGCGACGGCTGACCGTCGTCGAGACCGCGCTTACTGCGAATCCGCGTCTTCGCCTTGTCGTCGATCCCCACGATCGTGACGATCGCGCCCGCTTCTTCGAGCACGCGCCGCGGTTCGCTCAGTTCTGCTTCTTCGAAACCGTCGCCGATCAGCGCCGCAATGCGCTTGCCTTCAATTCCTGATTGCATGATGATAACACTCTTCACTAGCCGGGTGCGGAAGAACTTCTAGCGGCTCTCGAACGCCGGGAGTTCTTCCGCGCCCGGCTTCACAAGGTTCCTCCCGTCGATTGCACGGCGGCTCGCAGAAGATAGGCCAGCTCGATCTCGAGTTTTCCGAGCGGATCGAGAACGGTGTCCGCGGCCAGTTCCTTGAGCGTCGGGTTGCGCACGAGCATGTCGCGTTCGGGCACGCGATGGCGCGGGTTGATCTCCCGCATGTAGATGCGCGCATCTTTACGCACGCCGCCGGGCGGCAAGAAGTAGAGCGGATCGAGGCCGAGGGCGTACACTTCGAGCGACAACAGGTTGGTTCGCTGCATGAACTCGATCGCGCGTACGCGCAGCGCCTGGGCCATGCGCGCGAGTTCCGGCACGGTGACGCGCTCTTCGCCCGCAAAGATTCGGGCGCAGCGCTGCGGATCGAGTTCCGTCGCGGCCGCAAAGGCGGCGTCGTCGAGTTCGCGCTCCCGGGCCAGTGCGCGCAGCGCAGCTCCGAACGCCGGACCGCCGGCGTTTCCCGCGCGGCCGTCCCACGCCACGCTGTTACGGTCATTATTCGGAGCCATGGTCGTCAGTCATAGGAAAAGCCTCATGCCGGCGCGGAGGCCTTCGCCGATGCGGAACGACCCGCCCTCGGCGCGCGCCATCGAAGCACGCAAGTCTCGCCATCTCGACATTTGTCTCGACGATGACGTGGCCTCGCGCCTCGATGCCGGTTTCGACGGGGTGCGCTTACGCCACGAAGCGCTGCCGGAAATTGCGCTCGAAGACGTCGACACGTCACGTTCGTTCCTCGGTCATCACCTCGCAGCGCCGCTGTTGATCTCGTCGATGACCGGCGGGACCCAGCGTGCCGCCGCGATCAACCGAAATCTCGCCCTCGCAGCCGAGCGGTGCGGCGTGGGTCTGGCGCTCGGCAGTCAGCGCGCCGCGCTCGCCGACTCCACGCTGCTGCCGACGTACCGCGTGCGCGAGGTCGCGGCCGACGTCGTGCTGTTCGCCAATTTGGGCGCCGTGCAATTCAATTATGGCATGACGATCGACGACGCGCGGCGCGCCGTCGCCGACATCGGGGCGAACGGGTTGTACTTGCACCTCAATCCACTGCAAGAAGCGCTCCAGCCGCGCGGCGATACGAATTTTCGCGATCTGTGGCCGCACATCGCCCGTCTTACGCGCTCGCTCGAGGTGCCGGTCATCGTCAAGAGCGTCGGTTCGGGTCTCTCGGTCGACACTGCGCGCCGCTTGCTCGAAGCGGGCGTCGCCGCCCTCGACGTCGCGGGCGCGGGGGGCACGTCATGGGCACGCGTCGAGGGCCGGCGCGCGAATGACGATCAGCACGAAGCGCTTGCCGAAACCTTCGGCGGCTGGGGGTATCCGACGCTCGAAGCGACGGTCGCGCTGCGCGCGGCCTTCCCCGATGCGACGATCGTCGCCAGCGGCGGCGTGCGCAGCGGGGTCGACGTGGCGAAGGCGCTCGCGCTCGGAGCGGACATGGCAGGCGCCGCATTGCCGTTTCTCGAGCCCGCGACGCGCTCGGCCGATGCCGTTGCTGCGCTCCTCGATTTTTTCATCCGCGGCTTTCGCATCGCGCTCTTTGCCAGCGGTTGCCGTACCGTAACGGATCTCCCGAATGCGCTTCAGCGGCGCGGCTCGCTGGCAACGGAAAGCGTCGCACCGTCGACCTGAACGTCGAACACGTCGACCGATGAAAGCCCCGGCATCGCGATCAATTCGCCCGTGCGGACGTCGAACGACCAACTGTGCCACGGGCAGGTAACGACGCAGCCCTCGATCCACCCTTCGGCGAGCGGGCCGCCTTGGTGCGGGCACGTGTTGTCAATCGCGTAAAAGGTGCCGCCGACGTTGAAGACGCCGATCTCGCGATCGCCAACGACGAACGCTTTGCCCCCTCCGGGCGGGATGTCGGTGGTCGCTGCGACCGCTACGAAACGCGACATGGCAGTCGCCGGGGCTTCGCCCAAGGGAAGCGGCTTCTCATGCTTGCCGAAAGTTCGGCGTAGCGGCGACCGGCTGACAAGCTGTTGCGTCGAGCCTGCCAGCCGTGCCAGTTATTTCACTACTTGATGGTGCCGTTGAGGCCGTTGGGAAAGAACGGCTTCACGATGGCGAGAACTTCTTGGGGCGTCCGCACGATGGCAAGCGCATTGTCGTCAAGCGAGAAGAGATTGTTGCCCGACGGCGGCGGAAGAACGTCCTTGGAGTCCAAAGGTTTGGTCTGAACGCCTTTGAGGCCGACCAGAAGCCGAATGTTGCCGGCGTGTTCGGCTTCGGCCGCGAGAATGCGCGCTGCCGTACCTAAGACGTCTTTTGACTGAATGAGCGGTGCCGCTCCGCCGTACGCGCTGACGCCCGTATCTTCGAAGGCGCGCGCCAACAGCAAAAACTGCATCAGGTTGTCGAAGCCGACGCCGAGAGCCGCAAGGTTGATCGCCGGTTTCGCGACGGCGTCTTTGCCGAGGGCTTGACGCAGTAACTGCACGTGCGTCAATTCGTCATGAGCGAGCTGTTGCGCCGTCTCCGTGACGAGCTTTCCGCTCAGACTGACTTTCTTGCCGCCCGCCGTCTGTCCGCTCGAGCCCGAGCCGCCGACGGCAACCCCAAGTTCGCCGATGCCCTTTCCGTTGACGGCATAGTTGTAGAATTCGGCTTCCAGATATTCCAAGTTCAGCGCAAAATTGAGGATGTCCGTATCGGTGACGTTCTGCGCGTTGACGATCGCGGGCTTGGTTCCAAGCGCGGCAAACGCCGTACCGAGTACCGTGCCGACGGCGAGCGTCCCTAAGGCCTGTTTGCGGGTCGCGCGCGGCCCAGCCGTGGGTGCTTTCGGTTCGTCTCTCATCCAAGTTCCTCCATTTACTGGTGCGGAAGTACGGTGATGCAAGGCATGCTACAAATATGACGTTTATAGCGCACCTGCGGTTTGGCTCAGTCGCCGTCTACTTGTCGGCAGCGCACTTCTCCGACTTCTTTGCTGCTACCGGTTCGCGCTGACGCAGCGGGGGCCTACGCCATTTTGCGCTGCGCAGCTCGGCGTGCTATGATCCGGCGGTCGCCGGCCCGGACCGCGGTGCGCTCTGGAGCCGAAGCGAGACCATCCTGCAAAGGAGCGATCCTCGATGCCCATCTCCAAAGAACAAAAGCAAGAACTTTCGGCCAAATATGGCCGCGGCGCAAACGACACCGGTTCAGCCGACGTACAAGTCGCCGTTTTAACCGCCTCGATCAATCAGCTGACCGAGCACCTGCGGATGCACAAAAAGGACCACCATAGTCGCCGCGGCCTTTTGATGCAGGTCGGCCAGCGCCGCCGGCTTCTCGGCTATCTGCAAAAGACGGACGTCGAGCGTTATCGTACATTGATCGCCGACCTCGGTCTGCGCCGCTAGCCCGACTTTCACACCGACAAGTACGGTGCGGCCGGCCGTAGTGCGCTTTTGCCGAGTTCGCGTGCGATCCGAGCTTCGAATGCTTCCAGCCAATCGGTGGTTCACGGGTTTGGGTTTCGATCAATCGATCCCGGACCACCGCGTCTCCCCCGGCCGGACGACTCCCAGGTCATCCCGATCACCGAACCGCGCCTAATCGATTACGCGCGCGTCTCCACGGACGAGCAGACGACGGCGCTACAGCTCGACGCGCTGCGCGCGGTCGGATGGCTGTATCGTGCAATCGCATGAGCGACGAGTGGCTCGCTGAGCGCTTCGAGGCGGCGAGGCCGCGCTTGCAGCGCATTGCGCACCGGATACTGGGGTCGGCTGCGGAATCCGACGATGCGCTGCAGGACAGCTGGCTTCGCATCAGCCGGGCGGACGTCGAGCGTGTTGCGAATCTCGAAAGCTGGCTCACGACGGTTGTTGCGCGCGTTTGCCTCGATGCGCTGAAATGGCGTGAAAGCCGGCACGAGGAATTGACGCCGGATGATCCGCGTCGCGACGTTGAAGCAATCGCTCCGGACGAACGCCCCGAGGAAGAAGCGATTCTTGCCGATTCGATTGGCGTGGCTCTGCTGATTCTGCTCGATGCGCTGCCGCCGGCGGAGCGCGTTGCGTTCGTGCTGCACGACACGTTCGACGTGCCCTTCGACGACATCGCCGCGATCGTCGGCAGGACGCCCGAGGCAGCGCGGCAGCTCGCAAGCCGTGCGCGCCGCCGCGTGCGTGGCGCATCCGCCGGCCGGGATACCGCGACGCAGCGGCACGACGAACTCGTGCGCGCGTTTCTCGCAGCCTCGCGGGCGGGAAACTTCTCGGCGCTGCTCGCGCTACTTGATCCGGCAGCAACGCTTCGCGCGGATGCGGCGGTGGTGGCGATGGGCGGCGTCGAGTACTGGCAGAACGATCGTCTGGAGACTGGTATCGAAGGCGCGGTTGCCGTGGCCCGCACGTTCTCTCGACGTGCGCGTGCTGCGCAACCGGTATTTATCGAGGGCAAACCGGGAGCGGCGTGGGTGCATGAAGGCGAGGTGCGCGTTGCGTTCCGGTTCACGATAACGGACGATCGCATCACTGTGATCGATCTCATCGCCGATCGCGCTGCGATCGCGCATTCGGTCATCGAGCGTTAGCGAGAACCCTCCGGCCGCGCAGCCAGGTTCATTTTCACTCCTCGCCGCGCCGCCCACCGGCTTAGAGTTCGACTACTTGGGCGTACGGCGGCGTCGTATTGGCTGCGCTCGTTCGTGCCTCGAGTAGCGGCCCACTGCCTTTGCCTGGCTCGGCGAGCAACTCCGCATGCTCCAAGGAATCCGCTCCTGCGGAGCCCGTCACGTTTCACCACGCTCGATCCGTCATAGAGATTGGAAGGAGTATGGAATCTTGAAAGATGTCTCCCTGATCGTCTATCCGGCAGCAGATCTGACCACAGCCAAGCGATTCTTTCGTGAGCTGATCGGCACCGACCCGTACGGCGATATGCCCCAGTACGTCGGCTACAAGAGCGGCGATATGGAAATCGGGCTTGACCCGAACGGAAACCGCGAACACGGCGCGCTCGCCTACTGGACGGTGAGCGACATCGCGGCGAGCGTGAAAGCGCTCGTCGCCGCGGGCGGAACAGTCGTGAAAGAGATTACCGACGTCGGCTACGGACTGCTGGTAGCCAACGTCAAGGACCCCAACGGCGCGACCGTGGGGTTACGCCAACCCCCGAAGGGCTAGGGACAATTTCTAAGCCGAGGTCGCCGCTGTCTCTGCGCGTACGCCTGCGACTGGCGTGGCGAGACGCTTGCCCACGTCCGCAAGCTCATCAAAGAGGCGGACCCGAAGATAACGGAAGAATGGAAGCGGAGGGGCGTTCCAGTTTGGTATGACAGCGGGACGGTCTGCACGGGCGAGTCCTACAAGACTCACATAAAGATCACTTTCGCGAAGGGCGCTTCCTTCAAAGACCCACAGGGCATCTTCATTTCCAGCCTAGGAGCCCGTCGGGGTTGTGGTTGGTTTAGTCGCATAGCACGCTTGTGAGC
>JACRTY010000006.1 GCA_014305025.1 Candidatus Nyctobacter psychrophilus | reverse complement strand
GCTTACCTTACGCTAGGCGAGCGCCGCTTTTACACCACCTTCAGGACTCGGCCCCGTCCTTCTCGCAATAGTCGTTCGATTGGCCATAGGAGAGTTCGCGGGCGAATATCTCCACGCCGTACGGCACGAGTCCATGAATCTGCCGCGAAGCCAAAGCGCTTTCGGCAGTCTCGGTAGCTGTGCCCTTCGTCGTAGTATCGCTGTACAGCCGACCAGTCGTAGCGTAGCCGCGGTCCGCAGTGCGCGATTGGCTTCGGGTGCGATCACACCCCGCCGAACCGCCTTGTACCAAGCGTCAGCGTGGAAACCAAATCGCGCCTGACACTCCGCTAGTGTATAACCTGCCTCACGGTGCGTCAGTATGTCTCGCCAATCGAATCTACATTGGGCCCTCGAACGTACGTTCGTAATGCGCACCAAATAGGCCTTCATTGGTATTACTTTCTTGCAACCGAATGTGTCTTGTCACGCAGCTGTGTCGCTGAAGGCCGCGTGGAGCATCAGCGGGGAAAAGCGACGCAATGCAAGCAGTCATCCTCGTAGGCGGTGAGGGCACCCGTCTCCGGCCGCTCACGTACGGCACGCCGAAACCCATGGTCCCGCTTTTCGGCGTCCCGTTTCTCGAGCGCACGATCGTGCGTCTGCGTGAGGCAGGCGTCAACGAGGTCATTCTCGCTGCAGGCTATCTCCCGCAAGCGATCATCGACCACTTCGGCGACGGCTCAACAGTAGGGTTGCGGGTGACGTACGTCCTCGAAAAGGCGCCGCTCGGAACCGCTGGCGCATTACGCAACGTCGCCGACCGTCTAACGGGCGCCTTTTTCGTCCTAAACGGCGATGTCCTCACGAGCCTCGACCTGCGGGCCATGCTGGCCTACCACAACGACAAGGGCGGCGAGGGCGTGATCCATGCGATCCGCGTCGACGACCCTTCAGCCTTCGGCTGCCTGGTTCACGACGGCACCGGCCGGATCGCTCGTTTCGTCGAGAAGCCTCCCCGCGCGGAGGCGCCCACCGACGAGATCAACGCCGGCACCTACCTCCTGGAGCGTAGCGTCCTCGACCGCATCCCGAGCGGCCGCGCCGTTTCCATCGAACGCGAGACCTTCCCCGAACTCCTGGCGGCCGGTGGGCGGCTCTACGCCTACACGACCGACGATTACTGGCTCGACGTGGGCCGGCCGGAGCAATACGTCCAAGCCCACAGCGACGTCCTCGACGGCAAGCTCGTCTTACCGTCCTCACACCACGCGAGCAGCGGTACGGTGTTCGCCGTCCCGTCCCCGCAGGCGCCGCCCAACCTGCACCCGCCGGCCTTCGTCGGAGCCGGCGTAACGATCGATCCCTCGGCGGTCGTCGGGCCGTACGCCATCGTCGGGGACGGCTGCCGCATCGGGGCCGGAGCGCACGTCCGCAACTCGATCCTGTGGGATGGGGTTGCCATTGAGGCAGGGGCGCAGGTCAGTGACGCGATTCTCGCCAGCAACGTGACGGTCGGAAAAGGGGCGATCGTCCGCGCAGGCGCCGTCATCGGGCACGACGCGAGCATCGCCGCCGGGCGCGTTCTCGAGCCGCAGGCGCGCATCGCAGCCGGCGACTGAGTTTCGCCTCCGATCTGCCGGCGGACCGACTGATCCAACGCTTGCCGAGTTTGCCGGACCCCCCATTCGGGTAGATTCTAAAAACTGAAAGCAGAGGGTTGATCGCTTGCCGTACCCGTCCGTAGCGTTTCTTCCGGCCCCGCCGCGGGCATTGTTTCTAGGCTCGTATCCACCGCGCGAATGCGGCATCGCGACGTTCACGAACGATGTGGTGGAAAGCTTCGACCGGGTGTTCGGTACGAGAAGCGACGTCGTCGCCATCGACGAGCCTGGCGCCGAGGACCGCGTGTATCCGCCAAACGTGGTGGCGCGGCTGCGGCAGGAGGATCCGTCTTCGTACCGCCGCGTGGCGCGCGCCATCGACGCCCATCCCGCGGAGCTGCTCGAGGTGCAGCACGAATACGGACTGTTCGGCGGCCCGGACGGCAGCTGGTTCCTCGATCTCCTCGATGCGGTTAGCAAACCGGTCGTCGTCTCGCTGCATACCGTGCTGCCGCAGCCCGATGCGGCGCACCGTATCATGGCCCGTCGCATCTGCGCGTGCGCGGATGCGGTGATCGTCCTCTCGGAGACCGGCCGCAAAATCCTGACCGACGTGTACGGCATCGCGCCCGATAAACTGCACGTCGTCCATCACGGCGTTCCCGACGTCCCGTTCGGCACCACTCCGGGCGCCAAGGCCCGCTTCGGCCTGCAAGGGCGGCAAGTCATCTCGACCTTCGGACTGATCAGCCGTGGTAAGGGACTCGAATATGGCATCGACGCCATGCGCAGCATCGTCGAGCGCCACCCTGAAGCACTCTATCTCATCCTGGGACAAACCCATCCGGCGGTCCGCCGCCGGGAAGGCGAAACATACCGTCAGGAACTCGCCGAGCGGGTTGCTGCCTACGGTCTCCAAAACAACGTGAAGCTCGTTGACAAATACTTAGAATTCGAGGAGTTGCTGGCGTACCTCGAAGCGACCGACATCTATCTGACGCCGTATTTGAATCCGGTGCAGATCGTGAGCGGCACGCTCGCGTATGCCGTCGGACTGGGCAAACCGATCGTCTCCACGCCCTACCTTTACGCCGAGGAGCTGCTCGCCGACGCGCGCGGTCTGCTCGCGCCGTTCCGCGATTCGCGCGCCATTGCCAACGCGCTGGGGGCGCTGCTGGACGATCCGTGGCTGCGCCGCACGATCGAGCGGCGGGCGTACCAATTTGGGCGCCAGATGACCTGGCCGCACGTCGCCCGCGCCCATGCCCACGTCTTCCAAGCCGTCCTCGCGGCCCGTGCCCAACCAGCAGAAGACGTCGAATTGGTGTTGCCGGCGTAAGCATCCCACAAGGCACCGCCAGCTGGCAGCCTCCGTCGCTCGAACATCTTCGAACCCTCAGCGACGACGTCGGCATCATCCAGCACGCGGTCTACGATGTGCCGAATCGGGCGACGGGTTATTGCACGGACGACGTAGCGCGCGCGCTCGTGGTGGCCGTTGCCGCAAGTGACCATCAGTGCTGCCGTGAACGGGCGCTCGAACTCGGCAGTCGCTACCTGGCATTCCTGCTTGATGCGCAGCTGCCCGACGGGCGCTTCCACAACTTCATGAGCTATGCGCGCGGCTGGCTCGACGAATGTGGGACCGAAGACAGCATCGGGCGCGCAGTTTGGGCGCTCGGCTATACGCAGCGCTTCGCGCCCCTGGCCGGCTGGAGTCTCGTCGCGCGGCGGCTACTCTCCGCCGCCTTGCCCAACGTCACGAGGCTGTCGTTCATCCGTTCACGAGCCTACGCCGCCCTCGGCTTGACGCAGGCCCGGGCGGCGCTGGGCGGCGCTGACTCGCCACAAATCGATGCGGCGCTGCGGGCGATCGGCGACGATCTGCTGGCGCGGCACGCCGCGCACGCGGCCGCGGATTGGGACTGGTTTGAGGACGAGATGACCTACGACAATGCGCGTCTGCCCGAAGCTTTGTTGCGAATCGGTACGGTGCTCGACAATCGGGCCTTTGTCGCGCTGGGGTTGCGAACGCTCGCATTCTATGAATCGGTGGTGATGGAGGACGGTATGTTCGTTCCGGTCGGAAATGCCGGTTGGTACCGTCGCGGCGGAACGCGGGCGCGCTTCGATCAGCAGCCGCTCGAGGCTGCGTCGCTCGTCGATGCAGCGCTTGCGGCGGAAGCCGCGACGGGCGACTCGCGCTACCGCGCGTTAGCCGACGCCGGTTTCCAGTGGTTTTTCGGCCGTAACTCCGGCAATGCCGCGCTGGTCCACGGCGGCGGGTGTTGCGACGGCCTCGAGCCCAGCGGTCCCAATCGCAACATGGGCGCGGAATCGACGCTTGCGTACCTCGGCGCCGCGCTCGCGCTGGCGCCCGCCGACGCCGTCGCGTTGCGCATCGCGCGGAAGGTGGCTACACGATCCTTTAGTGCCGAACTCGGCCCGAACGTTTAGCCGTCCGAGGCGCGCCGGGGGCGGACGGCGAATATGCAGCGGTGATGATTGTCCAATCCGACGCACTTAGTGACGTACAGCGTGACGCTGTCACGCATACCGATGGACCCGTCCTCATCTTCGCCGGCGCCGGAAGCGGCAAAACTCGCGTCCTGACCCATCGCATCGCCTACCTCCTCAACGAAAAGAACGTTTTTCCCGATCGCATCTTGGCCGTCACCTTCACCAACAAGGCCGCCGCCGAAATGCGAACGCGGCTGGAGCGCATGGTCGGCACGGCGGCGCGCGATCTGTGGGTAGGGACTTTTCATTCCACCTGCGTGCGCATCTTGCGGCGCGACGGCAAGAAGATCGGGATCGCGAACAACTTTGCGATCATGGATGACACCGATCAACGCTCGATCATCCGTGACGTCCTGCACGACCTCAACTTCGACGAACGCCAGATGACGCCGGGTGCGGCGCTGGACGAGATCAGCAAAGCCAAGAATGCGCTGCTGACCTCGGACGCCTACGAGAGCAAGAACACCTCGTTCATGGGCGAAAAAGTCGTGCAGGTGTACCGCGAGTACGACCGGCGGCTGCGTGAATCGAACGGATTAGACTTCGACGACCTCATCGCCAAGACGATCGAGCTGCTCGAGCACGACGGTGACGTCCGGACCCGCTATCAGAACAAGTTTCGCTACATCCTCGTCGATGAGTATCAGGACGTCAACTACGCGCAGTACAAGCTGTGCGCGATCCTCGCCGACGAGCACAAAAATCTGACGGTCGTGGGCGACGACGACCAGTCGATCTATTCCTGGCGCGGCAGCGACTACAAGAACATCTTACGGTTCGAGCACGACTTCCCCGGCGCGAAGATATTCAAGCTGGAAGAGAATTATCGCTCGACGCAGACGATCCTCGGCATCGCGAGCGAGATCGTTCTCAACAACAAGTCGCGCGCCGAAAAGAAGATTTTCACGAAGCGGGCAGCGGGCGAATCGGTCACCGTGTACGGCGCCGAAACCGAACGCGCTGAGGCCCGGTACGTCATCGAAAAGATCAAAGAACTCGTGCGCGAGGGCGCGGCGTACCGCGACTTCGTCGTTCTGTATCGGACCAACGCTCAGTCGCGCGTTTTCGAAGAAGGTTTTCTCGGCGAGGGCATCCCGTACCGCGTCGTGGGTGGCGTCGGCTTCTACGCGCGCACCGAGATCAAAGACATGATGGCGTATCTGCGCTACATCGTCAATCCGGCGGACGCCGTCGCCTTCCGGCGCATCGTCAACGTGCCCCGCCGTTCGATCGGGCAGCAGACCCTGGCGAGTCTGGTCGACGCCGCCACCGCGGCCAACGTGTCCGTCGGTCAGACGGTGTTCGACAAAGAGATTTTGCGCCGTGCGGTGCCCAAGAAGCAGCGCGAACTGGAACGTTTCGCCGAGTTGATCACCGGTTTGCGCGAACGGGTTTCGGACCTGTCGATCAGCGAACTGCTGGTCGCCGTCATGGAAGAGTCGGGCTACATTCGTGAGTTGCAGAACGAGGACACGTCGGACTCGCGGTCCCGTTTGGAGAACCTGCAAGAGCTCGTCGGCGTCGCGCGCGAGTTCGAGGGCCAAGAGAATGCCGGCACGCTCGACGATTTCCTGGCGAACATCGCGCTGATCAGCGATCTCGATACGCTCGATCCCGACACGTCGTTCGTCACGTTGATGACGTTGCATTCGGTTAAGGGTCTCGAGTTCGCCAACGTGTTCCTGACGGGCCTCGAAGACGGCGTGTTTCCGCACAATCGCGCGCTGACCGATGTGACCGAACTCGAAGAGGAGCGACGGCTCGCCTACGTGGGGGTGACCCGGGCGATGGACCGGCTGTTCCTCTCGTACGCGATGCGCCGCACGTTGTTCGGCAACACCTTCGCTCATCCCAAGTCGCGCTTTTTGGAGGAGATGCCGAGCGTCGAAGTGATCGGCAGCATCGTGCAGATGCCGCGACCGGCCGGCGGACGTTGGCGCGAAGTGTCGATTCACGAGACCGCGGGGGCGGGCGTCAGCTTGGGCCTGCAAGTCGGCGACCGCGTTCGTCATCCCAAGTGGGGTGAAGGGCTCGTCGCCGGGGTCGATGGCGCCGGAGGCGACGGCCTGCTGACGATCAATTTCCCCAACGTCGGGCAGAAGATGGTCATGCTCAAATACGCGCCTCTGGAAAAGGTACTCTAAGCGCCCCGCTCGTGGGACGTGGAGCCGGGCGCGTTACGCCGTGAAAGTGGTAGTGGCTGGGGCGCTCGGACGCATGGGGCGGGAAGCCTGCGCCGCGTTGGCAGCCGCTGATGATTGCGAACTGGTCGGAGGGTTCGCGCGCTCGGCTGAGCCATCGCTGGCGGCGGCGATCGGTCTCAAAGAAGAAGCGGGGCACGTCTATGACGACGTCACGGAGCTGTACGACGACGCGCGTCCCGACGTTGTCGTTGATTTTACGACGTATCCCGTGACGTTGGATGTGGCGCGCGAGGCGGTGGATCGCGGGATTTCGCCCGTCGTCGGCGCGACCGGCTGGACCGATGAGGACGAGGTCAGCTTCGCCGACTCGTGCGATGAACGTGGCGTGGGGGCGGCGATCGTTCCGAACTTCGCGATCGGTGCAACGTTGGCACTGAGATTCGCCTCCGAAGCGGCGCGCTGGTTCCCGACGGCGGAGATCGTCGAACTGCACCACGACGGCAAACGCGATGCACCGAGCGGGACGGCAAAACTGACCGCCAAACGCATTGCGGAGGTCGCGGGCCGCGAGAGCGTTGTGGTGCACAGCGTGCGGCTGCGCGGTCTGGTTGCACATCAGGAAACGCTGTTCGGGGGGGACGGCGAGCTGCTGACCATTCGGCACGACGCGCTGTCTCGTGTCTCGTTCATGCCCGGCATGCTGCTGGCCGTGCGAGGCGTCCGCGCGCAGACGAAGCTGGTGATCGGTCTCGATGCGTTCTTGCCCGTGAGCGCCGCGTGAGGCTGGCGATCGTCGGCGTTACGGGATTGGTCGGCGGGACCATCCTGCGGGTGCTCGACGAACGCGCCATTGCGATCGAGGAACTCGGTGCGTTCGCCTCGCGCGAGCGCGCCGAGCCGCTCGCGTACCGCGGTCGGACCTGGCCGGTTCGCGCTGCCGGTACCAACGCGTTGCGCGATGGGCGCTTCGACGTCGTCTTTTTTGCCTCCAGCGAGGATGCCAGTGCAGAACTCGCCGAGGCGTGCATCGCCGGCGGCGCCCTCGTCATCGACAACAGCGCGACGTTTCGCATGCGACCGGGCGTGCCGCTGATCGTACCGGAAGTGAATGCCGCTGCGCTACGGCCCGAGCACCGTATCTTCCCGGTCGCCAATTGCAGCGCAATTCTGCTCTGCGTTGCACTGGCACCGCTGGTGCGCGTCGCGGGCCTACGCAGCATCCGCGTCGCCACGTATCAAGCGGTCAGCGGCGCGGGCCGAGCGGGATTCGCCGCTTTGGAACGGGAGGAACGCGCCGCGTTCAGTGTGCTCGGGGACGACTCGAGCGGCGCCGGGCGCGCCCAGACGCCATCGCCTTTCCCAGCGCCCATATTTCGTAACGTCGTGCCGACGGACGGTGAGTTCGACGCCGGCGGCAACACCCGTGAGGAATGCAAACTCGCGGCGGAAACGCGCAAGATACTGTCCCTTCCGGGCTTGCACGTCGCGGCCACGACGGTGCGCGTGCCGGTGCTTCGAGCGCATGCAGAAGCGGTCTTCTTGGAGACGGAGCGCGATACGTCGGTAGGCGAACTCGGGCGTGAACTCACAAACGCGGACGGCGTTGCGTTCCATCGCCACGGGATCGTGACCCCGCGCGATGCCGAAGGCGACGACCGCGTGCACGTTGCGCGTCTTCGTGCCGAAGATGGCTCGCGCCGTCACTTTCAACTCTGGCTCGTGGGCGATCAGCTGCGCAAAGGCGCGGCGACGAACGCGGTTCAAATCTTGGAGTTGCTGAGCGGCAACGGCATGCTGTCGCAGCAAAGCGCGGCGGCATCGTGAAGACGATCGTGCAGAAGTTCGGTGGTTCGTCGCTTGCGACGGCCGAGTTGCGCGCACTTGCGGCGACGCGAGTTCTCGCAGCCCGCAGCCGCGGAATCGCGCCGGTCGTCGTCTGTTCGGCCCTGGGGCGGTGGCCCGATCCGTACGCCACCGATGCGCTGGGCGCATTGGTCGGCGATGCGGCCGGCGGACCAAATCGCGATCTGCTGCTCGCCTGCGGAGAAACGATCGCGTGCGCGGTCTTCGCGGAAGTGCTCGTCGCGCGGGGAGCCGACGCGCAGGCGCTGACCGGCGGGCAGGCCGGCATCATCACCGATGCACACTTCGGAAACGCGACGATCCTGCGCGTTGAACCGGCCACGGTGCGGGCCGCGCTTGCGCGGGGCATCATCCCGGTCGTGGCCGGTTTTCAAGGAGTGACCGAAGACGGCACGATCACGACGCTCGGCCGCGGCGGAAGCGACTTGAGCGCGATTGCTCTGGGCGCTGCGCTGAAAGCCGAGGTCGTCGAAGTGTTTACCGACGTGAGCGGCGTCATGAGCGGTGATCCGCGTCGCATACCTGGGGCCCAGCCGCTCGAGCGCGTCCACTACGCCGAGATGGTTGAACTGGCGAGCGACGGAGCGAAGGTCATGCACGTGAAAGCGGCCGAGCTGGCGCGCGTGACGGGTACGCCGTACGTCGTCAAAGGGCTGCAAGCGAATTTCGGAACGACGATCGACGAAAGCACGCCGTCCTCCGGTGAAACGCCGGTCGCCGGCATAACGTCGGTCGCCGGCGTCGCCTTATTTCGCGTGGCCGGCGGAAGAAATGCGCTCGGTCATGCACCGCAGCTCGCAGCGCCGATCTTTCGGCGGTTAGCCGAGCGCAGCGTTTCGGTGGACATGGTGAACATCAACGATGCCGGTATTTTCTTCGTCGTCGACGCAACGTGCACCGGTCCTGTGCAGGCGGAGCTCGACAGGCTCGACGTTCGGTGGAGCGTCCACGCAAACTGCGCGAAACTCTCCATCGTCGGCGCCGGCATGCGCGGGGCGCCCGGCGTCGTATCGCGGGTCGTCGACGTGCTCGCCGACGCTTGTGTCGACATCCTGCATACGACGGACTCCAACATCACGATCTCCGTACTGGTAGCGGCTCACGACGAAGCGCGCGCGGAACGAACGTTGCATGACGCCTTCGCGCTCGGACGAGAAGTGCGCTTGCGGGTCGAGATTGGACAGGGGCGATGAACGCCGCCGGCGCGCCACGCTCACGCTTGGGAGCATTGATGACGGCGATGGTGACGCCGTTCGATGCCGACGAGCGGCTCGACGTCGCCGAAGCGCAACGGCTTGCGGCCTACCTCGTCGCCGAAGGCAATGAAGCCCTGGTCGTGTCGGGCACGACGGGTGAATCACCGGCGCTGAACGATGCTGAAAAGATTACGCTGATCGAGGCGACCAAAGCTGCGCTCGGCAACCGTGCCGCGGTCGTCGCGGGCACCGGCGGCAACAACACGCGCCATTCGGTCGAGCTGACCAAACGCGCCGCGGATGCCGGAGCCGACGCAATCCTCGCCGTCGTGCCGTATTACAACAAGCCGACGCAGGACGGGATGCTGCGGCACTTCGGCGCATTGGCCGAAGCGACGCCGCTGCCGCTGATCATCTATAACATCCCCGGCCGGACCGCCGTCAACATGCAGCCCGCAACCTTGCTGGACCTCGCGCGCCGCTACCCCACGATTGCCGGCGTCAAAGAATCGAGCGGCGATCTGGCTCAGTTTGCGGCAATCTTGCGCGCGCGTCCGCCGGGCTTCGGCTTCTGGTGCGGCGACGATCATCTGTTCTTGCCGGCGCTTGCGCTCG
Organism: Candidatus Nyctobacter psychrophilus; assembly: GCA_014305025.1. Lineage (GTDB taxonomy): Bacteria > Vulcanimicrobiota > Vulcanimicrobiia > Vulcanimicrobiales > Vulcanimicrobiaceae > Nyctobacter > Nyctobacter psychrophilus. The sequence continues at coordinate 41,953 of JACRTY010000006.1, read as the reverse complement.
GCGCCGACGGCTTGATCAGCGTCGCAGCGCACCTGTGCGCGCGCGAATATCGGGCGTTGCTGGAAGCGCATCGGCTTGGCGACAATGCGAGCGCCGCGCGCATCCATCTGGATCTTGCCGAACTCGTCGCCATCCTCTTTGCGACGACGAGCCCGATCCCGGTGAAGTGGGCGATGCGCGAACTCGGCTTTGCGGTCGGCGCCTGCCGCTCGCCGCTGGGGGCAATGCCCGCGGACCTCGCTGAGCGTTTGCGCCCGCATCTGGAACCGTATCGGGACCGGTCGCGTGCGCGCCTTGCCGCGAGCGCTCCGTGACCCACGCCATCATCCTCGGATGCCGCGTCGATGCCGTCGACACGGCGCAGGCGGTCGATCGTATCCGCGAGCTGCTGCGCGTCGGGAGCCCGTCGCTCGTCGTCACGCTCGGAACGGAGATGATCGTACGCGCGCAGCACGACGAGCGTTTCCGCGCCATCGTCAATGCGAGTGCACTGTCGCTGTGCGACACGGTCGGCGTCATGTTCGCCGCACGCGTTCGCCGCGCGCGCATCCGCGAGCGCGTGGCCGGCGTCGATCTGGTCGACCCGCTGTGCCGCGCGTTGGCGCGCGACGGCACGCCGGTGTACTTGCTGGGATCAAAAGGCGACACGGCGGAGCGTGCCGCAGGGGTCCTGCGCGCTCGACATCCGGGGCTCATCGTGGCCGGCTTCCACGATGGCTACTTCGCACCGAGCGACGATGCCGCGGTCGCGGCCGCCGTGGCGCGCAGCGGCGCACGGGTCCTGTTGGCGGGTCTTGGTTCACCGCGCCAAGAGTTGTGGCTCGCGGAGCACTTGAAGGAGACCGATTGCGCGGTCGGAATCGGCATCGGCGGTTCGCTCGACGTTCTCGCCGGAAACGTGCGGCGCGCCCCCGTTCTTTGGCAGCGCGCGCACGTCGAATGGTTGTATCGTCTCGTGCGCGAGCCGCGGCGCTGGCGCCGGCAACTCGCGCTTCCGCGTTTCGTCTGGCTCGTGTTGCGCGACCAAGCACTCCTTGCACTCCCACGGAGATCCTAATGCCGGCCATCCACGCGTGAAGGCGATGATCCTCGCCGGCGGACTGAGCACGCGGCTCTACCCGCTGACCAAACAAGTTCCCAAACCTCTGGTGCCGATCGCCGGCGAGCCCAACAGCGCTCACGTGATGCGCTATCTGCGCTCGTTCGGGATCGAAGACATTGCGATCAACGTGCACTATCTGGCCGACAAGATCGTCGCCGCGTTCGGGGACGGTTCGCGCTACGGCGTGAAGCTGCACTATCTCCACGAAGAGGTGCTCTTGGGCAGCGCGGGCGGCGTAAAACAGATGCAGGATTTCTTGGGCGACGACACGTTCGTCGTCGTCGGCTGCGACGGGTTGACCGATTTACGGCTGGACGCGCTCGTAGCTTTTCACAAGAAAAGCAAGGCGCTTGCGTCGATCGCGCTCGTCGTGGAAGATGACGTTTCGCATTACGGCGTGGTGGTGATCGACGATGCCGGCCGCATCATGGAATTCCAAGAAAAACCGCCCAAAGGAACCGAACGCTCGAAGTTGGTCAATACGGGCGTCTACGTGTTCGAACCGGCCATCTTCGAACGCGTCCCCGCGCGCGAGTTTTGGGACTTCGGGAAGAACGTCTTTCCGGAATTGCAACGGGACGCCGCGCCGTTCTACGGTCTCGAAATGCACGGTGCGTATTGGGCCGACATCGGTACGCCCGGCGAGTATCGTCAAGCAACCCGCGATGTGCTGGAAGGGAAGGTTCGGTTACTGGGCAATGCGCGGGCGCGCGGGTACCCGCCCGACGCGAAGTTGGGCCATGACGTGCGGCTCGAAGGCGACGTGCGGGTCGGGTCGCATGCGGTGCTCGGCGATGCCGTCCGGGTCATCGGACCGAGCGTGATCGGCGATCGGGTGACGGTGGGAGCGGGGACTCGAATCGAATCGTCGATACTCTGGGACGGGGCGGCCATCGGCGAGCGCGCGCAAATCATCGACAGCATCGTCGGTATCGACTACGGCATCGACCACGGAGCAACGCTCCACGGAGCGATCGTCGCCAACGAGTAGCGGCGGGCACTAGCCTCGGCGGTGGACGAGCTTGCGCACCGCGCCGGACGACTTCTCCGCGAACACGCCTTCAGCATCACGGCCGTCGCGCTTGGCCTCGGACTGCTGACCGCGGCGGCGTATCGGCTCGCCGCGCCGGTAGGCTTGCCACAGCCCCTGACCGATGCGCGCACCTTCGCCGTTGCGGCCGCTCCTCCGGCGAGCCTCGCCGCGCGGGCTTCCGCCACGCCGGCGCCTAGCGCGCCGACCCGAAACTGGAAACTCGCGATCATGGGGGCAGCCACGCCGATCATCGCTCGCGAAGCTCGCCATCGCGTCGAGCCCGAGCACCGGAGAAACCGGCTGAGCGAACGCGCGGTACTACCGCAACGGCTCAAGCCCGCAAAGGTCACGCGGCGCGCGATCATGCCGGAGGTTCTGCGCGCTTCACCGCGCTTGCGCGCCCCGCCGCTGCGTCGGCCAATGGTCGACGCGTCTTCCTCCAGGCTACGGAAACCGCCGGCGGGCACGCCACGATTTGCGCCGCTGCGATCGTTGCCGGCGCGGCGCGTCGTGCAGCGCAATGCCAGGCGGTCGTTCGGCGGCGCCATCCCCGTTGCGCGCATCGTCGCGTTGGCCTTGCCTCGACACCGCGACGGTGGACGAAGACCGCGTTCGCCGCGTGGCGTAGCCGTCTTCGAACCGCCCCTCAACTACAACGCCCAGCCTGCGCTGTTGACCACGAGGGCCGAGCCGCTGCAAGCGACGACGGCCCTTACCGTCACCGTCCGTCCCAGCCGTCGTCGACGATGAATCGGCTGCATTGTCGCGGCATGCGTTCGTCGCGATACCCTGCGTGTGCTGTTGTCGGCCGCGCTGGATGCGCTGTTTCCGGCGTCGTGCGGCGGCTGCGGCGCCGCTAATTCCGCGTTTTGCGCCGCCTGTCGCGCGACGAGTAGCCGGACGGAAGTGCGAGCAGTCGCAGGCATGCGCCTAGTAGCGGCCGGTGCCTATGCGGGCCCGTTGCGGCGTGCGATCCTGGCGTACAAGTGCGGCCGCCGCGACGTTGGTGAGGCGCTTGCGGCATGGCTGGCACAGCGGTGCGGGCCCATCGACGCGAGCGCCGTGTTCGTGCCCGTGCCGACGACGGGCGCGCGTCGCGCCGAGCGCGGGTTCGACCAGGGCGTTGACCTCGCGCGGCGCCTCTCCACGCTGCGCGATCGACCGGTCTTGCTCGCGCTGCGGCACCGTACCGGCGACGCGCAGCGCGGTCGCTCGCGCGCGGACCGCTTGGCGGCGCACGACCGGTTCGCGTGTGTTGCGCCCGGCGTGCTGCCCGGCGTTCGCGTCGTGCTGGTGGACGACGTTGTGACCACGGGCGCGACTCTGGCCGACAGCGCGCAAGCCTTGCGGGCGCACGGCGCCGTCGTCCCGTACGCCGTGGTTCTCGCCGCCGCTCGGAGGTGAGCGGAGTGCGGCGCGCGCAAGGAACACGCATGGCAAAGGCAACGTGGAACGGCGTGACGCTCGCCGATAGTTCGCAGACCGAAATCGTCGAAGGCAATCATTATTTTCCGCTTGAGAGCGTGAAGCGCGAGTATCTGAAACAGAGCGAGAACCATTCGGTGTGCCCGTGGAAAGGCACCGCCAGCTACTATTCGGTCGTCGTCGACGGCCAAGAGAATCGTGATGCGGCGTGGTTTTATCCGCAACCTAAAGAGGCCGCCAAGCAGATCAGGGATTACGTCGCTTTTTGGAAAGGCGTTGAAGTCACGCCGTGAGCGCGTGACCGCGACACTGGCTGGTCTCGAGCGGGTGTATCTCGCGCGCGCGCGCGAACTGGCCGAACGCGGACGTTGCAGCACCTCTCCGAATCCGCCGGTGGGTGCCGTCATCGTGCGCGGGACGACGACGCTGGGCGAAGGATTCCATCGGATGCGTGGCGCTCCGCACGCGGAGGCTGAAGCGTTACGTGATGCAGCCGAGCGCGGCGTGGACGTGCGCGGTGCGACGCTGTACGTCACCCTGGAACCCTGCGATCACACGGGGCTGACACCGCCGTGTTCGCAAGCCGTGATCGCGGCCGGTCTTGCGCGCGTCGTAGTCGGAACGCCGGATCCCAACCCGCGTACGGCGGCTCGGGGTCTTGCCCGCCTGCGTGATGCCGGCATCGCGGTCGACGTGGTGGACGACGAACGGTCGCGCCGGCTGATTGCGGAGTTCGCCGTTTCGAGTTCGCGCACGCGGCCGTACCTGCGCTTGAAGATGGCGTCGTCGCTGGACGGTTGTATTGCGCCACGTCGGGGCGTACCGTACTGGCTAACGGGAGAAGAGGCGCGCGCATACGTGCGTGAGTTGCGGGCACGGCACGATGCCGTGCTCGTCGGTGCCGGTACCGTCCGCGTCGACGATCCGCGGCTGACCGTCCGGCCGCTTTCTGCGCGTCGCAAACCGTATCGCCGCGTCGTCGCCTGCGAGGGTGCAGCGGTATCGACGCAACGTGCCGTGTTCGCCGCCGCACACGGGTATGACGCGACGATCGTACTGGCCCCGGCCGGCTTGCGCGCGCGTTTTGCGGAACTCGAAGCCGTCGCCGACGTGATGTACGTCGGGGCTGAGGATGCGGTGCAACTCGATCTCACCGCGGCGCTGGAACGCTTGCGCGCGTACGACGTCGCCACGATCCTGTGCGAGGGCGGCCCAACCCTCGCCGGGCGCCTGCTTGCGCTGGGATTGGTCGACCGGTTCGACTGGCTGCTCGCGCCGGCATTTTTGCAAAACGTCAACGCGGTGCCGGTGTTTGGCGACGGCGCAGGCGAGGCGCGGTTGCGCTACGACCGCATCGACGTTCTCGGACGCGACGTGCTGGTCTCGGGTGTCCCGCTTGGGGAGCAGCAGTGTTCGGCGGCCTAATCGCGCATCGCGGAACCGTGACGGCGCTGGACGTGCATCCGCAGGGCGGTGTACGATTGCGCGTGGCTGCACCCGAAGTCGCCGGCGCCCGCACGCACGGCGGGGCGGCCGACGCTCTGACCGACGGCGTCGCAGCGAAGGATTCGATTGCGGTCGACGGCGTCTGTCTGACGGTCGTGGCGAACGAGGCCGGCACGTTCGTGTTCGATGTCGTGCCGGAAACGCTCGCCCGCTCGACCCTCGGCAGGCTGGTCGTCGGCTCTCGCGTTAACGTCGAACTTTCGCTGCGTCTCGGTGAGCGAATCGGCGGTCATCTCGTGTACGGGCACGTTGATGCAACGGCGCCCGTCATCGCCAAAGAAGCGGAAGGTCAGGGTCATCGCGTAGCGCTCTGGGCGCCTCCACAACTGCAGTGCTTCATCGTCGAAAAAGGCTATATCGCCGTCGACGGGGTCAGCCTCACCGTCGCCGCCGTCCGCGCAGGCCAGTTCGAGATCGCGTTGATTCCAGAAACTGCAGCGCGAACGACCCTCGGCGAAAAGGGCGCGGGAGATGTCGTCAACCTCGAAGTCGATCCGGTCGCTCGTTACGTTGTGAATGCCGCAGTGCCTTACCAATCCGCCCAAACGACGAGCGACGAACTCGCCTGGGCGTACGAGATTTAGCGCGCTACGTTGCGTTGGTGCCCTTTGAATACTTGACAGTTGTCAACTATCGCCCTTTACTGGGAGGATGATTCTGTTTGCCGATGCCCTGTGCGCCTCCATGGAACATGCGGGCCTCAGCGCGGCGGAGCTCGCCGAACGCGCCGGATTGACGGAGAGCGCCATCAGCCTGCTGCGCGCGGGGCGGCGCACGCCGTCGTTTCGCTCCGTCCAAGCACTGCGCCGGGCCCTCCCGGAACTGTCGGCACGGCTTGACGGCGAAGCGTCGGCGTTCGATTCGATCGACGATGCCGTGGCGGACATTCGGGCCGGCAAGATGGTGATCGTGCTCGACGATGAGGATCGCGAGAACGAGGGCGATCTCGTCATGGCGGCCCAGATGGTGACGCCCGAAGCGATCAACTTCATGCGCAAAGAAGCGGGCGGTCTGATCTGCGTGCCGATGATCGGCAAGCGCCTCGATGAGCTGCAGCTTCCGCAGATGGTTTCCGAGAACACGGCCGTGCACGAGACGGCCTTCACGGTGTCGGTCGAAGCGCGTACGCGCACGACGACGGGCATCTCGGCGTACGATCGCGCGGCGACGATTTCGGCGCTACTCGATCCGAGCGCCAAGCCGAGCGATTTCTTGCGGCCCGGACATACCTTTCCGTTGCGTGCGCGCGACGGCGGCGTGCTGGTCCGCGCGGGTCAAACCGAAGCCGCGGTCGACCTAGCACGGTTGGCCGGCTTGTACCCGGCGGGCGTCATCGTCGAGATCATGGCCGAGGACGGCACGATGATGCGGCTAACCGCGCTGCGCGAGTTTGCGAAAAAGCACGGCTTGCGTCTGATCACCGTTAAAGACTTGATCGCCTACCGCATGCGCACCGAGAAACTCGTGCGCCGCATTGCGGAGTTCGCGCTGCCGACCGTCCACGGACGCTTTACGGGGATCGCGTACGAGACGTCGATTGACGACATCGCGCACGTCGCCATGGTCATGGGCGACATCGGCGACGGCAAGGAACTACTTGTCCGCGTGCACTCTGAGTGTTTGACCGGCGACGCGCTGCACTCGCTGCGGTGTGATTGCGCGGCGCAGCGCGATGCGGCATTGGAGCTGATTGCACGCGAAGGTCGCGGCGTTTTCTTGTATCTTCATCAGGAAGGCCGCGGCATCGGTCTTGCCAATAAGCTGCGCGCCTACGAACTGCAAGATCGCGGCGCGGATACCGTCGAGGCCAATCTCGCACTCGGGTTACCACCGGACAAACGCGACTATGGCTTGGGTTCGCAGATGCTCGTCGATCTCGGCGTACGAGAGATGCGCCTCATTACCAACAACCCCAAGAAGATCGCGGGCTTGGAAGGCTACGGTTTGACGATCGTCGATCGCGTTCCGTTGCACGTGACCCAGACCTCGGACAATGCGCGCTACATCGAAACCAAGCGCGACAAGATGGGCCATCTCTTCGAGTCGGCGGCCGCGCTTGCGGCATCGTCGCCGTGAAAGCGGGCGAAGCAAACGGCGTCGCCTTGCCGGATGCTCGCGGAGGGCGCATCGGCGTCGTCAGTGCCGACTTCTACCCGGCGCTTGCCGGGTGGTTGGAAGACGGTGCGCGACGGGCTCTCGACGACTGTAACGTTGCAGCCGACATGCGCGCAGTCGTCCGCGTGGCGGGTTGCTTCGAATTGCCGCTTACGGCTGCGCGCATGATCGACACCGGCCGCTTCGATGCCCTCATAGCGCTCGGTGTCGTCATCCGGGGCGAGACCCCCCACTTCGATTTCGTCGCCGGCGAATGCGCGCGCGGCATTATGAACCTCGAACTTGCAACCCGCGTTCCGATCGGCTTCGGCGTCCTGACAACCAATACGCTCGCGCAGGCCGAAGCGCGCGCCGATCCGGCCCGCGGCGACAAGGGTTACGCCGCAACCGTTGCGGCACTACGCGTACTCGCGCTCGCTTGCTTTTGAGCTGATTCTCCCCTATACTCGCGCGAGGAACCGTCGGACTATGTCCGGCGGTGACGACGGATCGGCCGAGGCCGAACGCGACAGATTCGACGGAGCCGAATCCCACCGTGGCGTCCGCTAAGGGCGCCGCTTCCTTGCTCTTCTCAAAGGGGCTCGCGGGTGCAAGACAAGACGCTTATCTGTAAGGACTGCGGAACGGAGTTCCCATTCACGGTTCGCGATCAGCAATTTTACGCTGAAAAAGGGTTCGAGAACGAGCCGCAACGGTGCCGCGATTGCCGCACGAACCGCAAGACGTCCCGGTCGGGATCGGCACGCGAGATGTTCGACGCCGTCTGCGCTCAGTGCGGCGTTGCGACCACGGTGCCGTTCAAGCCGCGCGGCGACAAGCCGGTCTACTGCCGCGCTTGTTACGCCTCGATGGCGCCCGCAGCAGCGGGGAGGCTCTGATTTACCGCGTGGACGTCGTCGCTACAGGCCTCATGGACTTTCGTCCACTTCGGCCTTAGGCTCCTCGTCACGCGGTAACTCAGAGCCTCCCCGACTAGGGGCGCCTGATGTTTGCGCGCGAAACGGTGGCGTGATGTTTGAGCCTGTCTGGTGGGAGGCCGACGGTGAACCGGCCGTCGGCTATCTCGATCAGCGTGCCTTACCGCAGGAAGTCGTGCGGGCGCGCGCGTGCACCATCGACGCAGTGGTTGCGGCGATCGCGACCTTAGCCGTGCGTGGCGCGCCGGCAATCGGCGTGTTCGGCGCGTACGGCACGGCGCTGGCGCGCACGCTCGCGCTCGACGATGCGGCCTTTGACGCCTCGCTCGCACGAATACGCGCGGCGCGGCCGACGGCCGTCAATCTCGCTTGGGCCGTCGACCGCGTGCGTGAAGCAGGCGGCAGCTTAGCCGCCGCGCGCGCAATTCACGACGAGCAACGCGCCGTGGACCGGGCGATCGCGCAGCATGGCGCCGAACTGCTGCCGTCGCGCGGTGCCGTGCTCACGCATTGCAACACCGGTCCGCTGGCGACCGCCGGCTACGGCACGGCACTCGGCGTGATCGTCGAGGCGCACGCCGGTGGAAAGCGCCTGCACGTCTACGTCGACGAAACGCGACCTCTGCTGCAAGGCGCACGCCTGACGACCGTCGAGCTGGCCCAGGCCGGCGTGCCTTCGACGTTGATCGTCGACGCTGCCGCTGCCGCCACCATGCAGCGTAAGGACGTGCGCGCGGTCATCGTCGGCGCGGATCGCATTGCATGCAACGGCGACACGGCGAACAAGATCGGCACGTTCGGACTCGCGCTTGCGGCCGCAGGGCTCGGCATTCCGTTCTACGTGGCCGCGCCGCGCTCGACGATCGATTTCGCGCGGCGCGACGGCTCGACGATCGCGCTCGAAGAACGCGAGCCCGACGAAGTGCGCAACGCCGGCGGCGGCCTGACGGCGCCCGCGGCGGTCGACGTCTTCAATCCCGCCTTCGACGTGACGCCCGGGCGGCTGGTTACGGGCATCGTCACCGAGTACGGCGTCGCCCGGCCGCCTTACGAAGATTCCTTGCCCGATCTCGCGACCCGTCCCGGTCTGGCGATGCTGACGCCGGCGGCACGGTGAAATTTTACGACTTCGTCGACAAGTTGCCGAAGATCGGCAAACTCGTCATCGTGGAAGGCGTCGAACGCGTCTTCGCCGAGCGCGCGCTCGCCCTCGTGGTCGAACGGTTGCTGCCCGAAGCCGAACGCGCCCTCAACGTCGACCGTTTCAGCGCAGGAGAACTCGAGTCGTTTCGGGCCGTCGACGCGGCGATGTCGGCGCTTCCCTTCTTAGGGGCGGCTCGGGTGGTGATCGTGCGTGGCGCCGCCGAGTTGCGCGCCGAGGCGCGGCGAGAGCTGCTCGCCGTGGCCGAGCGCGTTCCCGAGGGAAACGTGCTCGTCATCGAAGACCTCGTCTCGCCCGCGAGCAAACGGCCCGAACCGCTCGGAAAGCAACTCGGCCGCGCAGCGCTGCGCATCGATACGACCCCGTCGCTCGATGCGCGCGAACGGTTCGTTCGTGAAACCCTGGCAGGCCTCGCTGCGAGGGCCGAACCGGCCGCGCTGGCGGCGCTCGTGGAGGGTGACGCCCAGCTTGCCGGCCTGCGCACGGACCTCGAGAAACTCGCGATCGGGGGCAACGTCATCACGCTCGACGCCGTCTTGCGTGAGGCGTTGACGAACGAAGACGTGCGCGCCTATCAGTATGCGTCTGCTGCCGTCGCGGGACGGGCCGCCGATGCGCTGGCGCTCGCGCACGAGATGTTTGCCGCCGACCCGCGCGGTGCAGCCGTTCCGCTGCTCGCGGCGCTGGCGGCTGAGTATGGGCTCGTGTGGGAAGTCGCGCGCCCCGACGGCGAGTTGCCGCTGCGGGCGCGCTGGCGCGAACGCGAACTGCGCCTGTCGGCGCGGGCGCTCGGCGAGCGCCGCGCCCGCTTAGGCTTCGAGCGTGCGGTGCGCGGCTTCGAAGCCGTCGTGACCGGACGCGCGGACGACCCGCGGGTCGTCGTTGACCTCGCAACCGCTGCGGCAGCGCGCGAACGCTGAAGGGCGGCCCTCATGTTGGGGTGACGCCCACTTGTTCGCAAAAATGTTACAATTCAGGCCGTACTCTGCCTGCGCGGAACCCCGCACATTTCGTCGCCCCCAAGGAGTATAGATGCAAGCACTTCGCTCAGCAGCGCTCGCCGCGGCCGCCGGCATTCTGTTCACCGGCGGCCAGGCCGCCGGCGCGGCCGCCGTAGGTCCGCGCGGCGCGACGCTTCCCGGTTGGGTAGCAACGGCCGGCCGCGTGGCGCTGCCGCTTCACGCGGTCGATCTGGGACGCGCGCCGGCAGCGATGCCGATGCACGTCGTCGTCGGACTGACGCAGCGCGATCCGGTTGGCGCGGCGCTCCTGCTGCGCCATCAACTGACCCCCGGCGACCCGCTGTACGACCAGGGATTGGGCGTCCCCGCGTACACGTCGCGCTTCAACGCGAGCGGCGCCCAGGTGGCTGCGGTCGCAACGTACCTGACGTCTCACGGCCTCACGAACGTTCACGCGACGGCCACGAATCTGATCCTGACGGCCGACGCCAATCCGGCGTCGGTGCTCAAGGCGTTCGATGCCGACGTGCACCTGTTCCGTCAGACGACGAACGGCGGCACGTCGATCGTCTATGCCAATACGACGCCGGCCCTTGTGCCGGCGGCACTCGGGCCAAGCGTCAATGCGGTCATCGGCTTGAACAGTGAGCCGCTGCGGACGTTCATCCGCCATTCGTCGCCTGCCGTCCAAGCGCGAATCGCTGCGCGCATGGCGCGCGCGCTGCGCTCGGCGCGTGCCGCGACCCCGGCCGGCAGGCACGCCGGAGCGACGCCGCTGTCGGGCGTGACGACGATCCAGGGGACGCCGCAGCCGTGCTTTCCGACGACGACGCCGGGCCCGTATTGCTCGCGCGAGTATGCGCCGTACGATTTCAATGCAGCCTACGACGGCCTGCACTACAACAACTCGCTTCCCAACGGGGCTGCCGGCAAAGGAACCGTTTCGACGACGGGCTTCAAAACGTCGGTTGCGATCTTCGCCGAGGGCGCGGTCGCGCAAGTGGTAACCGATTTAGCCACCTACGAGAAGATGTTTGGCGTGACGTACCGGTTTCCCGTCAGCGTCGTTACGGTCAACGGCGGCTCGAGCGATACGACGGGCCAAGACGAATTCGACCTCGATACGCAAACCTCGACCGCCATGGCCTACGGCGTGGACCACCTTTTTATCTACGACACGGCATCGCTGAGCGACGCGGACACGGCGGCCGAGTTCGACCGCTTCGTTGCGGATCACCAAGGCAGAACGGGGAGCGCCTCGTTCGGCGAAGCCGAGTCGGCCGCAATTGCCTTTGGCGACATGGCGCTCGAGGATCCGATTTTCCGGATGTCCCAATCTACGGGGCAACAGATATTCGCATCGTCGGGCGACACGGGCGCCGCCTGTCCGGTGCTCGTCAACTCGGGCGTGCCCGACACCGGCGTACCCGGCGTGTGCTATCCGGCGTCGTCCCCCTATATCTTGGCCGTCGGCGGCACGACGTTGCTCAGCGGAACCACCGATGCGAGCTATGGCGGCGAATCGGGCTGGGACGGCAGTGGCGGCGGATTGAGCGCCGTCGAGGCGCCGTCGACGTACCAAGCAGCCGCCGTGCCGGCCAATACGGCCGGCGGGACGCGCCGGGCCGTTCCGGACTTAGCGATGGACGCCGACAATAACGTCAGCCCGGCGATCGTCATCGTCAGCGGAACGCCGACCGGCGTCGGCGGAACGAGTCTCTCGTCGCCGCTCGCGCTCGGCGTGTGGTCCCGGCTGCTGACGGCGAACGAAGGTGCCTTCGGCTTCAACCCTTCTCCGGGAAGGGCGAGCAACGGGTTATTGACCCCCAAGCTCTACGCCTCATACACCTATTTCAACTCGAAGGAGACGCCGAACGCGCCGGTCGGCGGCATTGCAACCGAGAATGAAGGCGGGCTCCACGACGAGATCGTGGGGAACAACGGCGCCTTCAATGCCGAGCCGGGTTTCGACAACCTCACGGGCGTCGGAAGTACGGACATCGCCTTGCAGACGCTGGATATCAACCTGTAACAGAACGAATTTGGCGGGGCCCGTGATGTACGTACGGGCTCCGCCATTTTGTCGTGCGCCAAGGCGGCGTCTGAGCGCGGCGCGAAAGCGGCCCGACGTGATGGACGACGGGTCGTACGCTTCGCCGTTCTCGTGGCGGTACGGCAGTGCGCGGTTGCGACGTCTATTTTCCGAACGGGAGCGGCGGCGTTTGTGGCGCGCAGTTTGGATCGCGCTGGCGCGCTCGCAAGCCAAGAGCGGGCTCGTCAGCGCCGAAGAACTCGCCGACCTGGAAGCACATCGCGACGAGGTCGATCTCGCCGCCGCGCTCGCGATCGAAAGCGAGATCGGGCACGATCTGATGGCCGAGGTTCGCGTCTTTGCCGCGCAAGCGCCGCTGGGTGGGAAGAAGCTGCATCTGGGCGCGACGTCGATGGACGTCGAGGATACGGTTGAGACGTATCGCCTGCGCCGCGCGCTCGGTATCATCGGCGAGAATCTGCAAGCTTTGCTGGCCGCCTTCGGCGCGCTGGTTGAGCGATACGCCGCAGTGCCCGCCATGGGCTACACGCACTTGCAATTCGCCGAGCCGACCACCATCGGCCATCGGCTGGCGGTGTATGCGCAAGATCTGCTGATCGACGACGCCCAGCTGCGCGGCGCCTTCGCCGCTCTGACGGCCAAAGGCATTCGCGGCGCCGTGGGAACGTCCGCATCATACGAACGGCTGCTACGCGGCACGGAGCGCCGCGCGCGCGATCAAGAAGCCGAAGTGCTTGCCGTCTTCGGTCTCACCGCGCGTGACGTCGCAACCCAGACCTATCCGCGCAAACTGGACTTTCTCGTTCTGTCCGCGCTCGCGGGCCTCGGCGCGTCGCTTTCGAAGTTCGCCGCGGACGTGCGGCTGCTCTCCTCGCCGGGGTTCGGGGAAATGTTCGAGCCCTTCGGGGCCAAGCAAGTCGGCAGTTCCGCGATGCCGTTCAAGCGCAATCCGGTCCGCTCGGAGCGCATTGGTTCCCTCGCCCGGTTGCTTCTCGGATATGCGGACACCGCGTGGCAGAATGCGGCAACCAATTATCTCGAACGCACCCTGGACGACAGCGCCAACCGGCGAACGATTTTGCCCGAAGCCTTTTTGTGTAGCGATGAGATCGTGTCGCTGGCGCGTACGATCGTCGCCGGCTTGCGCGTCGACGAAGATCGCATTGCGCGCAATATGCGCGCGTATGGCGCGTTCTCGGGCAGCGAGGCCGTCCTGATGGAGGCGGTGAAAGCGGGCGGTGACCGCCAAGCCTTGCACGAGTCCATACGTGACGCAGCGATGCGCGCGCACGATCGCATGGCCGAGGGCGGCGACAATCCGCTTGCGGAGCTGCTCGTCGAAGACCAGTCGCTGGCAAGCCTGCTCGATCCCGCGGAGATCCGTTCGTTGCTCGATCCCACCGACCATATCGGCGACGCGCCGGAGCGCGCGCGAGCCCTCGCTGCGCGCGTCACGGCGCTGCCGCCGTTCCCGCAAGCACCTGCCCTCGACGAACCCAATGAATAAGGGACTCGAAGTTGCGCGCGGCAAGACGAAGGTTCTCTACGAGAAGCCCGGACAGCCCGACGTCCTGATCGTGCAGGCGACCGACGCGATTACATCGGGCGATGGTGCGCGCCGCGATGAAATCGCGGGTAAGGGGCGCCTCGCTGCTAAGACGACGGCGCGCGTCTTTCGGCTGCTGAACCTGTGCGGACTGCCGACCCACTATCTGTCCGGCGGTGAAGACGACGACGACAACGAGATGCTCGTGCGCCGCTGCACGATGGTGCCCCTCGAAGTGGTCGTGCGCGGCGTTGCGGCAGGTTCGCTCGTTCGCCGTAAGCCCGGCATTGCGCGCGGGTCGATCATCATTCCGCGCATGGTCGAATTCTTTCTAAAGGACGATGCGAACCACGACCCGTTGATCGATCCCGACGAGATCGTCCACCGCGGCCTCGCCTCACCGCCGGAGATCGGCGCGATGAGCGAGATCGCGCGCATTACCTTCGAAATCCTGGCACACGCCTGGCGGCGGCGGGAAGCGTTGCTGGTCGATCTCAAACTCGAGTTCGGCCGCATCCAGAGCGGTGAAGGCCGCGGCACGCTCGTTATCGCCGACGTGATCGACAACGATTCGTGGCGCGTCTGGCCGCAAGGACGCGAAGACTTGATGCTCGACAAGCAGATGTACCGAGATCTCGAAACCGTTACGCCGGCCGATCTCGAGCGCGTGCGGCAGAACTACGAGCTCGTCTCCGAACTGGTGGGACAATTTCCTAGCGCGCGCCCGGCGATGATCGCTCTGGCTGCCGATGGTCCCGATTCGCTCGGGATTCTCGACCCGGTCGTCGGTGCGCTGCAGGTCTTCGGCTTGCAGACGTTACGCCGCGTCGTGTCGACGCACTTGGTTCCGGGTTACGTCCTGCAGGCGGCGCAGCAACTCGACGCCACCTTTGCGCGACTGATTTACGTCGCGTCGGGACCGCAACTGGCCGCGATGCTGGCCGCTGCGACCCCCACGCCGGTGTTCGATGCGACCGAATTCGAGGCCGAAGAGCTGGCGCAAATCGTGGCCAAGACGCTCGCCGTCGATGACACCATCATGTTCGGCCGCGTGCTGCTCGTGCAGGCCAACGCACGTTCGGCGGTGCTCCACGCCGACGCCCAGATCAACGCACCGCCGCCCCAGGCGCCGCTTGGCTGAAGTCGCCACCGCGCGATCCCCGGTGTTGCGCGTGCGTGATGCCGATGACCCAGCGCTGACGGAAAGCCTGCGGCAGAGCGGCCTGGCGCTAACGCTCGACGAGGTTCGCCGCATCGCCTCCACGCTCGAACGCGATCCGACCATCGTCGAAGCGCATGCCTTTGACGCACAGTGGAGCGAGCATTGCAGTTACAAGAGTTCGCGCCACCATCTCGCCCGCTTGCCGACCACCGGTCCCACGGTCATGCAAGGTCCGCAGGAAGACGCGGGCATCGTGCACCTCGGCGAGTGGCGAGGAAAGCGGTACGGCATCGTCATCGCGCACGAATCGCACAATCATCCCTCGCAGGTCGTGCCGTTCGAAGGCGCAGCGACCGGCGTCGGAGGGATCGTGCGCGACGTGCTGTGCATGGGGGCGCGCGTCATCGCGCTCGCCGATCCGTTGCGCTTCGGGCCGCTCGAGGATCCGCACTGTCGCTATGTGGCGCAGGGCATCGTCGACGGGATTGCCGCCTACGGCAATGCAATCGGCGTGCCGACCATCGCCGGCGACGTCTACGTGCACGAAGGTTTTCGCGATAACTGTCTGGTCAACGTCGTCGCGCTCGGCCTCATCGACGAAGCCGGCATCATCCATTCCGCCGCGCCGCCGGGCTCCGCCGGGTGGGATATCGTCCTCGTCGGAAAGGCCACCGATCGGAGCGGTTTCGGCGGCGCCGCCTTCTCGTCGCTCGTGCTCGATGAAGCGGATGCGCAGCAGAACAGAGCCGCCGTGCAAGTGCCCGATCCGTTTCTCAAAAACGTGCTCATGCGAGCGTCGTACCGGGCCTTCGATACCATACGCGAACGCGGATTGACCGTCGGTTTCAAAGACCTCGGAGCGGGCGGCATTATGGGCTGCACTGCGGAATTGGCAGCGGGCGGTGGCTTCGGTGCGCGCATCGACCTCGATCGCTGCCCGACGTCGCAGCCCAACCTGCCCGCTGCCGTCGTCGCGGTCGGCGAAACGCAGGAGCGGCTGGCGTGGGTCGTGCCGCCCGAATTCACTCCAACGTTGCTCGGGATCTACAACGACGAATTTTCGCTGCCCTTGATTGCCGAGCAGGCCCAAGCCGCGGTCATTGGGACGATCACGGCCGAGCCGTCGTACGTGTTGCTGTCGGGTGGTGAAACGGTGATGAACGTCCCGATCGACGTGCTAACCCGTGGCGTGCGTTACGAGCGCGACTACGTGCTTCCTATCGCGTCGTCGGCTGCACCGCCGGAGGCGATGACCCAGAGGCGGCTGGGTGACATTTTGCCGCGCGTCCTCGCGCACCGCGACGTGTGTTCCCGTCGCGCAATCTACGAACGCTTCGATTCCGTCGTTCGCGGGACGACGTCGATACCGTCGGGTTACGCCGATGCCGGACTGATCGTGCCGTTGCCCGGCGCGCCGCTCGCCTGCGCGCTCGCCGTCGACGGCAATCCGCGTTATGCGGTGCTCGATCCCGAGCGAGCCGCCGAACACGCGGTCGTCGAATCGATTCGCAACGTCGTCGCGGTCGGAGCGATACCGGCGGGGATGACCGACTGCCTCAACTACGGCAACCCGGAGAACGCGCGCCACATGGGCGAGTTCGTGGCCGGCATCGACGGGTTGGCGACCGCGGCCCGTGAACTGGGCGTGCCGTTCGTCTCAGGCAATGTCAGTTTATACAATCAGTCGGCCGCAGGCTGCGCGATTCCGGCGTCCCCCATCGTGGCCTGCGTCGGCACGCTCGCCGACGTATCGCGCTCCGCAACCCCTGCGCTCAAAAAGATCGGTTCGGTACTGTACCGTCTGGGGACCGTGCCGCCTGGACTGGGCGGTAGCGTGGTCGCCGAGGTGCTCGGCATCACGTCGGACGTTCCTTCGCCCGACTACGACGCGACGCGGCGCGAAATCGCCGCGCTGCTCCAAGCCCATCGCGACGGCCTCGTGCTGGCGGCGCACGACGTCTCCGACGGCGGCCTCCTCGTCACACTTTGCGAGATGGCGTTTTACGCAGGCGCTGAGGTTGGCGTCTTGCTCGACGTCGAACTCGACGTGCACGGCGCATTCGCGGAGAGCGGCGCTTTCGTCGTCGAGACCGGGCGGCCCGCGGAGTTTGAGGCGTTGTGCGCTCGTCACGGCGCGGCATTGACGCGCCTCGGTATGACGATCGCGGAACCGGTCGTGCGCGGGCCGCGCGGCTTGGATATTCCGCTTTCGGCGTTGCACGAGGCGTGGACCGCGCCGCTGAACGACTTTTATGCCGACGTTCTGCCGGACGCAGCGCACGCGTGAGCGCGCGCGTCGGCATCGTCGTCTTTCCCGGTACGAATTCGGAAGAAGAGACGTTGCGCGCGTGTCTGGCGGTCGGCTTGGAGGCGGCACTCGTGCCCTGGAATGCGCATCCCGACGGTTTGCGAAGCCTGGACGCGTTCGTGCTTCCAGGCGGGTTCGCGTACGAAGATCGCGTGCGCGCCGGAGCGATCGCCGCGCACGATCGGCTGATGAGCGCCGTCCGAGCCGCCGCAGCCGCCGGCAAACCGGTGCTCGGCATCTGCAACGGGGCGCAGGTGCTCGTTGAGAGCGGGCTCGTGCCGGCGCTCGATGACGTCGAGCGTCCACAAGTCGGTTTCACGCGCAACGCGCCGGCAGGCAAATACCGTTCAACGCACGTTCACGTCAAGCTGGCCATCGCGCCGGAGCGCTGCACGCTCACGGCAAGCCTGCCCCCGGGCGCGGTCCTGCCGGCCTGGGCCTCGCACGGGGAAGGGCGCTTGGCCGGAGAGCCGGACGTGCTCGCGCGGGTGCAACGGGAAGGGCGCATCGCCTTCGTGTACTGCGACGCGCACGGCGCCGTGAGCGCGCAATCGGTTCCGAACGGTTCGGCGCTGGGGGCCGCCGCACTCGTCAACGCGCGCGGCAACGTGCTCGCCTTGATGCCGCACCCCGAACGTGACGCTTGGACGTACATGCACCACGGCCGCGAGCGGGAACGTGCGCGCGGCGATGCCGCGCAAATGCTGGCGACGTCGGGCGGCATCGCGCTGTTCGCCGGACTCGCGCGGGCCGTCTCCGCATGACGGTCGTACGCTGCGTGGAAGTATCCTTGACGATTCCGGACAACGAGGCGCGGACGGCGCTGGTTACGCTGCAGCGTCTAGGGGTGCCGGTGACGACGCTCGAACGCGCCGACGTGTACCGCTGTGATGTGCAAGAGCGCGAAGCCGACCATTTGAGCGAGCTGTTCCGCAGCTTGGAAACGCTGTTCAATCCGAACAAACATTCGTTGCGCGTGCGCGCGGGCGATGGTCCCGCGCGGGGCGAGGTCTGGATTCAGGAGCGTTCCGCGGCCCCGGAGCGGGCGGAAAAGGCCGGCGTGCGGATCGCCGGCCGCAGGCTGCCGGGCGTTACGTCGCTCGAACGGTTCACGAGTTGGCGACTGAGCGCTGAAATGGGAGCCCCGGCGGGACCCGATCTGGTGCAGGCAGCGCAGGAAACTCTGCTCTACAATCCCGCGTTTCAGAAAGCGACGACGGCATGATTGCACCGGAACTTCTGCGGACCCCAGCCCAGGCCAAGTCGAGCGACTTCTACACGATTGCGACGCTCGGCTCGCATTCCGCATTGCAGATTCTCAAAGGCGCACACGACGAGGGCTTCCGGACGCTGGCGATCGCCAACCGCGAGACCGAGCGCCTCTACCGCGCCTATGCCTTCGTCGACGAAGTCATTCCGATCGACCATTACGGGCAGTTCATGCAACTCGTGCCCGAACTCGAATCGCGCAAACTGATCATCGTGCCGCACGGTTCGTTCGTGGCCCATCTGTCGCTGGCCGAACACAAGCGGATGACGATTCCGTATTTCGGCAACAAGGCCGTTCTCGATTGGGAAGCCAGCCGGGAACTCCAGCGCGAGTGGCTGCTGCGCGCAGGTCTGACCGTGCCGCGCCAGTTTCGCACCGGTGCCGAAATCGACCGGCCGGTCATCGTCAAACTGTACGGCGCCCAGGGCGGCAAGGGCTACCTTTTCTTACGCGACGCGCACGATCTCGAACTGCGCGCCGGCCAGCTTGCGCGCCAAAACTACATCCTGCAAGAGTACGTGATCGGCGTTCCCGCCTACATCCATTATTTCTATTCCCCGCTGACCGGCAAGCTCGAGATCATGAGCATGGATCGGCGCTACGAGACCAACGTCGATTCGCTCGGCCGCATCCCGGCCGCCGCGCAAGAGAACATGGACATCGTGCCGAGCTACGTCGTCGTGGGCAACTCGCCGCTGGTGTTGCGGGAGTCGATGCTGGCCGAAACGTACCGCATGGGTGAAGATGTCGTCCGCGTCAGTCAGGAATTGTGCGGCCCGAAGGGACTTTTCGGCGCTTTCTGCATCGAAACGATCATCACGCCCGAAGCCAAGTTTTTCGTGATGGAGATTTCGGCCCGCATCGTCGCGGGCACGAACCCCTTCATCGACGGCTCTCCGTACTCGTACCTCAACTACAGCGAACCGATGTCGACCGGTCGCCGCATCGCTCGCGAGATCAAAAACGCGCTACTCTCCAACAACTTACACGCGGTACTCGATGATTCTGGACTTACCGATCACCACTAAACGTCTCATTGCAGCCTCGCTGCTCGGAGCCCTCGGCTTGGTTTGCGTCGCGCCCGCGGGTGCGGCCATCGAAACCGACCCCATCGCGCTCTATCAGACAATGCGCAAAGCGTTCGATGAGGGTTCCGCCAAACAGTGGCCGTTTGCGAGCGAGTTGTATTATCAGTCGACCGTCTTCGATGCGGGCCGCGCCTATTCGCTCTTTCGGCCGGCCGATCCGAATTACGCTGCGATCGCGAACCTGGCGATCGACGTAGCGACGCAACTCCACTACAACCCGCTGACCAACAACGACGGTGCGCGGTGGTACGTCCGCGAAGCCGCCGTCTACGCTGCCAAGAACGGCGACGACGCACACAAGGCCGAAGCGACGGCACTTTTGAGCCAGCTCGATGCCGGCGAAGCGGATGCGGCCGTCCTGGCGCGCCAGGCTGAGGACGCCGCCGTCGCGGACGGCCATGCCTTTCACGGCGATCCCGATGCCCAGACTCAATTGCTGATCGCCGACGTGCGCGCGTACAACCTCACCAAAGATCCCCAGTATCGCAGTCTGCTGTTGCAGCACGCGGCCGCGCCTGGCGCGCCGCTGACGCGCGTGCCCGATCCGGAGTATGGTCAGCTCTTCGCGATCGCGGCGTCCGCGCTTGGCGATCCCGGTTACACCGATGCCGACCGCAGGGCAGCGCACGCGATAGCGTACCGTCGGGCGCATACGCCGGAACTACAACTGATCGCGCGCCTCCGCGCCATTCCGCACGAACTTCGGTTGACCCGAACGGCGCCTGCCGACGAGTACTTCGGCCACTTGAAATACTCGCCGCTCGGCGTTCGCAACGAGGTCATCCGGGTCAACAAATACCTGGACCGCGGTTGGGGAGAGCGCATGGAAGGTGACGCGTTGCAGGTCGATTCGGCCGTCGAGGACTGGCAGAAGCAGTATCCGCACGACACGACGTTGCCGGCTAACCTGTTGGATGCCTATCGCCTGCTCGAACGCGTCGATACCGACGCAACCAAAGCCGCCGCCGACCGCGTCAAGAACCTGCTGGTCGTCGAATACGCAAGCAGCCGTCAAGCGCAGGAATTGGCATCGACGTAGTCCGCACGCTCGAGGGTTACGATCGCGCTGATCTGACGTTGTGTTCCATCGGCAGCCATTCCGCGCTGGACGTCGCCTTCGGCGCGCGGGCGCAGGGCCTGCGCAACCTCGTTGTCACGGCTCGCGGTCGCGAGCGGACCTATGCCCGCTATTTCGCGCGCGGGGAAGACTCAGATGGCGGCCGTTCACCCCAGCGCGGGTGCGTCGACGAAACGCTGGATCTCGAAACGTTTGCCGACATCGTACGCCCGGAGGTCCAAGAGCGGCTGCTCGCGCGCAATGTCCTTTTTGTACCCAATCGTTCGTTTGAGGTTTACCTGCGCGAGCGGTACTCCTACGACCAGATCGAGCGCGACATGCGCGTACCGTTCCTCGGCAACCGCCGCCTACTGCGCGCCGAAGAACGCGACGAAGCCGCGAACCAATATGCCTTGCTGGCGCGCGCCGGCATCCGCCAGCCCCGTAAATTCGACTCACCGAGCGCGATCGACACACTTGCAATGGTGAAGGCACCGCATGCGCAGGTGGGTTTCGAGCGGGCGTTTTTCTTGTGCTCCTCACCCTCCGAATACGAATCGCAATGCGCGACGTTACTGACTGCCGGGATGGTGACGCAAGAGGGTTTGGCCGCCGCACGCATCGAGGAGTACGCGCTCGGCCCGAGCGTTAACCTGAATTTCTTTTGGTCGCCGGTGCTCGGTGAACTCGAACTCTTGGGAACCGACACGCGTCGTCAGACGAATCTCGACGGTCTGCGCACCTTGCCGCCGTCGCAACTGGGCGCGGCCGGCGCCATCCCCGTACGGATGGAAGAAGCCGGTCACATCGCGACGACGTTGACGGAATCGATGTTGGAAAAGGCCTTCGATCTGGGCGAGCGTTTCGTAGCCGCCGCACGCGAAGCCGATCCGCCCGGCGTGATCGGCCCGTTCGCGCTGCAGTGCATCATTACGGCCGGACCGCCCAAAGACTTCGTCGTCTACGACGTATCCTTGCGAATACCGGGCTCACCGGGAACGCGCTACACGCCGTACAGTGCTTACCGCTGGGGCCGCGACGTTTCGGTCGGCGAGCGCATCGCCATGGAAGTGGTTTTTGCGCGCGATGCCGACCGCTTACCGCACGTCCTGACCTGACGCATGCGGCCGACCGTAGGGCTCGACCGGGCGATCGTTACCGCGAACGCGCGCGCGTGGCGCGCATTTGCCGGCGTTCCTTTACGGGCGGTGGTGAAGGGCGACGGGTACGGTTGGGGTTATCGCGCGCTGGTCGCCGCGCTCGAAGGGGAAGTGGAGGCATTCTGCGTCGCCGATGCCGATGAGTTGCGTGAGCTGCGCCGGCACACTGCCGCTCCGGCGATCATCTTGGGGGACGTGCCGCCCGAACAACTCCCGCGTGCGTTAGCGGTTGGGGCGCTGACCAACATCGGCACCGCGGTGGAGTTGGACCTCGCGCAACGACACGCGAGGGACCGCGACGTGCCGCTACGCATCCGTGTCGGTGTCCGCCCGGCGGTCACGTGGAGCGGTTTATCTCTGGACGAAATTCGCGCTTTTGCGCCACTGCTCGCGCGGGCCGGGGCGCAGGTAGAGGTGTGGTCGCACATCACCGACTACGCAAACCGAACAGTGCAACGGTCGGTGTTTCGCGAAGCCGTCGAAATCTTACGCAGGTCACAGGTTGACGTCGCCGAGACGGAGCTTGCCAGCACGTTTCCGCTCGCCGGCGATGGGGCGCTTGGTAGTCGCGTCCGAATCGGCGTCGGCCTGTTCGGCGCGACGGGCGGCATCGCCGTCCCCGGCGTGCGCTGCGCCCTCAACGTCATCGCACCGGTGACGCGCGTCGATCGCCTCTCCGCGACGATGCGGGTCGGCTACGGAGAGCGCCTGGCCGGCGCGCAAACGGACGTTGCTACCGCACGGTGCGGCTACGCCGATGGACTGCCGCAAAGCCTGGCAGGTTCGGACGGCATTCTATCGGTCGGCATGCAATACGTTACCGTGGAAGCGGCCCGAACCGGCCGCGGCCGCTCGTCCATCGTGTTGCTCGACGAAACGGTGAGCCTCGATGAATTTGCGGCGCGAGCGGGTCGCTTACCGCATGAAGTCGTTACGACGTTCGGAAACGCAGCATCCGCACACGCAGTTCATCGCCGACCCGAGTAGCGTCGCTCGGGACGAGCGGCCGCCGGTCGGGTGCCAGGCGGGCGATATCCCATCGCTCGTCGGGGCCGGTACCGAAGTAGCCGTCGTGCAGCGCCGCTTCGGCGTGCGACATCACGTGTTCGGCGTCGAGCGGGACGCCGTAAGCCTGCGCGAGCTTGGCGGTCACCAGACACAGCGCATCGACCAGCGGCTCCGTTAGCGGATAGTCGCCAAAGTCGGCCGGCGTCGCCTCGCGCATCGCCATGATCGAGATGCCGAGCGCGTAGGCGTTGCGCCCGCGGGTGTGCGCGGCATAGGGCCGCTGCGGCTGCTCGGCGACGTCGCGCATGTTTTCGCGCACGTCGTGCGTGTTGACGACGACGATGCTGCCGTCGCCGTCCCCGGCGATGCAAAAGTGGTACGCCGGAAAGACCGATTGGTAGTCGTGTGCGGACCAATGCACGTACAAGTGATCGACGCGGCCTGGTGGTGCGGCAGCCTCCCATTGTTCGAGGCGCCAATGTGGGTACGTATCGATCTCGTTTTCGCGCGAGCGCTCGGTCATGGGAACCCCTCGGACGTGACGCGAACGACCCGCGCCATCGTGACAATCATTCGTCGACTAACAGCGGCAGTAGTGCTGTGCACAGGAATCGGGGCCCTATCGAGTTCCGTCGCCTGGCCTGCGGACATGTCGTCGGTCTACAGCTTACGCAAACCGGCACCGGGCGGTTCGCCCTGGTCCACTCCGCAGATTGCGACGTTGCGGCGCTCCATCGGGAGCATCGTCGCAGCCCCGACGTTGCGCGGCGCCAACGTGGGCCTACTCGTGGTCGACACGGTACGGGGGACGATGCTGTATTCGCACGACGCCGCCCAGGCTTTTATGCCGGCGTCCAACTTCAAGTTGCTGGTCGGCTCGGCAGCGCTGAGACGTTTGGGCCCCACGTTCGCTTACGTTACGACGGTGGACGGCGCTGCGCCGCAGAACGGCGTCATTGAGGGCGATCTCTACTTGCATGGCGGTGGTGATGCGCTGCTGCGCGCCGCTGATCTACGCGCCGCGGCCGCGGCCCTCGCCGGCCGCGGGATTACGCGCGTCGACGGCGCGCTGGTTACCGATGCGTCGTATTTTGATGCGCAGCGCTACGGATTCGGCTGGTCATGGGACGATCTGCCGTACTACTATGCGCCGGCCGTGACAGCCCTGGAACTCGAGGACGGCATCGTGCACGCGTTCATGACTCCAGGCCCGGCTGCCGGTGCGCCGGTCGCTCTGCGCGTTGAGCCGCAGAGCAGCACGTTCACGATCGACAATCGCCTGACGACGGGACCCAAAGGTTCAAAGGACACTTCCGACATCGTGCGGCCGTGGGATGAGCCGCGCGATATCGAATTGACGGGCAGTTATCCGGCCGGCGCCAAGGAGTCGGGCGATCTGGCGCCGAGCGTTCCGGATCCCGAAAGCTACGCGGGCGACGTCTTCGCGCAAGCCCTCGCTGGGCAACACATCGCCGTCGCGGGCGGCGTGCATGCCGGTAAGATGCCGCCCGGCACGCCGCTTCTGTGGTCGCGCGCGGCCGAGCCGATGCCGCAACTGCTTGCCGACTTCTGGTATCCGAGCGACAACCTGATGGGCGAACTGTTGTTGAAGGAATTGGGCGTCGTGCAAGCCGGCGAGCCCGGCACCGACGCGAACGGCCGCATCGTCGAAGAGCAGTTTCTGCGGTTCGCCGGCATCGATCCGCAGACCGTTACGATCTCCGACGGTTCGGGTCTTTCGCAATACGATCGCATCGCGCCGCGGGCGCTGGTCGCGATACTGCAGGCGGATTGGAACGGTCCGTATCGCGACATCGTGCTCGATGCGCTTCCCGTCGCGGGCGTTCGCGGCACGTTGAAAAACTCGTATCGCGGCACGCCCGCCGAGCGTAACGTGTTCGCCAAAACCGGGAGCATCAGTCACGTCCGCACGATTTCGGGGTTTGTGCGGACGCGGACCCACGGCCCCCTGACGTTTTCGTTTCTCATCAACGATTGGATGGATGAAGACGCACCGGGCGGTGCCGCGGCGCTGGCGCATGTTCGCGGTGCGCTGTTCTCGTTGCTCGCGGTGCAATGATGCTCGGGGTCAACTTCGAACGCGAGATTCGCGAACAGCCCGACGTGTGGCGCCGCATCGCCGAATCGGACAAGGCGCAGACGCTCGCGCGTGCCATTCGCGGCCGCGACGTCGTCTTGCTCGGCAGCGGCAGTTCGCTGTTCATGGCGCAGCTCGGGGCGCTCGCCTTGCGGCGGCGCGGATTGCGGGCCCATGCTTTGGCGGCAAGCGAGGCGCCGCTCGACAACGCGGCGTATCGCGACGCGATCGTCATCGCGTGTTCGCAGAGCGGGCGTTCCGCCGACATCCTGGAAGCGGTCGAGCTTTTGCGCCCCAAGGAACTCATCGCGTTGACCAACACTCCGGATTCGCCTTTGGGCGAAAGGGCGCAGGTCGTCATCGACGTCGGCGCGGGCCTGGAGCTCGCGGTTCCCGCAAGCAAAAGCGTGACGGCGACCGCCGCCATTCTCCTGTGGGCGGCGGGCTTGATCGCCGACGCGCACTCGCGCAACGCCGCGACCCTTATCGAAACTGCAGAAGACGTGCGCGGCTGGCTGGACGGTGAAGGCGTGGACATCATGGCCGACGCCGCTGCGCGCATCGCTCGCCGGCGCAGCGTCGTCATCGTGGCCGTCAGTTACGGCGTGCCCGTCGCCGAGGAATGTGCGCTCAAACTCAAGGAAGCCAGTTATATTCATGCCGAGGGTTTCTCGGCCGGTGAGTTTCGCCACGGCAGCGCCGCGATGCTCGACGCCGCCTGCGCCATCATCGGCATCGTCGACGAACATTCGCGCGAGATCGTCAACCGTCCGATGCGCGAGGCGTTACAGGCGGAGAGTTTGCGCTACGTCTTCGGCGGCCGGCTCGGTGACATTCCCGTGCTCGGCCCGGTCGTGGGCATCGCGTTCAACACGCTGGCGTGGCTGGTCGCGGCGCAGATGCTCGCTCTCCACGTGGGCCGCGCTCGCTTCGTCGAGAGCGATGCGCCTCGCGGCCTTACGAAGACGATGATCTGAGGAGTTGGCCAGCTCGTAGTTCAGAGAAACGGAAGAGACCTTGTCGCGATCGTGCCGGTGCAGGATGCCATCGCGTTGGGGAAAGTGCCCGCTACCGGGGAACCTCGCGTGGAGCGAATCGACCGCGCAGCGGTTCGCCGCATCCTCGCGCGAACGGCAGCGCTTCCGGTTCTCGACGCTCATTCGGCCGATGAAATTCTCGGTTACGACGAAGCCGGCTTGCCGTCATAAGTGGTTCTCGATACCTCGGCACTGCTTGCGATCTTGTTCGGCGAGCCGAGCTCCGATGCGCTGATCGACGCCATCGCGCAGGCCGAACGGCGCGCGCTTTCGGTAGCGTCCGCGCTGGAAGCCGTCGGCAGCGTTCGTACGGCTGACACTGGGATGGACGGCAGAGCGCGTTGCTGCTGCGGAAGGGCCACCCGAGTGATGTCCTCGAGCGAATAATCTCGGTGCCCGGTGGCGGCTTCCCAAGCAGGAACCCGTGCCTTTGTGCCAACATTTATCGGTTCAGCGAACGCGCGTGTGGTCACGTCGTTTGCTTTTCTTTTTCTAGTGCCGGAGCGCGATGCTTCTCGAGCAGCGTTTCGGCCGGTTCAGGAATGGAGCGGACGAATGAAAGCTCAGGTCACCATCTGGGGGCGCCTCTGCAGTGTCGTTGCGTTGTTGCTCTTGGCGATGCTCGCGCCGTCGACCGCCGGCACCACCGGAACCCTGACTGGAACGGTTACGGACGGCGACACGGGTCAGCCACTGGTGGGCGTCAAGGTTACGGCGACCGCACCGACGGGGTCCAGCACGGCGACGACGGATGCGCGAGGCTTTTATGCGCTGCAAGCGTTAATTCCGGACACCTACACGATATCGTTCGAAGAAAACGGCTACGAATCGTTAAGCGTCACGGGCATCACGATCCAGCAAGACATTGTCTCGCGGGTCGATCAAAAACTGAAGAAAGAACTGCGCAAGATCGCGCAGGTCAGCGCTCGTAATCCCGGGAGCCTGTTCAAACCCTATACCGGAACGGACGTCTACAACGTAAGCGGCGCGCAACTCAACGCCGCTACCGGCGGCGATAATCTTCACCGCACGGTCTATCAGTATCTGGAGACCGTGCCGGGTGTGACGCCTATCGGCGGCGCGTACCCAGCCGAACCGTCAATCCGCGGTGGCTACGACGTTGATAACGGGTACGAACTCGACGGCATCCCGATCACCGAGCGCATCACTGGATTTTTTACGACCAATCTGACCGACCTGGGCATATCGAACGTCGAGGTCTATACGGGCGGTTTGTCAGCGCAAAACGCCGGTAACGGGTTAGGGATAATCAATTCCGTCATCAAGACGGGCAGCTATCCCGGCTTCGGCAACATCTCGGTCGGCAGTACAGCGCCATCCTTCAACTTTCTTTCGCGTGCCGAGTACGGCGGCGCAACTTCGAATAAGCGCCTCTCGTGGTACTTCGGCTATGACCAAGCGGCTTCTGACAACCAGTACTGGGCCGGCAATTACGCCGCCAATTTTCCGCTCAGTGAAATTGGCGTCGGTTCCGGCAACCCTGGATTTATAAACACGACCGACATCGTAGGAAACATCCACTATCACCCTACGACCAAAGACGACATCCAATTCCTGTATCAAAACGGCGTATTTGACGACAACGTTTCCTACGGTGAAGTGGCTACGACTGGTCCTCTCCTGGCTTTGGCACCTTGTCCAGGCTCGACCGGCGGCCAGGGGACGTCGACGAACGGCAGCGGCGGGAAGGCGCCCAACGGTCAACCTTGCCCGCTCGGATTGTACTTTACGCGGCTAAACAACGGACAGGGTAACTACCTTGGCCACTATTCGGGCATCGGCAAGATTCAGTTGAACCACGTGATCAACGACAAGTCGAGCCTGGCGCTTCGCTTTGCCGAAAATTTCAATGAGTACATTTTCAATCAAACGCTGACCGACGTGAACTCGGCAAGCAACAACGTGCCGGGAGGAGGAACCTCGGTCGACTCGGGCTGTCCATCGTACCCATATGCGCCGGGTTCTCCGCTTCCAGTCGCCGCTATGAGCGGCTCGGCCTGCACACAGGATTTAGGTGACTACTATCAAGATCGTCGCGGCAACAACTATTTCGGGGCTTTGGATTATACGCTAACCCCGAACCCAAACCTCATCGTGCGCGCTGGGCTCGGACAGGAATTTGATTCCCAACTGCGCGACGTGCGCTATCTCAACAAGTTCAACTTTCCGGGTAAGAACGTGGGTTCTTGCAACGGCCACGATGCGAGCTACCCCTGCATCAATGCCTACACCGACATCCCCACGCACGTCCCCTACGCCTACGTTTCCGCCTCGGCGAACCTTGGACGTTTGACCCTTGAGCCGGGCCTGCGTTACTCACGCATTTTCTACGGCGTCCCCGGTTATGCGGGCGGCCCCGTTTCCACCGGTTACTTCGCACCGTCGATCCTTGGAACGTATCGCCTGACGTCGCGGGATGCCTTGCGGTACTCATTTGCCGACTCGCTGCAATTTATCGGAACGGAGTTCGTTTACCGACTGCACTCGTCAACGTACGATCCACAGCTTAACGGCCCGCTGGCTTATCAACCCGTTCGAAACAATGTAACGGATTTCCAGTACGAGCGAGACTTCGATGCCAACACGACATTGAAGGTCGGGCCATATTACCGCGAGTCCGATAACTACCTCTCCTCGTACACACCGTTTATCGGCTTCAAACCGGGCACAAATATCCCTAATTACGGGAACCCGACGCTCTCTAACAACACGAAAATACGTTCGTTCGGCGCCGAACTTGGTTTCAACCACGTAGATAACCGTCCCGTAGGCGCGTCGCTGTGGTTGTCCGGCTCTTACAACAACTACTGGACCCAGGTGTCCGCGATTTCCGGTGGGCAGGTGTCGTTCATTGGCTTTCCACTGCTGGACCAATTCCTGCAGAAGGGGCTTTTCGTACGCGGCTACCAGACGCCATTGTTCGCCGGCACGGCGACGCTCGACGTGCATAGCCATGGGTGGCATATCTTACCGGTGGCCTACTACGCGGTCGATACGTTTTATAATGCGGGCGGCTGCATCCCCGAAGACAAAAATGGCAACCTTCTTCCCTACAACCAGTATAGCCAGCCTGGCTTCTGCGGCACGACTGATCCGCACCCTGTGCTGGCGCCGGAAGCAATCGGGTCGGGTTATTGGTATCTCAACACAACCATCTTGCGTGAGATCAACAAGAACGTAACAATTGGTCTGAACATTCAGAACGTCTCAAACAACCAGCACGGAACTACTCCGTGCTTCAATTCGCAGGACTCGGCTCTGGCCACTGGACTCGGCTCCGGATGCTCGGGACAAAATGGACCGCAGTCGGGAACGATAGCGCCCGTGGGATACATCTACCAGAACATCACGCAGTCGCCGCGCACCTTCGAAGGATTCATGAGTCTCAAGTTCTGATGGACGTCGGCACCTGATCCCGACCCGAGGGGCGGTGCGAGAGCATCGCCCCCCTTTATAAAGAGTGACGCTCATATGTTGCCCCCCTTACTTCTTGGCATGTTGCTGTGGCTGGCCGCAACTGCGCCAACGTCCGCAACGGCCGCCTCGCCGTCCGCAACGGCCGCTCCAACACCCGCACCTACCCTGACGGGGCCAGTCTATTTCGGCGAGCCCGCCGTGCGTGTTCGGCTCGATGCCCGGCCTCTCGGCTTCGATCCCGACGGGAACGCGCGCTGGCTCGTCGTTACGAAATTCTTTGACGCGGCCGGCAAGCCGACGCGCATCATGGCCAACAGCGACGTGGACTATCTGTCGCACGACGGTTACGTGCAATGGCAGACGCGGCTGCGGTACGGCCAGCCTGCGGCGATCCTAAAAACGCGTCGCGACGGGCCGCTGGTGATGACGATTCGCGTCAACGTGCCGCGGCTGGGCAAAGTCAGCGCGCGCACGGACACGCGCACGTGGCGGGGGCAACGCGTTGTCGCGCAGGCGCTTGGGCCGCACGCGATCCAACTCGGCTGGTTCCCACAAGAACGGGTCACGGCGCGTGTTGTGCGAATCGACGGCCGGGGCCAGCTCCGCACCTTGGAAGTAATCGCCGGGCCGAGTTCGACATATCGCGATACGAGCGTGCAACCGGGGAAGCACTACCGATACGTCCTTTACCGCGCCGATCA
Organism: Candidatus Nyctobacter psychrophilus; assembly: GCA_014305025.1. Taxonomy (GTDB): domain Bacteria; phylum Vulcanimicrobiota; class Vulcanimicrobiia; order Vulcanimicrobiales; family Vulcanimicrobiaceae; genus Nyctobacter; species Nyctobacter psychrophilus. The sequence continues at coordinate 11,805 of JACRTY010000006.1, read as the reverse complement.
CGGGCCCGTGAACCTCGGCCCGATCGCGACGCTGGCAACGCCGCCGGTGACGACGGTATCGAACGCGGCCGGCAAAGCGATGTGGCTGTTCTTCACGACCAATCCCATCGACCCGATCTACTACAAGCACTACGATCCGAACGCCATCGTTGCGCAAGCCGTGCGCGCGGGTTTGCACTACGTCGAGTTGCGTACGGCGTACGGCGCGTATTGGGAGGTGACGCCGGAAGCCAAGCCGACGATCGACGCAATCATCGACGGTCTCGCCGCGCACGGCATCGGCACGATCGGCTGGACGGTGCCGCGCGACACAAGCTTCGAAGACCTGCAGCAAAGCGTCCGAACAGCCTACTATCGCACGGCGCACGGGACGCCGCTGACCGGTCTCGCGATCGACGTCGAACGCGGCGATGAGTTCATGGGTGGGGCGCCGCAGGGCCCTAGCGCCCTATGGCAATACATGGAGTCGCTGCGCGCGGCGCTCGGACCGGCGTACCTCCTGGTCGCAACGGTTGAAGACCCGTACCTCGAACACCTGACGCAACGGCTGTACCCGTACGCTCAGATCGCGCGCTACAGCAGCGTCCTGCAACCGATGGCGTACTGGCGGATGATGCGCCGCAAGCCAACGAACCCGGCCCAAGTCGACCTCTTACTGCGCGCGTCATACGCAAAACTTGCGTACGTCGCGCGCCGTTCGATTCCGATCAGCATCGGCGGCCAAACGACCGCGGAGGGCCGCAACGGCTATCCGCCCGCCGATGAGATCACCGCCTCGCTGACGACGAGCAAAGCAGTCGGAGCGCTTGGCGAGTGTTTCTTCGCCTGGGACGGCACGCAACCGTACCAGTGGGACGCGCTCGCCGGTTATCGCTGGTGAGGCCAGTTTTGCTAACCCGCTCGTCTTAGCATGCGCGATCCCGCTGCCGGCCGCGGTAAGTGCGGCGTTTCCGTAGCTTCTGCGTGAAGTCTTGTCTTGTAGTTCGCCTAGTGTTACAATCCGCGGTGTGAAGATGGCAGCAAATACGCCCCTCTCGGTTAGGTTAGACCCCGGCGTCCGGCAGATCCTTAAAGAGGCCGCCGCCGCCCAAGGCGTTCCGCTGCGCACCTACCTGCGGTTGATCGCGTCAGATCACGCTCGGGCACTTCGTCGCCAGCGCATCCGGGCAGAGAGCAAAGCAGTCGGCGCATACGTGCGATCTTCACGCGAAGGGCAGGCCTTCTATGATGAGGTCGGCACCCCCAGCGCCGAAATCTGAGATTGCGCCCTGGGGACATCGTCGTCGTCGACTGGCGCGACGCTTTCCCGAAAGAAGCCAACAAAGTACGGCCCGCAATCGTTGTGGAAGATACACGCCTTTTCGATGAAGACTACGCGAATGTGGTCCTGGTTCCGATCACCGAAGACCGTGAACTTTCCATGCGGTCATTATCGGTCGAACTGCGGCCCACAAAGGAGAACGGGTGCACCAAGAGGTGCTATGCCGTATCGCACTCGGTCACAACGACTTCAAAGAGACGCATCCGCCAAACACCGTCGCGCATAACGGCGGAGCAGTTGCGGCGCATTCGAGAGCAGATCGTCGAAACGATCGGGATGCCGATCGTCCTGCCTTGACGCGCTAGCCTTGACCGCTTTCGTCGTACGCCGGTTGTTGCTGGCGATTCCGACGGTCCTCGGCGTCACGATCCTGACATTCGCGTTGCTGCACTTGGCGCCCGGCGGTCCCGTCTTGGCGTTGGCGGGGGAACGGGCGACGCCCGCGCAGATCGCGCAGATCACGCACGAACTCGGCCTCGATAAACCGTGGCCGCAGCAGTACGGCGCGTGGCTGGCCGCGCTGGCGCACGGTGATCTCGGCTATTCGTACGTTCGGCAGCGTCCGGTGCTCACGCTAATCGCGGAGCGGCTGCCGCAAACGGTTCTCCTGATGGGCTGTGCGCTGATCGTCTCGATCGCCTGCGCGGTGCCGCTCGGCGTCTATCAAGCCTATCGCCGCAATCAAGGTTTCGACCGCGCAGCTAGCGTCTTCGTTTTTATCGCCTGGTCGATGCCGACGTTCTGGTTCGGCACGCTCTTGATCGCATTTTTCGCCGTCAACTTGAAGTGGCTGCCGGTCGGCGGTTTGCAAACGCTAGACACGCTCGCGTTCGACTGGCCGTCCCGCATCGCGCATTTGGTCCTGCCGGCCGCGACGCTCGCGATCGTGTCGCTCGCCGCCTGGAGCCGCTACATCCGCGGCAGCATGATCGAGCAGTTGCGCGAGGACTATACGCGAACCGCCGTCGCCAAGGGATTACCGATGCGTACGGTTCTCTTTCGGCACACCTTGCGTAACGCACTGATTCCGTTCATCACCCTGCTCGGTGGAACGGTTCCGGCGCTCTTCGGCGGCGCCGTCATCACCGAGCAAATCTTCGCCTATCCCGGCATGGGGCAGCTCTTTTGGCAGTCGGCGGTCGATCGCGACTACTCGACGTTGCTCGGCATGACCCTCATCACCGCGGTCCTTGTGATTGCGGGAAATCTGCTCGCCGACGCGCTCTATGCGGTCGTCGATCCCCGGGTGCAGGTTTCGTGAGCGAAGCGACCGTAGCGTTTGCGGCGGAGGAAGCGTTCACCCCGAACACCGTGCGTCGGCGGCCGAGCGGCATCACAGCTCTTAGTCTGGGGTGGCTGATGATCACCGTCGCGGCCTGCGCGCTCGTTCCATTCGTGCTGCACGTCGATGCGTACGCGACCAACGTCACGCACGCATACGATCCGCCGGGCGCCGTGCATTGGCTCGGCACCGACGGCTTAGGGCGCGACGAATTCATGCGCCTGCTGATCGGTGGGCGGATCACGCTCGTGGTCGGGGCCGTTGCAGCGCTGGTCGCGATGCTCATCGGCACCGTGTACGGCGCGCTCTGCGGCTACTACGGCGGATGGCTCGATACGGCGCTGATGCGGATCGTCGACGTCCTGCTCAGCGTGCCCACGTTGTTTCTCTTACTTTTCTTGGCCGCGATGTTCCACGGCAACGTCGTGGCGCTCATGCTCGTCATCGGCGCAACGTCATGGCTGCAGCCGGCGCGCCTGGTGCGCGGCGAACTGCTGACGTTGAAGGAACGCGTGTACGTTGAGGCAGCACGCGCGGTGGGCGCCGGGGACCGGCGCATCATCTTCATGCACCTCGTGCCCAATGCCGCGGGCACGGTCATTACGACGACGACGTTCATGGTCGCCAGCGCCATGCTCGCCGAAACCGCGCTGTCCTATCTCGGCATCGGGGTACGCGCGCCGACGCCGTCTTGGGGCAATCTCCTCTCGAGTGCGCAGAGCGATCTTTTTGCGCAAGCGTACTGGTTAATTTTGCCGCCCGGCTTCGCGATACTGGGGACGGTCTGCGCCCTAAACTTCTTGGGTGACTGGCTGCGCGAGCACGAAGCGCGCTCGTTCGGCGACGCATGATGCGTGCGGTTCTCGCCTGGATCGTGATCTGCGTGCTGGCCGGTTGCGGCGCGCGCCAGGCGGAGACTCGCGACCCGAACGTCGTCGTGTGCGCGTGGATCGCGGGGCCGGACGGCTTCGATCCGCTGGTGACCGCCAGTTCGTCGGCGGTAATGATCGACAATTTGATCTACACACCGCTGGTCGACATGGACACCGCGCCGAACATGTTGCCGCACTGGCCGACGAGCCTAGCATACCGCGTAAACGTCAGCGAGCTCGGCACACGCTACGTACTGCGATTGCGCCGCGGCGTCCGTTGGTCCGACGGCGCTGCGCTTACCGCCAAGGACGTGGTGTTTGCGGTGAAGCTCGGTCGCAATCGCCTGATGCCCAGAAGCTTTGCGGGCGACTTCACCTTGATGCGCTCCGTGCGAGCACTCGACGCGCACACGGTGGAAATCCGTCTTGCGAAACCGTCTCCGCCCTTTCTGGAAAATGCGCTGGGCGAAACATTCGCATTGCCCGAGCACGTGCTCGGGCGCTATCCACCGGAAACGGAACGCGAAGCAAAGTTCGTCATCGGCGATACGGCGTTCTCGCAGCATCCGACGATTAGCGGTCCCTGGCGCATTCTTCGCAACCTGCCCGAGTCGTCGCTCGTCATCGGGCCAAACCCGCTGTACTGGGGTCCGAAACCGAAGCTCGACGAAATCGCCTTCCGGGTCTATCCCGAACAAGATTCGATCTACGCCGCCGTCGATGCCGGCGAGGTCGACGTGAGCGACATCCCGCCCAACCTGTGGCGGATCCACGGGCGTTTGCGCGGCGACCACCGCTTCGTCACGTGGCCGTGGAACGTGGCGTTTGCACTGGTGCCAAACTATCGCCAAACAGCATGGATCGGGGACCCCGTGGTCAAGCGCGGGATGATGTACGCGCTCGACCGGCGCTTCATCACCGGCGGCATCATGAGCGGCCAGGCCGACATCCTCAACGGTCCGCTGCCGACCTTTTCGCCGTACTATAACAAGCACGTGAAGACGTACGCGTACGATCCGGCCGAGTCGCGGCGCCTGCTCGACGCCGACGGCTGGAGATTGCGCGGTGGTGTGCGCATGAAGAACGGGAACGCGCTCCGTATTACGCTGAAAACGGAGGGCGCGACGGACGCCGTCGGCAGCGACGTGGCGGAACTCGTCCAAGCGAACCTGCGCGCCGTCGGCATCGACTGCGTCCTCGAGAACGAGGAACTGCAAACCTTTTTCAGCGACGAGCTCGCGAGCAACTTTCAATTGGCATTGCGCGGTGTGATCTTGTTGCCGTATCCCGACGACTACAAGTACGTCCATTCAACTCAAACTCGTGCAAACGGCGGTTTCAACGAAGGCTTCTACCGTAACCGGCAAATCGACCGCGCTCTCGAAACTGCGAGAACGGCCCCCTCACCGCGCATCGCTCGCGCCGCACTGAATCGCTACCAGATGCTAGCAAGCGAAGACCTCCCGGAGCTCTACCTATATTCCGTCCGACTCGGCGCCGTCGTCCCAAAGAACCTGACCGGTCTCTCGCTGACTCCGCTGGCGCCGGCAGCGTTACCGATGGGTCAGCAATTTTGGCGCCGCTGACCCGCGACGTTTGAGCCCAATGGTTAGGCCCGTCAGGAAAAAAAAATCATGTGAAAGCGCGCCGGTTCGCGCGACCGAGGTTCAACGTGTAGAGGAGGGTGAATGAACGCGGCGCGAGCGGGGTGGCGGCGGTCAGGAGTTCGGTACCGTTGTTGAGCGGCGTCGGTACGGAGTACGCGTGCGTCGCGAAGAGGCCGGCGTCGGTATCGAGCGCGTTGGTGACCGGGACCGTTGCGCGGCCGCGGCCGAGAGAATGCGAGAGCCCGGCATTGACAACGATGTAAGAGCCGAGGTTCTGCTCGTTGTTTCCGTCGGTCCACTGACCGTTGGCGAGCCATTCGAGTCCCGCTTTCGGGAGCAGGCCATCGAGCGTGAGTCCGGCGGTGTGCAGCGGCCGCGTGTGAATCTGTCGGCCGAGCACGAGATCGCTTTGCGGGTTGAGGATGCGGCGATCCCCGGCCGTCAGGATCGCCTCGTTCGTCGCGTACGTGGGCAGCACGACGACGTCGCGCGACAGCGCGTAGCGTCCGCTGAAATCGAAGCCTTGGTACAGCCGCCCCGTCCCGCTGATTCGCTGGGAAATGTAGACGCGCTGCGGCTGGAACGCGTACCCCGCACAGACCGCCGGCAGCGACCATACCTGCTGCAAGGCGGCGACGTAGTTCGGCGGAAGGTACCCCGGCGGCTCGTATGCGATCGGCACGTTGTCGATCCCAGTCTGCCCGGTTAGGTCTTGGCGGTAGACGTCGAGCGTCGTCTCGCCGCTGCGCGACGTGTGCGTCCAGGTCACGTCGGCGCCGCGCAGCCGCTGTGGGGCGCCCGCATCCCACGGCCCGTTGGCGATCGCGGTGCCCGCGCGACAATCGAATTCGGCGTCGGACGGATCGCCGAACACTTGCGTGCGGTATCCCGGCGGTTGCCCGCCGCCGGTCGTCAGTTCGGCATCGAACGAGTCGGCTTTCGAAGGCTTCCAGGTGGCGCCGAGCCGTTCGAACGACGACGTTCCGGCGCCGGTTCCGTTCGCGAGCGAAACGGAGCCGCTCAACGTGAGATGGTCGTTCGCCTTGAATTCATCGCCGACGGTGACGTTCGAGTACGTTTCGACGTTTGCGTACGAGTGCTGGTACGGAATAGGCGACAGCGGCACGTACGTCTCATGTGAGGCATACTGTTGGATGTTCAGCGATCCGTTGTGCCGGCGATGCGCGATGTTTGCTCGCGCCGACCAGCCGATGAAGTGCGACGGCGTGTCGTTGATAGCGGGCGCGGGCGTACCGGCGACATAGCGCCGGCTGCCGTCGAAGAAGTTCATCTGGGTTCCGCCGTAGACGTTTGCGTTGAGGGCGACGTTGCCGACGAGCGTCTGCACGCCGAGGTCCGTGTTGTTGAAGCGCGCGTAGGAGTAGATGTCGGGCCCTTGTCCGCACGGAAGATTCGTCACGTCCTCCGTGCACAGCGCCCCGTCGAGGATGTTGCCGGACAGCGTCGATGCGCTCAGGGTCGTGCGTTTGTCGAGGGTATAGCGCACTTTGATGAAGTCAGCGCCCTGCTTCGACTGGCCCTCGTGCGGGTACGTCAGGCCGCTTGCGTCCGGATAGATTACGCCGGTCAGCGGGTTCTGCGCGCCGCGCCAGGCGTATTGTGCGGCGAGCGCGAGCTTTCCGGCCGAGCCCGTCGTCGCGAATTGGTAGAAGCTGTGCTCGTAGGTGCCGTAGGATGCGGAGAGCTTGTACTGCCAGGTGCGCGTCGGCTCGAGCGTGCGGAAGTTGACCGATCCGCCGAGAAACGCGCCTTGCGGTTCGAAGCTGACGTCGCCGCCGTTGAAGAGATCGGTGCCGACCGCGCGCAGTGCCGAAGCGCCACCCGGCAGGACGACGCCGTTGACCGCAATCCCGGTCTGTCCCGGGTCGTGGTTGCGCAACGAGATCGTGACGCTGCCGTCGGGCGCGGTTTGGTCGACGTTGACGCCGGCGATCTTGCCCAGTGCGTCGAGCAGAGTCGGCGAGAGTCGCCGCAGCGCCCCTCCCTCGCCCAGTTCGGATGATGTGATCGCGGTCGATGCGCTGGCATGGACGGTGCCGATCACGCGCAGCTGGGTGATCAGCGCGAACCGCAAGCTGACCCGCCGCCCCGCGAGCACTTCAAAATCGCCGGAATTACGCTCGCGGTAGCCGCCTCGTTGAATGTCGGCCCGATAAATCCCCGGCGGAACGTCGGTGAAATGGACCGATCCCGCTCGGTCCGTCAACGCGGTGGTGGTCTGCGCGCCGAGCAGGAACACGTCGACCCCCGGAACCGGTGAGCCTGTACCCGCGTCGACGACCGTAATGACGATCTCGCCGTTCTGCGATTGCGCGTCGGCGGGGAGCGCCGCATGCGCGTAGAGCGCCCAACCCGCAAGCCCAAAAGCCAGCACGAGAGTCCGCGCGAACGGTCTCATGGCGAAGCATTTCTACCGGACCGAAGACGTCGCCCGTCGCTCGCGTGCGGTTCACGAATTCGTCACAACGTGCCCGAACTCGTCCAAGCCAGATCCTCCTGCCATGTCCCGACGCCCCGTAATGCCGGGGCAAACGTGTTGACAGTCAGTGATATCATGATATCGGAATGGCACTGAAACAGATTGCGGTGCGTGTCGATGAACAAACTGCTGATCGCTTGAAGATTCGAGCAAGTATCGAGCGCCGCTCCGTTAACGAAATTGTAGGCGAAGCGATCCGTGAATATTCAGAGAAGCATCCTGTATCGCGAAAGGACATGCTGGCGCTCGTTCGCGCCATCGCGAAAGAGGATTGCCTCGCTGCTCAAGGCGCTCGCTGAAGGTTAAGTGCAGTATCTTAACGAGGAAGACATATTAGCGTTTTATACTGAGGCCATTGGGAAGCCCGTTCTGCGGTATCCAGACGGCCTCATCAGTGCGCGGCCGGCCTTAGCAGTCGGCTTTCGGCGAGGACGTCTATCGAACGCCTACGATAAAGGCAGCGGCTCTCATGCACTCTCTAGCGAAAATCAGCCGTTCGTCGACGGCAATAAGCGAATCGCGTGGATCAGCGGAAAGCTGTTCCTCCAACGTCAGGGTTTAACATTGCCTGCAACCGAAGAAGAAGCGCTCGACTTTTCCGGAACTGCGTAGCGCCATGTATCGCCATTCGGCCGTTCAGCGGCAGGAGCCGGCGGGCCCGCGGATCGTGGAATCATCGCTTCCCATCGTACCGCATTAGTGGAAGAAGGCGGTCGCTTTCCGGAGAGACCCGTTCGCCGATGCGGCGCGCTCCCATCCGGAGATAGAACGGCTCGGCGTTGGGATCGCTGTGGATGAGAAAGTACCGATAGTCGCAACCGCGTGAGAGGCGGCCATGAGAACAAAGGTCCTCCGAGAGCCGGACGCGCCGAAAACGCCAAATTCTTCACGGCGCTCCTTGGGCCTGACGTACCTCACGCTCGCGTACGTCGCGACACACCTCATCGTTGGGCAGATCGACGCGACCGCCCTGGAGCATCCGGCCGTGGCGGGGGTCCTACCGCTCTGGACGGCGGTGGATATCATCGCGTGCCATGATCTGGAAGCAGAAGAGGGCACCCTACACCTGCTCGACGCCGACTCTGGCCGCCGTGTGCTTTGACCTCGGAGCCATAAAGTGAAAGGCCTAAGTAACCGACATAGACAATCGGCAGTACAATAGGAACGCTGCGGAAGCACGGGGGGTAGCCGCATTGCATGCTCGTGTCGGATTACGACGTGTACTTGCATTCAGCGTAGACCAATGTACACCATACATGGCCAGCAATAGTGAACCATGTGACACTCTAGAATGCGCGTCCCAACGTCGGGGAGACGGTGATAACGCTACAGCAATGGCGAGAGCTCTGCAAGGTTTCCGCACGACCGTACATTAACGGCGTCTCGTGAAAAGACATACCCGGACCGCTTCGTCAAATCAGAACGATTCTTCGGAGTTTGAACGAGCACGTGCCGCTTGGGCAATCGCTGATTATGATACCGTTCTTGATGTTTTGACACACCGGACTGATGGCTCATCGCAGGTACTTTTAGCTCGTACACAATTGCGCTTGGACCGCGCCGATGATGCCATCGATACATTAAAGGTGATGCGGCCCTCGGACCCCGACGAAGCCGCGTGGAGTGAGATACTTTCTTCCTACGCCCGAGCACGACGGAACGGCTCCCACGACGGGCATGCAATAAGCGTTCCACGCGCCGTCAGCACGGCAACGCGCGCAATGGTCTCGTACTATCACGCCTTGGGGTTATGGAGGGGTGGTCAGATTGAGGCGGCCGCCGATGCAGCGGAGACCGTAGCTTCGAACCGCGAAGCCGCTATTAGCGCGCTAGGGACAGAGCTACTAGGGTTCATCGAAGCCGAGCGACACCGCTGGCCCACCGCCGCTCGACGCTTCATGGAAGTCATCGATCTGCTGTCTCACGAGCGTCCTGCAGATGAGTACGTCCGCGCAAGTTCTCTGCACGCCGTCTCCTCAATCATGGTGGAGACGCTCGATCTTGACTTGGCTCCACGCATTATCGAGGCAAGCAATACGCTTCGGCAAACTGGCGGTATCGCGCGAGTCGTGATGCAGACGCGGGTACACGTTGCTCTTGCTCAATCATTGCTTGGCGACGACGCCGGGTGCTACCAGACGCTATTAACTGCTCGCATGGCCGATGTCCCGCCTCCATTCCGCGCGGTCCCGGACCTAGCGCTATCAGCATTTCATCGACGGCGTGGTCATCTTGAGTTAGCGCGATTTCACTTAGACATTGCCCAAGGTAATATGGCAGAGACAGATTGGGGATGCAGTGATTTGGAGGCACGACTGGTACTCGTGTCCTTTGCAGCCGAGGCGGCCTTGATCGAATCAAAGCGTGCCGGGACCGCTCTCACCAAAGCCCTATCATTCACCGGGAGGCGAGACCCGCTGCTGGCGTTTGAGCACGATGAAAGAGCAGCGTTTCTTGCGCTGCTAGCCCGAGGGCGTATTGCGATGCAACGCGGTCGCACGGAGGACGCTATCAGGGATATCGAAACCGCCATATCGGGCTGGCAGCGCATAGGCTATCTGTACCGGGCCGCTGTTGCCTCTCTCGATCTCGCGCGCGTTACGATGACCACACAATCGCTTGGACCCGCCCAATCGGCGCTCCGCCACGTTCCAAATTCCTGGCTCGGCAGTGCGGCGCAGACGATCGAAGAAGAGATAGCGTCTCCCTTTGCTTCGCTGTCGCCTGCAGAATTGCGAGTGGTGGATGGGATTTGCGCCGGCAAGACCAGTCGCCAGATTGCCGCTGATCTTAAGCGCAGCCCGATGACGGTGCGAAATCAGACGATCAGCATCTTTCGTAAAGTTGGCGTAACAACGCGCTCGGCTCTCGTTGCGAAGATCAAAGCTCGGCAAACTTGAGCCGGCATACGTTGTAGTCGCCGCAGCAGCCTACAGGTCTAGCCTGGAGGGCCACCCCCAGAATAAGAAGTTTCAGAAAAACGCGTCTCGCCAGAACACTCGAAATACCCCCGTTTGTCGGCGGCGAAGCGGTCGGTCGAAAGCTTTTACTTAACGGTACGGAGGCGACGAGGTGGAAGCGGCGTGATACGGTCATCCGATCAATAGATCATAAGGCCTCATTTCCACAAAGTCCGGGCCATTAATAACGTTTTGGCGCCCATAGTGTTCGTGAAGCCGTTATGCCTGAGTGACCGGTACGTCTAACACCTCAAGGGCTCCCTTGATGCCGCCGCCATGGACAATGGCGAACCTAGATCTTCCCGCCATCGGCATGGACTACCTTACCGGACTATCAAGCCACCGAGCGCCTGGGTTGCATGTGATTTAGATCAAATGATCTAACGGCGCGCAGGGCTTTAAGCGGCCAGAGCGTCAAGCACTCCGCCGGATTACCACGCAGTGTGACCATTGCGTGACTGGGATGGAGATGCCTCATGGACACAGCGATTGATACAGCGGCAGGCACGGAGGTGCGCGTTCGGCTCATCAGTGCCGGCTTAATTCTCTGCTCTTTGATCGGGGCGCTCATCGCGCTCATGGTCATTCTGAAAACAATTGGCGCCAACTCAGACGTCGTCAAGGAGATCGAAGCAACTAAAGCAGCGTCGGAGGGCGGTACGGAGCTTATCCTAGCCCTCGGCGCTCATCTTCAGAATCTCATCACTGCGGCGACCGGCCTGTATGGAGCATTCACGACGTTCTTGGGCACGGCGCTCGGAGCCTATTTTGGGATAGCGGCGGCGTCGTCCGCAAACAAAGGCGTGACCAACGCCCTGCAATCGGCGCAGCATCAAGCGAATTCCGCTCAGTCCCAGTGAACACGCAGTTCACTGCTGCGCTCCAGGCGAGTCAGCCCGCTCAGGATGCTGCCGCGTCTGCCGCAATCAAGAGTGGGCAGGTCGGCTCGTCATGCGACGTCGAGCATGATGAGGCCCCGAGCCGATCTATCCCGATTCATGAAGCATCGGGGCAGTCAATGGAGCGGGCTGGCCTCGGTCGCGACGTGCTGGTCCCGGCGTAACTCATCATGATCCACCTCATTTTTGAGCGACCCTCCGGTGTGCTCAAAGCGTATCACTTCACCGGACAGCTTCGGTATCTATGGCAGGCCTTTGGCGGAGCCGTCGCTGCTTCGAATGGACCGATGCCCGAGGGACACTTTATCTGTAAGCGTCCGCTAGAGACCGTCTTGACGGATTGAAGCGTGGCTGCTCTGAGCGC
>JACRTY010000036.1 GCA_014305025.1 Candidatus Nyctobacter psychrophilus | reverse complement strand
CAATTATGGCGCGATGAATCGGCCGCCGGTAAGGTTTTCAAATGGCTTGACACGGGGGCTGCCCGTCGGAGGCTATGCTGGACGCGTTTTCGGTGCCCCGCTTCGCAAATTGCGTAACTGTCGGCGGCTCTTTGGCTTCGACCGCTGCTTCGAACTCGTGCGCTGGGACCTTGGCAACCCGTAACGCCGTCACGCGTTGCTCGCGCGATAATCCGGCGTCCTCGGCCGCGGCCTTGCGTGAAAGAGTGGGGGCGCCCCCACTCTTTAGGTGCGCGCCGGTTGCGGATTGGATGGAGGCGAGTAGTTCACCGCAGCGCCGGATCGCGCGGGCCTGAATGCGGTCGCACATCCGGCGCAGCGAGTCATCCTCGGATTGACGAGCGTAACTCGCCGTCGCTGTCAGACGCCGCCAAACAACGTGAGGGCAGCGCAATGCCGCGAAAGAAGCCTCGCGATGCAAGCGCCCAGCGCCGCGCTATCCCGTTCGCGTGCTACATCGCACCCGGCCGCAGCCGCTTCCTCGAAGGCCGCTCGAAACGCAGCGTAGACCACGTTGCACGGGTCGCTGCCGAGCCGTATCCATTGCTCGAACGTCGTCGCCGTGATGCCGACGGTCCGGCGCGCTCGCCCGATGCTGCGGCCGCACCGCACGGCCTCCATAAACGACTCGACCGCTACTTGATCCACGTCAGCGCTTGAGCCGAAGGCGCGTCGTGAGCTTCAGGTCGACGGGCTCGGACTCGTGGAACGTAACCTCGAAGCTGCCATAGCGGACGTGCTTCGCAAGGACCAGGACGATGCGCGCGAGGTCCGCGCGGTCGATCGGCGAGAGAGACTCCATCGGATCGTTTTCCATCGCGTCGCCGATCGTCTCGCCTAAGGCGTCGCTCTCGTCTGAATCGTCAGCAGCCATTGCGGTCGTTACGTTCGCCGCAGTTGCGTTACTACCGCCGCCGGCCTCTTCGCGCGACGCGCTGCGCAGAAGCGCGCCGTATCTCCTCCCGCGCGCTAATCACCGGCGAGCGTTCCAGCGAGTCCAAGCCGCATGCCTGACACGAGTAGCGTCCCGGCAGTGGGATCGCTTTCTTGCAGACGATGCACAGGGTCGACTTCGGGGACGTCCACGGCACCGGTTCGTTCGGTGCAAACTCCGCTCGCGAGAGTTCGGCGGCGGCTTCGAGTGCCGCGATCGAGCGAAGCTATCGCTGCTCGCGAGCCCTTTGTAATAGGCACGGATTGCAAGCGCGGCGACGATGACAACGATGACGAACAAGACGGACGGCGAATCCGTAGCCGCCTCCGCGAGCAACGTCACCAGCGCCGCCGCAGCGCTCGCGCCATGCGAGCGACGCGAACACCTCTGCGGCCGCCGATGCGTCGAACGGCACGCATGCCGAGCCACGCGCGGAGCAAACGCGCGAGCCTCATACGATCGCCTCGCTGACCGCGTGGTCACTTGCCGTTTCCCGCTCGACGACGTCGCCGTTCGGCTCTCGAAGCAAGGACCCGGTGAGCAAGCCGATTGCCGTTGACGCGCGATCGCGATACGAGGACTGCTCTTCGAAGGCGTCCTCGTAACGCAGTAGTGCCATCTCGAATCCCTTGAGATCGTCACGCGTTGGAACTTCACAGCGCTTTACGCTGTCGGCAATGCGGTATCGCAATTCGATCAAATCATCTATGGCGTGACGAAGCGAAGCGAGCTTGCCGTCGTCCTGGTCGTTCGTGATCGCGGCGATGTGCTTCATGGTCGTTAGAAAGTCGGCGCGGTCTGCGGGAGATTCCGTGGTGTTCGTCGCCATGTTAGAGGCCTTTCTGCGGCCTGTGGCCGCGTTTTCGTTAGGCGATGATGGATGAGAGGGCCGGGGCTTCGAAAGCGTCGCCACGGCGAATGTAGGCGGTCAAAACGGCAAGTGAGCGATGCCGCGTCGTGCGCATGATGACGTCGAGCGGCACCTTTGCCTGAGCCGCGGCGGTCACGAATCCGGCGCGTAGGGAATGTCCGCTGAAGTCGCCGTCGAGCCGTGCGCGGCGTGCGAGACGCTGCACAAGGTTCGCGACATCGCGGCCCGCGATCGGAAGCGCCTGGACGCGACGATGCGGTGTCAGTGAGCGGAACAGCGGCCCCTCGACGATGCCGGCGGCGTCGATCCACGCCCGCACCGCGCGCACGGCGCAGAGCGAGGCGTTCTCGACAAGCGGGACCGCGATCTCGGTACCGGCGCCTTCCTGGTCGGTCTTCGATCGCGCGATGCGCAGGAGCAAGCCGCGCTTCGAAAACCGGAGATCCTCGAGACGCAGCGCTGCAAGTTCGGAGCGCCTGAGCGCTGCAGCGAAACCTAGCAAGATAATAGCACGGTCGCGTTTGGCGGCGAGATCGTCGCCACGGATGGCGAGGAGCAGCGGACGCAACACGTCGAGCGTGGCGGCGTCGACGCGCCGCGGCGCCGTGCCCTTCTCGCGAGCGATGCCCGAGACGACCTCGCGCACGATACGGTGCGAGCACGGCGATTCGAGGCCCGCGCGCCGATGGCGAACGGAGATCGCGGCGAGCCGGCGCCGGATCGTCGAGACCTTCACGCGGTCGGCGCAGGCGGCGACGTAGAGCGCGATCGTTTGCGGTTCAGCGGGGAACGAACTCGTGCTGTGCCCACCGCAGAAGGCGTCGAAGTCGCGTAGGTCCGAAGCGTACGCTCGGCGCGTGCTCGCTGCTGCGAGCCGCGCGCATACTCTTGTGCCCGCGCGATGAGCAGATCGGTCGAGAGTGCCGCCGGCACGACGGGAAGGGCGAGCGCGGTCACGATCGAGCCTCCGGCGGCTCGATGCCGCTCCGACGCAGCACGGCTCGCGCCTCCTCAAGAACGAGAGTGGTGAAGTCTGCACTCCGGAGAAACGCCTCAACTCCCGCGACGTGTCTGTATTCGCGCCTTACCTTGTTCCTGAGCGCTTCGAACGGGTCGTCGTTGAACTCGCGCCGCGCTTCGGCGGCTTCCACGATGGCGCGCGCCGCGTCGAGCGGGTTCACGATTCATCCTCGTCGTCGAGGTCAGCGATCGCGGCTTCGATGCGCTCACGCTCGCTCTGTGCAAGGTAGTCATGTAGCTGTTCACCCGCACGCCGTGCTGCCTCTGCGAGATCGCAGGCCACAGGAATGTCTCGTAACCGCATGCTCGCCGCCAAGCAGGCCAGCGCGTCAGCGCTCAAACCGTCCGCGAGTTCGTTTTCAAGATAGCGCGCGCGGATTCGCCGCTCACGTTGCGTCAGCGGCTCGCGCGACCTATCGACGATCTCGCCCTTAGCTGAGAGCGCGATCGCAATGGCTTCGTCGAGCGCGCTCATCATCGAGACTCCGCCTCGAGTTGCGCCGCGACGAGATCGCGAAACGCGTCGCTCGCCACGAACGCTTCGAAGCCGGGCAGGTGCCCGTAGCTGGCGCGCAGATCGCGGATTAGCTTGGGACTTGAGCCCGATCGCCCGAGACTGTGCGAGCAGCTCCTCAGCCCTATCGATGTTCCCCTCGATCTTGTCGAGCAGGGCGATCGTCTGGTCGAGGTCGTGCTTCCGGCGCTCGGCCGGCGTCATGCGGGCGACCCGCTGTTCGTCGAGCGAAATGAGGTCGGCCATCACGCGGCGACCTCGTCGATGAAGGTGACATGCGCACGCCGCCCCATCTCGAAGCGCACGGCGGTCGGATGCTTGCGAGCGCGCGAGCGCATGACGCGTAGGGCGCACCCGGCTTCGGGGTCGACGTGCTGCTCGACTTCGAGGTAGCGCATCGCTTCGGCGACGTTGCCCTCGGCGTGCTTGTGGGCCGCGAAGAACCATCGCGTCGTCGACATCACGCCGTCACCTGCGCAGCCGCGCTATCAGCAACGATTCGCAAGAAGGCCGCCGCGGCGTGCCAGCACGGCGTTCCGCTCGTCGTTCCGGCTTTGCAGTCGCAGAAGAACGTCTCGGCGTTGAGCGCCCACACGGTGTAGCGCGCGCCGGCGCGGCCCTCGACGGTGTAGCGGCCATTCCCGCGCGGCTCGGCGGCGGCTGCGCCACCGTTCACCTTCGCGACTTGGAGTCGGCCTTCGATCTTCTCGCGGTACGTCTTGGTCCGCGGGGACGAAGCCTGATATGATGCAGTGGTCACTGGAAGCTCAACCTTTCCGGTGGCGAGGGCTCGACGGTGTTCAAGCACCGTCGGGTCCGCTTTAGTTTTAGCGCCGATATACGTGCGTTATCAGCTCAACGACATATTATCATAGCTTACAGCCTATTTACAACCTACCTCGCCCACTTTCATCCACAACGGCCCACAACTGACCACGGCACGGCGAGGCTTTGTACTATAACGAGCGTGCCGAAGGGCCTATGGCCATACTTCGCATGTAAGGGGTCGGAGGTTCGAGTCCTCTCATCTCCACCACCGCAAACCCGCACGGCAAAAGGCTTTGCGGGTTTCCCGGGTGTGTTTGGACGATGCGATGGCACAGTGCGATTTTATCCTCGATTACGCGCGAGACCGTCGTCAATGTCACGGACGGCGTGCGTGGCGTGAGCGCAGAGCCGCGATGCCGTAAGGATTAGCGGCGCGTCCAAAGGAACATGGTGCTCTGTCTCGGCACACCGGTTGAGAAGTCCGGCTTGGCGCGAAAGGAGCACCAGTGGCTGTCCTTGTCACGATCACGAATCCCGGCATCAGTCTTGAAACGTACGACCAGATCGCCGCTAGGCTCATCCCTGATATGAAGAAGCGGGCCGGATTTCAGGCGCATTTCGTTTACCCGCAAGGCGACGGGTTCGTCGTCCATGAAATTTGGGATGCGCGCGAGCAGCAAGAAGCCTGGTTCGACTCAGTCAGGCCGAACTTGCCATCCGACGCCCGGCCGCAGATCGAGGTGATCGAGCTGCACAACGTCGTGATTCGGTAACCTCACTATTCGCGGCAGTCGCAAGTAACGCCAAAATCGACCGCGCTCGACACACTGCTCGGAAGACACAACGAACGTGTTTTTTCGATTGCGTTCTTTCCGGCAACTTTCGCACACTTGCGGCTACGAGTGCATCACCCTTCGTAAATGCGTGATGGTGATGGAGATAGGCGTTCTCCGTTGGCCTACCGGGTGAGCCAACGGGAGCATTACCTTTGCGAAGTGCCGCCGACTGCCTCGCCTTCGCCTTCGCGCCCTCCTGCGCATACACTAGGAAGCAAGGAGCATCAGCAGAAAGAGTGCAAAGGCGGTAACCACCAAGACGGTCACCATTAGGACCCGACCTACGACGGCTATTCGAGCGTCGCGCGCATTGGCGACCTCCAATGCGATTAATCCGCAAAGCGTCGCAACGACGACAAAATAAGACTCCCTCGTCACGATATTCGCTCCCGATCGGCGCTGTTGTGAGTGCCGGTGGTCAGAGCGATGGAAGATCGTCGGAGTTTGTCGCACTGTCAGCGCCACGACATCAGCGGCACTGACGCAAAATGTCGTTCAACCGCTCGAACGAATGGTTCGTGGAAAGCAGCCTTTTCTTGCTCCCATACGTCGCGCAGACGTGTTATGACTTCGTCAGCAAGGATGAAGGTGCGACGCACGGGCAGCTCTGCGCGCCGCGCGAATCGTTCAAGCGCGGCTCGATCTATCTGTTCGAAGGTGCGTTCGCCGCCGATCGTAAGTGCAAGCCCACCGTCTGGATAGTACTCCCGCGTGCAGACGGAATCATAGACCGGCGACAATCGGGCGTCACGTCCGTTGGGATATAAGACGCTCCAGTTTTTCAGGTGCATGTCGTTATCGCCGATGCAAACTCCAAAGACCAAACGCCGCACGACGGCTTCGACGTCTTCCGGGGGACATATCTGCTGTGCCACATTTGCAATCCAGTGCGACGCTTTGCCATCGTATTTTTCTTCAGGCTTGGCGTCTGCTATCTGGTTGAAGTCTTCACCGTGAACGCGGCCGCATTCCGTGCGATCGAAGCGGCGAATGACGTAGGCAATACGCGGTTCGTCAGCGCGCAGTGCCGGCAGGTTTTTCGGTAGGCCTACAATTTCATCGAGGGAAATGAGATGGGTTTCAGGCACGTCTAAGCCGATCGCACGGGCCAGCGACATGACATGGTACTCGTTCTCGGGGAGGCGGGGGAATGCATTAACAGGGAGTTTGGCGATCCAGGACCCCCCTATGCCTTCCATTGGGATCGTCAGCCGTTTTTGTACAAACGTCGCGCTGAACTTCGTCTGAATGCCTGCAAGCGAGAAGCGCAGTGGGCGTTCATCGACCGCGAGCCGCTGAGCTATTTGCTCGCGGTCTTCCGGCGTTTCGCTTACATCACGGGTAATGACTGCGCCCGGTAAATCGGCGCCCAAGACTCGCAGAAACGGGAAGTCGCGCGTTAAGTTGATCTGATACTGCCGCGCAGCCATCGACCGCAGCACGCTTCCCTCCTCTGGTAAGAGGTTCGCGAAGTAGGGAGGCGCGACGCGGTGAGTGCGCGGCACGCGCGTGATGAGCGCGCCATTCGCTGCGATGAAGGCTTGGCTTAAGACCGGTCTATTGGGATCCTCCGCGTACTCCGGATCGAAGCTAAAGAGATTGTCATCACCGGTTAGGTTCGCCAGCGTTCCAACGCGACGGTCGCCCAGAGTGACTTCGAGGACCCTGGCATTAAGCAAAGCGGCCCCGTTGCGGTGGTTGGGCGCTTGTGAGGTCTTCGAGCACCGACCGCACCGCCGTTGCCGCTTTCTTGGGGACTAGCATCGGCTCGAGTCCCAGGGCGCGAGCCAGCTCTAAAAGGGTCGAAACGCGTAGGTCGGAGCCGTGCTCAATCCTGGAGAGGTTAGCGGCTGACACCTTAAGGGCGCGAGCGAGACTGCGCTGTGAGATGCCCTGCCGCTTCCGCTCGGCCGCCAGGAGCTGGCCAATCGATCGGTCGCCACCGCCGAGGTTCCACAGATTTTGCTCCATACGTTAAGCATAAGCATATCACACAATGTTTAAGCGAGCAATGCTGCACGCATTGGCTCAGACCGACCTCTATAGTGGGATGCGCGTGTGGAGCGTGCGCGAATTGATGTCGCTAAGGGCGCGCGAGCGGCAATGGGAGCGCTAGTGGGAATGCCTATAATCCTTCAGCGCCCCCGCGCACAGGAGTAAGGCATGGCAACAAACGGCTCCGCACTCCCCAATCGATGGGCGCTGGCATGGGCCGGAATCATCGTCATGATTCTTGCCGGGACGGTCTACGCGTGGAGTAATTTCACCCAGCCGCTCATCGCCGCGTTCGGATGGAATGCAACGGAAACCAGTCTCGTTTTTGGGATTGCGATCTTCGCGCTCGGCATCGGAGCCGTCATCGGGGGGCGCTGGCAGGATCGCGTGGGGCCTCGCGCCGTTACCGTGGCCGGAATTGTGTTGTGGGGCGCCGGCAACGTGCTCGCCGCCGTCGGGCCACACCGCATCTGGTGGTGGTATCTCACATACGGCATCATCGGCGGCTTCGGCATCGGGATGGCGTATATAACGCCGGTTGCAACGGTAACCAAGTGGTTTCCTGACAAACGCGGGCTCGCAAGCGGAATGGTCGTGATGGGCTTTGGGCTCGGCGCATTCTCCGCCCGAAGGGTACACGGTCGCCGGAGCAACCGCGGCGCGCGTTTCCCACGAGGGTTCCTATACACCCGCTCAGGTGCTTCGCACGCCGCAACTGTATCTGCTTTGGCTGATGCTGTTCCTCAACGTCGTCGCGGGAATCTTGATCGTCTCCAACGCCGTGCCGATCATTCGCGAGCTGATTTCGAAAGGCGTCAGCGCCCCGAACGCCATCAAGGCGCTCACCGGAACGGCAATCAGCGGATACGCCATCGTCGCGGTGTGCAATGGGCTCGGCCGCTTTTTCTGGGGCGCCGTTTCGGATCGCCTCGGCAGGAACACGGCCTATGCGCTCATCTACGGCGCCCAGGTCATCATCTTCTTCTTGTTGTCGGGCTTTCATAGCGTACCGCTCGTGCTGTTCGCATTTGCGGTCATTCTGGCGTGCTACGGCGGCGGATTCGGCACGATGCCGTCGTTTAACGCCGACTATTTCGGCACGCGCTATCTCGGTCAGAATTACGGTTACATCATCACGGCCTGGGGAGTAGGCGGACTGGTCGGTCCCTACATCGCCGGGGCCGTGAAAGACAAGACTGGATCGTTCGCGGGCGCGCTGATGCCGATGGCGATCATGTTGCTCGTCGCGATCGTCTTGCCTTTCATCACGAAGAAACCGCGCGCGCTGACAGCCCCCGCGGTCGCTTAGGTTCGGCCGCATCGTCAGTGCGGTCGCTCGACGGCAACGCGTCAGGCGCGGTCTCGTCGACTCGCACGTGTTCCGCGTCGATCGTGCCGCCAGAAAGCACGAGGCCGCGCTCGAGCGCGTTTTCCAATTCGCGTACGTTGCCGGGCCACGATCGGTCACGCAGAACGTTGATGGCTTGCGCCGTGATCGACACCGTGCGTCCATCCCGTGCGGCCGCTCGGTGCAAGACCGACGCGACGAGCATCGGGATGTCGTCGCGACGTTCGCGCAGCGGCGGTAGCGCGATTTCGACGACGCTGAGGCGGTAGAAGAGATCCTCGCGAAACCGCCCGGCGGCAACTTCCCGCTGCGGATGTCGGTTCGACGCCGCCACGATGCGCGTATCGATGCGGATCGTCTTGTTACCGCCGAGCCGCTCGATCGTGCGCTCTTGCAGGCGCGCAGCAGTTTGGCTTGCATCGCGGTCGAGATATCGACAACCTCATCGAGGAACAGCGTTCCGCCCGCAGCGGCTTCGAAGCGGCCGATGCGCTGGGCGACGGCGCTCGTGAAGGCGCCCTTCTCGAAACCGAAGAGTTCCGCTTCCAAGAGAGGCTCGGGTACCGCGGCGCAATTGACGGCCACGAACGGGCCGCTCGCGCGGGCGGAGTAGGTGTGAATGGCGCGGGCGACTAGTTCTTTTCCGGTGCCCGATTCGCCGACGATCAGAACGGTCGCGTCGCTTTGCGCCACGCGGCCGATCCGTTTAAAGACCGCTTGCATCGCGTGGCTCGAGCCGACGATCGGCTCGCTCGTTGCGCGAGCGTCGCTCGGGCGGTAGGAGAGTACGTCACGGTGCACCTTCTTGCGCGCGATCGCCGTTCGCAGCGAAGCCAGCAGGGCGTCGAAGTCAATCGGTTTCTGGAGGTAGTCGTCGGCACCGGCGCGCATCGCCTCGATGGCACGTGACCCGCTGCCGAAAGCCGTCATCACGATCGTCGGCGGCAACGCTTTGCGAATCGCCAGTTCGTCGAGCAGCGCTTGTCCGTCACCGTCGGGCATCTTGAGATCGAGCAGCATTGCATCGATGCCCTCGCCCCCGAGCGACGCGCGGGCTTGCGCGATGTCGGCCGCTTCGATGACCGCGTAGCCGTCCCCGCGTAAAAGTTCGGCCAGCGCTTCCCGCGCGCCGTGGTCGTCCTCGACGATGAGGATGCGTTCGTCAGCCATGTCGTTCTCCTGGGAAACCGATGCGAAATTCGGTGCGGCCGGGCGCGCTGTGGACGGCGATCGCGGCGCCGTGCGCGTGTGCAATCTCGTGCGCAATTGCCAGGCCCAGGCCCGTACCCGCGGGTTTGGTCGTATAGAAAGGTTCGAAGACTTGGGAAGTGTCGCGTTCAGCAATGCCGCCTCCGGTATCGGCTATCGAAAGCATCGGGCCCGGCGACACCTTCACCTCGATCATGCTCTGGGGCGGCGCAGCGTCGATCGCGTTGGCAAGAATGTTGATCGCGAGCTGCACGAGCCGGCCTTCATCACCGTAGACGATCGTATCGGTCGCCGTGCAGGCGAAGCGAATCGTACGTGCCCGCACAAGCGCGTCGGCTTCGAGCGCATCGATGGCGCGCTCTGCTACGTCGCGCAGGTCGAGGCGATTGGCTGCCACCGGGCCGTCGCTGCCGACGGCAAGCATGCCGTTGACGACCGCGTCGAGCCGTTCGATCTCGGCACGGAGTTTCGCCGCGGGCTCGTCGAGGCCGTTGCCCAACCGGCGCCGCAACAGGTCAACTTGCAAGCGCAAGGCGTTGAGCGGATTACGAATTTCGTGCGCGGCGTTGGCGGCCAGGCGCCCGATCGCCGCCAATCGCTCACTCCGCTGCGCGAGCGCCTCGGCGGCGGCGCGGCGTTCGGACATCGTCGTTACCGCGCGTGCGATCGCTCCGAAGTCGCCGCGCGGGAGTTGGGGATGCGCTGCCGGATCCGCCTCCAGCGCACCGATCGCAACGAGCACGCGCTTGGCATCGCGCCGGATGATCCAAACGATCCAAGCGCCGATGCCGACGAGCGCCAGACTGCATGCCACCGCTGCCGCGATCAACGCCGTCAATGCCTGCGCGCCGTGCAAAACCGAAGCAGAAATGCGTTCGCGCGCCCAGGCCACGCCGCTGCGATCAGTTAGCGGAACGGCATCGATTGCAACCAGATCGCCGCCCGGAAGTGCGACGGTTGCAAAGCGTAGAGCGCCGCCGCGTTCCACCGAGCGAGCCAGCGCTGCGATTGCCGTCCGTTCTCGCGCGTTCGCGACCCGTTGTGGCGCATCGGCGACGATTCCGCCGGCATCGAGGAATAAGCCGCCGTCGACGCCTTCGTTATCGCCGATCGTCGCGCTCACGACGCGCCGCCCGTACCCGTCGAGCGTCGCAAGCGGGAGCGGCACGGCGAGGTCGCTGCGCAACGTCGTAATTTGCGCGCTGTAGGCGGCGCTGATGCGGCGCGCAACGATCCCGAGCAAGCCGTGAGCGCGGCCAACCACGCTCGCGTCGGCCGACCGTAGCGTCGTGCCGAGCGCCACGACCGCAAAGAGCACCGCCACGACGGCAAGCGACACCATCGCCGTAAAGGCGCGCGCCAGGTTCACGTGCGGCCTCGCTCGCGCGATGATGCCAGGCCGAGCTCATGTCGATATTTCGCGACGGTTCGCCGCGCCAGACGAATGCCGCTCAAGCGCAGCGCCCGAGCAATCACCTCATCCGAGGACTGCGGAAACGATTGGATCAACTCCGACACGCGGTGGCGGACGGCGGCCGTCGTGACGCCGACGGCACCGGGCCGTCGCGCGATGAGCGAGCGCACGGAAATCGTGCCGAATGGCGTGGCCGCATAGCGGGCCGTGATCGCGCGCGAGATCGTGGACTCCGCGCATCCGACTTCACGCGCGAGTTCGCGACCGGAGAGCGGAAGGAGTTCACGCGGATCACCGCCGCTGATGAAGTAGTTGCGTTGACGGTCGAGCAGCGCGACAGCGAGGCGTTCGAGCGTGGTTTTGCGCCGCGTGAGCGCCTCGACGATCAACCGCGCGCGCGAGCGTGCGGTGCGCATCGGTTGGGACAGATCGCGCGTCACTTCGAGCGACGCCAGGCGAACGTCGGGCCAAAAGCGTCCGTCGATACTCGAGATCAAACTGTCGCCGTCGCGTTCGATGACGATCTCGGGAAACACGCGGTCCACCGTGCGAGCGAAGTCGCGCGCCGGATCGGGATCGCAGGCGCGCAGCCGCCGTAACGCGCGCGCAAGCTCATCGAACGCCAACTCGCGCGCGGAGGCGAACGACGCGCTTCCCTCGGCGGCAAGCGCATCGAGCTCGAAGGTCAGCGCAAACGCGAGCGAGCCGCGCTCGCCGGCTTCGTCCAGTTGAAGACGAAAACGTTCGCCCAGGGACCGCGCCGCCACGCCGGTCGGCTCACAGCGTTGCACGAGCGCTACGGCTTGGGACGCTTGCGCTTGCGTTGCATCCGCGCAGCGTGCGACCGTCGCGATGTCATCGCGCAGATAGGCGTGCTCGTCGAGCGCCTCGCTGACATAGCGCGCCGCCCGCAAGACGGCCCCGCGCACGCCGCTCGCAGCGAGTTGCGCCTCCAGATGGTCGAGCAACGAGGGGCCGGGCGCCGCGATGGTTCGCAGTTCGTCGCCGCCCAGACCGGACAGCGGACGGTTCACGAGTTCCAGCCACGGATTGTCGGCAGCCTCGTGCGCAATCGTCGCATCGAGATCCCCGAGACCCAACGGTAACAAGGTCGCATAGGTTCGTAACCGCGGCCCCAGTTCGGTGCGTATGCCGATTTCAAGCATGCTCACGGCGGCTCATCGTGGGGATGTTTGGAATGTTTGGGCGGTCTGGGAGGAGGCGGCGGCAGCACGGGCCCGAGCGTCGGATCGGCCGCGATCGCGACATGAGCGGCCGCGCGCGCGATCCCCTCGGCTCGCGCCGCTTCCCAGCCGGCATCCGAAGCGCCGGCCGCGGCCTTGCGGCGCGCCCCGACGGCAACGGAGTTTGCGAACGCGAGGAGTTGGCGCACACGTGTACCCGAGACCGTGCCGAGAACGGCGCTCATAACGTCGATGCGCGCGAGGATTTCCTCGGGTTGCGGTTGCGGGCCGTGCGGCGGGGGCCCATCGACGGCGTGGAGCAGGTCGTCGCACGAAGCGGCGAGCTGATCGGCGGCAGCAAGATTCGTCCCGAGCGCGGCCTGCGCTGCCGCGAAGGACGTACGCGCTTCCGTCATCGCGCGCCGGCCGATGTCGTCACTGGGCAGGGCGGCTGCGAGATGGGCCGCGACGTGCGCGAGATGGCGCGGGACCGCGACGGCGGGATCCGGACGAGGCGGGCGCGGCGGCCCGGGCTGCGCCACGGCCGCACGCCCGAGCGTGAGCGCCAGGAGCACCACTACGAGCAAGCGGGCCACAGGAGTATGATTGCAAACCGCGTGCCAAAGGACAAGCGTATACCCTCGGGCGGCGATAATGGTTCAAAAGAAGACCACCCGGAGGTGGTCTTCCCGACTGTGGCGCCCTGACGTGGGGCACCGGGTTCAACGAACGTTTGGCGATGTGCCCGACCGGATTCGTGGAACCGCAGTTCATGAGCCGCCGTGCGTGATCTCGATCGCCGTGGCGGCCAACTGTCCGTTCATCGTCGAACTTCCGCCACCGGCGACTGAGGGTAACGTCAGTTCGAGCGTTTGACCCTGGTGAAGATCGGTAGATGTCGCCGGCTGATCGCCGCTGCCATTGACTTCTTTGATGAAGCGCGTGCTCGTATCGTACGTCACCGTGTGCGTTGAACCGTCCAGAAAGCGGACGCTCAGGCGATTTCCACGTACCTGGAGCAACGTCGCAACGGTCGGAGGCACGCGTCCCGGAGCGCTCGGACCTCGGCCTGCATTACCCTGCCGACCGGCCACCGCTCCTGCAGGAGGCGGTGGACCAGCCGCCGGTTGACGCCGCGCGCCACGCGGACCGCCGGGGCCCCTTAGGCCCGTTGCGCCATTGGCCGCCAGCGGCCTGTTGCCGCGGCGCCCGTGGCGGCCACGCTTACCGCCTGGACCACAACCCGGGCCGGGACCGGCGCCGGGACCCGGGCCAGCGCCCGCCGCGGGGGTTCCGCTCGCCGAGCCCGACGTTGTCGGGACGCTACGACCCGCGCAGAGTCCACCCCGCCGGCCTAGCGGGCCGCCCGGTCCACCGCGGCCCGCGAGAGCGACTGCTCGGCCGCCCCCGGGTGCGCCCGAAGCTCCGGGGGGCGGTCCGCCGGGACCGCCGGGTCCCCCGGGCCCGCCGGGCGGAGGACCGCCAGGTCCGCCAGGGCCACCAGGTCCGCCAGGGCCGCCAGGTCCACGCGGACCTCTACCGCCGGGACCGCCGGGACCGCCCGGTCCTCGACCCCCCGGACCGCCGGGACCACGGCCTCCGCCGCCGACGTTGCCGAGCAAGCCCTTTTCCGTGTAGATGCCGAGGGAATTGCCGGACGGTCCGAACGAACGCGCCGGTAACTGGGCGACCGAGCCGCTCGGCGCAACCGACACGAGAATCGTATCGCTCGATTTGTTTCCGCCGGCGCCTTGGACGTTGACCCTCACCTTGTGGTCGCCGGAAGACTTACTGGCGAAGTTATACGGCTCGGTCCACATCTGCGTGCTGCCGATGCGCTGCATCGGCTGGGCGGTGCCGCCGTCGACTTGCATCGTCACCGACGACACGCCCTTGTCGTCCCACACTTTCGCGCGAACGTTTTGCGTACCGTGCACGATTTGATTTCCGTTGATGACCAGACCCTTGTCGGCGGGCGACGTGATCATGACGAACGGCCACGAGCCGAGCGGCTTGAACTTCCAACTGACGACGCCGTTGTCGAGATTGGTGATCGAGAAGCCGACGGGTCCTTCGCTGATCTGCCCCGTCGAACGGGTCGCGGCGTAGATCGTATGCCCGTCGTTGGCGACGTTGTTGGTGTGCGTATGGCCGGTATCCATCATGATGACGTTGTCGATTTTGATCAGGTCTTCCACGTCGGACGCGACGTTGTACGTGTGCGCGAACAGCACGCTCCGCAGGCCCGCTGCTTTCGCTTGCGCGAGGTCTTGCGTCAACCACGTCTTCTCGTCGCCGTCGATCCCGCCCATGACGTCAAGGAATGCGAAGTGATACCCGCCGGCGGAAAAGCTGTAGTACGGCCGCGCTTCGAGATATTTCTCATACTCCGCGAGATCGTGCCGATCGTGGTCGCCGGGGATCGCGTAGAGCGGGACCTTCAGTTGGCTGGTCGCCGCCTTGATCAGTTGATATTCCGATTCGCTGCCTTCGTTGGCGTTGTCGCCGGGCAAGGTGGCGAAGTTGACGCCGTTGAGCAGGTACTGATTGGTGTTGCTGATGATCGATTTGAAGTCGGCGTAATTCTGCTGATCACCCGAGGTGATGTGCAGATCGCCGAAGTGCACCCAGCTCACGACGCCGGGGTTGAGGATGCGCGTGGTCTTGGCCGCGTCGGCGGTTTGGTTGACCGGCACGGCCGGAATCGCCGCTCCCGTCGCGGGTCGCGTCGAGGCAATCGACGCGATCGAGAGAGTGAAAGCGGCGCCGAGGCCGAGGCTACCTAAACGGTAACGCAGGTGTCGTGAACGCTTGCGCGGTTGTTTCATTACTGTATCCTATCTGGCTGAAGTCGAGCTCTCTCGCTAGTTGCGAAAGTAGTTCACGAGCCAGAGTGCAAACTTCGTGCCAACGCCGGCGCGTCAGCGCATCGTGACGAGAATGCTTTCAAGCGCCAACAGTAACGCCGGCGGCATCACGAGCATGCCCGTTCGCAGAAACGTCCATGCGTCGACGGCGATGCCTTCCCGGCGGAGCGCAATGAGCCAGAGTACGGTCGCCAGCGAGCCCGTCACCGACAGGTTTGGTCCTAAATCGATTCCGACGGCGATGGCGCTTCGAACCGCGTCGTGCCCGTGTAGCGAGGTGACGCTGGAACCTGCGATCAGCCCGGCCGGCAGATTATTCATCGCGTTGGCGGCAAGCGCGGGGACGCCGCCCGCGGCCAGCATGGCCGCCCACGGCGGCCACTGGGACAACCCCTCAACGGCTTGACGCGTCACGTCGAGCAGTCCGGTTTTATCCATGCCGGCAACCAGCACGAAGAGTCCCGCAACCAATAAGAGCACGCTCCACGAGATGGAAACCGCCACGTCGCGCATCGTACCGCGGTCGCCGGCGGAGATGGCGGCAAAAACGATCGCGCCGCAGATGCACGTCGTCACGCCGAGCGGCGCGCCGAGCGTGGAGGCGACGACGAGAACGACTGCGGTCGCAACGATGCCGATGAGCGTGATGCGACCACTGGGTTTCAGTGCCACCCCCTCAACGTCGGTCGCAAGTGGTCCGGCGAGATTTTTGCGCGAAGCCAGCGCCAGCATCACGTACGTCGCGCCGATCGAGAGTAACGATGGAAGTGCGAACGACGCGAGCCACCGTCCGAGCGTCGGAAGCCGATCGGCGAAGACGACGAGGTTTGCCGGGTTGGAGATCGGCAATACGAAGCTTGCGGCGTTGGCGATAAACGCGCACGCGAACAGATAGGGCAACGGCTCGGCCTTCGCTTTCCGGACGGCCGCGGCCACGGCGGGCGTCAGCACCACAGCCGTCGCATCGTTGGAGAGAACCGTCGTTACGACGATGCCGACGCCGTACACCAAGCCAAAAAGACGCCAACGTGAGCCGTGCGCCGCCCCAACGGCATGACGAGCGACCCACTCGAAGAGGCCTTCGCGCCGAGCCAGTTCCGCCAGCACCATCATGCCCGTCAAGAACAGGTACACGTCCGTCCCGCGGCCGACTGCAACTGCGACGGCGCGCCAAGACAACAGCCCCGACACGCCGAGCAGCAGCGCTCCGCAGACGGCCCACACCCATTCGCCGATTTTCTTATAGCGGGTAAGAACGCCGGCGATACTGACGGCGCAGATGGACCAGACGGCTGCGTGAGCTAGCGCGGAACGCTCCTAATGCGCCGCACCGGCGGTTCCCATCGCGTGTAACATCCGCCTGCAGATATCGAGGGCGGCCTTTTCGAGCGCGTCGAGCGGTTGCGGTTCCAGCTTGGCTGCGTGGAGAATAGCGGCAGTCAATTGGACGGCCAGCTCCCTTTCCTTTAGACCGCCACCCGCCGGCTTCGGTTTGGGGCTTTCATCCTCATGTTTATCGGGCATTGGTTACTCCTGTTTTGGAAGTGCTTTAGCAATTGAAGCACCGGCAGCATAGGGCGAGCCGATATGCGGCGGTTGCAATGCACGTGCCAATGGAGCCGGGGTCTGTCGAACGCCGTCGCTCGCGTTGAAATGAGTGGCACGGATATTGCAGGCGCTACATCGGAGTGGGGCGGCGTAACCCTGTTGACCCCTATATTTGCCGCTACGAAAGTGAGCTAACCTCGTGCCCACGACGCGAAAAGCGCGCGCGCAAGCGCCATCCCGGGGCAGCATGGACGTCAAGAGCGAAAGCGCGGCAAGTGACGAACGCGCGACCGAACGTCACCCTTCGAAACGCAGCAGGTTTGCGCTGGCCGGGCTCAACTTTACGTTCGCCGACATCCAAACCGGGGTAGGGCCTTACCTCGCCATCTATCTGACGCACGTGCGCCACTGGGATGCGGCGTCGATCGGCATCGCGACGTCGTCCGCCGGTTTCGCGACCGTCGTCGCGCAGACGCCCGCCGGCGCGATCATCGACCATGTCAACTTCAAGCGAACGCTGCTGCTCGTGGCGGCCTTGGTCGGCGGTGCGGGTGCCGTTGCGCTCACCTTGCTTGGAACCTTGCCGCTGGTCGTCGCCGCTCAGACGGTCCTCGGTGCCGCGTTCGCCTTCGTTCCGCCCGGCATCGCCGCAATTACGCTCGGCATGGGCGGAGGTGCGGCCTTAGCGGGTCAACAGGGCCGCAATCAAGCCTGGAACGCTTTCGTCAGGCGGCCACGGTGACGTGGCTGGAAAGAGCCGCCGCTCCAGCCTGGGTTCCATTGCAGGGAAGTCTCACTAACGTTTTTCTGTGTCGGCAAGCCTTCGCTGGACGGGTCTGTTCTGGGCTCAAGCGTTAACGCGCGTTCACATGGCACCGCTCAGCCGGCGCCAAGACCGTCGCCGGTCAGCGTGAACAACCGAACGCTGCTTCTGGCAGCAGCGTTGACGGGCGGTTCGAGAGGCGAACATGCTTGAACGCGGTGAGAGCCCAAACCACGTTGCGCGCGTTTTGCGCGTCGGCCGCTCAACGCTGTATCGCGCGATCGGATCACCGACGTCAACGAAATAGCCCCTAAAGGCGCGATGGATGAAATAGACATGCCCGAAGTCCACCCGGCCTTTGTCACCATCATAGAGGCGTTCGCTACAAACCGCCGCGTGAACCACCACCGTGAGCCCGAGAGGACGAATGATGTCGTCCGACTGTCTGAAGGTAAATGGGAAGATGTTTGCCATTTCTGTAACGGTAATTCGTCGTGAAGCTCCCGAAAGCACGCGTTGATGAACTCGTGAACGGCGCTAAAGGGGAGCGATCTGACCCGCGGGGCGGAAGGACGATGAAGGAATGTGGTGCCCCTCTACTCTCTGTTTCAGGCGGGATACGAACTCGTTAAAAGATTGCGCCATATCGGGAATCGATTTGCCGATCAACGGTGCCAAGGGACCCATAAACAGCTCATGCGACAGCACCTCCGTTTCCCCGCCGCCCTTTGCCGTCAGAGTATAACTGTGCTGTACGTTGAATAACCCTAAGGGCATGCCGCTCGTCAACGTCATTTTCTGATACTGAACGAGTTGCGTCACGGTGACTGAAATGACGCGCCCCGCCATGACCTTGCTGAAGATTTTCAGCCGTTGACCGAGAGCAACCTCGCCTTCCATCTTATCGAAGTTCGAATCCCATTCCGGCCAACGAGACACATCGATCAAAACCGCCCAGATATCCGCCGGCGAAGCGCGAATGATTATGGAGGCTCTGTATTCTTTCATCGCCTATCGCTCCATTCCAAAACCGCGATCGTGTTCTTTCGCCGGCACTCGCTCACGCCCACGTGATTGCTCCCGTTCCAGACTGTGCGGGCGTTCTCGTTCGGCGACGAACTCGCGCTGCCGATTGTGCAGCTCCGAATTATTGACGTTCATCCCGCGTTCGACGGCGAGGCGTAACGCTCGCTCCTTGAAGTTGGCGCTGCCGTGGATGGTGACCTCGTTCCCCCATTTGGCGCGCGCGAGCTCGAGCCCAGCGGCAACGCTCGCCTCGCTCGTATCGCGAAACGCAATCTCGGGCCCTCGTCATGAAACACCTCGCCGCCGTCCCGCCACCGATAGCTCACGTCGCCGTTGCGCTTGGCGAGCTCGAAGTGCAGCTCGCGCTTGACCGCGCGTTCGTTCACGACCGAGTCGCGCAAGTCGACGCGTTCTTGTGCAGCGATGGGAGCGTTCGGAGTCTTCCGGCATGGTCCAGGACAGCGCCGCGAGCGCCGTGAACGCGTCGAAGCGTGACCCCGAAGGTTCGAGACGTGCTCCGGCGGCTCGCCGAGGACGGATGGTACCTGGTTGGAACCAAGGCTCGCACAGACAGTTCAAGCATCCGGTCAAACCGGGCAGAGTCACCGTTCCGGGACGGCCGGTCGATGAGACTGGCACTCGGAACGTTGCGCAGGATCTACCGACAAGCGGGATGGACGTCATGAAATACGCCGTTGTTATTGAGCCGGCCGGGACGGGGTATTCCGCCTATGTCCCGGACCTGCCGGGATGCATTCCGACCGGCCCGACGCTTGGTGAAGTCGAAAGTGGCATCGCTGAGGCAATCACGCTGCACTTGCAGGGATGCGCACTGACGGTGATCCGATTCCTGAACCGAGGACGGTCGCCGAGATGATTGCGGTCGAAGCAGCGTAAGCTGCGGGCCCGACGCGACGCAGGTCGTTGCACGAAGTGACTCTCGTAGCGGCCACGGACGCGGATCTTGAATGGATGATTCCGCTGAGCCACGCCTCAACCGAAATTTAGCGCTGCCGCCCGGGGGAGTCAACGATGGATGAACGTTGCTAACGGCGAGGTCGTCGGACTGTGCGGCTACAAAGCGCCGCCGTCCCCCTGGGTGAATTCGAGATCGGCTACGGCGTCGCCGCGCCTAGTCGTGCGAGAGGCCACGCCACGCGTGCAGTCGCTGCAATGCTCGCGGCCGCGAAAAGCGACGCTACGGTCAGTGTCTTTATCGCTGAAACGGCTGCCCTCAAGTTGCTTCGCAGCGGTTCCGGTCGGTCTGAGCGTTGCCACGCTGGGGGCTAAGCACAGGAACCCAAATCCACGATCGCCGAGGAAAATGACCATCTTCCGAACATGACCGGTCCGCGTGTTTTCGATTGCCGCCATCGCCGTCACTTTTAGGACCGAAGCGGTGGGGGGCCCCGAAGCGGTCCTCGCGCGGAGGGCCGCCGCAACGCTGTAACGGCGGCGGATTTAACGAGTGCCTCGTTCCGGGACGTCCCGCATGAAGCGCCGCCGCCCTTCATTGGCACGAGAATTGCAATAACGGCTTCGTATGTCGGCAAGCCTATGCTGGACGGCTCTGTTCCTCGGCTTAGGCGCCAGCGCGTGTTCGCATAACACGGCTCAGCCGACGCCAAGCCCGTCGCCGGTCAGCGTGAAGACGGTCACCGCGCAGCGGGGCGTGATCGCGCCCTATGAGACGCTGCCCGGCTTGATCGCCCCCCATCAGAACGTCGGTCTTTCGAGTAGTCTTGCGGAACCGGCAGTTGCCGTCAACGTTCGCGAAGGCGATGCGGTCCACAAGGGCGAGGTCATCGCGGTGCTCGCAACGGACGATCTCGAAGCGAGTCTGCAGTCGGCGTTACAGACCGCCGCCGAGTATCGCGCCAAGACGACGCAGACGGTGTATACCGGTCGCCTCGCGATCGGGCAAGGGAGCGATCAAGTCCGGGTGGCGCGCGCGGCGCTCGCGCAGGCCAAAGCGACGCTGGCCCAAGCGCAGCAGCTCCTCGGCCGCGAAGAGCAAGTTTCGGGCAGTTATCTTCCCGTCTCGACCGTCGATCAACAACGCACGCTCGTCGCAACCGACGCCCAGGCCGTCCGTTCCGCGCAAGCGTCGCTGACGAGCGCGCTGCAAAACGTCGCCGTCAACGGCGGTTCCGATTCCGGCCTGCAAGCCGCCAACGTCGCGGGCGCGCGGGCCGCGGCCGAATCGGCGGCGGCGCAGGCGACGCTGTTGGAGCGCGACATCGCACGGGCCACAATTCGCTCCCCGATCGACGGCTACGTCATCAACCGCAATCTCAATCCGGGCGAATATCCCTCCGGCCGCCAAATCTTCACGTTGCAGGAGACCAGTCACGTGTACGCGGTTCTAAGCGCCTCGAGCAATCAAGTGTTTCGCGTCCACGTCGGCGCGAGTGCGAGCATCACGCGCAGCGGCGCCGGCCGCGGCAGCTTCCCCGGAACGGTCAGCGCCGTGCTCGGTGAGGCGACGCCGGGGTCGACGAACTTCAGCGTCGAGGTCGACGTTCCCAACGATCACGGTGTTCTGATTTCCGGCATGCCCGTGACGGGGCGCATCGCACTACCGCGCGTCGGCGGCATCGAGATCCCGCAAACAGCCTTTCTCGATGCGGTAAGGCGAAGCAGGTCGACGTCAGCGAACAAGCGACGGACGGAAAAGATGCGATCGTCGATGGTCTGACACGTGGAACCTGCGTGATCGCCGATGGGACCTCCGGCATCGCAGGCGGCCAAACGGTGGCCACGCGCTGATGTTAACGAAAGCGTTCGTCGAGCGGCCGCCGCTGGTCGCCGTGCTCATCGCGCTGATGTTGCTCGCTGGGTGGCTGGGTTATCGCAATCTCGCCGTTCAGGACATGCCCAACACGAGCCCGCCGGCCATCACGGTCAACGTCTCGTATCAGGGGGCTTCGACGACGGTCCTGCGCGACAGCATCGTGCGACCGATCGAGAATGCGATCTCGGGCTCGCCCAATTTGCAAAGCGTCAGCTCGGTCATCCAAAACGGGCAGGCTTCGATCGCGGCCGCCTTCACGCTCGAGTCGAGCGAGAGCACCGACTTGACCAACGTCGAGAAGGCGTTGCAGTCGGTGCAGGGTCAGCTTCCGAGCGATCTGCTGCCGCCCACGGTCGGGGCCGGAACGCCCGGTCAGCCGGTCGTGGTCTCGCTTTCGCTCGATTCCAAGAGCCTTTCGAAACGCGCCTTGGCGTTGCTCGGGAAAAATACCATCGTCCCGGTCATCGAACAGATTCCCGGCGTCTCGGGGGTCCATGAAAGCGGCCTCGTGACCGCGGCCTATGAGGTCCGCGTGGACCCGAGTGCGCTCGCGTCGGCAGGCTTGACGCTCAACGACATCGTGACCACGATCGGATCAAACAACGTCCGCGCACCCGGCGGCATCGCCTACCAACCCGATCGCGAAACGCACATCGACGTGCGCGGCGATCTGGCCACGCCGCAGTCGGTTGCCGACCTCCTGGTGGCGGGGGCGACGCCCGTCACGATCACCGCCGCGTCGAACGCGCCCTCGGGAGCATCGACGTCGCCTCTGGTCGGAACGTTGAACTCCTGGACCGTCGTGCCGCACAAGACCCGCATCGGCGACGTTGCGAGCGTCACGGAATCGACCGAACCGCAGACGGTCTACTCGTACACCAACGGCACGTCGGCGATCGGCATCGACGTCACCAAGACGGTGGCATCGAGTGAGGTAACGGTTTCCGACGCAGTCATCGCAGCGCTGCCCGCGCTGCGCGCGCAATTTCCGGCAGTCACCTTCACCGTCGACCACGTCCAATCGACGTATTCCAAGCAGCAGGTGCAGGGCGTACTTCACACGCTCGTCGAGGCGATCATTCTCACGGCCATCGTGATGATTTTTTTTCCTTCGCTCGTTACGCAATGCGGTCGTCGTGATGGTCGCGATCCCCACCTCCCTCTGCGTCGCGCTCTTCGCCATGTGGCGCCTCAACCTGACCCTGGACACGATTTCGCTGCTCGCGATGACGCTTGTGATCGGGATTCTCGTCGACGACTCGACCGTCGTGCTCGAGAACATCGGACAGCATGCCGACCAAGGTGAAGAGCCGGCGTCGGCCGCGGTCAACGGCCGCAGCGAGATCGGGACGGCCGCGATCGTCATCACCTTGGTCGACGTCGTCGTCTTCCTGCCGATCGCCTTCATGACCGGCCCGATCGGTCAGGTCCTCAAGGAATTCGGCATCGTCGTCACGGTTTCAACGCTCACCTCGCTCTTCGTCTCGTTCACGATCACGCCGACCCTAGCCGGCCTGTGGGCTTTGGAATCGACGTGGAAGCCGTGGCGGATCATCGAACTGTTCACGCGCGGCTTCGAGTGGGTCCGTGACCGGTATGCCCGCGGCGTCTTGCCGTGGTCGCTGAAGCATCCGTGGCTTGTCGTGGCCGTTGCCGTCGTGTTGTTCTTGGGTTCCCTCATGCTCGTACCGAGCGGGCTCGTCGGGGAGACGTACATCCCAGCGGGCGACCAGGGCGAGATCTTCGCGCAATTCACCTATCCCTCGGGCACCCCCGTGCTGAGCGTGCGCAAGCATATCATCGCCGTCGAGCGGTACGTCGACAAGATTCCCGACATCGAGTCGGAGACCAGCGAAGCGGGTCAATTCGACGCTCCGTTCGGCGGGCCGGTCCAGGAATCCAACGTCGGCCAGATCCACATATTCTTGAAGACCGGCCGGCAGCATTCGACGCAATACTGGATCGACTACCTGACCCGCGTTACGAACCGGCTCACGCCCAACGCAGGCGTCATCATCAAGCCCGCAAGCGCCCAGAGCGGCGGTCCCAAGCAGCCGATCGACGAGCTCGTCTCGTTGCGCGGCGGCGGCGACCCGACCGCGTACGCGCAGCGCGTCTTCACGGCGCTCAAGGCGACGCCCGGAGCCACGAACGTGAACGATACGGCGTCCAGTCCTTCGCCGCAGGTCGACGTCATTTTCAATCGCAACATGGCCCGCGCGCTCGACGTGAGCGTCGGCAACGCGGCTACCGCGATCCGGGCGGCGTTCGGCGGCGCCATCGCTTCGCAACTGGAAAATGCAAACGGGCTGATCCAAATTCAAGTGATCTACGAGCGTTCGGACCGGCACGATCTCGGCAACGTGCTCGCGATTCCCATTCGTGCGAACAACGGCTCGATCGTTCACGTCGGCGACATCGCCGCGCTAAGTTGGTCGCCCGCGCCGCAACTGATCACCCGTACGAATGCCGTCGACGTGGTCCACGTCGACGCAAATGTCCCAGCGAACGCACAGCTCTCCAACGTAACGAAGGCGTTCGAGCAGCGCGTCTCCGCGCTTCACCTGCCGCCGGGCGTCGTGATCAAGGCGACGCCGCAAGGCCAGCAAGACCAGATGAAACAGACGTTGCAGCTTCTGGGCGCGTCGCTCGTGCTCTCGTTCCTGCTCGTGTTTCTTCTGATGGTGGCGCTCTATAATAGCTACACGACGCCGCTGATCATCATGTTTGCGATTCCCCTTGCGTCGATCGGAGCGCTCGGGGCGCTGTGGCTCACGAGCAACACGCTCAACCTCTACTCGCTGATCGGCATCATCATGCTCGTCGGCATCGTGACGAAGAACGGGATATTGCTCGTCGATTATGCCAATACGCTGCGCCGTCGGGGGAAAGACAAACTCGAGGCGATCCAAGAGAGCGGTGAGACACGCTTCCGGGCGATCCTCATGACGACGGCTGCGATGATTTTCGGGATGGCGCCCCTCGCGCTCGCGCTTGAACCCGGGGCCTCGCAGCGCAGCAGTCTCGGGATCGTCGTCATCGGCGGTCTGACCAGTTCGCTCGTTCTGACGCTCGTCATCGTGCCGATCATGTACCAGTGGA
The DNA here is from genome assembly GCA_014305025.1 of Candidatus Nyctobacter psychrophilus. Classification (GTDB taxonomy): domain Bacteria; phylum Vulcanimicrobiota; class Vulcanimicrobiia; order Vulcanimicrobiales; family Vulcanimicrobiaceae; genus Nyctobacter; species Nyctobacter psychrophilus. Next base: position 123,864 of record JACRTY010000036.1, on the reverse strand, counting down.
TCGCGCCGCGAGAGCTTAAAGAGCCGCGGCGTATCCAAGAGCCGACAAGCGCCGCATCGCAACCGCAGCCTACGGCCGGTTGATGTGAGGGCAGGCTTTTCGTTTCGCCTCGCTGCCGCGGCGGGTGCGTTCGTGCTGGTTGGTGCCCCGGCTCGGGCGCAACCCACCGCGACCGTGGCACCCACGCCGTTTCTCACCCTCGTGCAGACGGCGCTCGCCGTGAGTCCCAACGCCCAGATTCCCAGCCGCGAGCGCGCCATCGCCGCACTCGATCTCCAGACGGCGCGTAGGCGCGCTTCGGCGCTGGGAACCATCGACGCCGCAGCGACCGCCACGCTGCACCAGCCCGGCGTCGCACGCGACCTCGGCCCGAGCATCACCGCTCAATATGCGATCCTCGACGGAGGCTTGCGTGCTGCGGAGGCGGCGATTGCACGCATCGAAGGCCGGCAGGCCGACCAAGACGCCCGCATCGCGGCACTCACGGTGTTCACCGAAGCCGGTTCGGCCTACGATGCGCTCTGGCTCGCGCAGCAAGACGTCCGAATCGTGAGCGGCCTCAAGGCCCGCGTCGACCGCGATCTGCAGACGCTGCGCAACGCCAATCGCGCCGGCATCGTGGGGGAGATCGACGTCGACCGCGCGGCTGCGCAATCGCAAGCCGAAGCGACGGTCCTGTTCCAAGCACAGAGCGACGAACGGCTGGAACGTGCGGTTCTCAACGTTCTCCTCAACCGATCGGCAGCGTCGCCCCTGGTGGTGCTCCCGGATCTCGGGCTTACCACACCGCCCTTCACCGATGCCACAGAGGCGATCGATGCCGCTGCGGCTGCGAATCCACAGGCCCTGCTCGACGAGTTGGCAGTCGCTTCGGCCCAAGCGGCGGTGGACGAGCAGCGCGCGGCACTGCGTCCCACCCTTACGCTGGCTGGGTCGACTTCGTACGATCTGCTCAATCCGGTCTTTGCCACGACGGCCGCCGGCGTTCCGGGCCTGGGCGCGGGTGCTTATCGGCTGGCGGCGCAGCTGGGCATCGGCTTTTCGCAACGCCTCTTCGATTTCGGAGTAACGCGACGGGCGATCGCGCGCGCCGAATTGCAGCAGTCCATCAGCAGCTTGACGCTCGACCAAGAACGGCAAAGCTTAGCGACCCAGGCCGCTTCGGCGTACTACACGTGGCAACAAAGCATCGTCAACGTTCGCAGCGCCACGGCACAGGAGCAACTGGACGCGCGCATCTACACGATCAGCAGGCGCGCTCAGCGAGCGGGTGAGACGTCATATTTTGAAGTCGCGAGCGACGAACAGGCACTGTTCAATGCCCAAGTAACGACCGTCGCCGCCCAAGAAGCTCAATCGAACGCGCTTCTCGCACTCGAAGAAGTGACGGCGACGCTTCCGCTCGACCGGACGCTGCAGGCTGCCGGCATCGAGCCCTATACTCGTCCATAAGTCACAGGCCTCGCTTCTTGCGGTCCATCAACTGCAGGATCATCGGCGTGAAGATCAATTGCATGGCGAGATCCATCTTGCCGCCCGGACAGACGATCGTGTTGGGACGCGGCATCAAGGAGTCGTGCAGCATCGCCAGCAGATAGGGGAAATCGATGCCCTTGGCGTTGCGGAAACGGATGACGAGCATGCTTTCGTCCAGCGTCGGAATGGTGCGGGCGATGAACGGGTTGGAGGTGTCAACGATCGGCACGCGCTGGAAATTGACGTGCGTTCGAGAAAACTGCGGGCAGATGTAGTTCACATAGTCGGGCATCCGGCGCAGAATCGTCTCCACGATCGCTTCGTGCGAATGACCGCGATCGGCTTTATCGCGGCGCAGTTTTTGGATCCACTCGAGGTTGATCGTCGGCACGACGCCGATGCAGAGATCGACGTATTGCCCGACGTCGACGTTTTCGGCGGCCACGGCTCCGTGCAGCCCCTCGTAAAAGAGGAGCGCCGTGTCGGGAGCGATCGGTTCCCACGGCGTGAACGTGCCGGGTGCTTGGGAATACGGCGCGGCCTCCTCCTCATCGTGAAGATACTTACGAACCGTGCCGCCGCCCGTCTCGCCGTATACGCGAAAGAGCGTTTCGAGTTCTTCGAACAGATTGGCGTCCGGGCCGAAGTGGCTGAAGGCGTCGAAACCCGCCTCTTGCGCTTTTTTCATCATCGCGCGCATCTCGGCGCGATCGTACCGATGATAGGCGTCGCCCTCGACGATGGCCGCAGTAATGGCCTCGCGCCGGAAGATCTGCGCGAACGTCGCTCGCACGGTCGTCGTGCCCGCGCCCGACGAGCCGGTGATCGCAATGATCGGGTACTTTACCGACACGATGAGCGCATGCGCAAGTCAGACCGCGCGAAACAGCGAGCGCTCGTTGAAGAGCGGCGTCTCGAACGCCGCCTCCGCCGGCGGCTCGAAGGCGTCGCGGTACGTCGCGTCGATGACCGCCTCGGTCTCCATCGCGGGCGTGTATGCCCCGCAGGCAGCTGCCGCGTTGCAACGCGCGCGCTGGACGAGTCGGCGCTGCGCCTCGGCGACATGGTCTGTCGCGCCGCACCAATGTTCGAGCGCCGGCTCCTGTAGCGCGCGACCGTACGAAAAGGTCAGCGGCCACGGCTTGGCGACCGGCAGACGATTCATCGCGTCGAGGTGCTCGGTGGCACGGACGTCGCCTTGACCGCCCGAAAGGAACGCGATCCCGGCGACCGCTGCCGGAACGGTTCGCCGCAGGCACGCAACGGTTGCACGCGCGACCTCGTCCCCGTCCGCCTGCGCCGCTGCGTCGGTCCCTGCAATCACCATCGAGGGCTTCAGGATCATCGCATCGAGGGCAACGCCGTACAACCGCAGCGCCGCGAAGACCCGCTGCAACGTCTCTTCGGTCACGCGCTCGCACTCCGCGAGCAAGTGCGCGCCGTCCATGAGCACCTCGGGCTCGACGATCGGCACGAGGCCGCCGTCCTGACAGAGGCGCGCGTACCGCGCGAGCGCGTGCGCATTGGCTTCGAGACACTGCTGCGTCGGCAGGCCGTCGCCGAGCGTGACGACGGCACGCCATTTCGCAAAGCGCGCGCCGAGCCGGCGGTACTCGGCAACGCGGGCGGGCAGCCCGTCGAGTCCTTCGGTGATTTTCTCGCTGGAACCACCCGTCAGCGGCACCGTTCCCGTGTCGACTTTGATGCCGGGGAGCATTCCGGCGCTTTCCATTACGCTGACGAACGGCGTGCCGTCGGCGGTGCTCTGGCGAAGCGTTTCATCGTAGAGAATGGCACCGCTGATAAACCCAGCGAGGCCCGGGGCGCTCAACAACAAATCGCGATACGAACGCCGCATCTCTTCGGTTTGGGCAATTCCAAGCTTTGCGAATCGCTTGTTGCACGTTGCCGTGCTTTCGTCGACCGCGAGAATGCCTTTACCGCTCGCGACCAAACTGCGAGCGATGCCGGCAAGCGTGGTGTCATGTTCGATCATCACTCAGCCTCCCATCAGCGCGGCGCGCAAACGGCCCGCGCACGCGGAGATGCCGGCGTCCCCGAAGAGGGCCGAGCCGACGACGAGGTAATCGGCCCCGGCATCGGCGAGCCGGCGCGCGTTGTCGGGCTTGACGCCGCCGTCGATGTTAATCTTGGCGCGGCTGTGGTGCGCGGTAATGAGCCGCCGTGCGGCACCAATCTTCGGTGCGACCGCTTCGATGAACGCTTGGCCGCCGAATCCGGGATCGACGCCCATGAGCAGCAGTTCGCCGACTTGCTCGGCCAGGCGCCCGAAATCGCCACTCAACAGCGACGCGAACACGCCCGTGGTTCGCGACGTAACCGCGGTTGACGCAGCTTCGAACTCCACGGTGCTCCTCATGGCAACCCCCCAACCAAGCCAGCCTCGACGTGCCGTCGAGGTCCCGGCATCATGGCAGCGTAACCAATAGAAGTCAAATACAAGTTTCTCACGGAATGATAAGCGATTATTTATGCCTTCGCTTCATCAGCTTCAGACCTTCCTGGACGTCATCGATGCCGGCTCCGTGCGGGCGGCGGCGGAGCGTCAAAATGTCTCACAGCCGGCGGTCTCCTCGGCGCTCGCGACGCTGCAGCGCGAGGTTCGGGCCCCCCTCTTCGAGCGCGACGGCCGCACCTTGCGGCTGGCGGCATCGGGCAAAGCACTCGAGCGCTACGCGCGCCGCGTCCTGTCGCTCATCGCCGAAGGACTGGAAGAAGCGCGGGCGGCCCAGACCGCTCGCGCCGGACGCGTCCGGATGGCTGCCGTGACCACGGCGGCGGAGCATCTGTTGCCCCAACTGATCCAAGGCTTCGGGCAACGCGAGGGTACCGGCGAGATCGAACTCGAGGTCGCCAACCGCAGTCGCGTCTGGGATTTTCTCGCGCACTGGGAGGTCGAACTCGTGCTTGCGGGACGGCCGCCGCTCGGCCGCGCCTTTCAAACGTTGGCGACTCGCGGGAACGAACTGGTCGTCGTCGGTCCCGCTCACACGGGCGCGCACGACATCGAGGCGCTCGCGCGCGAAACGTGGCTCCTGCGCGAATCGGGTTCGGGAACGCGAACGACGACCGAAGAGTTTTTCACGGCGCTGGCCATCGATCCGCCACGGCTCACGATCGGTTCGAACGGTGCGATCCGCGAGTGCATCCGCGTGGGCCTCGGCGTCTCGTTGCTCGCGCGCGAAGGGATCGCGCGCGAGCTGGCGGATGGGGTGATCGACATCATTGCGACGCCCGTGACGCCGTTGCCGCGACCGTGGCACCTCGTCGCGAGCGCAGAGCGGGAATTGTCGTCGCCGGCAGCCCGGTTCGTTGACTATCTGCGCACCGCCGGCGATTTTACCTCGACGGATGCTTAACGGGAGATCACGTGATCGCTTGGTTCGGGACCGGATTATTGGGAGCGGGATTCGTGCGCGCCCTGCGCCGCCGCGGCGAGGACGTGCGCGTGTGGAACCGCACGCCGCAAAAGGCGCGGTCGCTGCAAGCCGACGGCGCGCAGGTCGCCGCCGATCCCGCGGATGCCGCCTGCGGTGCAAAACGCATTCACCTGACGCTCTCCGATGACGACGCGGTCGACGACGTACTCGAGCGCGCTCGCGCCGGCTTCGCCTGCGACGTCGCGATCGTCGACCACACGACGACCTCGGCGAGCGGGGCGGCAGAGCGCGTCGCCCGCTGGGATGCGCGCGGCATCCCGTTTCTGCATGCGCCGGTTTTCATGGGGCCGCAGAACGCGCTCGAGTCGAGCGGAACCATGCTCGCCTCCGGTGCGCGTGATCGCTTCGATGCGCTGCGCCCCGCGTTGGAACCGATGACGGGCCAGCTGCTCTATCTCGGAGCGCAGCCCAATCGTGCCGCCGCCTTCAAGCTGATGGGCAATCTCTTTTTGACGTTCGTGACCGCGGGCTTGACCGATGTTCTCGCCCTCGCGAAAGCACTGGGCCTCGCGCCGCACGAAGCGGTCTCGCTCTTCGACTTCTTCAATCCGGGTGCGGTCATACCGGCGCGCGCGGCACGACTGATCGGAGGCGACTTCGACCATCCGTCGTGGGAACTGACGATGGCGCGCAAAGACGTCCGCTTGATGCTCGATGAGGCACAGCGCGCCGGAAGCGACCTCGTCGCCCTGCCGGCGATTGCCGCCAAGATGGATGAATTGATCGAGCGCGGGTACGGCGCGAGCGACTGGACGGTGATGGCGAAGGACGCGCTTCCGGCGTGAACGTGAGGCGATCGAGTCGCCATTAGATGAATAAGGTTTAACTTATGATTAACAGCGTCTACCTTATTTGACTTTTATCGATCATCGTGGAATGATGACGCGGTTCGCTCCCGGTCGCGGTCGAGCATCAGCCACGTTCGTGGCGGCGAGGCGCACGTATGAATACGCTCATCTCCGACGAAGGAATCAAACCGCAGAAGGGCCGCTGGGAGTCGGGCATCACGCCGTATGCCGAGATGGGGTACTGGGATCCCGACTACGCGCCGAAAGATACGGACGTTCTGTGCGCGTTCCGGATCACGCCGCAGGAAGGCGTTGACCCGGTCGAGGCCGCCGCCGCGGTGGCCGGTGAGTCGTCCACGGCCACTTGGACGGTCGTGTGGACCGATCGGCTCACGGCGCACGAGCACTATCAAGCCAAAGCGTATCGACTCGATCCGGTGCCCGGAAATCCCGAACAGTTCATCGCGCTGATCGCCTACGACCTCGATCTTTTCGAAGAAGGCTCGATTGCGAACCTGACGTCGTCCATCATCGGCAACGTATTCGGGTTCAAGGCGCTGCGAGCGCTACGGCTCGAAGACATGCGCATCCCAGTCGCGTACGTGAAGACGTTTCAGGGTCCGCCGCACGGCATCGTCATGGAACGCGAGTACCTCAACAAGTTCGGCCGGCCGCTGCTCGGTGCGACGACGAAACCGAAGCTGGGCCTGTCCGCACGGAATTACGGCCGCGTCGTTTTCGAAGCGTTGCGCGGCGGTCTCGACTTCACCAAGGACGACGAAAACATCAACAGTCAGCCGTTTATGCGCTGGCGCGATCGCTACCTGTTCTGCATGGAGGCGGTCAACCGCGCCCAAGCGGAGACCGGCGAGATCAAGGGACACTATCTCAACGTCACCGCGGGCGACATGGAAGCGATGTACGAGCGTGCCGAATTCGCCAAGGAACTGGGCTCGGCGATCGTCATGATCGATCTCACCGTCGGCTACACCGCGATGACCTCGATGTCGAAGTGGGCACGCAAAAACGGCGTGCTCCTGCACCTCCATCGCGCGGGCCACGGCACGTTCACGCGGCAGAAGTCGCACGGCGTGAGCTTTCGCGTGCTCGCGAAATGGGTGCGGCTGCTCGGCGTCGACCACGTTCACGCTGGCACCGTCGTCGGCAAACTGGAGGGCGATCCGAACACGACGGCGGGCTACTACGACATCTTGCGGGAGAGTTTCGTGCCGGCAAATCCGTTACACGGACTCTATTTCGATCAGGATTGGTCGTCGCTCGCGCCGGTGATGCCGGTCGCCTCCGGCGGCATCCATGCCGGCCAAATGCACCAGCTGCTGCATCTCCTCGGTGAGGACGTCGTGCTCCAATTTGGCGGCGGTACCATCGGGCACCCGGACGGAGTTGCCGCGGGAGCGACGGCGAATCGCGTCGCGCTCGAAGCGATCGTTTTGGCCCGTAACGAAGGGCGCGACTACCTCAACGAAGGTCCCGACATCCTGCGCGATGCCGCGCGCTGGTGTTCACCGCTGGCCAAAGCGCTCGACATCTGGAAAGACGTCACGTTCGACTACACGTCGACCGACACGCCGGACGTCGTTTCAACCCCATCGTACTCGTGAGGATCTCCAGATGCATCTCACTCAAGGAACGTTCTCGTACTTACCGCCGCTGACCGACGAGCAGATCGTCAAGCAGATCCAGTATGCAGTCGACAACGGCTGGCCCATTTCCATCGAATACACCGACGATCCGCACCCGCGGAATTCGTACTGGGAGATGCACGGGCTGCCCATGTTCGATCTGCGCGACGCGGCCGCCATCATGCAGGAGGTCCGGCGTGCGCGTGAAGAGCACGCGAACGATTACGTCAAGGTCAATGCATACGATGCGCGCCTGGGCCGGCAAACGACGGCACTGAGCTTCATCGTCCAACGTCCCGGGCATGAGCCGGGCTTCCACCTTGACCGCCAGGAACGTTCGGATCGCCGCATTGCTTACACGCTCCATTCATACGCTGCGGAGCGGCCGCACGGGGAACGCTACCGCAACGGCGTGTCAAAGGCGGCCGACTGAAAAGCGTGCCGCCGGAAGCCGCACCCAGCGCAGAGATCGCCAGCGCGACGAGGGACTTGCGCTTCGACCTCGATGCGGCGTATCGCGACTCGCACGTCGACGACGTTTTAAAAAACCTCGATGATGAACTGATCGGCCTGAGGCCGGTCAAGACACGCATCCGCGAAATTGCGCACCTGCTCCTGATCGACACTTTGCGCCGCCAAGCCGGACTGGCCGCCGAAAAGCCGCCGCTCCACATGTCGTTCACCGGCCGCCCCGGTACGGGTAAAACGACCGTCGCGATGCGCATGGCGCAGCTGCTGCACCGTCTCGGCTACGTGCGTAAAGGACACGTCGTGGTCGCCACGCGCGACGACTTGGTCGGCCAGTACATCGGCCACACCGCGCCTAAAACCAAAGACATGCTCAAGCGAGCGACCGGCGGCGTCCTATTCGTCGACGAAGCGTACTATCTGTACCGCCCCGAAAACGAGCGCGACTACGGCGCCGAGGCAATCGAGATACTTCTGCAAGTGATGGAGAACCAGCGCGACGACGTGGTGGTCATCTTCGCCGGTTACAAAGCGCCGATGGAACGCTTCTTTACGAGCAATCCCGGCTTGAGTTCACGGGTCGCCCATCACATCGACTTTCCGGATTATACGGCGGACGAACTGATGGCGATCGCGCAGCTCATGCTGCGCCGGCTCAACTACGAATTCGGTACGAACGCGCAGGCGACGTTTCTGGAGTACGTCGAGCGGCGCATGAAGCAACCGAACTTCGCCAACGCGCGCAGCGTTCGCAATGCGCTCGACCGCGCGCGCTTACGGGCCGCGACGCGCCTCTTCGCGGGGGGCGGAACGATCACGCGCGCGCAACTGATGGCAATCGAAGTGGACGACCTGCGCAAGAGCCGTGTCTTCGACATCACGCCGTAAGGCGTGAGCGATCAGCGGTCGCTGTGAAGTTGCCGCTGGATCTGATACCAACTGTGCGGCGAGATGCCGGCATCACCCCGGAACGGATAATCCAGTTCGGCGATCAGCACGAACATCAAAGCAATCGTGGCGGTCAAAGCGGCAGTCATCGTCAATTGGATGCGGGCGTTTTCGACGCCGAACATGAAACTGAATCCGAGCGTCACCACGGCAGCGCACCATAGGGTCGACCATAGAATCCACGGGATGCCCGTCTCGTTGTCGTGCAAGCGCTGGCGCCGGGCGTCGAGCAACGTGCGTGCGATGGTCAAGGCTTGCTGCGGCATTCTGTTGTGCGGGGTTGCGCGGAATGACGTCGGCGACCTGATGCACGATGACGCCCGTCAAGTGCTGCGCTTGCGGGCTCCATGCCCCGCGTTGCATGTCCGGCCATTCGACGTCGATCATGAGCTTGACGTACCGGTCGCTTTCGGCTTTCAGCGTCACGTTCAACGGGCTCGGAAGCGCATCGCTGAGGTGGTGCAAATCGGAAACCGCCCCGGCTTCGGTCGACGCGACGCTGTCGGATTCATTGTATTGTTGCCAGATCACGACGACGATGAAGGACAGCAGCACGGCGTATGCCGTGCCGATGATGCCCATGATGGCCGCTGCGACGCTATTGTGCTTTACCAGCTCCCGCGTCGGCACGAGCCGGAGGACGATCCAATGCGCAAAGCATGCGACCGAACACATGGCGGCGATTACCGACAGCGCGAAAATCCATACCGGAATCGGATAAATCCACGTCACGCGGCGAACTTCGGTCGCCTTTGTGCGCTACCTCGCGTCCCGCAGAAACCAGGCCCCGCTACGGCTGGTACGCAGCGCCGTCGATGTTCACGTAACCGCGGCCGACGCTGCCCGCCGCGGGCGGCGCGACGATGAGCGACAGCCGGTGAGTACCCGGCGCCAACGGAGGACTGTCGAACACGACCAATCTCGCCTGCTTCCGTGGGGTGGCGAAGCTCGCGGTGCCGTACGAACGCCCGTCGAGCGTAATGGCTGCGGTCCCGCCGTTCGGGCCGCCCACGCCGTACACGCGCACCGAGCGGCCGACGAAGACCAGCGTAGCGGTCGCACCGATGCGGAAACTGCGCGTGCTCGTTCCGTGCAAGCGACCATCATGCTCTCCGACGACGCGCTGCCATCCGCCGACGAACTGAAAACCGGTACTGCCTGCCGACTGCGCATCATCGATGGAGCGATAGGCAAGCGACCCTCCGCCTGACGACGAGACCGCCGAAGCCGGCGCCGTTGCGTCGCTACTCATGCGTTCTAAATAGACGACGTAGGCAACGACGAACGCCAGCAGACCGGCGAGAACGGCAAGGCCGCGGAACCACTCTGGCACATCGCTCGCTCGCCGCCGTACCGCTGCCGCGAAGGGCAGTTGCAGCCGCATGCGAGGCCGCGCGACCGTAGCGGAGGGGGACATCGAGTCTGAAACGTCCATGCGATTCTCCATGAAGTCCCCCGCCGGACCAAAACGTCCCTTGGGTCCTCTGCCTTTTGGACCGGGGAAATTCGGCACGAATTCATCCGACTCGGTGAGCCTTTCGGCTCAACGTTCACCGCGTGCCGGCACGGTGTTCCCGCAACTACCCGCGACCGACGCTCGTGCACCCGGGCGTTCCGGCCGTTATAGGAACGGGCCATTGCTGTCCCCGGATGGCTTCCGCAGCGCGGCTGAGCGGTGAAAGCGCCATTTTGTAGGGTAGGCTAACAACCATGTGCTGGACGTTGGATGCGGGCGACGTACAGGCCGCGCGGAGCGCCCGCAAGGCGGCGGCAGCGGCGCTGCGAGCGTACACGGATTCGGAAGAAGCGCTCAGCGCGGCAGAACTCGTCGTCGGCGAACTGCTGTCCAACGCTGCTCGCCATGCCAAGGGCAACGTCTGTCTCGAGCTGAGCCGCGCCGACGGACGGGCGCAGATCTCGGTCCACGATACGACGGCGGCTTTCTCGCTCGACGTCCGGCGACCGGTCGACGAATACGCCGAAAGCGGCCGCGGTTTGTACATCATCTCGGAGCTCGCGCGCCGGGTTTCGGTCGTACCTCTGGCCGGTATGGGAAAGCGCGTCTGCGTTACGTTGGACGTGCGCGTCCCCAGCGGCGAATTGTCTGCATCGTGCGAACGCCCTTGGCTACGTCATGACGCCGGCGTCTGCATGCGCCCGCGCGTCACCTCGTATCACCCCGAACTTATTGGGCCTTGAGCGTCCCCGCGGCCACGATGACGAGGTTGCGCTCGTCGAGATGCGCCGCGATCGCCGCGCGAACGTCGCCCTGCGAAACGGCAGCCAGCCGCTCCCGATAGGTATCGACGTAATCGTCGCCCAGCGCGTAGTAGGTCATGCGTTCGAGCTGCGCGGCGATGCCGCCGTTCGTGCCGAGCGCGACCCGATGCGCACCCGACATGGAGTTGCGCTGCTGGTCGAGTTCGCGCGGCGTCGGACCGTCGTGCGCGTAGGCGCGCAGCACCGCGCGTGCCGAGTCGATCGCGTGCTCCACGTTGGCGGGGTTTACGGTCACGCCGATGCGCCAGGGTCCCGGTAAGCGGCCGGCGGCCAAGAAGCCGCTGGTTACACCATAGGTCAGGCCTTCGCGGTCGCGGAGTTGTAAGCCTAAGCGTGAGCTGAGGGTCGACTGCCCGAGGATACCGTTCGCAATCGTGGCGGCGAGATACGAATCGTCGCGGCGTACCAGCGACGTCGCGCGACCCATCACGATGTCGACGCTGGTCTTGCGTTCCAGTTCGACGTTTTCGCGCACGTCGCGGGGCCGACGCTCGTGCACGGCTGGGGCGGGAAACATGGCTTCGATCGGCCGCAGCGGCAAGGCGCCGAGCGCCTGTGTCGCCAGTCGCTCGAACGTCGAAGGCGGTGTCGCGCCGGCGGCACTGAGCAGCGCCGGCGCTCCCACGATCGTCGCGGCATAATAGCGGCGTACCTCGTCCAAGTCGAGCGCTTCGACGCCGGCCAACAGCGCATCGAGTTCCGGTTCGGCGTTGACGTCCCCGGGTTCGTACGCGAGTTGCAAGAACCGTTGCATGGCGCGCCAGTTCGTGTGCGTGCGCAAAAGCCGCAACGCTCCGAGCGACTCCGACTTCACGAGTTCGAATTCGCGTTCGTCAAAGACCGGCTCACGCAACTCTTCGGCCAGCGTTTCGAGCAGCGTGGGGAGATCGCTCACCGCGCACGACGCCGCAAAACGCAGGGCCAGGGCGTTGTAATTCTGCGTGGGGTCGTCGTCCACGAAATACCCGCGCCGAATGCCGGCCCGTTCCAGCCGCTCTTCGATCGCAACTCGATCGTGGGAGCTCGTGCCGCGTTCAAGCATCTCCGCCACGATCGCCGGCAGGTAGGGGCGCCCGGCCGCGAAGGCCGGACCCGCTTCCAAGAGGCCGCGCAGGACGACCGTAGCGCTCTCGACGTTGTGAATGTACGCGGCATCGAGGCCGCCGGGCAAGCGCACCCGTGCGATGCGCTCGGCAAAATGGCCGCCGGTGATCGCTTCGGGTAACGGCAACGGTACTGAGGGAACGCTCACGGCGACGTCGGGTCGCCCCTCGACCGCTTCGAACGGCACGCGATCGATCGTTCGCGGCGTTCCTGGAAGGAACGCGCCGACCGTGCGATTATCTTCGTGGAGAAACGTGCGCACCGCGTCCCGCACGTCGTCGACCGTTATGTCCTCGATGCGTTCGACGTAGTCATCTTCGAGGTGCCAGCTTCCGACCGCTTCGAACTCGCCAAGCCGTTGTGTGAGCGCGAACGTTCCGTCTCGCGCGAAGGCGCTCTGGACCGCAATCTGACTCTTGGCCCGGGTCAACTCGGCGGGATCCGGTCCATCCGCGGCGAGGGCTTCGAGCGTCGCATCGAGCGTGCGGCGCACCTCGTCGGGCGATTGGCCCGGAGCGACGGTGACGACGATCTGAAAAAGACCGGGATCGCGCGACGCCCAGTTCCACGCCGACGCCTCGAGCGCCAAGCGCTCGTCGATGAGCGCCCGTGAGAGCCGGCTCGTGCGCCCGCCGCTCAGAATGCGTCCCAGGACTTCCAAGCCGTATGTGACGCGACGGTCGTCGCCGGTCGCGATGCGATGCGCCAGCTCGGCGGCCGGCAGCGCCGTCGTTTGACCGAAAGCCGCGGGCGTATGGAAGGCGTAGGCGATCAGCGTTTCATCACCGGGGCGTTTGATCGTCACCGACCGTTCGCCGAGTTGCGGCGGTTCGCTCGTATGCACGTTCGGAATCGCAGCCGTTGCGCGTCCGAGCGGTCCGAAACTGCGCTCGATCAGCTCGAGCGCGCGCTCGATCTCCACGTCGCCGACGACGATGACGGTCGCATTGTCGGGATAATAGTACGTATCGTAGAGTTCCCGCAGCCGCTCCGTCGACACGCTTTCCACGTCGTCGCGCCACCCGATCGTGGGATGGTGATAGGGATGTTCGCGAAAGGCGGTGGCGACGAGCGCGGCGGACAGTACCCGCGCAGCGCTATTGTCGTTGCGTTCGAGTTCGTTGCGCACGACCGTCATCTCCGAGCGCCGGTCGGCGTCGGAGATCAGCGCGTTTCGCATCCGGTCGGCTTCGAGTTCGATTGCGAGCGGCAAAAACTCGACCGGCACGGTCTCGAAGTAGTTCGTGCGGTCCAGCCACGTCGTCGCATTTTTGCTTGCGCCGATTTCATTCATGATGTCGGCGAACGCGCGGCCGACCTTGCGATTGTTCGCGCGCGTGCCCTTGAACAGCATGTGCTCGAGCAGGTGCGACGAGCCCGTGTAACCGACGGCCTCGTTGCGCGCCCCGACGTGATAGAGCACCATCAACGTCGCGACCGGTGCGGCGGCATACGGCACGATGACGACCTCCAAGCCGTTGTCCAAGCGGAATTCCCGCGGGACAGCGGGTAGGGTGGTGGTCGTCATGTCCTACGCGTTCGCGGCGGCGTTGCCCGCGTTCCTCGCTTCGCTGGTCGAGTTCGTCGAGGCCCTCACGATCGTGCTCGCCGTCGGCGTCACGCGCGGTTGGCCGTCGGCACTGTGGGGCAGCGCCGCCGCCGCGGCCGCATTGGCGGCGCTTGTCGCGTTCTTCGGTCCGGCGCTGGCGCACGTGCCGCTCACCGCGTTGCAACTTGCACTCGGCATTTTGCTGCTTTTCTTCGGTCTGCGCTGGTTACGTAAAGCGCTGCTGCGGTATGCCGGGACGATCGCCTTGCACGACGAGAGCGCCATCTACGAGCGTCGGCGCCGCGCGCTCGCGACCGCCGCGCAGCCGGCTTCCGGCATCGACGGCATAGGCTTCGCGACCGCGTTTCAGGCCGTCGCAGTCGAAGGGCTCGAAGTTGTTTTCATCGTGATCGCAGTGGGGGCCGGCGCGCGTGCCTATTTCGCCGCGAGTGCCGGTGCTGTACTGGCGGGCATCGCCGTCATCGGAGCGGGCGTGGCGCTGCGCGCCCCGCTGTCACGCATTCCCGAGAACGCGCTCAAACTGTGCGTCGGCATTCTGCTCTCCGGCTTCGGCACGTTCTGGACCGGTGAAGGTTTGCGCATCGCGTGGCCCGGCGCGGAACTCTCGCTTCTCTGGCTCGTCGGCGGTTTCGCCATAGCCGCTTCGGTCGCGTACTTGTCGGCAACCCGTGTACGCCGGATGCGCACGTCAACGTGAACGCGCTACGCACGCTCGCCGGCGAACTCGCCGGCCTCTTCGTCGAAGACCGTTTCTTTGCGCTCGCCGTGGGGTTATGGCTGATTTTCATTGCCGTCGTCATCGCGCCGTCAATCGATTCGCCGTTCATACGCGGCCTGGCGCTTTTCGGCGGCCTCGCCCTTATCCTCATAACGAGCGTGACCGACGGTGCGCGCAAGTCTTGAAAAATCCGGCTCCAACGCTGCCTGCGCGTGGCGCCCTTTTGAGCCGGAACCGCCGGTTTCGGCACACGCCGCATCAGCGGAGGCGCTCAAGCGAAGCTAAACGGTGCCCGTGGACCTTCGAAGTACGCCGTAACGCCCAGTGCCGCGCCTACCGCGGCGCAGCGTTCGACCGCTTCGCCCAGCGCTACAACGTCGTTGGGCGCGAGGAGCAGCGCCGCGGCCCACAGTTCACCGCGGCGTTTGGGTTCGGGCACGCGGCGTACGGCCTGCGCTAGCGCGCTGCACGTTCCCCAGACGCGTTGCGCGTGTTGCGCAATCTCGGCGCCGGCGGCAATCGCCGGAATACGGTTTGAACGCGTGGCTCTTCCCGATACGCGCAACAGATACGGCTCGCGCAGCGGCATCGCATGCGGGCCGACGTAGAGGTGAACGGCGCACTCGCGCTTGTCGCCGAGCCGCGCCAAACCGCGCGTCCAGCGCGGTGCATGTTCGCGGACATACCCGTCCAAAACGTCGGTGCCGGCAAGAACCGTGAGCGGACGGAGCGGCAAGACGTGACCGTGGGTGCTCGCGCGCTCGACGGCACGCTCATGGATGCGCGCTTGCTGCGCTTGCCAAGCCGCATCGGCCCGGCGCCGCTCGAGTTCACTGGGTGCAAACTCGTCCGGGTCGACGTACGAGAGCAGCAGGGCCAGGCGTCCGAAGCGAACCGCAAAGATGCGTCGGCCTTCGATAACCAGGCGGCGGCCGGCTAATTCGGGACCGCAGGCCGCCAGCAACGTGACCGCACGTCCCGCCGGGTGGAGGCTCGGTGCCGCCGATGTCGCGGAGGAAACCGGCAAACCTTAGGCCTCGACCGGTTCGAGGGACGCACCGTTGCCGGTTCGGCTGCTTGGTACGCGTGCCGCGCTGTCGGGACGATCGAGCAGCGCAAGGTGGGTCATCAGGAGGCTGCGCAACTCGCTGCGCGCCTTCTCCGCCGTCTCGAGCGCGCGCTGATGTTCGCGCCGCGCGTCGTCGGTACGATCGCCGTAGGCCGCGATCTCTTTATCGACCTGCACCCGCGCTTCCTGACGGATCAGATCCGCTTCTTTATGGGCGCTGGCCTTCACTTCATCGGCCGTACGCTGCGCGAGCAGCAGCGTGTTCTGCAGCGACTCTTCCATCGCTTTGAAGTGGCTGATCCGTTCGCGAAGGTCAACGACTTCCGCTTCGAAGGCGGCCCGCTGCTGCGCTTCGTCTTCGAGCGTTTCGATCAACTCGTCCAGAAACTGATCGACGTCGGTCGGATCGTAGCCGTTGAGCTTTTTCTTGAACTGCTTATGCTGGATGTCGACGATCGTGATTTTCGCCACGTCATCCTCGGCCGGTCATGAAATCGAAGGAGGGGTCGCTCGCCAGCGACTCACGGATGCCGGCCGAATTGACCGGCGTCCCCGGCGGCACGATGAGATACATGGCGTCGGCGAGCTTTTGAATCTTTCCGTCGAGCGTGTAGGCGACCCCGCTGGTGAAGTCGACCACTCGCTGCAAGAGCCCGCGATCGACGCCCTGCAGATTGACGATCACGACCGCGCGCATGCGCAAGGCGTCGGCGATCTCCGTCACGTCGCTGAAGTTGCGCGGCGCGAACAGGCTGACCTCACCGGCCGACGTGCGTCGATTCTCCCGCGACGAGAAAGCGACGACGTTGCGCTTGGGTTGCGGCGGCTCGTCCTCGTAGAACTCCTCGGCTTCGTCCTCGTGGATTGCGAAGATCGACCCGAGCTTGTGGAGGAAGTTTTTCTGACCTTGACGTGGGTCTTCGATCTCTTCGTTCATGCGCGCGCTCCAAAGATGGCGGTCCCGATGCGCAGCATCGTGGTCCCGCAGCCGATCGCTTCTTCCCAGTCGCCGGACATCCCGATCGAAAGCGTCGATCCGCCGACGGTGCCGAGGGTTTTCGCTGCCAAAGCGAATGCGCGGGCGATCTCCGCGCGGTTGTCCGTATTGGGCCCGATCGCCATCACGCCGTCGACGTCGAGGCCCTCATCGTCGCGCAAACGCGCCGCCAGTTCGGGCGCGTCACCGGGAGCGATGCCGAAACGCTCCGTCGGTGAAACGTTGATCTGTACGAGGGCGCGCACGGGCCTGCCCACGCCCCTCGCGGCACGCGCGATGGCGCGCCCCGCATCATACCGGTCGATCGACTGCACGACGTCGAAGGTTTCCACGATCGCTTTCGCTTTATTGGTCTGGACGTGACCGATGAAATGCTTGCGCGCGCCGGCCAGCCCGGCATATTTCTCGCGCGCTTCCTGCACGTAGTTCTCGCCGACGTCGGTGAGTCCGCCCTCGAGCGCGGCGACGACGCTCTCGCGCGGCTGTTTCTTGGTCACGCCGACCAAAACGATCGCTGCCGGATCGCGGCCGGCGCGTCGCGCAACGGCGTCGATCGACGCCCGCATCGACGCGATCCGGGTCGCGAGCGAATTCGGCATATCGACCACCTGCTTTCCGTCAAACCGCGAGGCTGTCCTTGGGCCGCCCCAACTTCCCGGCCGCGCGCCCTGCATCGACATGGCGATTGCGCCGCAGCGCAAACACGATGAGCCCCGAACCAATCGCGATCATCGGCAACGCGAGCAGTTGTCCGCCGGTGAGCGGGCCCAGTTGCAGGTCGGTTTGGCGCCACATTTCGGCGAGCGAGCGGGTGATGCCGTAACAGGTAAACCACGTCCACGCGACGACGCCGTCGGGCGGACGGCGGCGATATACGACGTAGACGATCGGGAGCACCGCGATGTCGAGCATCGCTTCGAACACTTGCGACGGATAGCGGTAGCCCGCGGCGCTCGGAAATTTGATGCACCATGGTTGGTCGGGGACGCAGAGGTTGCCGACGAGTTCGTCGTTGATGAAATTGACGATGCGCGTCAGCGCGATTCCGATCGGCAACAGGACGACGACCTCGTCGCCCAGCACGCCGAACGTCAACCAGGGGTATTTGCGGACAAATAGCGTGATCGCGATGATCACCCCGATGAGGCCGCCGAAGAACCCCATCCCCCCGTTCCAGACCGCGACCACGTTGATGAGACTGCGCGGTATGTCGCCGAAGTACAGGCTCGCGTCGTGCTTGGTGACGATGTCGGCGATCACGAAGAACGTCCGCCCCCCGACGAGCACGCCGATCAATGCGTAGACGAGAAAATCTTGCACGCCTTCGAACGTCAATCCGAGGCGCCGCCGCCCGGCGGGACGCGCCATCCAGGCTCCGACTGCGATGAAGCCGACCAGATACGAAAGCC
Organism: Candidatus Nyctobacter psychrophilus; assembly: GCA_014305025.1. Lineage (GTDB taxonomy): Bacteria > Vulcanimicrobiota > Vulcanimicrobiia > Vulcanimicrobiales > Vulcanimicrobiaceae > Nyctobacter > Nyctobacter psychrophilus. Next base: position 105,933 of record JACRTY010000036.1, on the reverse strand, counting down.
CATACCAGTGAATTGCCAGCGGTCCCAGGTGAACCGCGACCGGATCGATGTTCGGATAGGTAAACCAGTGCTGCACGGCCGTTTGTGCTTGCGGCACCCGTGACGGCCGCCCTGCTGGGCTCGCCTGCGGTGAGCCTTGCACCACTTGTATCAAGGCCGCATTTGGTCGCCGTCGTAAAAGGGGGCGTGCAACTCAACGTCGCGACGGCGTTTTTGGCAGGGCTCGTGTCGTTCGTGTCGCCGTGCGTCTTGCCGCTCGTGCCATCGTACCTGTCGTTCTTGACCGGCACGAGCTTGGAAGACCTCAAAGCCGAAACCAGCGGCCGAGCCAAGGCGCGCACCATTGCGCACGCGGGCGCGTTCATCGCCGGGTTCACGCTCATCTTCGTCGCGATCGGGCTGTCGGCCAGCGCCATCGGCGGCGTCTTCACCAACAACAAGCGCACGCTCGAGATCCTGGGGGGCATCGTCATCGTCGTGCTGGGCTTGCAGATGATGGGCGTTTTGCGCCTCGGTCTGCTGGCGCGCGACACGCGCCTCCATGCCGTGCCGCGCAAACAGTCGCTGTGGGTCTCGTTTCTCGTCGGCCTGGGCTTCGCGGCGGGCTGGTCGCCCTGCATCGGGCCGATCCTCTCGCTCATCATCTTGCAGGCCGCGCAAGAGAAACTGCTTCAGGCAACGGTTCTCTTGTTCGTCTATTCGCTGGGCCTGGCCATCCCGTTCCTGATCGTGGCCGCCTTCATCACCCAGTCCTTGGGCGCGCTCGGGCGCCTCAAACGCTTCCTGCCCGTCATCGAAGCGACGTCGGGCGCGATTCTCGTCGCGACGGGACTCGTCGTCGCAACCGACCAGTTTACGCGCATCGCGGGCTTCTTCTACCAGTACGTCAAAGCCCCGAGCCTGTGATCTTTTGGCTCGCCGCAGCACTGGCGCTCGCGCTCGACCAGTACAGTAAGCACCTCGTCGTGACGAACTTCGGGCCGGGTGAAAGCCGCATCGCGATCCCGCGGCTGCTGTATTTGACGTACGTGCAGAACCATGCGGGCGCGTTCGGCTTGTTCGGAACGCAGCCGTGGTTCCTCGTCGGCATGGCGCTTGCCGTGTTGGCTGTTTTTTGGTTTGCGTTCCGCGAGCAGGCGGCCCGCTCGCTGCTGGTCCGCATCGCGTTCGGCGGCATCGTCGGCGGCGCGCTCGGCAACATCCTTGACCGCTTCCACTACGGCTACGTCGTCGACTTCGTGGACCTGCGCTGGTGGCCGGTCTTCAACGTGGCCGATTCGTGCATCACCGTCGGCGTCGCGCTGTTGCTGCTGGCGTCGCTGCAGCGCGACCGCGCGACGGCCCCGGTGCAATCGCCCCGCTGAACGCGACGCGTCCGAGGCATCCGCCGCTCGTTCGACACGTCGTCACCGCTGCCGAAGCCGGCGCGCGCTGCGACGTTGCGATCGCCCGCCTGTCCGGTGCGTCGCGCGGGCGCGTGGCGCAAGCGATTCGCGACGGCACGGTGCGGCTCAACGGCGCGCTTCCCAAACCGGCAATGTTGCTGTCGGTAGGCGACGTCTTGGAATTCACGATCGCGCCGCGGCCGCCGCTCGACGCGCAGCCGGAACCCATTGCGCTTAGCGTCGTCTATGAAGACGACGTGCTGCTGGTCGTTGATAAACCCGCCGGCATGGTGACGCATCCGGCGCACGGCGCACGCGACGGCACGCTCGTCAATGCCTTGCTCGCACATGCCGGTTCCTTGCCCGGTGACCCCGTGCGCGCCGGCTTGGTGCACCGTCTCGACCGCGACACCTCCGGGCTTCTCGTCGTCGCCAAAACCGACGCCGCGTTGACCGCCCTCGGAAAACAGATGATGCGCCGTACGATCGAACGGAGCTACGTGGGGCTCGTGGTCGGCATTCCCGAACATCCCCGCGGCACGATCGAGGGTGCGCTCGGCCGCGACCCCCGCAATCGGCTGCGACACGCCCTGCGGCCCGACGGCAAACCGGCGGTGACGCACTATGCCGTACGCGAGGCGTTCCGCAACGCAAGCGAACTCGACTTCGTTTTGGAAACCGGCCGCACGCATCAGATTCGCGTGCACATGGCGGCCTTCGGCCACCCGCTGATCAACGACCCCCTCTACGGCAGCGTTGATGCCGCCGTCGATCTTCCGGGGCAAGCCTTACACGCGCGGCGACTCGCCTTCCGGCATCCTCAAAGCGGCACGACGCTCGTCTTCGAAACCGAACCGCCGGCCGACTATCGCACGGCCCGCGAAACCCTCCGCTCCGCTTGAACGCGCCGCCGCTCGGCTTTGTATTGCACGCCCGCGACGGCGCGGCGCGGCGCGGTTCGCTCATGCTCGCGCACGGTGCCGTTGAGACGCCGGCCTTCATGCCGGTCGGGACGGCAGCCACGGTCAAGGCGCTGACGCCCGATGATCTGCGCGCGTTCGACACGCGGATCGTGCTCGCCAACGTGTATCATCTCTGGCTGCGGCCCGGACGCGAGACGATCGAAGCGCTCGGCGGCCTCCACGCGTTCATGGGCTGGGAGCGCAACGTGCTGACCGATAGCGGCGGCTTCCAAGTGTTCTCGCTCGAGTCACGCCGGGAGGTCTGCGACGACGGCGTCCGCTTTCGGTCGCATCTCGACGGGAGCGAGCACGAGTTCACGCCCGAAAACGTCATGGCATTCCAGGAAGCGCTCGGAGTCGACGTCGCGATGGCGCTCGACGTCTGCGTCAAGCTGCCCGCCGACCGGGAGGCGATCGCGCGCAGCGTGCGCTTGACGAGCGCTTGGGCGCGGCGCTGTGCGCAGGCGCGCGAACGTGCGCAGACGCAGCTCTTCGGCATCGTGCAAGGCGGTCTGGATGAGCGGGCCCGCGAGCAGAGCGCGCACGAACTGGTCGCGCTCGCCCTTCCGGGTTATGCGATCGGCGGTTTATCGGTGGGGGAAGGACGCGAAGCGCTGCACCGCACGGCGCGCTTTACCGCGACTCTCTTGCCGCCCGACAAACCGCGCTATCTGATGGGTGTCGGAACGGTGCCCGATCTATTGCGCGCGGTCGACGCCGGCATCGATCTGTTCGATTGCGTCTATCCGACCCGCTGCGGGCGCAATGGGCGGGCGTTGACGTTCGACGGCGATCTCAATATCCGCAACGCCATCTTAGCGCGCGACGCGCGGCCGCTGGATGCGACGTGCGGGTGCGCGGTTTGCGCGACGTACACCCGCGCATATCTCTCGCATCTCTTCAGAGCTGAGGAGATGCTCGGTCCACGCCTGCTGTCATACCACAACCTCGCCCTGTTCGCGAAACTGATGGCGCACGTTCGTGAAGCGATAGAAAACCGGCGTTGGGACGCGTATCGCGATACGATGCTTCAGAGATCCTTCGCGCCGCCGAGCACCGAGAACTCGAGTCGGTAACCGTCGGGATCGTAAAACCACAGGCCGATATTTTGGGAACCCGGCGCTTCAGGGCCAATCTCGTCGGCGGGGTCCTCGATGTGGACGTCGTTCGCTTTCAAGTGAGCGAGCGCGGCACGCAGCGTGGCCGCATCCGGCAGATGAAACGACACGTGGTCGATCGTCTGGGGTGACGGCTCGCCGCGGAAGAGCGCAATCGTGACGCCGTCGCTGCCAACCGCCACGCCTTCGTCGTAGGTGAACTCCTCGCGCATGCCCAGCACGCGCTCGTACCACCGCGCGCTCGCCCGCGGATCGCGCACCGCCAGCCCGAAATGCCCGACCGTTCCGACTGTGAAAGGCGTGCTCATCGCTACCTCCGATCACGGTATCGTTCCGCGGCCGAGCGGCGTCAAACACGTGGACGTGAACGAGCCCGCGGAGCGGCTACCCTCCGCGGCGAACGATATGAGATGCAGGTTTGCACTCGCTCGTGATCTTTCGGCCTGTCCTCTGCCGAGCGTTCATCGGACGCCGTCAGGAACTCGCCTTTCTCCACGAGCGACGACGGAAAGCGGGCGCGTCGCACGGCGGTATCGTGCTGGTCACCGGCGAGGCCGGCGTCGGCAAATCACGACTGATCGCGGAATTCTGTTCCTTGCTTGCGACCTCGCGGTGGCGCATCGGACAGGGCGCATGTTTGCAGTTCGCGCAGCGCCCGTATGGGCCGGTCCTGGATGTGATTTCTCGTTTGGATCCTGCCGTCGGCGACTTGGCTCCGGCCGCTTCGCGGCACGAGCAGTTCAACGTGATCACCGACACGTTTGCGCGCGCCGCGCGCAAGAGTGCGACTGTCGCCGTCATCGAGGACCTGCACTGGGCGGACGCCGCTACCATCGAGCTACTTGCATACCTCAGCCCAAAACTCGCAGCGATGCGGCTGCTCATCATCGCGTCGCTTCGGCCGGAGGAGGTCCACTCCGGACATCCCGCTTATGCCGGACTCGCGAAGCTCGTAAGCGGCACACGCACCGAGCGCGTGGAACTCGCGGCGCTGGCAGGCCCGGAGTTGCACGCGTTCATTGACACGGCTTTGGAAGGGTTTGAACTCGCGGACGAAACGCGGCGCGCCGTCGCCCTTACCGGCGAAGGGAACCCGTTCTTTACCGAAGAGCTGCTCAAGAGCGCCGTCGAACGGCGAGGCCTCGCGCGTACGTCCGACGCGACGGCTCTCCCAACCACCGTCCGCGCAACGCTGTTGGAGCGTCTGCGGCCGCTGGATGAAAGCGAACACAAAGTGTTGGCACAGGCGGCGGTCATCGGCCGCAGCTTCGATCTCGATCTTCTGGCACGGACGCTTGGGACTGATACCGCATCCCTGCTGCCGGCGCTGCAACGAGCGCGCGATTTCCAGCTGATCAAAGAAGAATCGCCGACCCTTTTTCGTTTCCGCCATGCCTTGACGCGCGAGGCGATTTACGCAGATTTCCTGACGGCCCAGCTCCGGCCGCTTCATCACACGATCGCCGTCGCGCTCGAAAACGTGCCTGCAGAGCAGCGATCGATTGAGAGTTTAGCGTACCATTGGTGGGCGGCGGGAGACGCCGCCAACTCCGTACGCTATAACGAACTGGCGGGCGATGCTGCCGGTGCCGTTCACGCTCACGACGATGCCATCAGGTTTTTCCAACGTGCGCTCGACACCGTCGAACCCGTGTGCCTGCAGCGCGGCAGGCTCTTCGAGAAAATAGCGGATCGCCGGCTAGCCATGTCGTTCCACGATGCGGCGCTAAGCGCGTATGCTCAAGCTGCCGCGATCTTTCGAGCGCTCGGCGATTCCGAACGTGAGGCGACGTGCTTGGTGCGTGAGGCCGTCCAACGCTACACCGGCAGGGATACTCACCCGACGGCGGCACTCGAGGCGATGCTAGAACGGCTTGATCACTCCGACTTCGTCTCGCGCAGCCGAGTGCACCTGGGCATCGCCTGGCTGACGATCACGTTCTATGAACCGGATGAAACGATCCACCATCTGGCGCACGTCGATCGCCGTGCCATTGAGACGGTCCCGGAGATCGACTTTCGGTTTCATAACGTTGTGGCATGGCTCGCGATGGTGATGGGCGATGCGGAACGTTATCGCGCCGAACATGCGCTGTGGCTAGCAGCGGCGCGACGAATGGGTGGTACGGGTCTGGTAGCATCGGTATACTACAATGGCGCCTTCTGCTACGCCCTGCTGGGATTGCACGAGGATGCCGAGCGTGATATCGGCCTAGCCATCGACAGTGCGCGCGCAGAGTGTACCCGCCACGGCGAAGCCTCGGCGCATGCCGTGTCAGCTTTTTGTCGCCTCCTGCGCGGGAACCTCGCCGGTGCGAAAGCTGATCTCGATGTCGTGCGCGCCATTCCAACCGACAACCAGATAACGATCGCGCATGCTGCCGCGTGGGGCTCGGTTGTGGCAGCACATCTCGACGATCCGGTATTGACCGCGTATTGGTTCGACCGGCTGGAGGGAGCGGCTTCATCGTTTACGGCTTTTCTGTGCGGCGCGGGATACGCCGAGATAATGGTCCGACGTGGACGGTTGCAAGATGCACGAGCGTTGCTTCACGAGGCGTTGTCTATCGGTGAACGCCCTCGCGGCCACGTACTCACAATGGTTGCGGTCGCGCGCTACGGGGCGACGCAAGACTTCCCGCGGGCTCGCACCATTCTTCAACGTGCTGCCGACGCGCCGACCGAACTGGTCGAGCGTTACGCCCTGTCGCTCTTCGATGCCCTCGTCGCAGAGCGCGAGCGACGCACCGACGCCGCCATTGCGCTCGCGCAACATGCCGCAGCCGGGCTGCGACGGCTGGGGTTTCCGCTACTCGAAGCGGCGGCTCTGGAACTCGCCGGAGAGCCCGCGGCGGCGCTTGAGATCTATCGCCACTGCGGCGCGACGTACGATGTAGGGCGCCTCGAGCCCGAGCCCGCGAAAACGCTCGATTCATCAAACGGAATGCGGACACCGGCATCGGAGCGCGACCGGCTCTCGAAGCGTGAGCGCGCAATCGCCGCCCTCGTTACGCGCGGGCAGTCGAACCTCCAGATCGGCCGCACGTTGTCAATCAGCCACAAGACGGTGGAAAAACATCTCGGTGCCGTGTATAGAAAGCTGGGCATCTCCTCACGCGCGGAACTCAGCGCCTACGCAGCGCTCACCGAAGCCGGCGCCGCCAACGGCTCAGGGGCCGAATCGTAGCCCGCGGTTACTAAACGCAGGGCCAATATCGCGGGGCCACCGTGTGCAGCGTGAAACAATGGAGCGCCCTACCGGTACGTTGCGGCGTGAGTCGCCCGCTCAGCCGCCGATTTTTTCTTGCGCCTGCCGCTGCGTTATGCGTCATCGCCGGGGCCGTCGCGCCGCAACCAGCGTTTGCCATTGCGACCCCGAATGACACGTACCCGGCGCTCGTCGTGGCATCGGCGCCGGCGCTGACACTCGACTTCACGACGATGCCTTGGACGAACGCCAAGCCGATCACCACCTTCGAGACATTGACGACGCGAACGCAGGCGCGGTACGCGACGATCGCCCGCATCCTGTTCGACGGCTCAAACGTTTACGTCGCCATTCACTGCGAACAGCGCGGGACACCCATCGTCACGACGCAGACGACGAACAACGTCGGCTTCGGTCTGGACGACTTTGCCGGCGTCGGCATCGACACGACCGGAAACGGCCAGGCCTACTATTTCGAGGTGACGCCGCGCGGCGTTCGTTACCAGCAAGCCGCCGAATCGTCTCGCTATAACCCGTTCTGGACCGCGCTCGCCGCGACGCAGAACGGCAATTGGGACGCCCTGCTCGTCATTCCCTTCGCCGTCCTGCGCACGCAGAACGCGCCCGTGCAACGCTGGCGGGTGAACATCGTGCGCCACATCGCCGCCCTCAACGAGAACGAGACGTGGGCCTACGATCCGCTGATGAGCGATGCCGGGGGCAATGGCTTTCCGCAGTTCGGCGACGCGCGCTTCTGGCCGTACGTCGACGGCATCAAAGTCCGCGGCCGCGCGATTCGCCCCAAACCCCGTGCCGAACTGTACGCACTCGCCAGCGCCGGCGGTGATCGGAACATCTACCAGAGCGCGACGCAGCTCTTTGCCCCACAGGGAACGCGCAACTTCGGGCTCGACGTCAACGTCCCGCTCACTGGAACCATTGCGTTCGTCGGCGCGCTCGCGCCTGACTTCTCCAACGTAGAAGTCGATCAGCAGACGATCTCGCCGCAAGAGTTCCGGCGCAACCTTACCGAGTACCGTCCCTTCTTCGCACAAGGTGCCAACTATTTCGCACCGATTTCGCAGACCGGCATCAACCAAGCGCCGAACGCAATCTTCTATTCGCCCGGCATCGGGCCGTTCACGCGCGGCGCAAAGATCGAAGGCACGTACGGGAACCAATCGATCGGCGTACTCAACGTCGAGGGCGCCGGGTTCAATGATTCCGTCATCGCCTTCAAACACTCACTGCCGGATCGCACCTTCGGTTACTCCTTCGATGCCGTCTCGGCGCACCATCAAGACGGCAACTTGACGGCGTATCCATTTGCCGACAGCGACGTAACGTACGACGCAATGGTCGGCGGCCGCAATTTGCACAACGGGCTCGTGTATACCGCAGAGTACGCCGCTGAAGACGGAACGAGCGTCCCCGGCACGAGCCCACGGCTCGCCTATAAAAGCGAAGACTTCCTCGACGTCCACAAGCAGAATTACGAGGTGTTCACCGAGTACCGTGACATCGGGCCGAAATGGAATCCGATCGATGGCTTCACCAACGTCGCCGATATCAGGGGGCCCGGCGCCTTCTTCGATCTTTCCGGCAACCCGCCCAAGCAAAGTCCGCTCAAACGCGCGGAGTTGTTCGTCTTCGGTGACCGGCTCAGCGATGGCTCCGGTGCGGTTCATCAAGCGGACTTCCAGCTCAACGCAGACCTCGTCTTCAAGAATCTGCTGCACCTGTCCGGCGGCCCTTCGTTCAGCGCGTTGCGCTTGTACGGGAACGGCACGGCGCTCGTCGGCTACGACCTCGGCTACACCGGCGGAGTGACGGTACCGTTCAACTCACATGGTTTCAGCGTCGGCTACAAGGACGGCACGCCGACGCCGTACGACTTCGCGACGTCGTGGGGGCCGTTTGAAACGTTCAACGGGGACGGGACCGTGCGCCCAACGTATCTTCGTCAGTATTCGTTTACAACGTCACGACCGCTCGGACAAAAATTGACGCTCGGCCTCGAGTACGACGGCACCTTGGAAGCGTATCCTACGCAGGATGCGAACCTTCGCGGTCACGATGGTCAACAGTTGCGACGCATCTCACTCGGCGAGGCGCTGGGGCCCGAATCCAATCTCTCGGTCTCGCTGCGCTCGATCTCGGGAACAGGAGGCTTTGCCCTGCCCGGTCTCAATCTCGCCGCTAGTTACCACCGTCGCTTCCGTAACGACAGCGAGTTGTTCGTGAACTACGGCACTCCCGCGGCGACGGCCACGCTACAACGGGTCATCGTGAAATACGTCTTCCGCACGGGCAGCGGCGCCGGTACGTAAAAGCCGTTTGGCCGCGACGCGCAATCGCGTTCGTTCGGTACGATGGCTCTCGGCTGCGGCCGTTATCCTCGTTGCCGTTATCGGAGCGTCACGCTTATTCGATCCGTTTTCCGGAGATCAAGCACTCTTTTTCGTCGGCGCCAAAACGCTGCACGCCGGCGGCACCCTGTATCGTGACTACTGGGACATCAAGCAACCGGGAATTTTCGCGTTCTTCTGACCAAGCACCATTTTCGTCCTGCGCGACGTCGTGACGCAATCTCCAGCGCTCGCTCTTTCGTGATCTCAGCGACTCTGTCGCGCGACTACGTTGAGGCGGCGCACACGGCGCAGGGCACGTGGTATCGGAGGCGAGTTTAGAGCGTGAGCTCATAGGCCACCGTAAGCGGAGCGTGGTCGGAGAAGCGTTCGTTGCGCTCGATCGAGGCGCTGCGCACGGATGCGGACAAGTTGGGCGTGATCAGTTGCAGGTCGATGCGCCAACCGAGATTGCGCTCGAAGGCGCCGGGCCAGTTCGACCACCAGGTGTAGCGGCGCGGCTCGCGGTCGACTTCACGAAACGCATCGATCCAGCCAACCTCATCGACGACCGCATCCAACCAGGCGCGCTCGTGCGGCAGATGGCCGGTGACGTATGAGTTGCGCACCGGATCGAACGTGTCGATTTCCTTGTGCGCGACGTTGTAGTCGCCGCACACGATGTGCCGGCGTCCGTCGTGACGCATCTCGGCAAGCGTTCCGAGAAAGCGTTCGAGGAAGCCGTCTTTGATCGCTTGGCGCGCTTCGCCGCTGGTCCCCGAAGGGACGTACAACGACGAGATCGACAGATCGCCCCAGTCGAATCGGACGAAGCGCCCTTCGGCGTCGATGTCGGGCATGCCCAGGCCCCGCACGATCGCGTCGGGTTCGACTTTCGCGTAGAGTGCGACCCCACTGTAGCCTTTCTTCTGCGCGTCGACGAACGCGTAACGACGGTATACGTCGAGATCCAGGGCCTCGGGCGGCAGTTGATGTTCCTGGGCTTTGGTCTCTTGCAAGCATAGCACGTCGGGCGACGTGCGCCGCAGCCATGTAAAGAAGCCCTTGCGTGCCGCGGCCCGGATGCCGTTGGCGTTGAAGGTCGTGACGCGCAACATCGCGCCGCGATTCGCCGCGCTTGCGTCGACTACTGCGCACCATCCGCGGCCATGCCCGGTTGTTTACGGAACCGTACCAGGTGGAAGTCGGGCGAAGCCCGACAAACCACGGACTATGCCGGCGAAGGTGATGGTGGCGCTGCCGCGCGAGGCTGAGGGGGCGACGCTCCACATCGGAGAGCGCGCGTTCAACGTCACGAACTTGAGCAAAGTGTTCTTCGCCGAAGCGAACCTCACCAAGCGTGATCTGCTCCAGTATTATCTCGACGTCGCGCCACTGCTGTTGCCGCACGTCAAGGATCGCGCGATGGTCATGAAGCGCTATCCGCACGGCGCTGCGGGCGAGTTCTTCTTCATGAAGCGGACGCCGGCGGGCGCTCCGGCGTGGTTACACACCTGCCGGATCGAACACGACTCGGGAAACATCATTGATTTTCCCGTCGTCGACGACACCGCGGCGTTGCTGTGGATCATCAACCTCGGCTGCATCGACCTCAATCAGTGGTACGCCCGCTGTGACGACGTGCAGCGGCCGGATTATCTGCACTTCGATCTCGATCCGGTGAAAGACGGAGCCGGCGGCGGCACGCCGTTCGACGTCGTGCGCGAAGCGGCGCTCGTGGTGAAGGAAGCGCTCGACGACCTTCACATGCCGGCGTACGCCAAAACGTCAGGGTCGAACGGGATTCACGTGTACGTTCCGATCGTACGCGGTCCCGTGCAGCACGACGTCTGGCGGTTCGCCAAGGCGTTTGCCTATGCCGCAGCGGCCAAGCGCCCCGACATTCTGACTGCTGAGTACAAGATCGCGAAACGTCCTAAGGGGCGCGTGCTCGTCGATTACAATCAGAATGCTTGGGGACGCACCTTGGCGTCGGTGTATTCTGTCCGGCCGACGCCGCGAGCGACGGTGTCGACGCCGGTGACGTGGGATGAGATTGCGAACGGTATCACGGTCGGCGACTTCCGGGTGGACAACGTGCGGCAGCGCTTGGCGCGCACGGGTGATCTGTGGCGACCGCTGCTGGTCGGACGCACCAAGCGCGTCGACCTGGCGCCGTTGATGTGAGGCTCCCGGTCCCGCTCGATCTGCCTCCGATGGAGGCGCGGCTCGTCGGGGAGATTCCGCGCGACGCCGGCTGGCAATACGAGCCGAAGTGGGACGGCTTTCGGTGCCTCGCGTTCCGCGACGGCGACGAGATCGCGCTGCAGTCGAAATCGGGAACGCCGCTGGCGCGCTACTTTCCGGAGATCGTCGAACGTTTACGCACACTCGGTGCGCCGCAATTCGTGCTCGACGGCGAACTCGTCGTGCCGAGCGGCGACGCCCTTTCCTTCGATGATCTGCTGCAGCGCATTCATCCCGCTGCCTCACGCGTGACGCGGCTGGCGCACCAGACGCCCGCGACGTACCTGGTCTTCGATCTCCTCGCCGACGATGCGGGAACGGCCTACGTCGAAGCACCGCTGGAGCAGCGGCGCCCGCGGTTGGAGCGCTTCACCGAGCGATTTATGGAAGGCAACGACCCGCGGCTGCGCCTTTCCCCGGCCACGCGCGAGCGGGCCACGGTGGACGATTGGTTCGGCCGCGTCGGCGGAGCGCTGGACGGCATCGTCGCCAAGCGACTGAACGCGCCGTACCGCGCCGGAGAACGCGATGCGGTCGTCAAGGTCAAGGCAATCCGAAGTGCCGACTGCGTCGTCGGCGGATATCGCACGAGCGTGCGCGAGGGAGTGGGTTCGCTGCTGCTCGGGCTCTACGATGATGGCGGACGACTGGATTACGTCGGGTTCACGTCAGGCTTTTCCGGCGCCGAAAAACGAGCGCTGCTCGATCGCCTACGTCCGCTGCACGCGGCGACGTCGTTCGATGGGCGCGCGCCGGGCGGGCCCAGCCGTTGGAACCGGGGTGCATCGAGCGCGTGGCAAGTGTTACGGCCTGAACTCGTGCTCGAAGTCGCCTTCGATCAAGTCACGAGCGACCGCTTTCGGCACGGCACGCGACCCCTGCGCTGGCGCCCGGACAAAGCCGCGCGCACGTGCTCGCTCGAGCAAATCCGCAGCACCGACCGGACTCTACGGCTTTTCGGCTAGTGTTCCTAGGCGTGCTGAAAGTTGCCGTACAAGCGCCAGTACGTTCCCCGCGCGGAGAACGTTTGCGCCGTTTGCCGAAATCTTGATTCAAGAGGCGATGGGAACCGCGAGCGCAAGTGCACGGGCAACGGTACTCAACGCGGCCGATCTTTTCATGCCTTCGGTGTCCCCGGAAACCACGCCGCCAAAGCACCTCCCCGTCTCAGAATCGATACGCAGCAGGGACCAAGCGCTTCCGGGCCGCACCCCGGCGCGATGAAGTTTGGCGAGCATGCGGTCGTACTGACCGCGTCGTGCTGCATTCTCGCAACGAGTGGCTGCGGCGGGTCGGGTGCAGGGACGGCTGGGCAGCCGCTGCCTGCACCGGGCGGCGGCTCGAATACGACAACGGGTGCGTCGCGCATTAAGCATGTCGTCATCATCGTGCAGGAAAATCGCAGCTTCGACAATCTGTTCGCCGGATATCCGGGAGCCGACACGGCGACGACCGGCACGCTGCACGACGGCTCCACCATTGCGCTGCGGCCCATTCCGCTCGAAGACGGCCGGGACATCGGCCACTTTCACTATTCGTTCGAAGCCGCCTACAACGGGGGCCAGCTGAACGGGTTCGATCTCGAGCAAGGCTACGGTATCATTAACGGAATGTATTCCGTCATTCCCGGCGCCGACCCGACGTTGCCCTACGCGTACGTCCCGTCCGTGGAGACGGCACCGTACCGGCAGCTTGCAGCGCAGTACACGTTGGCGGATCGAAATTTCGAGTCGAACAGCGGTCCGAGTTACCCGGCCCACCAGTACTTGATTGCCGGGCAATCGGCCGACGCCGATGAAACGCCCACCGTTGCGCCCTGGGGTTGCGATGCGCCGCCCGGAACCGTCGTCCCGCTCCTTGCGCCCGACGGCAGCGACACGACCGGCGTTACGCCGTGTTTCGACTATGCGACCTTGGCCGATCGCATGGACGCCGCGGCGGTGAGTTGGCGTTATTACACGCCGCCGCTGCAGGCGCAATCCGGCAGTACGTTTTCCGCCTTCGATGCCATCCGCCATATCCGTTACGGCAACGACTGGACGACCAACGAAACCAATCCGGAAACACAAATATTTAGCGACGTGAGTAAAGGGACGTTACCGCAAGTCAGTTGGGTGATTCCAAGCTTCCCGAACTCCGATCACCCGCTGGCGCACAGTAACACGGGACCGTCATGGGTGGCTTCGGTCGTCAACGCGGTCGGCGCGAGCCCGTATTGGTCGTCGACAGCAATCTTCGTCGTGTGGGACGACTGGGGCGGCTGGTACGATCACGTCGCCCCACCGCCGGTCGACCGCATGGGCTTGGGTTTCCGCGTGCCGCTGCTAGTGATTTCGCCCTATGCGAAGCACGGTTACGTGTCGCACGTCCAGCACGAATTCGGCAGCATCTTGCATTTCACCGAAGAAGCCTTCGCGTTGCCGACGCTCGGTACGCGCGATGCGCTCTCCGACGATCTGCGCGACTGCTTCGATTTCTCGCAGAGTCCGCCGCCTTTCGCGACGATCCAGGCGCGGTATCGCAGGGCATTTTTCCAACGCCAAGTCGAGACGGGAGAAGCCCCTGATCCGGCATAGTTGGATTTGCGTACGCCGGATCCGTGCACGATTCGCGGCAGTCGCGCTAGCGGCGTTTGCCGCCACCGCCGTCCCGGCCACGGCTCAAGTGACCTTCAGCATCGCCGCAGCACCGTTTGTCGGCACGCACGGCAGCGTGGTCGGGGAGACGCGCGTCGGCGGCATTCCGGTCGGCATCGTCGACTTCGATGCCCGCTTGCGGGGCGTCGAACTGCACGCAGAAGGCATGCCTTATGCACGCACCCGTCGCTACGGTGATCCCTCCGATCAGTCGCGCAGCACGATTGAGACCGGAGACGCCACGATCCGGTTGTACACGACGCCGCGGCTGGCTTTCGGGATCGGCTACGGCGTGATCGCTTCCACGACCGATCGCATTGCGCCGCCGGGCTCGTTCACGTCATTTGCCGACGGGGTGCGGCTGGAACTGCACGAGACGTTCGACGCCACGCCGACCTCTCGGTTGGAACTCACCGTCGGCGGGCTTCCGCAAGCGCACGGAACGCTGCACGTGTACCCAGGCATTCCCGGCGCCCCGGATCGCTACGATCCCGAAGCAGGCACGCAGATCGATGCCGAGATACGCTACGTCGCCCGCGCGCGCAGCCGGGTGTCGTTCGGCTACGGCGTGCGTTACGTCAATCAAACGATCAGCTACGCCCGCAGCACGGCACCGGCCGATCACAACGCGGGCATCCTCCCGTTCGTGCAGTTCAACCTCCGACTGTAGCCCCTTTCGCGCATCGGGCACTGCCAACACCAGCGCCCGGATTCGGGACCACACTGCGCCATGGAGCGCTCAAGTCTCTAGAGCTTTCTGTTGGCGCAAGAGGTACTGCGTCAAGTCAGGTCCGTCAGCGCCGCCGAGCATGCGCAACATGAAACGACCATTTCGGAGACGGATGGTCATATGCCAGTAATGACGGTCCTCTCCGATTGATAAACTCAGGTGATTGAGAAGCGACCGCACAAAGCGAACCGCCATTAGAAGGGTGCCATTAACGGATCCGCAGCCGAGACAAACGTTTTCTCGGGGTCGTAGGCGTAAAACGTAAACATATCATCCCACAGATTGCGCCACTCTCGCTCACTCCATGTGTAAGGCCGTTGAAACAGTGGCGCGAGGTACTGCTGAATTCGCTAAAGTAGTTTGCAGCCTTTTCGTTCCCGCGATATAGTTTCGCGAAGCGGACTTACGGAACAGTGCGGTCTTCAAGCCAAGTCATTCGTTCATCGCCGACGGAAGCACCGATATACGCGGTGAGCCGTCTATTATCGACATTGTCAGAATTGCGTAACGCCACGAACTTCTTGCCTGAGGCACTGTAATGAAAACGATCTGGGGTGACTTGCAAGCGCCTTTGCGACTCAGACCGAAATTTTTGAAGCCGATTCAAGAACGCTGGTCGCGTACCGCGCAGCGTGGAGCTTCGCGCGAATCTGCTCGACGTCGGCTGGAGCGCTGTCTCGAAAGTAATGTCGAGTTCGGCGTTTTTTGACGGCACATCATGGAACAGACGTTGATGTGTGACATCGAGAATGTTGGCGCCGCATTCGCCGATTAGTTTTTTGCGACTTCCGCCAGCACACCGGGCCGATCCATGATCTCGACTCGCATGCGCACGACGCGTCCTTCGCACAGACGCACGCGCGCGATGACGTTGGCGAGCAAGCCCGTGTCGATGTTTCCGCCGCAGATGATCAGAGCGACGTTGCGGCCCGCGAACCGCTCGGGCCGATCGAATAAGGCCGCGACCGGCACGGCGCCCGCGCCCTCGGCAACGAGTTTTTCCTCTTCGATGAGCAGATGGATCGCCGCTTCGATGGACTGCTCCGACACGAGCATCACGTCGTCGACGAGCCGGGTCGCAATCTCCAGTGGAATGGCCCCGATCGATTTGACGGCGATCCCCTCGGCGATCGTTTGACCGCCGTGAAGGCGGCAGTCCGTTGAGGACCTGGTAGTACGACGGATAGAGTTCGGTCTGCACGCCGATGATCTCGATCTGCGGACGCGCCGCCTTGGCGGCGATGGCGACGCCCGCGATGATGCCGCCGCCGCCGATCGGCACCAGTACGACATCGAGATCGGGAACGTCGCGCAGCAGCTCGAGGCCGCACGTTCCTTGACCCGCGATAATCCGCTCGTCATCGTAGGGAGGTACGACGGTTAGCCCTTCGTCGGCGGCGACCGCTTGCGCGGTCACCGCCAAATCGGCGAGATTTTCGCCCGACAACATGATGCGCGCGCCGAAGGCTTGCGTACGCCGGACCTTCGTGAACGGCGTGTTCTCCGGCATGACGATCGTCGCCGGAATGCCGAGGCGCGCCGCTTGGTAGGCAACGGCCTGCGCATGATTGCCGGCTGACATCGCGATCACACCGCGCGCTCGGTCGTCTGATCCGAGTTGCAGCAGCCGGTTCGCCGCTCTACGATCTTTGAAGGAACCCGTGCGTTGGCGCGTCTCGAGTTTGAGCGTGACGCGCGCGCCCGTTTTTTCCGACAACGCTGAAGCCGGCACGGCCGGCGTTCGTAGCGCATATCCGGCGATACGCTCGGCCGCGGCCTCGATGTCGGAAACGGTGACCGGTAAGCTCATCGCCGTTGCTACGACGCGGGCACGCCATCTCCGCGCAGGACTAACCCATGGAAGCCACGCAAGGATGAATTGATGAGAAGGCTTTGTCATTATCTTCTCAGTGCGGCATGTCTGCTTCTCTGCTTGTCATCGTGCGCTCTAGAACGCCGACATTCCGCGTCCGGCGTACACGTCGTTGCGGTCGAAGCCGTGTACGGCGACATCGTGCATCAGATCGCCGGCAATGCGGTGACCATAACGACGCTTCTCAACAGTTCCAGTGCGGATCCGCACGCGTACGAACCGACGACTCGTGACGCCGACGCCGTGGCCGATGCCGATCTCGTCATCGAAAACGGGCTGGGGTACGACACGTTTGTCGACAAACTGCTCGCCGCATCGCCGCGCAACGGGCGGACGGTTATCGTCGTGGGCACCCTTGCCGGACGGCGCCCTGGCGACAATCCTCACGTGTGGTACGAGGCCGAGGCGTTGCGCCGCCTGTGCACGGCGACCGTCACCGATTTAGGCGACCGCATGCCCGCACGGCGCAACGGATTCGTACGCGCAAACGGGCGCGTGCGCGCGTGGATCGACGGCTTCGCGCGGCGCACGCTTACGCTCGGCCGCCGTTATCGCGGCACGTCCGTCGCGATCACGGAACCGGTCTTCGACGCCGTATTACGCGCAGCATCGCTGCAGATTGCAACGCCGCCGTCCTTTTCCAAAGCCATTGAAAACGGCAGCGACCCCGCGCCGCAAGACGTCGCGGCCATGCGGGCCCTCCTCGAAGGACGACGCGTCGCGGCGCTCGTGTACAACCGGCAAACGGTCGAACCGAGCACCTCGCGTTTGCTTGCGCTTGCGCAGACGAGCGGCGTCGCCGTCGTGCCGGTCACCGAAACGCTGCCGCCCGGCATGCGCGTGCAGGGTTGGTTCGACGGAGAACTGAGGGCGCTCGCCCGAGCGTTGCAAACGTACCGACGCAGGTGAGCGACGCGGAGGATACGCGAGCCGCCGTGGCGTTCACCAACGTGACGTTTCGGCGGGGGGCGTGCGTCGTGCTCGATGACGTAACGTTCGCCATCGCGCCGGGCGAATTCGTCGGCATCATCGGTGGCAACGGCGCCGGAAAATCGACGCTGCTGCACCTGGCGCTTGGCCTTTTAGCGCCCAGTGAGGGCACCGTGCGGATTTTTGCCGGCGATCCGCGCCGCAAACATCGACCGCTCGGCTACGTGCCGCAGCGCATCGAACTCGCGCGCGACGTTCCGCTGCGGGCCCGCGATTTCGTCGCGCTCGGCGTCGACGGGGAGCGCTTTGGACTGCCCTTGCCCAACCGCGCCCGAGCGCAACGCGTCGAAGTCGCGTTGCGCGATGTGGGGGCGCTGGCGCTCGCGGATAAACCCGTCGGCCGGCTCTCCGGCGGCGAACAGCAACGGCTCGCCATCGCGCAGGCCGTCGTCGGGGAGCCCGCGTTGCTGCTGCTCGACGAACCGCTTGCGAACCTCGATCTCGGCAGCGCCGTCGACGTCGTCACGCTCGTCCGGCGCATCGCGCAGGAACGCGGCATGACCGTGCTGCTGGTCGCGCACGACGTCAATCCCCTTATGCGCGCCATCGACCGCGTGCTGTACCTCGCGAACGGCCGAGCCGCGCTCGGGACGGTGGATCACATCATCAACGAGGACGTCTTGAGCCGGCTCTACGATCGACCCGTCGACGTCGTGCGGGTTCGCGGCCGCATCATCGTCGTCGCCGGTACATGAACGACTTCTTCGCGAGCCCAAGCGTGCAGATGGCGCTGTTTTCCGGCGGCGTGGTCGCCGCGCTCTCCGCCGCGATCGGCTACTTCGTCGTGTTGCGCGGGCTTTCGTTTGCCGGCCATGCGTTGACGGACATCGGCTTGACCGGCGCGGCCGCCGCGCTGCTCGTCGGCATCGCTCCGCTGTGGGGACTGATCGCCTTCTCGCTCGCCGCGGCGCTTGCCATCGGAGCCCTCGGCGAACGCGCCCGCGAACGCGACCTCGCAACCGGACTCGTGCTCGCCGTCGCCCTCGGCCTGGGCGCACTGTTTCTCCACCTGCAGACCAGCGATCCGAACGCCCAGAGCGTGCTCTTGTTCGGGTCGATCTTTGAAACGGATGCCGGCTCACTGCGCGCGGTGATCCTCGTCGGTGCCGTCGCATTGGTGACGCTGGGTGCGCTCTTTCGTCCACTCCTCTTTGCCAGCGTTGCCGCGGACACGGCGCGGGGCTTGGGCGTGCCGGTGCGTGCGGTTGGCTTCGCATTCCTCGCGATTGTCGCGCTCGCCGTTGCCGAGACGGCTCAGGTCGTCGGCGTGCTCATCGCCGCCGCACTTCTGATCGGTCCACCGGCTGCGGCGCTTGCACTAGTCCGTCGCCCGCTCGCCGGGATCGCGCTGGCGATTGTCCTCGGCGTAAGCGACGTGTGGCTGTCGACGGGGCTCGCGTATGCGAGTTTTGGGTGGTCATCCGGCCACGCCGGCTGGCCCGTCAGTTTTTTCGTCGCCATTATCGCACTTGGCATGCTGCTCGGTGCACGAACGTTTTCACCGAGCCGGGCGTGATGGTGGGGCAAGCCCTGTCGCATCCCTACTTGCAGAACGCGCTCGCGGCCGGACTGCTCATCGCCCTGCTTGCGGCCGGCGTCGGGTACTTC
The DNA here is from genome assembly GCA_014305025.1 of Candidatus Nyctobacter psychrophilus. Classification (GTDB taxonomy): domain Bacteria; phylum Vulcanimicrobiota; class Vulcanimicrobiia; order Vulcanimicrobiales; family Vulcanimicrobiaceae; genus Nyctobacter; species Nyctobacter psychrophilus. The sequence goes on along the minus strand of JACRTY010000036.1, from coordinate 86,828 downwards.
GTCGTTTTGCGCGGTGCGGCGTTCGCCACCCATGCGCTCGCGCAGATCGGTTTTGCCGGAGCGGCCGGCGCAGTCTTATTGGGGTTCGATCCGCTCGTAGGCTTGATCGCCTTCGCCGTGACGGGCGCCGCCGGGCTCGGCGTGCGGTCGGCACACTCGCGTACGAACGACGTGACGACGGCGCTCGTGCTGGTTACCGCGCTGGGGACCGGAGCACTGTTTCTGGCGCTCGCCCATTCTTATGCGGCCAACGTGTACGCGCTGCTGTTCGGGACGATCGTCGGCATCACGCGCGCCGATGTCGCGACAATCGCGATTGCCACCGTTCTCATCATCGGCGTGCTGGGAGGGCTGACGCGACCACTCCTGTTTGCGACGGTTGCTCGCGGAACGGCGCAAACGCGCGGAATTCCCGTCGCAACGCTCGACGTCGCCTTCCTCGTCCTGGTCGGTCTCACCACCGCGGTCACGGTGCCAATCGTCGGCACCTTACTGATCTACAGCCTTGCGATCGGGCCGACCGCCGCCGCCATTCGTCTGACGGCGCGGCCGGCCTGGACCGTGGCTGTGGCGCTTGCGTTCTCGATCTTCGCGGTCCTGGTCGGGATTGCGCTCGCTTACGTCAGCGACTGGCCGGTCGGTTTCTTCATCGCAGTCCTAACCGCACTGGAATATGTCGCCGCACTGCTCTGTAGTCGCCGACGGTCGATGGGCTAAAACATTCGTTCAGTGACTGCGATAAGCCGGCAGGGGGCCGTGGTCGTCGCAGTGGCTTCCGTGACGGCGATGGATGTGGCCAGCGACGACATAGTCGATGTGTCCCGCGTGCGGCACGACGTCGTGTCCGCAATCAACGCCGTGCACGTGATCGGCAGGATGGCCGCCGCACGCGTGCCCGGCTGAGCAATCGTCGGGATTACGTTGTGACGCGGGAATCTCGTGCTCATCGACGTGTTCGCCATGAACGTGGTGCAGATGGGCGTCGTGCACGTAGTCGACGTGATCGTCGTGGCGGATGCCCAAATGACCGCAGTCGTCGCCGTGCTGGTGCTCGTGCCGATTGTGAACGTGATGCTCCACGACGCAGAGCGTATACCCTGCGGCGCGCGCGGTCAACTTGCGGTCGCCTTGCGGCTCGTCCCATTGCAGGCGGCGCAGGTCCCGAAGAGCGTCAAATCGTGGCCGGTCGTCTTGAAACCACGCGGCGGCTTAGCGTCGACCGTGGCGCAACCTTCGAACTCGTAGACGCGCGCACAGTTGGTGCACGAAAAGTGGTGATGATGCCCCTTGCCCGCGATCTCGTACAGCGGGTTACGACCCGGCACGTCGACGACCGCGAGCCAGCCCTCTTCGAGCAGGCTGCGGATCGAACGATAGACCGTGGCCAGACCCAACCCCGCGCTTACCGTTTGCGCCGCGCGGTGGACCTCTTCGGTTGCAAGCGGACGGCCCGCCCGCACGAAGGCATCGCGGATCGCTTGCTTCTGCCGCGTATTGCGCTCGCCGAGCGTTTTCGCCACGCCGCCGTGTTTCAGCGCGGAGCCGTACCGCCCATGTTGGGCCGTGGGTCAGTGCAGGAATGCGACCCGCGGCCCCTCGTTGAGTTCGCAAGCATGCGACTTTGGGTACGAGGCGCAGCATGGCAGACCACACCGCCCCCGCCGCGCCGATCGGCGTGGACGACCTTCGCGCGCACGTCGAAGCGAACGATGTCTTTCTCCTCGACTTACGGCGTGGCACGCATGGTGAACAGATTTATGGTGCGATTCGCTACGATCCGCATAAATTGCGGGACGCGCCGAAGCTGATCTTACCCTTACCGAAGAACGATGGCCTCGTCGTGCTCTACGATGAAGACGGCACCGGCAAGGGCCTCGAAGAGATCACCGACAAACTGCGCGCGGACGGTTACGGCGCGTTACGCATTCTCGACGGCGGCTTCAAAGCATGGAAAGACGCCGCCGGGAAAACCGAAGAGGCAACCATCGAGCAACCCGTACCGGAAGTGTCGGGACATCAGCTCGAGCGCTAGCTCGACGGCCCGGCCATGGTCGTCAACCCACGATATCTTTAACGATTTCTGATGTCGTAGTGGTAAGGCCTAGAGGGCCGCCACCGGCGTTCTTCGCTCGTCGCGCACGCCAATCGAACGATTTCAACTGATGGACCGTGACGACACCCTTCGCTCCACACCCCGCAGGCAGCGGCACTTCAAAGGCGTGCCCTTGCGGTCTGGTCGTGATCGGAGCGACGAACGCCAGCCCAAACGCAGCCATTTTCGATTCGCCGGAGCTCGACGCTATCGCCCTCGCGCAATCCGAGATCTTGCAATCACATCGCGGCTGCGACGTCTTCCGGTACGATGCGGCCGTCGAGGAGGCCGATCGTGCGGCCGGCGTAGCGGTTGAAGCGGCGGTCGTGGGTGACCATCACGATCGTCGAGCCGGCGTCGTGCAGTTCACCGAGGAGTTCCATGACCAGTTCGCCGTTCTTCGAGTCGAGATTGCCGGTTGGTTCGTCGGCGAGCAGCACCGCCGGTTCGCCCCCGAGCGCACGCGCGACGGCGACGCGCTGCTGCTGACCGCCGGAGAGTTGCGCAGGGTAGTGGCGCGCGCGGTGCGACATCGCGACGCGGTCGAGCGCTTCGGCGACGCGTCGCCGCCGTTCACCCGATGAGAGGCCACGGTACGTCAACGGCAGTTCGACGTTTTCGTAGACCGTCAGATCGCCGATGAGGTTGAAGTTTTGAAAGATGAAACCGATCTCTCGGTTGCGCAGGCGGGAACGCTCGGAGGTGTCCAGTTTCGCCACTTCGCGGCCGAGCAACCGGTACGAACCGGAACTCGGCGTATCGAGGAGCCCGAGAATCGAGAGCAACGTCGATTTGCCGCAGCCCGACGGCCCTTCCACCGCAACGTATTCGCCTCGCTCGATCGTAGCGCTCACGTCGGAGAGTGCATAGGTGTCGACTTCGTCGGTATGGTAAACCTTGCCGATGCGGTCGAGTTCGATGAGCATAATGTTCCTCACTTGAGACGCAGCACGGGGACGTCGTTGTAGGCCGAGGTGTCGGAGACGATGACGGAGTCGCCGGCGCGCAGGCCGGATAGAACGGCGACGCGATCGAGCGAGCCCGTGCCCAAATGGACGGACGTCCGGAACGCGCGCGAGGCATCGGGCGAGGGCCGGTACACGCTTATGGTGGAATCATCGGTCGCATTTGCCGGACGAGCGATCGAAACGACGTTGCGCAAGCGCGAAAGTTCGATCGTCCCGTCGATGTTCTGATCGGGTCGTGCACCGGCCGGCAGTTGCGTGAAGCGCACATCGACGGCAACCGTTCCGTTTTGCGCCGCGGGCGCAATCCGTTCGACGAAGCCGCGCTTCGTGCCGCCGTCGTTCATATCGATCGCGACCGGCATCCCGATCGCCACCCCGTGCAGATCGCTTTCGGCGACTTGCAAAACGGCTTTGAGATCGGCGAGGTTTGCGACCTGCGCAACCTCCGCGCCGAGGGCCACCCGTTGGCCTCGGTTGACCGCGACGCTCTGCACGATGCCGTCGGAACCGGCGCGGACGTCGAGCGTACCGAGCTGCGCTTCCTTCGCGGCAAGCGCCGCCGACAGCTGATCGACTTTTGCTTGCGCGGCCGCGATCTTCGCGTTCGCATCGGCCGTGTCGACGCCGATCTGCCGGTGTGCGATGCCGGCCAAGCCGCGGTCTTCCTGCGTTTTGATCTTCGCGACGCGGTATTGCAGATCGCCGATCAAGCCTTGCGCGTGCAAGAGCGTGTCGGCGGTGCTCGTCACGTCATCCTGTTGCGCTTGAGATACGGCGGTTGCATAGGCAGCCTGCTTATCGAGCCGCGTCGCTTGCGCTTCGGAACGCGCGCTCGCGACGTCGGCACGCGCCGCGTCAAGCTGCGTCCGGGCGTCGACGACCGCCTCTTGCAGATCGGGGTTCTGCAAGGTCGCGATCGTGGACCCGTCGTGCACCATGCTGCCGGGCCGCACGTCGAGCGTCGCAATCATCCCTTCGGCCGCGGCCGACACGACCTGCACGTGATCGGGCTCGATTGTTCCCGCCGCGCGTACGGAACGCACGAGCGTCCCGCGCTTGGCGACGTCGATCACGAGCTGCCCCGCATCCACCAGCGGCGCGGCCGCCGGACGATGCGCGAGGGAGATGACGGAAAACGCCGCCGCGGCGATAAGCGCGAGCACGATCAGTGGAACGACGGTCTTGCTGACGCTGACGCGCGGACGCCTGCGAACGACATCCATCGCATTCCCATGGACATCCCGCTTGTTTGGGGCGAGTCCGGCCTTACGGCCGAGATCGACGGCATCTCCGCGAAGGTTCATCTCATTCATACCGTAACGCGACGATCGGGTCGACGTCGATCGCGCGCCGTGCGGGGACGAGCGCCGCAGATGATGTCGCGAGCGCGATTACGAAGACGACGGCGGCAAACGTCAACGGGTCGAACGGCGCAACGCCGTACAGCTGTGTGGAGACGAACCGCACGCTGAACGCCGACAGCACGACGCCCCCAAGCACACCGACGGCAGCCAGCCGCAGCGCGCCGCGAACGACGTTAGGAACGACATGTGAGGCACGCGCGCCCAACGCCATGCGCACGCCGAACTCGTGCGTACCTCTGCGCGCCGTATTCGTTGCGGAAACTGTCCGGCGCGGCGTACAGAAACAGCCGGAAGAGGCCCGCAGCAACGTCCGTTCCACTCATGCGCTCGCAGGCGAAGGCAGCAACCGCCGCGCCCGCGCGACGCGCACCAAGTTTTCGAGCCGCTGGGCCTCGGCCTGAGCGATGCGCCGACCACGCGGCGTCAAGCGGTAATAACGGCGCCGCTCGTCATCATCATCGTCGCCCGCGACTTCTGAGATCCAGCCGTCGGTCTGCAGCTGCTTGATCAGACGGTACAGCGTCCCGGGGCCGAGCTTTACGGTGCCGCCCGTTTGCGCTTCGACTTCTTTAATGACGCCGTAACCGTGGCGTTCGCCGCCGGCGAGCGCGAGCAAGATGTGAAACGTCGCCGCACTGAGCGGTAACGCTTCGCGCGCATCCAGCGCCGCGCGACTCATCGAGAGGTCATCTGGTGCCGGCAAAGCGCGGTGGGCGACGTGGCGCGTCGCATCTCCGGAAGCGAGCGTACGCTGGCCGGCACCCGGCAGCGGTTTGGCGCGGTATCGTACTTCAACATCGTCATCGCTCCGATTTTGGCTGTATCTAGGTCAATTATATCCATAACGATGGTAGTGTCAAGTCAGTAACCGGCCCGGCTACTTCTGGCGTCCGACGCCGGCCCATGCTAAGCGGCGCCCGTCACTGCCGAACCGTCAATGCTCCGGCAATACTTCGCCGGCGAACAAGTCGTAGAGTCCATCGACCGGCAAGCCTGGGATCACACGCGCATGCCAGCGATACCGTTTCATTCGTACCGCAGGGCCGCGATCGGCTCCACCCGCATGGCGTACCAGGCGGGAACGAGCGCCGCGGCGAGGGCGGCTAGGGTCATCGCAGCCACCACAACACCGAACGTGAGCGGATCGAACGGTCCCACCTCGTAGAGTTGAGCGGCAATTGCGCGTGCGGCCAGCGCACCCAGGACGATGCCGGCGAGGATGCCGAGCGCGGCAATTCGCACCGCGCCGCCGAGCACGTCGCGCAGGACGTGCGTCGCGCGGGCTCCGACGGCGATTCGTATGCCGAACTCATGCGTTCGGCGCGCGACGCCGTAGGAGACGACGGCGTAGATGCCTGCAAGCGCGAGCGAGAAGGCGACGAAAGACAGCACGACGAGCGTGAGCGCACTCAAGTGCGCCCGCGCCGCGTCCGCTGCGAGAAAGTCGTCCAGTGGTTGGATTTTCGGCGCCGCCAAAAGCGGGTCTGCTGCCGTTACCGCGCGAGCGATCGCATCACCAACGTGGGCGTGCGGTGCGATGTCGGCCACCAAAAGCAATCCGGGCAGCGGCACCTGTGGGAACGGAAGATATATTTTCGGCGCGCCGGGTCTGGCGTACGAGTCGCGCGTATCGTGCACGACGCCGACGATGGTCCGCAGCACCGGTTTCTTGCGCGCAACTTCGGTCCTCGTTCCGAGCGCGAAGTTCCAGGAGATGTGGGCGCCGAGTATCGGCCGTTCCCGGAAGTACGTCTTCGCGAGCGCTTCATTCACCACAACGACGCGCGCGGCAGCGTAGCCGTCGCTGCGCTCAAAGGTGCGGCCGCGCAAAAGAGCCACGCCCAGGACCCGGAAAAAGGATAATCCCACGATGCCGATCCCGGCAGTCTGCAGGTTACCGCTGCCCGAGCTGCGGCCGACGGTCTTGAATGAGAGGCTACCCGTGCGCCCCATGAACGGCGTGGCGTCGGCCCACTCCGCGTCGCGTACGCCGGGGATACGACGCGTGCGTCGCATGGCACCATCGTAGAAGGCGAGCACTTCCGCCTCACTTTCGTATCGTTTGCCGTACATGGCCACCGGATGGCTGACGAGCACATTGCGCGGATTGAAGCCAAGCGTTTCGTGCGTGAGGACAAGGTAGCTTCGTACGGCGAGGCCCGCCGTAATCACCAGTGCTAAGGCAAGCGCAATCTCGGTAGGAGCGAGGATGGCACGGGCGCGCGCACCGCGCCGCGCGTCGCTGCCGTGGCCCGACGCCTTGAGCGCATCGGCCAAGCGATGCGACGACAGCGTAAGAGCCGGAGCCAATCCGGCGGCAAGCGTGCAAAACGCAACGATGCCGAGCGTATATAGTGCCGACACCCCGTCAAGCGTGACCTCTTGTGCGCGCGGCACGCTCGCCGGATGCAACGCGACGAGCGCCCCGACGGCGAGGTACGCGAGCAGAAGGCCCACGCCGCCGCCGCAGGCGGCCAGCACGAACGTTTCCGTCAACAACTGCGCGAGGATACGGCGGCGCGATGCTCCGACGGCCACCCGAATTCCCAGTTCCCGGTCGCGCGTCGCGGCGCGGCCCAGCAGCAGATTCGCGACGTTGGCGCACGCGATCAGCAACACGCCTCCGGCCGCGGCGAAGATGGCGTACAGCAGCGGGCGTACCGAACCGAAGAGCGCATCGTGCAGCGTTTGAACGTGAACGCGGGTGGACGGCGGATCGTCCATCGGATATCGCGTTTCCAGACGAGCGAATAACGCTTGCACGTCGGCCGCCGCCGCCGTGACCGTCACACCATGCCGTAGACGTCCCACCGCAGAAGCATAGTGCGAGCTACGAACGTAGATGCGGTTCGCGGGTTGTAAAACCATCCAGAAATCGGCATGAGCGAACCCGTCCACCACGCCCGGTTCCTCGAAACCGGCCGGCATGACGCCGATGATGCGCGTCGCAAGGCCGTCGGCCTCGACCCGTTGGCCGATGATGCGCGGGTCGCTTCGGAAGAACCCTGACCACAGCTAATGCGAAATGATGATCACCGACGGCGAGCCGAGTCGCGCATCGCGAGCGGTAAAGCTTCGGCCGAGAAGCGGTCGGACGGCAAGGACGTTGAAGAAGTTCGCCGATGCGACGAACCCGGTGAGCGTACGGGCTGTCCGTGGGCGGTGAGCGTATGGTCCCCGCCGGGGTAGTACGCCGCGAGCGACGACAACGTTCGATTCTGTTCGCTCACATCCAGAAACGCCGGAATCGAAAATCCAAACGGTTTTCCCCGCGCGCTCACCGTTACGGAGACGAGTCGCGATGCATCAGCGTAGGGAAGCGGCGCCAGGACGACCCCGCGCAGGACGCTGAACGCCGTCGCGTTCGCGCCGATCGCGACCGCCAGCGTCGCCACGACGACGGCGGCAAAAAACGGCGTCTTGCGCAGCGAGCGCACGGCGTAAGACCCATCGCGAAACAACGTGGCGGAGTGCTCGCTCAAGGCGGTCGCCAAAACGTCGGCATACGCGCACAGTGCAAACGCTGCCATGCCGAAAACACCGCTTGACTCTCGTTCATTGAACGACGCTTCTTCAAAATCACGGCGCATCTGCGTACCGTGACTCTGCCGAAAGGCGCGTGGGAGCGCATAGAGCAGTAGCGCGAAGACTTTCACGACGATTCGGCTCACGTTACGCAGGCGTTCTCACGTGACGCAGGACTTTGCGAGTTGTACCGAGCTGCCGCCCAGCCGAGCGCCGGACGGGTTCTCAGCACATCGCAACGAACGTCGAACGCCGTGTCCCGCACGCAGCGATGGTACGGCGCCGTTGGCGTCGCCGCAAACCGCAGGCGCTTCTTTCTGGAGCGTGCCGCGCGGCGCAACACGCGCGGTTCGGCAGCGACCTCGGCAGGCTGATGCGGGGCGAACGGCCGACGATCTCGTTTGTGACCTCGGCCGTCTTCGGCGATATCGTAACCATGCTTGCCGGCGCACATGCCGCCAACGCGTATGCGCCGCCCCGCGTGACGGCGGACGTCGATTTCCTCGTACCGCACGAGCGCTTTGCAGAAGCCCAAGCGCGTTTGCGCGACGCAGGCTGGCGCAAGAGTTGCGACTTGGTTTTCCCCAACGCGAAGCTTGGGCTCTACGGCGGTGCCTGTCGCGAACCCGTGCTTCATACGGACGCCGATATCTTGGCCAGCCCGCAAGCCTGGGCTCATGCGGCCTTCACTGCGACGCCGTCGCACGACCAGAACGGTGCGCGCGTTTTACCGTTACCTTTCCTGGTCCTCATGCAGCTCGACTCGGCGTGCGGGGTCGATCAAGGCAATCTCTCACGCATGCTGGGACGCCTCGACGACGCTGCCATCGAGCATATCCTGGAGATTGTCGAACGATACTACGATGACCATCAGGCAGCGGAGGACGTGCGGCAGTACGCGCTGATAGGCCGTTGGGAATATCAGATGTCGCACGTAACGCGCAAGTCCGACGACGCCGAGCGTTATGGCGCGGAGGATCACTAATCGCCGGCGGTACTCGCGGTGCTGCATGGAGGGCGGCGCTCACTCGTAACGTAGCGCCACGATGGGCTCGACATGCGTTGCACGCCGCGCTGGGAGGAGCGCAGCAACAATCGACGCGAGCGTGATCATGAGGATGACGAGCCCAAACGTCAGTGGATCGTATGGCTTGATACCATACAGCTCGTCGGCAACCAAACGCACCGCGAACGCGCCGACGACGATGCCGCAGAGAACGCCGATGATCGTCAGACCTAGCGTGCCGGCGATGACACGCTGCACGATGTGTCGGGCCCGCGCGCCGAGCGCCATGCGCACGCCCAGTTCATGCGTGCGCTGCGCGACGCCGTAGGATACGACGGCATAGATGCCGGCGACCGCGAGCGTCAATCCGAGCAAACCCAGGGTTCCAAGCGTGATCGCTGCCAGACGCGCGCGCGCTGCATCGTCACTCATGTAGCTCGTAAGATCGCGCATTTGCGGTGCCGGTAAGAGCGGATTCGTCGCGGGCACCTCCGCAGCGACGGAGGAGGCGACGTGGACACCGGGGACCGTCCGCACGAGAGCGATGGCCGGTAACACCGGGGCCTGCTCGAACGGCATGTAGATGGTCGGCTGCGGAGCCAAGGCATAGGTTCCACGGACGTCTCCCACGACCCCGACGATCGTTGCCGGCGGCCGCTTTCCGTTTCCGCCGGTCGGGATGCCGGCGATGCGTGTGCCGATGACGGGACCGTGTGGCCGGTACTCGCGCGCAAAAACCTCGTTCACGATGACGACGCCGAGCGCGTCGGCGCGGTCTCGGTTGGTGAACGATCGGCCCTTCAGCAGCGGAACGCGCAGTAAAGCGAAATAGGAGGGTCCAACGGCAGCGAATTCAGCCCGCGGTTTTTCTGTGTCCGGCATCGGATGGTCCGCGAATGTAAACCGTAGCTCCGGCATGCGCTCCATGAACGGCGCAGAGATCGCCAAGCTCACCGCGCGGACACCGGGAATCGCCTGCATTCTCGCTGCTAAGCGTTCGTAGAAACCGCGAAAGACACGCCGGCTCGACGAGGACTGTCCCATCGCACTTTCCAAACTGTCATCGATGTTGTCGCTGACGATGACGTTCTGCGGCGAAAACCCCAGCGGCTCATGCGTGAGGATCCAGAAGCTCCGCACGACCAGACTCGACGCTACGACGAGCGCAAATGTCAGCGCAATCTCGACGACCATCAGACCGGCGCGCGCTCGCGCACCGCGGCTGGCATCGCCGCCGCGGCCCGCCGCCTTCAACGCGATCGCGACCTGGCGCGACGATAGAGCAAATGCGGGTGCGAGTCCCGCCGCAAACGTGCAGAAAGCGACGGCGAGCAGCGTATACAGGGCGGTCGACTCGTCGAACGTGATTGCATCCAGGCGTGGAAGCTGAGGCGCACTTGCGACGAAGCCGGTAACTCCGGCGTAGGCCAGCCCAAGCCCGCACAGTCCGCCCGATGCTGCGAAAACGAAGCTTTCTGCCAGCAGTTGCGCGATGATACGGCGGCGGCTTGCGCCGTTGGCTACACGGACGGCAAACTCGCGATCGCGGGTGGCTCCGCGGCTCAATAGCAGGTTCGCAACGTTCGCACACGCGACGAGCAAAACTCCCGTTACGGCCGCGAAGATCGCAAAGAGGAACGGTCCTGCGTCCCCAATGACCGCGTCCTGCAGCGGTTCGACGCGCACGCCGAAATGGGGCTCCAGCTTCGTATAGTGCTTGGCGACACGCGCGTGGATCATTTGGACATCGGCGCGAACTGCGGCCAGCGTCTCGCCGTCGCGCAAGCGCCCGATTCCGCCCAAGAGCATAATTTCGCCAGAGCGTGACGGTCGAAGCGGCAAGGCGCGCCAGAAGTCCGCTTTGGTTAAGTCGCCGCTCGTCTCCGGTTGCTCCAGTCCGCGCGGCGCGATCCGACGACCGTCGACGCGACACCGTCGATTCGCAGCTGCGTACCTATGATTCGTGGATCAGCACCGAAGTTATGCCGCCAGAAGGCGTCGGAAAGGACCACGGCCGGCTTCGCACCGGGATGCGTATCCGCCTCGGTAAAGAAGCGACCCAGTTGCGGGCGAACAGCCAGCACCGCAAACAGATCCTGCGTCGCGTTGACGCCCGTCATTCTCCGCACGCGTCCCCGATAACTCCACAGCGCCGTCGTATCCCTTGCACCGGCGAACGCGCGTAAGGTCCGATTTTCTTTGCGGAATGCTTCGAGATCCAGAGACGGGACGGCGAACGCCGCAACGCCCTCGAGCGTGCCGTCAATGGCGACGAGTCGTCCCGCTTGGGGGTACGGCAGCGGCGCCAGCACGACTGCGCGCAGGATGCTGAAGGCCGTCGCGTTGGCGCCGATCGCGAGCGCTAGGGTCGCGATCACGACGACCGAGAACAGCGGTGCTTTGCGCATTGAACGCACAGCGAAAGCGAGGTCGCGCAAGATCATGGCGCCGTACTCGCCCCATCCGCTCAACAGGACGTCAGCACAGGCGCGCAAGACAAAAAGAAACGCCCCCACCGATCCCCCAGCTTCACGCTCTTCCCGTAATCCCTCACGAAAATCACGGCGCATCTGCGCTCCGTACGTCCTGCGGAACGCTTGGGGCGCTGCGCGCAAGACGAACGCGAAGAGCTGATCGGCAAACGGCACCAACGGTCAAAGGCCTGCAACCGCCGGCAGAATTAGCCGTGGGTTCTGACTCATGGGCGATGCTCCGCAGCAGATTGTATCTGTTCCGATTGTATCCATACCGATGGTAATGTCAAGGGCACCCCGGGTTACGCCCATCACTTTAAACGTAACCGGCAAGCTCGGCGTGGACCTCGGACCCAGGCTTATTGCCTGAAGCCGCATCGTCGAGTTCTAGCGGGTTGCATGGTTTTGGCAAGCGAACACCGACGACGGGGATACCAGTGGAAATTCTGCGCTCGCCGCTGTCGGACGATGATCTCTTACGGCTATCGGCGCGCCTCGCGCTCAAAGGCTCGCAGCTGGAGTACGTTCGTGGCAAAGTCGTCGTTAGTCCACCGACCGGAGGTCAGACCGGTAACCGTAACTTCAATCTGTACGGTCCGCTCGCGGAATTCGCCAATAGGCATGGCTACGTCGGTTACGACTCGAGTACCGGTTTCCGATTGTCCGACGGAGACGTGCGCTCGCCCGACGCCGCTCTGATCGCGCAGCAGCGTGTGGCTCGTCTAACGCCGCAGGAGCGCAAGCAATTCCCGCCGCCGGTGCCCGACATCGTTGTTGAATTGCTTTCCGAAACCGATGACCTCGCTGAACTCGTCGAGAAGTGCGAACGTTGGCGCGACGAGGGTTCGTCATTCGTCGTCCTGCTCGATCCGCAAATGGAGCGACGGCTGACGTGGGGCGAAGCGCCCGAAGGGTTTCCCGAACTGACGGCCTGGTGATTAGGTCCCTTTTCCGGCGCCAAAGTACTGGATCAGTTTAATGATGAAAGCGTGCTGCGTCGTCAGCCGGTTCGGGTCGCCGTATGCGGCGTACAGCTCTGAGTTTCCGAACCGCCGGTAGTATGCGAGAGAAAGATTGGTCGCATCGACATACTGCTGGCTGTCGAAGAACGTTGGGCCGATGCCGATGATGCGGCGCGCGCCGAGCGCCAACGACGCGTCGGGGCCAAACTGGTAGGCGAGGTTCGCGCGTTCCAACCACTGCGTGAGCCTGCCGCCGTGGTCGAGCGCGTCCATCGTATCGTCCGCTTCCACGCCGAGTGAACCGCGCCGCCCGATCTGCAGCGTGACGAGGCGCGACCACGAGCGCAGATACCCCAAACCGAAGCGACCGACATTGTACGAGATGACGCTTGGCGTCGAAGTGTTACCCTTGTACGACAGTGCGGCGCCGTTCTGATTGGCATAGCCGCCCGGTTCGCCAGTCTGCCGCACGTAGTTTTCGCCACTCGAGAGCGAGAGTGAGAGCTGACGTTGCGCGTTGAGCGTGAGCGACGATTGATCGACCGTAAAGTCGAGCGCCCCGGCATGCGAGTGGAAGCGCTGGAAGTCTTGCGAGAGACTCACGTTCTTAACGAAGGCATTTGCGCCGAAGTCGAACTCACGGTACGCGCTGACGGACGGCCCCTGCACATCGTTGAGGGCGACGTAGCTGTCGACCGGACCGTACTGCGCTCCGACATCATGGTACGTTAGGCGCACGGCGGACTTCGGCGTGAACAGGGTCACGCCGTACTCGCGATACGCGCCCGCACCCGGTACGGTGACGGCCGTGCCGCTTTCCGCGCCATCGGTTACGTACGCAGTGAAGTTGTGAACGTTGCTGACGCTGACCTGGTAGTATTGCGCCGCGTCGTGGATGCCGGGGAGGTCGGCGCTCTGTCGTTGCGCCAAAACGTCGTAGCGCCGATCGCGCGAGCGCCACTCGAACGACTGCGCCGTATCCGTTCGTTGCGGCGCAATCGCGTCAAGGCCGGCGAACGTGAACTGGCCTTGCACGCCTTCGACGGCGTACCCCTCGCGCGGCGTCGGAATCGCGGGCGTATAGAGTTGCGGATAATCGATGCAATCGTGGCACCTCAGGTCATTGTAAGAGTTTCCGCCCTGGGTGAAAAAGGGTCGCACCTCTTGGAACTGCCGGGGGAAAACCGTCGGCGAAATCGTTTGCTGGTCGAGTTCGACGTTCGAATAATCGGGATGAAGTGTGCCGAAAAACGATGCCGTTCGCGTTATCGGCACGGCGAAGTCCGCACCGGCGCGCGACGTGCTGCCGCCCGCGTTTTTGTCCGCGATCTCGCCGAGCGAGTACACTTGCAGGCGCGCTTTCGTGCGCGTGCTCGGCGCCGCGAAATCCATTCCCCGCAGTTCGCCCGCGTAGTTCGGATTATCGGTCCCGCCTTGCGCAGGGTCGTGTGCCCACTCGTAAGTGACGTCTTTCGCTTGAACGACACGATCGAACTGCAACAGCCAGGCGTTTCGTCCGTCCCCGCGCATCACGTCGAGCGGAATACGTTCGGTGACGACGTAGCCGTGAGCGCGCGGGCGTCCGACGGCGGTCCAGTTCGGAGCGAAAGCGGTGTTTTCCGACGAAAACCCAGCGTGCGAGCCGAGCGGATTGGCCGAGAAACCGTATTCAAAGCCGTTCTTTCCGCCGGGCCAAAGATACACGGTAACGGCGTCGTCGGTGGTAAGCGGCACGTTATCGGCGTGCTGCGTCGCGGTGAGCGCCTCGCTTTGGACGCATAGGAACGCGACATACAGGAAACGCGCATCCGCCAACACGTACACGTCGGTGGTTTCTTCGGCCGGCCGCCGGTACGTGAAGTCCCACGTCAGACGAACGTGCGCCGCTTGCTGCCAACCTGGATCGTCGAGCGTGCCGTCGATCTTTGGTGGAGTTGCGGCCATGACGGCGCTCACCACAAACTTAGGCAGCGGTGCCGTTGCTTGAGCGAAACGCGTCGTCGTTGTACCTAATACTATAGGTATAAGGGCCGTAAGAAAAAGGACGCTGAACGGCCGCATTCTAGAATCCGCGTTCTTTCAGGCGAATCAACTCGTCGATGCTCGGATGCGCGACACGGCTATTCTCGTTCTGGATCCAGGAGGGCGTCACACCGACCTCTTTGAGCCGCATGAGTTCTTCAGCCGAGGGACGATAACCCAGACGCTTGACGCCCGCAACGTAGTCCGGGGTAACGTCAAGTTCCTTGAGCCGAATCAGTTCTTCGAGCGACGTATGATAACCGAGCCGTTCCAATCCGCCGATGTAACTCGGTGTTACGCCGACCTCCGCGAGGCGGTTCAGTTGGCGGACGGTTTTTGTCTGTGACGGGAGACTTCCGGCGAGGTCGATCAGCCTGTCCGTGACCCCGACTTCTCCCATCGTAACCAAATCGGGCACGGACGGTCGCGCGAACCCGTTGCGGCGTAGCGCGTCGAGCGTCGCGAGCTGAAAATCGCTCAGCATCCACTCGAATTGCTGCATCGCGCTCGGAGCACCGATGCCGCGTCGCTGCAGTTCTGCGACGAAGCTTGAACTCGGCACGAACGTCCACGTTCCAGACCCGGCACCATTGCCGATCCGGCCTTGGGCTTGCATCGTACCGGCATCGCGAACGATCGTAAACGTACGGTGCACCACGTCGCGGGAGGCAAGATCCGTCACGCTGATGCCGCGAAGCTCCGAAAACGGCACGCACGCTGCCACGTCGTCGGAGTCGAGATGCCCGGGGCTGAAGTGATGGTATTCGAGACGGAGCCGAACCTGCCCGGCACCCGCACATCCCGCAAGCTCGAACGTTCCGGCAAAGGTCTTCGGCGCCCGCGCTGCCGTCCGCGATGCCGAGCCTTTGCCGTCGTGGTCATGGATGTGGATGTCGCTGTCGTCTGCGTGCAAGCGCGCCGTTTCCGGGAACGAAGCCGTTACGCCGGGATCGGCGATGACGGGAACTTGCACGCGCAGCACCAGTGCCGCCGCCAATCCCAGACCGGCAACGGCGGCGAGCGTGAAGCGCCGATCAAGACGCAGGGAGTGAACCGCGGCTCCGTCGAGCAGCACGTGCACGCGGCGCAGGAGATGTTTACGCTCGAAGATGAGGCACGGGCTCGGCGCGGGAACCGTCTGGGTCCACTCGGCCAGGTGCGCCAGCGTCTTGGCATAGGCCACGGCGTCGCCCGTGTCGGCGAGCACCGCGTCGTCGCAAATCTGTTCGCGGTAGAGCGCCAGCCGGCGTTGGGCAACCAGCACGCCCGGGCACATGAACGCCAGGGCGCCGACGAAGCGCATTACGACGTTTTGCACGTCGTCGAAGCGGCGCGCGTGCTCGCACTCGTGCAGCACGACGCTGTGTAACCGTTCCTTCGAACCGCTCAGAATCGTTTCGGGAATGACGACGATGGTAGGAACGAAGCCCAGCACGCAGGGCGACGAGAACTCCGGCGAGGAGGCGAACGTCAACGGCCGGCGGACGGCGCGGCGCAACGCCACCGGCGGATCGATGATCCGCACCCGCCCGCGCGCCATCAGCATCGTCCGTATGTCGCGCACGAGCAGCATGAGGCGCACTGTGGCAACAGCGGCCAACACCCACAGGATGATGCCGGCGTTTGCAAGCAGAACGCGAAGCGCGGCAGCGACTCCCGCACGCGGCGGCGCAGCGGCTCGCTCCGGTAGCGCCGCACCGGCACGCGCGCGACCCGCAGGCCTTCGAGGAACACCGGAAATCAATGACCTCAAGCCGCGCTCGGTGGAACTCGGTCGGAAAGCAACGATTTGCTGCGGGCTCGTGACCCAAGCGTCGCCCGTGGACGCTTTTGCGGCAAAGACATCGTTGGCCACCGGCAAGAGCAGGCAGATTGCCCAAACGCCTCCCCATACGGCAAACATCGTCGCCGCGTTGACTCGGCGCAACGAGCGCAGCGCGAGATACGCGACCGCGCACACAACGGCGCCCTGCCAGGCGCCGTTGAACAGCGCCACGAGCAGTGCGGCGGCGTTCATTTTCGTGCCTCCGCGTCGGCGATGAGGCGCCGAATGCGGGCCAGATCGGCGGCGCCCAGGTTCTCGTTCTGGACCAAGTTCACGGCCAGCGCGCCGGGAGAGCCGAAGAACCGGCGCACCACGGAATGCACGGCACTGCGGGATGCGGTGGCTTTATCCACTAGGGCAAAATAGCGAAAGGCCCGCCCCTCTTCCCGATGCCGCACGTAACCCTTTTTCTCGAGGATGCGCAAGATCGTCTGAACCGTGTTGAACGCGAGCGGCTTCGGCGCGTCCAGCGCGGCGAGCACTTCGCTGACGGTCCCGCTTCCGGCCGACCACAACACCTCCATGGCGCGTTGCTCGACCTCCGTGAGGTTCTCCGCCTTGGGTTTAGGCATACGAGCCTCCATGACCTAAAAGATTAGGTGATCCTAGCACACCCTGTCGCCTATGTCCAATCGTAAGGCCACTCGGACTCGGATGTTGTCGTCGGCCACTGTTCCTCGGCAGGCACTGAAACAGGTTCTGCGGGGCAGCAGTACGGATTGTGTACGGTGCGATAACCGTGTTCGATGCATTGATTCTCGAAGCCATCGCGGCCGCCGGCGCGGTCCCCCTTGTCGTCGGCACCGCCGTAGCGGTTCGCCGCCGACGCGTTGCGCCGGCACCGGTGCCGCGCCTGCCGTCGCGCAGAGCGATGGGAGCGCTCATCGCTACGCTTCCACACCGGCACCGGCGCGAGGCCAAGGTTATTGTCGAGCTCGCGCGCGACCACGAGAAACGCCACAGTCCCAGCCGACTCGACGCGTTCACGGCTCGCGAGGCGCTGCGCGCCTACTTGCCGGACACGATCAACGCTTACCTCGCCGTTCCCAAAGACTTACGCCGCCGTCCGCGCAACGGGGCGCCGTCGGCGGACCAAGAACTCGCGCGCCAGCTCGCGACGCTCCGCTCGGGACTCGAACGTCTACGGGACGGCGATGCCGATGCCGCAGCCGCGCGCATGGCCGAAAATCGAACGTTCCTCCGCGAACGTTTCGGAACGGCGACGCACGACGAACCCGCCCCACAGCCCACGATTTTCGAGCGACTCACCAGCTTCGTCGAGGAATTCGTGCGCGGCGCATGACGTCCGCCGTCCCGACAACTCCAACGCACCGTAAAACGGCTCGGAAAGCGATATGTAAGCGAGCTTACCGATTGGCGCCTGGCCGCTCGGGGTACAGTAAAGCATATGGAGGTCTCAATGAACCGGTATCTAGCCACGCTTTCCCTCACTATCGCACTTATCTCGGGCGCAAGCTCGTCAGTCTTCGCCGCAGACCAGATGCAGGGGTCGATGATGCACGGATCGATGATGAAGCCGCATTGCTCATCAGGCGACCCCATCGTCATGGTAAACACCAAGGACAAGACGTACATGATGGCCGACAAGTCTCACATGCAAATGATGCACAACAGCTCCATGATGCACAACAGCTCCATGATGCACGACAGCTCGATGAACCACAACAGCTCAATGCACCACAACATGATGATGAAAAATCACATGTCGATGATGTGCAAATCGAAAGCCGATGCCATGGGCGCCCATATGATGAGCAGCTCTATGCACGGACATATGTAAGCCGTCAAGGGCGGACGCCGCCTAACCGTCAACCGAAGGTGCGCAGCCCACGGGGTGCGCCTTTTTTTTTACGCCGAGCTTCGCACCGGCGGGGACGATCCAGGCCCGATCGGCCGAAGTGCTGTAGACAGCCACCGAGGCGTAGAGTGGAAATGCTAAGAAGCGTCGCGGATCTCTGGATCGCATGATTCTGTCGAGGCGGCCGTACGGGAGCAATGCTCGCGTAGGGCCGCTCTGAACCTGCTAGCGCACCGTGACGCGTTGATCGCGGTGGTTAACCGACCGCCGGTGCAACGCCGACTGCCAAGACGACGGCACTCGACTATCCGGTCCTCACGTCCCAAAGCGATGACGCCGGGCGAAGCCATGGCGATCCAGCCGCTCGTGACGGCATGCTGATCGCTTTTCACCTGCTTTCCGCCCGGTTCTCCGCGCATGCCGGCCTCTGGCGCAGAGCGCGCGCGTGCCCGGCGTCTTGAAAAAACCGTTCGCCGAGATTCTCGTGAAACGATAAGAATCGCGCGGCTCGTTGGATGCTCTCTAGGATTTGGCGCCCAGGAGCGATGAGAAGTCGGCCTTGAGATGGTCGAGCTTCGGTGCATCGAAGGTTGCGATGTACGGATCGTTCGGATGAAGGGCCATGTAATGCTGATGATAAGGCTCCGCAGCATAGAACGCGCGCAGCGGCGCAACTTCCGTGACGATCGGTGCGGAGAACGCCTTCGCGTCTGTGAGGCGGCGAATCATCAGCTGCGCGACATTCTTCTGCGCGTTGGAAGTGTAAAATATCTCTGATCGATACTGAGGTCCGTAGTCTGGCCCTTGCCGATTGCTCTCGGTCGGGTCGTGTGCGACCAAGAAGTAGACCTTCAGGAGGCTGGCATACGAAATCTCGCGCGGATCGTAGGTGATCGACACCGATTCCGCATGTCCGGTTAAGCCCGTGCTCACGATCTCATAGTGCGCGCTTAACGCGCTGCCGCCTGAGTAACCTGCCACGACGTGGCGGACTCCCTTGAGCGCTTCGAAGACGCCCTCGAGGCCCCAGAAACACCCGCCTGCAAGCACGGCGGTTTGCGTCTCCGGGACCTGAGCAGCACCGGCCGGAAGCGTAATTCGAAAGCCGAAGCCGGCGATCACGGCCGCTCCCAGCAGCGATACGATGACCGTTTTGGAAGCTCGTGCGGCATGCATCGTTTGCGCGAATGCGTTACTTCGCATGCGGATGAAACTCGAGCGCGACGCCGTTCATGCAATAGCGCAGACCGGTCGGAGGCGGCCCATCATTGAAGACGTGGCCGAGGTGCCCACCACAGCGGCGGCAGTGTACTTCGGTTCGTGCCAGCATGAAACCGTTGTCGCGCGATGTTTCGACGGCGTGGGGAAGCGGCCGGTAGAAACTCGGCCAACCCGTGCCGCTGTCGAACTTGGTGGCCGAATCAAAGAGCGCGAGATTGCAGCCCGCGCACAGATAACTTCCAACCCGCTTCTCTTCATCGAGCGGACTCGACGCCGGCGGTTCCGTCCCGTGATCGCGCAAGACCGCATACTGCTCAGAATCGAGAATGGCATGCCACTGTTTGTCGGTGTGGTGGATTTCGAAGTGCTCGCCCACAGCGCGTGCCGGCCGGCTCTTGATTTCCAGCGATGCGGCAACACCGGCAAACGCGGCCAGCATAGTTCCTCGGCTCATTGATGACCTCACGGCGCCATCATACCGCACCCGAGTGCAGCCGCAGAATAAGGTGGCTTACACTGTAACGAAACCACTGGCTCAGCGACGGCTCGCTTGTGCACGCTGATCGTGTCGCCTCTCACACCGAGGTGCTTTACGGCTGACTAAACCCCTCCAGGTTATGAGAGAATCGCCGGCAACATGATACCAAGCGTCAGCAGCACGATCCAAATCGCGGGCGCCGACGTCCCGCTCGGACGCGTTCGTCGCGCTTCACGAGCGGCTAGACGTTTGTCGGCGAAAAGCCAAGCGGCATGCCGGCGTTCGAGCAAGAGGAACACGACGGCCGTCGCCGCCCCATAGAGCAGATGTCCGACGAGCGACGGGAGATCCGAACCGACCACCGCCGGCGTCCACGTAAACGCGTGGCCAAGGAGGATCGGAAAGAGCGTCAAGGCACCGACGAACCACCAGATCAGCCCATACACCAAACCCCACGCGATGCCGGCCGGAAAATCGGGCGATTCGTATTGGAAGAGCAAACCGAACGTCGCGCCGATGACGGCGCTGATCAGCATGTGGACGACGAAACCGAGCAAAACCGAATGACCACCGACGAGCGCAGCAACGTGCGGCAACTCCCCCGTCGTCAACATCACGACACTAAACGCGAGCCCTCCCGCTAGGCTTCCGATGAGGCCCCATCCGAGCGACGAAAGCGTCCGTTGTCCGGCGCCCTCCGGCTCGCGATTGAGCGGATCGGATTCGTAAAAAATGCGTCGCCAGACGCGGTCGAAGGCGGCATAGAGCAAGCCGACGATGATGCCGTAGATGATGTGGCCGACGAGCGAGCCGAACAGCGTCGCCGCGTGCGCTTCGGTCCAGTCGACCGGATGGTGTGTCAACCACGGAAGTAACGTCAGCGGCCCGAGAAACCACCAGCAGATCCCGTACGTTGCGCCCCATCCCATGCTCGATCCAACGCCGCGAATCTCGCGCTGGAACAGCAGGGCAAACGTCGTCCCGATGAGGACCGCGATCGCCGATGACACACAGCGAGCCGAGCGAATCGAAATGAAACGGCGCCGGCGCACGTTTGCCGCCTTTGTGAGCCACGGCGATATTTCGGGCCAGCGTCCGGGCTTGCCGTAACGCGAACTGCGCGGT
Organism: Candidatus Nyctobacter psychrophilus; assembly: GCA_014305025.1. GTDB lineage: Bacteria > Vulcanimicrobiota > Vulcanimicrobiia > Vulcanimicrobiales > Vulcanimicrobiaceae > Nyctobacter > Nyctobacter psychrophilus. The sequence continues at coordinate 65,947 of JACRTY010000036.1, read as the reverse complement.
CGGCGGAGAAGCCGCGCCGGTCTTTGCGTCGGCCACGGCCGCGCAAGCGCCGAGCGCCCAGACGTTGTAGCGCTCCGGCACGGCCAGCGTTGCGTCGACGACGGCGGCACCACGGGAATCGGTCCTAAGCCCGACCTTGCGCAGGAGCGGACTAGGACTCGTGCCGGCGGTCCAGACGAGCGTTTCGCACGCTATCGTCTCGCCGGACTTCAGTGTCACGCAACCCGCTGACGCGTCGGCAACGCGCGCACCAAGGCGAAAGGTGACGCCGCGTGCCATCATGCGCTCGAGCGCGTAGGCAGCCAGCGACGCGCTGAGCTCGGGCAAGATTCGGTCGCGCGAATGAACCAGCGTGACGCGGACATCGTTCGCGTTGAGGTTCGTATAGTCCGAGAGGATGCCGCGCGCAAAGTCGTTGAGAGCGCCGGCGAGTTCGACCGCCGCAAAGCCGCCGCCCGCGATCACGAAGGTCAACAAGCGTTCCCGCACCGTTTCGTTGCCGTGGCGATCCGCCCGTTCGAAGACGTCGATAACGTGATTGCGAATGCGGATCGCGTCGAACAACGTTTTGAAATCGAACGCGCATTGCTCGACGCCGTCCAAACCGAGGTAGTTGGAAACGGCGCCGAGCGCAAACACCACATGATCGTACGGAATCCGAGCATCATCGTCGGTCCGAATGAAGCGCCGCTCGAAGTCAACTTCCGTCACGCGGCCACGAACGACTGCGGTGCGCCGGAGGTTCGTGCGGAGCGGCGCGGTGATGTGCGTTGCCTCGAGGCTGCCAGCCGCAACCTCGGCCAGCATCGGTGTGAACAGCAACGCGTTCGTCTCGCTCACCAGCGTCAAGTCGACCGCCGGGTCAAGACCGAAAGCGCGTTCGAGCCCCTTGGCGACGGCTACGCCGGCGAAGCCACCGCCGAGAATGACGACGTGCGTCGGCTCGGCCGACGATTCGGGCGCCGGCCCGGGCGGCGCACCAAAGAGCATGGTTCCAAGCGACGTGAACCCGCGCAGCCCGAACCCGAACGCGACCCCGAACAGAAGCCAGCCCACGAATCCGGGAAAGACGGCGCGCATGCCGGCCGCCGTCCACTGCGGAGCTCGGCCGCGCAAAACGGGTTCGAGCAGGACATCGACGATAATCCCGGCAGCGATGCCGAGCGTTGCCGTCGTCAATGCCGTATCGGCTGAGGCATCCGGCCGCGCGCGCAGCGCGAGCGCAAATGCAGCTCCCGCCACCGCGCCGAGGCCCAGGCCGACGAACGGGTGCGACTGGGTCAGCGCCAGGATCACGCCCGCCACGGTACCACACGCAGCGCCCGCCGCGGCCCGGCGAGCGTGAAGCGTGGGTGCACGCGTCGACCTCCTGGTCACGCGTTGAAGTATCGCGCAAGACCGCCTGCCGCCGGTGTAAGCGACATGACATCGCCGGGCGCGCAGGGTCACGTAACGCTCAACAAGAGCGCGTCGTAACCATGCTTACGGAAGAGCCCGCTGACCGGCCATATACTGTTGACGTGGACGGATACGCAGTCGGCGTGGACCTCGGAGGTTCGCACGTTACGGCGCTTCTTGTCGAGCCGAACGGACGAGCCGTTCGCCGTACGAGCAGCCTGATTTACGAACGTCATTTCGAAGACGTTGTCAATACGATGACGGGCGTCATCCGCGAGCTTATCGGCACGATGGAAATTTGTGCCGGCGGCGTCGGATCGCCCGGCAGCATCGATCCCCGCGATGGAGTGGTCCGCTATTCACCGAACTTCGGCTGGTTCAATGCGCCGCTGGGCACAGCGCTGCGCAACCGGCTCAATCTGCCGACGTACGTTGCGAATGACGCGCGCAGCGCCACGCTTGGCGAATACCGCTACGGTAGCGGACACGGGACTCGCGACTTCGCTCTCCTGACGCTTGGGACCGGCATCGGGGGAGGCTTGGTCGTGGCCGGGCAGCTCGTCCACGGCGCCGCATTCGCGGCCGGCGAGATCGGCCATCACGCAATCCGCCCGACCGATGGCTTCATTTGCGGATGCGGCAACAGGGGCTGTTTTGAAGCCCAAGCATCGGCTACGGGGTTGCGCCGGCACGCCTTCGCCGCAAGCCGCATCATTCCCGGACAGCACGATGATATCGGCCGGTCCGTCGCTTGATGCAAAGAGTATCGTCGCCGCCGCAGCTGCAGGCGATCCGCATGCAAGTGAGGCGTGGCGGCGCTACGTGAGCGATTTATCGATCGGCATCGCCAACGTCGTTACCTTTCTGAATCCCCACATCATTGCGATCAGTGGTGGGCTAAGCGCCGCCGGCGATATGTTGGTAAGCGCGGTAAAGCCCCTCGTCGACGCCCGACTGACCATGGTACCCATCGGAACGACTGCGATTCGGCTTGCCGTGCTCGGAAATGATGCCGGCGCGATCGGTGCGGCGGCGTTCGCCCGGGAACGAAGCCAGAGAGCAGGTCCCGTTATAAGCGCGCTTACCGACGGGCGGGCTTTGGAGCTCTAGAATGGTTCAACCACACTGCCGCCGGAGTAGTCCTTGCAAGACCTCCATGACGTAGCCCACGCCTATCGAGACGCAGCTTCTTCTCTGACGGCGTATCGGCTGAGCGATACGTGCCTGGCCATGGGTGCCAGCCTCGGGAACCGAGCGATCTGGGTGAACAGCAAAAGCACCGGCGCGATCGAACGGATCTTTAGCGCGCAGCTCGGCGAGAGTCTCTTCGGCTCCGTGTCGATCCGTTACGGGTTGACGGCGAGTGCGCTGCACGCGCGTTGCGACGGCGACGATCAAGCGAGCAGCGGACGCTCGTACGTCGGTCTCCAAGCGGACGGTCCGGGGACCGTCGAGATTCATCCGGCCTATCAACGGCGCGCCATGTCGATTGCCGGCTCGATCGACGTTACGGAAACGCTGTTCGTCCCGCTCGGCGCCGCCACCACCCCGCACGCCGACGCGCCGACTGCCCACGTGCGCATTACGCTCGCCAACCGTGGTGCGTCGACGCAGCACGTGCGCGTCTCCGGTTTCGCGCGGCTGCGCGGCAGTCTACCGGCGAACGTATGCGCACGGTACGACCAGCGTCTCGGTGCGCTCGTTGCGTGGAATGAAGGAATGCCCGCAGCCGTGCGCGTGTTTGGTTCCAACCGGCAGCCGACGCGCTACGCCACGACCGTCGATTTCGGCAGCGCGTACGATCCGACACACCTTCACGCACTCGCCGGCGCCAGCGATGACCACGGCGACATCCTCGGGTCACTACAATTTGATCTGACACTTGAGCCCGGCGCGAGCGATGCGTTCACGCTTACGTGCGCTGCCTATGCTACGGGCGAGCATGAGGCGCTGCGCAGCTACGAGCATCTTTCTTCGGCTGACGATGCACTAACCGCGACGATTGCGTACCTCGAAGACATCGCGAAGATCGCTCAGGTGCTGACGCCCAACCGGCACATCAACGAGGGCGCGCTGTGGAGCAAGGTCAACATGCGGCGCGTGATGTCGGACTATCCGCAAGGCCGCGCGTTCACGAACGAGCCGGGGGTCTCTTCCAACGTTGTCGGCCGCGACGCCGCTTGGTTCGTGTACGGCAACGATCACTTCATGCCCGGCTTCTCGCGCGCCCTCCTTGACAAGCTTGCGCAGGTGCAGTATCCCGACGGCAAGATTCCCGAGTGCTACAACGCGATCGACGGCAGCGTCGCGGACGACGGCCTCAACATCAACGACGATACGCCGCTCTTCATTCTCGCCGTCAACCATCACTTTCGGGCGAGCGGCGATCTTGACTGGTTACGCCGGATCTATCCTGCGGTTGCGCGAGCCGCACGGTATATCGTCTCTGTCACCGACGACCGCGGTCTCGTGTGGTGCACGGCGCATGACCCGCGCGGGAATGTGTGGGCGATCGCGAGTTGGCGAAACGTGATCGACCGGTATACGATCAACGGTGCCGTCACCGAAATCAATGCCGAGTGCGCGGCGGCGCTACGAGCGGTCGCACATTTGGCGGAAAATGTCGCGCGCGATTCCGCCGAAATCGAGGAATTCAGCGCGGCCTCACGTCGCATCGGTGACGCGATGAACTTCCATCTGCGCAACCCTGAAAACGGTCTGTATTACCTCAACATCGACGTCGACGGAAACGTCCATACCGACGTAACCGGCGATCAAGTCTTTCCCGTGATGTTCCGCGTGTGCGACGAGGAGACGGGGTTCCGGATCATCAGCCGCCTCAACGCGCCGGATTTCTGGACTTCCGCCGGACTGCGAACCGTATCGCGCAACGATCCACTGTACGATCCGTCAGGGAATATCGGATTGCTCGGCGGTGTCTGGCCCGGTCTCACGTGGTGGTATGCGTTTGCCGCGGCTCGCTACCATCCCGAATTCATGGTAACGGCACTCGGAGCGTCGTTCCAACACTACGCAGCCGACCCGAAGAAGAACAATACGGTCCCCGGGCAATTCGGCGAGTATTTCGACGGCGAGAGCCTCATCAATCGCGGAATGCGTTTGAGTCCCTGGGAGCCGCCTCGCTTTTTGTGGGCCGCCGTTGAAGGCGTTTGCGGTCTCATGCTGACGACCGGATTGCCGCGCATCAATCCGCTGGTGCCCGCAAACTGGAAATGGGTAGCCCTGCGCAACCTGCCATATCACGGACGATCCCTCAGCTATTTCGCGACCCGCGAACGCGGTACGTTCCGCATCTATGCAACCGGCGTGGTCGAAAGCGACTTCGCAAGCGAGGTGTACGATGAAGACGTCTCCGATTCCGTGAGCGTGTTCTCCGACACCGCCGCCGTCGTTGCGCTCCGCCGTGAGGACGGTATCGTGCTGTTGATCGCAAACGTAGGCGGCCGGACCGCAAACGTGCCGGTGAGCATCGGCCCGCTGCTGAACGCAAGCGCTACCTACGACCTGCGCATGTACAATAGCGAACACGATGCGTGGGAAGCCGGTACGCTCGGCAGCGGCGGTGACTTCGGTGCGATCGCCGTCTCGGTGGAAAGCGAGGGCTATCGCCTTGTCGAACTCCGGCCGCAGAATGCCATGCCGCTCGACGGCGTCCCGATGAAGCCAACCGTGGGGCGGGAGAAGTCTCCCGTCATTGCGTGAGGCCGAAGTGCGAGGGACGCGATAAGCAGACTGAATGACGTTGGTGGGATGCACGGCTTCGATCCGCTGGTTCGCGAATCTGACGAGCCTCCGTTCCATCATGAGTGGGAAGCGCGGGTCTTCGCGCTCAACCGCGTGCTGCTCGCCCGTGGCGTCTACACGCTCGATGAATTTCGCTTTGCGCTCGAGCGCATCGATCCGGCGGCCTACTTTTCCCTTTCCTATTACGAACGTTGGTTTACCGCGATCGAGACATTGCTGCGCGAGAAGGGGGTTACTCCGTGAGCTTCGAGGTCGGCGAAGCGGTTCGTACGTCGTCCGCGAACCCCGCGGGGCACAACCGGCTCCCGCGGTACCTTCGCGGCAAGCGAGGCCGCGTCGTCGCGCTACGCGGTTTCTTTCCGCTCGCCGATCTGCGTGCCGAAGGCCGCGGCGACGTCGCCGAGATGCTGTACACCGTGGCATTCGATGCGGCGGAGATATGGGACACGAGCGCCGAACCGCATGAGACGATACACGCCGACCTCTGGGAGTCGTATCTTGCGCTTTGCTGAGCACGAGCACCACCATCAGTCGGCGACGCCCATGGCGCAACGCGTCTCGGCACTCATCGCGCGCATTGAGGCCGTCGGCATGACCTCGGATGCCGAGATTAGCGACGTCTTGGAACGCTTTCTCGCTAGCGCGAGTCCGGCCAACGGCGCCAAGCTGGTCGCCCGCGCGTGGGTGGAACCCGCGTTCAAAGCGCTTCTTCTCGAGGACGCCAGCGCAGCGCTTGAACGGCTTGCGATCGATATGTCGCACTGGGCACCAGTGCGTCTGCAAGCAGTGGAGAACAGCGCGCTGCTGCACAACGTCATCGTGTGCACGCTCTGCTCCTGTTATCCGATCGCACTGCTTGGTCCGCCGCCCACGTGGTACAAGAGCGAAGCATATCGTTCACGCGTGGTACGTGAACCACGCGCCATGTTGGCCGAATTCGGCGTCACGCTTGGTAGTGGGGTGGAGGTTCGCGTTTGGGACAGTACCGCGGAACTGCGCTACATCGTCGTGCCCGAGCGACCGGTTGGTACGGATGGTTGGACGCAGGAGCGTCTCGCTTCGCTCATCACGCGCGATGCATTGATCGGCGTAGCGCGACCGTCACTGCAGGTTGCGGGGGCCGGTGCCGACCCGTAAATACTTCGACGCAACAAGCAGCCGGAGCGAGCCGCGGCATTTACGGGACGGCACACCGGGTGTTTAGTGCGCCAGTCGCTTCACCGTGTTATCGTTGTCGTCGTTGAAATAGACCCTCGTCGTGTCGGCCGACGTACCGCTTGCGGCGATACCGAAGAGAGCACCCGCCGTGCCGGCGTCCACGAGCCGTGTTCCGAGAACGGAACCTGCCGGGCTCAGTTCGACGAGCCGGTTGTCGCCGGTATTGCCGACGACGAGGTCGCCGTTGAAGAGCAAGGCTGCGCTGATCGGCGCATTGAGCGGATTACCGGCATGCAGCAGTCGCCCATGACCCGCCGCAGGACCGATGAAGCCGTGCGGCGTGTAGGCGATGCCGCCGGTATGCACGCGAGCCGGCTCGCGAATCTCGAAAACGCTATTCGTGTCGCCGTCGACGATGTAGAGCACATCGCGCACCGCGTCGTAGGTGAGACCGGACGGTGCCAGGATGCTGCCGGGGACGCCATGGTTGACGGGGAAGCCCGTCGCGATTTTCTCAAACGTGAACGGCGAACTCAGATTGATGCGGACGATGCTGCCGTCGTTAGCATTGCTTTCATAGAACGCCGGCGGGCTGTGCGGTCCAGCGACGAAAGCTTGGCCCCAGGGACCCGTCCACGCGAACGTGTTTAACGGGTCGAGTATCTTCCCCGTGGGCGAGACAATCGGATTGTCGTTTGCATCGAGCGCGGCGACCCATGGGGCCGCTCCACCCATCGCGATCGCGGCGCAGCCGGTAAGCCGTGGATCGGCAATGAGGCGCCGCGGTGTTGCGCCCGGATAAGGTTTCAGCACTTCGATGGTTGTTCCGAGGCCTTGAATATTGAGACCATCGTTGAAGTTGCAGAGGACGAGATCGCCGGCGGCTATCTTACCGTCGCCGGCAGGCGCGATCGTCAAGCCGTAGGGATTCTGGTCACCGTTGGAGGCATCGACAGTCGAGCCGATCGTCGATATGCGAAGCGATGCGATGACCGACTGGCCCGACGCAGCGAACGCACCCGAAGGCGGCACTGCGCGAAACGGCCGTGGCGCCGCATTTGCAGCCGTCGCTGCGACGAGTGCACAAAGAAGCGTCGCGAGGACGCGTACATGAAGCATAAGGGACTCCTCGTTTAAAAGTTTGTGGTCGCGCGATCTTCTCGTACAATCATGAAGAAAGTCTGAAACTCGCCGTTTCAACCCGGATTGCCGACGCACCGCGTCCGTCAAGACGGTTCGCGCTCAGGGGTGGGGTAATCACCAAGCGGTAGACGCGTAACGAAGCACGACGTGCCTTCTAGCGCGATCTCACCGCCGTGTGAGCGCGCGACCCATCGGCAAATTGCAAGTCCGAGACCGCTACCGGTCGACTCCGGACCTTTGGCAAAGCGCTCGAAGAGCCGCGATCGTAACCCGCTTGGGACTCCCGAGCCGTCGTCCCAGACGCTGATACGAACATCATGACCTTCGGGTTCTACGCGCACGGTGATGCGCGTTGATGCATGCCGGAGCGCATTCTCGAGCAGATTTCGCACGAGTTGAACGATTCGTCGCTGGTCGCCCTCAACGAGCGCACTTCGCCCGTCGAACTGAAGTGCGACTCCGCGCGCCTCGGCGGCCTCGCGCGTGTCGCGGACGACTTGGGAAACAATCGCCGCCACGTCGATGGGTTCGCGTATCAACGCTTCGGCGACTTCGTTGCGCGCGAGAGTCAGGAGGTCTCCCACCAGTGTGCCGGCCTCGAGTGCGCGCTCGGTAATCGTCTGCAAAGCCATGTCCTGCTCGGGTGCTTGTTGCGTACGAGCCGCCTGCGCGACGCTCGCGATCGCCGCCAGCGGCGTGCGTAGTTCGTGAGCTGCATCAGCCGCGAAACGCTCCTCGCGCTCGCGTGCCGCCATCAAGGGATGAACCGCCGCGCGCGCGAGCGCATAGGAACCCGCCCCGACGACGATCACGAGCGCGGCATCGACGAGCAGTATTCCGGCGACGACCGCGTGCAGCGCGCGGGCCAATCCCCGCTGCCCTTCAGGCGTATCAAGCGCGGGAGCAAGGGCATCGCGATAACTGCCCGCGACGAAGGCAAAAGCGAGCACGCTGAGCGCGGCGATGACGACGACAAAGACTGCCAGGTACGCGGCCGTGAGCCGAGCGACTACTCGCCCTTCTGTGCCGATGCGTCGATCAGTTTGTAGCCGGCGCCCCACACCGTGACGATCGTCGCGTTCGAGTTCAGCATTCGCAGTTTGCGGCGTAGCTGACTCACGTAGACGTCGACGATGTTGCTTGAACCGCCGAAGTCGTATTCCCAAGTCTTGAGGAGGATTTGCTCTTGCGTCAGAGTCATCCCGCGGTTACGCGCCAAAAACGCCATGTGAGTCGGAACTCCGGCGACCGGCCCGATCAGATAGCTGGCTGCGCCGCAGCCCAGTCCGCGAACGCAGTCCTCGACCGCGTCCCACGCCGTAGGGAGCTGAACTGTAAAAAGTAGCCCGATGTACCTCAAAGCAATGGGACCGCCCGGAGCGGCCCCGTTGCTTGAGGTCATGCGAGGCCAGATCTATCCGTGCGTCGTCCCAACAATCAGCGTGCGCTCGCAGCACACTCCTTGTTGTCCCGGATCTTGGTTACCCACGGCCCAGAGCAACCCGGGGCCGACAGCGGTAATGCCGCCGTACAGGTAATTTCCTTCGCGCGGGTTGCGCGGCGATTCCAAAGCCGGCGGCCCGGGCTGCGTCGTCCACGCTTTTCCATTCCAGTGTTCAAAGAGGCTTCGACCGCCGCCCGTACCAGCAGGGATCCAATAACCGACGGCCCACAGGTCCGTCGAAGATAACGCCGTCACGCCAAACAGCCAATTGGTGTGGCCCTGAGGCCCCATATTCGGGCTACTGACAACGCTCCATCGTGCTCCGTTCCAGTGCTCGACAAGCGTCAGCTGGGGTGAATTTGCGTTGAAGGGCGTCTTAGAACCAACTGCCCATACATCGTTCGACGAGACGGCCGTCACGCTGCGGAAGTCGCTGATCAAGAACTGGCTGCCGTTGACGACCGGCACGAAACTCCAGCGCGTACCGTCCCAGTGCTGCGCATAGGCGTTATTATTGGGGTTGTCGTAAAAGCCGACGGCCCAAATGTCATTGGCACTCACGGCGGACACGGATGTCAGTGTGTCAGCGTTCTGTATGTGTACGGGGCCTGGAATGATGCTCCACCGTTTGCCGTCCCAATGTTCGGTAACCCCGCCGCCAAGGCCACCAACGGCCCAAACGTTGTTCGTGGAAAGCGCCGCGACGGCGTCCAACGACGAGCCGCCCGACGGGCTGGGAATAACGCTCCACCGTGTCCCGTCCCAGTGCTCGGTCAGCCCTTGATACGCGTTACCAACTCCGCCATGGCCGACCGCCCAGACGTCGTTCCTTGAGATCGCCGCGACCCCGCGGAGTTCCGTATAAGTCGGCTCGTTAGAGGGGCGTGGAATGATGCTCCACGCTGCTCCGTTCCAGTGCTCGATGAGCGAGATTGTGGTATTACTGCGGCCTGGGCAGCAGTAGGAGCCGACGGCCCAGACGTCCTGCGGTAACACGCCGCTAACGCTGTGACTGAACATCCCGGTCTCCTTATGTCGTTTGCGTACTGCAATGGAAGCGTACCCCGGAAAGATGAAGAAAGTCTGAACCGCCAGCATGGGGCTGTAAACCGCGCGGTCACTCGCCTTTCTGCGTCGATGCGTCGATCAGTTTGTAGCCGACGCCCCACACCGTGACGATCGTCGTGTCGGAGTTCAGTGCCCGCAGCTTGCGGCGTAGTTGGCTCACGTAGACATCGACGATGTTGCTTGAACCGCCGAAGTCGTAATCCCAAATCTTGGAGAGGATCTGCTCTCGTGTCAGAGCCATCCCGCGGTTACGCGCCAAAAATTCCAGGAGACGGAATTCCGTCGACCCGAGCTCGAGAGCGACGTCGCCGACGGTTGCCGTCCGGATCGCTTCATCAATCGTCAGTTGCCCGACCGTGATCGTGCCCGAGCTTGTGGGCCGTTCCGCTCGACGCAGGAGCGCCCGCAGCCGAGCGGCGAGTTCTTCATCGTTGAACGGTTTGATCAAATAATCGTCTGCGCCGCAGTCTAATCCGCGAACCCGATCTTCGACCGCATCTCGCGCCGTAAGCATCAAGATCGGCGTCGCGATGCCTTGGGAGCGAGCGCTCCGGCAAATTGTGAACCCATCCCGCTTCGGCAACGCCACGTCGACGATCGCGGCATCGTAGGACCCGCGCAGAAGCGCTTCGAGGCCGTCGTCCCCATCCATGGCGACGTCGACCGCGAGATTGCGACGCCCGAGCATCGCTTTAACCGCTTTCGCGATGTCCGGATCGTCTTCAATCACCAATACGCGCATGGTATACTCAATCGTTCGAAGCACCACGGAGCGCGGTTACGGGCAACATACCACAGAGGGGCGAGAGCTGACCTTAGCGCGCATTCGCGGCGTTGTTATGCAGCCGCCCGCTGCGCTCGCTTTCGAAAACGCTCTCCCGCTACGCCTGCGCAGTTAAGGACCGAGGTACCGCGCTAATGCGATGCCCCTCGTGCCCGCGGGATTGTTGTACGTGTCACCTATGGCGATGATCTTTCCGTCTGGCTGAAGGAGCAACGCTAGAATTCTGGAGCCCGTTCCGGGACCCGTGAAAAATGCCGTCGTGACAAGGCCTCCGCTACCGAAACCGGTGTCGAGGGAGCCGTTCGGATTGAAGCGGCCCAGGCCGAATTCGTCCCCCTGACCGGCTGTCAGTATTTTGCCGTTGAGTTCAACTGCAATCGCGTTGACGAGGTTGTCGACCGCCCCAGAGCCAAAGCGGTAAAACGGCGTCTGGAAACTCGGGTCGATCGAATTAAACTTGGTAAGGCGCGCGTTTTGATTGGAGCTGTGGTATCCTCCGCTCTGCCCGATGACGATCTTTGCATCGGCCTGGAACGTGATACTCGAATTCGACTGAATCACCGCGAGGTTACCGCTCGGTGGTGATGCGATGAAGCCTCCGTTTGCGCTGAAGTGTACCGTCTGTACGTCCAACCCATCAGTGCTCGCGGTATCGAAAGTCCCATCCCGGGCCACTGCCAGAGCCGTTACCGGGTTGCCGTTGATAAGCGCGATTCCGTTTTTGCCGAAGCTGGAATCGAGCCTTCCGCTCGGAAGAAAACGCACGAGCGCCGTCTTGGCGGGTTGTTGCGACGGGTAAGGACGGGTTGCATCCCCGCCCATCACAATCCGACCATCGGATTGGACGACGACCGCGGTCGCGTCTCCGCGCAGTCCGCTCGGAAACGTTACCGTGGCAATGCCTTCCTTCCCGAATGTGCCGTCAAGCGTTCCGTTGGGATTGAACCGCACGACGGATGCGCTCATGTTCAGGTCACCAGCGACGAGAATTTTTCCATCAGCTTGGGACGTGACGGCGCTCAGAAAATCGCTACCCAGACCCGTTACATCGATTCCGCCCTTTCCAAAACTAGGATCGAGTGCACCGTTCGGCAGATAGCGCACCAATTGCCATTGCCCACTGGAAAGGACGTCCACGGCGATGATTTTGCCGTCAGGCTGCAATGCGGCTATCACAAAGTTCGGGTGGTTGTCCACGGTAACGACCTGGCCTACCCGGCCGAAAGCAGGGTCCAGTGAACCGGGACGGAGCGTGCTCGCTCCAAAGGCGGATCGGATTGCATTGGGTCTGTAGGCTTGCGGCGACCCGGCCGCAAGTGACGAGCCACCCGGAAGGCCCAAAAACACAACAGACGTGAGGGCAACGAGCGCGAACCCGGATTTTCCGTACAATTCCATTCCTTTTCGTCCTTCATTGAGAGAGCGCTAAGAACCATCCTAAGCGCAATAGATGAAGAATTTCTGAATCGACCCAGGCACGCAAGGATGAAGCGGGCTCCGGCGTTCAGTCCGCTGTTGTCGGGCGTTCAACGCCACGTGACAAGTTCGACGAGCTGCTTTGGATGCGTCGAAGCATTGAGGGGCTCCGCGACTTAGGACAGGCGGTACAGTTGATCGCAACACCGCGCGAAAGCTTTGCTTACGCTGCAGAGCGCGGATGCCGCCTAGAGCGTCGGCATCGTCCGTCGCATGAACGCATCAAACAGCGGCACCGTAAACGCCGTATCGCCGTGTTGCGGACTGTAGATCATTCCTTTTTTTATCAGGCCGCCGCGCAGCGGACTAAGCGTCTCTACTCTTACCTTTAATATCCTCGTGATATCCCCTGACCGGTGCGTACCGGGTCCCAGCTCTGCCATAGCGCGCAGGTATTGCTTCTCGCGCGGTGTTAAACGATCGTAACGGACGCGGAAGAAACTCTCATCTAGTCGCGCGAGGACTTCGGGTTCAGCGCGATCGACATCATCGAGCGCTATTGGCGACTTCGTCGCTAAATTCCAAACCCTGTACGCCCACTCTTGAACGAAATATGGATAGCCCTTAGTAATCTTATAGAGTCGCTCGAGTGCTGCGTCCTCAATGTCGACGCCCTCGCTTCGCGCCGGCTTACGAATCGCTTCAAACGCCTCTTCTCGCGACAGTGCGCCGATAGCCGGATAGTCGAAGAGTCGCTCGGCATACGATTTTGCATTGCCCGCAAGCGCGGGAAGCTGTGGCAGTCCCGTACCAACGACCAGCAGCGGTAAAGCAAGCTGCGTGACCCGGTGGACGGCCATGATGATCGCCGCCAGTTGTTCCTCATTGAGATACTGCAATTCGTCGATAGCGATCAGAACCGCCGTTTGTTCCTCGCGAGCGGCCTGCCCCATTGCCACGAGGAGCGCCGTAAGATCGTTGCTCAAGATACCGGAGTCCGCGGCCCCGACTTGTGGATCGACGCCCAATTGAACCGAGAGACCAGCCATGTCGAAGGTCAGCGTGAAACTCTTCAGGACGCCAAGCGCCTTGGACACCGCACCGCGGATCTTGGCCTTCGCGCTCAATTCGTATAGCGTCGTGCGAGCTTCGCTTGCGAGCGCCTCCATGAACGTCTCCGACTCCGAGGCCTCGATCTGGGCCACCAGGTAGCCGAGCGCTCGGGCCTGCTCGGCAAAGCGGTTCAGGAGCACGGTCTTCCCAACGCCTCTTAATCCTGTCGGAAGCATGCTCTTTTGGCTCTTACCGATTTGAATGCGTCCCAAGGCAGTGGCGAAGGCCGTTAGGACGGCGCCGCGACCGACGAATGCGGGAGGCGGCGCTCCCGCGTTCGGCGAGTAGGGGTTCTTTATTGGGTCCATCTATAGGCAGTTTAGCACACTTTACTTGACTATTTCAAACTTATTAGTCTATTTGGAGGAAGCGCAAGCGGCGTCGGCCGTTCTGAAGTAAGCCGGCTTCCGCTGTTCAGTGGGTGATCGAATCGCGGACCGATGCCGCAAGTGTGCGCAGCGTGAGGTCGCGCGACGTACGTTCCGCGGCCGCAAAAGCATCTCGCGCCCGATCCCGTTTGCCCACCCGTAGCAGAACGGTGCCGAGCGTGAAGTGCGCCCGCGCGAAGGTCGGGGCCAGCCCAATCGCCGTTTGTAACTCCCGTTGGGCGCTTCCGAGATCGTTGAGTTTCAACTCGGCGAGCGCGAGATCGTAGTGGGCGATCGCGTAGGTTGGCTCGCGCCGCAGCAGGTTGCCGAAGTCTTGCAGCGCGACAGCCGCATCGCCGCTGCGCAGTGCGATCAGACCACGCGAATACAGGGCACGCGCGGAGTCGGGAGCCCGTGCGACAAAGGCGTCAGCGCTCGTACGCGCGGCGGCGAGATCGTTGTGCATCAATTGGACGGCGACGAGGTTGGCGCGCGCCGCAAGGAAAGCGGGGTCCAGTCCGATCGCTGTCTCGAACGAGGCGACGGCGTCGTCGAGCGCTCCGAGGTTCACTTGGGAGCGTCCGAGATCGTAGTATGCGGTCGAGCCCTGCGGTTCTTTGGGATGTAAGGTGATGATCCGTTCAAACTCCGCTCGCTCACGTTTCCAATCGCCGCGCGCGTCTGCTTCGAGGCCCAGACGGAAGCGTTCGGTGATCTCGCGCTCGAGCGCTAATTTGCGTAGGATCGGGGCATCGGTCGTACGCGCTACGGGCGTCACCTCGGGATAGGCTTGCGCCAATCCGATGGCCGGCAGCAGCGCGCAAACGCCGAAGGTGCCGAAGGCGATCAGGAAGCGCTTCACTCGTGCCCTGACGCTAGCGACCAGAAGCGTCCGGTAACCGTGCGTCGCGAACCGAGGCTGTGCGCGCGGTGCGTTCTGGTATGCAATCCCAGCCGACGCGACCGAGCGCATCGATCGGTCCCAGCAGGCTCGGTGCGGCGGACGGGACCAGTGCTCCGCTCGTCAGTTCGTCGATCGTCTGGACCGATGCACGCGCGAGGCCCGCCCCGCCGGCGCCTAGAACGGCGACAGCGAGAACCAGCACCAAACGGAGTTTAATTCGCGGCATCACGCCATTCGTACCAGCAAAAGATGAAGAATTGCTGAAGACTCTCTCTCACACCCTGGCTTGTTTCGCTCTGGCGTGGTGTATGCCGGTCGGCGTCGCCGCCTCGACCTCGGGGAACCATGAGGGGCGGTCCGCGGCTACTCTGCTGGTCGGCAGCGTTCGCGACACCGATGGAGCGCCGATCGCCGGGGCGGCAGTGCGGGCCATCGGCGCAAGCGGGGCGGTAGTCGGAACCGATCGTACCGATGCGGTCGGCACCTTCGCGGTCAAATTAGCGGCTCCGGCGGCGACGCTGACGATCGCTTGCCGGTACTGCCGGGAACAGTCGCTGCACGTCGATGGGGACGTGCCCGTTGCCGTTATCGTGAACCGGTTTGCGGCGCTACGCAGCGATGTCCCCGACGCGCCCGACATCGCGGCCCTTCCGTACGGGGACATCAGCGACGTCCTTGGATTGATTCCATTTACACTTTCGGCCGGCGGCCAGATTTCAGATCGCGGCCTCGAACGCGGTCATTCACTGATTCTCGATGATGGAGCACCCATCTACGCGCTGGCGACCGGCGCATCCGGACTCGTCGACTATCCGGATCGCTACGTTCGCGACATCACTGCGCTCGGACCAAGTCGTGCTTTTCGTTACGGCAGCTACGCTGGCGGCGGCACGTTCGCACTCGATCATCTCACCCACGCCGGCGACTTCGATTCCCTCGACGCCGGCGGCGAGACGTCGCTCAACGTGCGAGCGCACGGCACTGGAATCATTCCGGCAATCGGTGAATCGGACGACGACGGATCGCTGCGCCGCCGCGCCGATCTCGACTGGCAAACGCCTCTTGCGGGTGGAGTGCTGCGGGCCGGCGCGACCTCCGCGATGCAAAATTCAGCGGAGAACAGCGATAGTTCAAATCGCGACGTGCAACTCGCGCGTCTCGCGTATGCAACCGCGTCGCGACGGTACGTTACGTCCGCGAGCCTCACGGCGAGTAACTTGCGCGAACGTGATGCAACGGGCCTGGACACGTTCAACATCACGGAAATCCGTTCCAGCGACATCGTTGCCGACTTTCGTATCGAGCATCCGGACGCGATCACGCTGGCCGCAGGCGCGGTGTCGATTCACCAGACCGGCTCCTACACCGAACCCGCTGACGGCTCGGTACCCGCCAACCTCCTGGTGGGCCGAATGGAAGACGACGTTGGGTACGTTGAAGCGCATGCGGGTGATGAAAGCCGCTCGTACACGGTCGGCCTCAGCCTCTCGCATCTCAGCGAAAACAACGCGCTCGACGGTCGCTCGAACCGCGGCGGAGCACTCGCCCTGCTTCCGTCGTTGGACGCGCGCACGTCGCTCGGCCGCGACTTCGGACTTCGTCTCGGCGCGTCGTCTTCGCTGCGTGTCCCGACGCTGTTGGAAAGCGACGCGATCCCCGCTGCCCCGGGTACTCTGGATATTGAACGCGGGCGGTTGTATGAGACCGCGCTCACGTACGATACGTCGCGGCGCGTACACGCGGAAGCCATCGCGTTTCAGGAACGCCTCAGCGGCTTGGGAGACCAGACGCTCCGCGGCCTCGGCGCCTCGGTCGTGTGGCAAGTGACACCGCTCGTGAGCCTCCGCGCCTGGAGCCTGGACAATGACGCATTTGGGAATCGGTATTCGTTGCTTTCGGTCGGCGCGTCAGGCGTGCACAGCCGTCGGATCGGATGGGCGACGTACGACAATCCGCGCGGCATACGAATCGATGCCATCGCTCACCGCGCCGTCACCACGCGCGCAACCACGGATGTGGACGGCGATCTGCTTGCGCCCATCACGCAGCGGATTAGGCTGGCGGCGGGCATCTCGCGTTTGGGCGACGTGGGTCAGTTCGGAGTCTCATCGCAGCTCGGCGCACGAAAACTCTCGCTCGGCCTTCGCCTTCATTAATTGGAACTGCCTGAACGGAGAGTACGCAACCCGTCTTGCATACATCGGCGTACATCTATCGAATGAAAGAGCAGACCATGCGCGGTGCGGTTTTACGATAATGCCTCGGCGGGCGTTCCTCGCTGGAAGTGGCGCCGCATTGGTCGTCGCCGGACCGCGGCGAGGCGGCGCCGCGACCTACGGTTGGTCCGACCGCGCACGACTTCCGATGCGGCGCAGTGAAGTCGCCGCCGTTGATGGTTATCTCTTTGTCGTCGGCGGTTTTGCCCCCGACGGCGACCAGCGGACGCTGCTCGCGTACGACGTGCGTTCCGATCGCTGGCAGCGGCGGTCGCCGTTGCCGCGCGGGCTGAACCATCCGGGGTGGCTGCGTTGGCCGGCCGCGTGTTCGTCTTCGGCGGGTTCGCGCAGGAAGATGGCCGCCCGCTTAGCGACGCGTATGCTTATGAACCCGCGCGGACAAATGGTCACCCGTTGCCCCATTCCTGTAACCCTGGGGAGCAGCGGCCGCGTCGGATACGTGAGATCGCTTCGTTACGCACGGCGACGACGAGGCTGATGCGGCAATGCGGTTGATCGCGTCGACCGTTTTCTCAAGTGCTCCTGCGACGTCGGGGTTCTCCGGACGGCTGAACCCGATGTGGCTGTCGCTGATTTGAACGAAGGAGAAGGCACCCACGGACGGCGCCGACTTGGCATCGGCAGCGACGGCCTGCAAAAAGCCCCCGGCGCCAAGCGACACGCGCTTCATTTGGTCACCTCGACCACGGCCTTCATGTACGGGTGCAGTTCGCAAAAATACGCATACGTACCGGCTTTGGTGAAGGTGTGTTCCCGACTTTTTCCCGGTGTCGAGCCCCTCTGAGTCGAACGATTTGTCCTTCGCCGTGACCGTGTGCTTCGTCATCGTCGTTGATGAAACGGACGCGACCGCCGACAATGGACCCGCAGCGGCGCCGGCGCGTACTTGAAGTCCTTGATGTGGACGACGGGTTCGGAGTTGTCGTTGGCGGCGAACGCCACCGTCCAGCATGCGAGCACTGCTGTCGCGATGGCCCCGGTGGCTCCAAAAACCATTCATGCCTCCGGTACGCTCGACGCGATCAGTTGGATGACTGCAGGTGGATGGTCATATGCCCAGCCGAGATGCGCGAGCCTCCACGTGAATATTTGCTGCTTTGTTCACCCGGCGGCTCGCTGTTCGGTCAGCGCCAAGGGTCCCTCCCTTTACGGCGAGATCGGCTCCGCGAACCGGCTGGCGCAGAACACTACGGGGATCGCGCTCGGTCCCGCATCGCCGAACGAGTGCGGCGTCTCGCACCCAACGTTCGACGTGCTCACGTGCGCTCACGCCCTTCTAGGCGCCGCGTACTCAGAAGTAACGCTGTCTTCGTAAAGGAGCACGTAGTAGGGTCCCTCCAGACGAATGCGTTGTCTTCGGATCAAGCTCGCCAAATGCCCCGAGACGGTTTCGCGCGTGCTTCCGACAAACACCCCAATTTGCGCGTGCGTCAACCGAAGACGCACCGCCACGCCGTCGCTATGCGCAATGCCATAGCGATTCGCAAGGCGATCGAACAGCATCAGAAGACGCGCTTCAACGTTGGCGAAGGCGAGATCTTCTACGGTTTGCGTCACTTGATCGAAGCGAAGGCTGAGGTTCGAAGCGAGCCTCATGGGGAGTCCAGGATCGCTGCGAACCTCAGCCCCGAACAGTTCCGGTGAAACGACGAAGATCGTTCCTGCGCCGATGCATATTGCCGTCGTGTCCCGCAGGGGGCGCCCGAAAAGTGCTTCCTCGCCGAAAAAATCACCGGCACCGAGAAAAGCTACGTTGATTTCTTTGCCGTCGGCGTTGCAGCGGGTAAGGCTGATCGCACCGCTCTGAACCAAGCTGATGCTGGTTACCGCATCGCCTTGTGCAAAAACCTGAGCGCCTTTGCCGAGGGGGCGCCGCAGTTCGGCCGGAAACATCGTCACCGTAGTCTGCGCTAGGAATGAAGTCTCGTCTGCCCGACCTTTCGTATCACTCGGCAGCATAACCGTAGCCAACCCTCGGTCCTAGAAAGAGGACTATCAAGGACATATCCTGCCGGGAGCCAACGTCGGGCGCGTGCACTTTGCCGAGGCTCTCGAGCTCTCGATGACGCGTCCAACCTATCGCGTGAGTCCCGGCATGCTCAGTAAACTCTCCGGCGTCTCCAAAGCGACGATCGTCAATTGGCTGGGCGGGCGCGTCGCCAAGCCACGTTCACAAGACCGTCTGTGGCGCATCGCCGACGCCCTACGTCTTAACGAAGTCGAATTACGGCATCTCTTCCTGTCGGCCGGCCATGAACTTCCGTTCAAGACCGAATGGGTCAACGTACCGTTCGCCGGTCTGCCGATCGGTTTGTATCGCACGCGGCCCGATGGGGAAATTCTATTCGCCAATCCGGCTCTCGTGAATATGTTAGGCTATCGTTCGATCGAAGAGTACCTCCGTTTGAACGTCGCCGTTGACTTATATGCCGACCCCGGTGAGCGGGTCGCATGGCAAAAGCGCATCGCCGAAGCTGGTGCTCTCCGCGACGTCACCGTCGCCGCGCGGCGAGCAGACGGTAGGACGATCATGGTTCGCGACAGCGCCGTCGCTATTCGCAACACTGCCGACGTCGTTATCGGCTACGAAGGCATCTGGGATGAAGCAACGGCCTGAGGATAGTCTGATCTAAAGGCACCGCGTTGCCCTGGTGGCGGAATTGGTAGACCCGCTGGTTCCTGGTACGCAGTACTCGCAAGCGTGTGGGGGGGTTGCGTCCCAACTTGGGCATCGACTTGAACTCCGCATTGCTCGCTCCCGGCTCACACCGTTTCTTGCGCGACAGCTTGCTCGCGGCATGCGTTTGTAGGTTTCGATGGCGGTCGCGCCGTCGCGCTCGCCGAGCGCCAACGCAACCCGCATCGCGGCTTCTTTCAACTGCATGATGAAGAACGCGGTAGCGAAGCGTTCGCGGGCGGTTCGCGGCCAGCTTACGCGTGCCATCGCCTCGACGAGAGGCGCGGCGTTGGCCTTCTCTCGTGCCGTTCGAACGGCACCTTCGACGAGGTCTTCGGCGGGGTAGAGTTCGTCTCGGGTGTTTTGCAGTTCGGCATGAAGGGCGGCTGCTGAAATCGTCAAGCGAGTTCGGCGAAGATGAACGCACCCATGAGGGTGGTAGCTCGCCCAAAGATCCAGCCGCCAAGATGAGGCGCGCACCGTGAATACGGCTCGCGACGATCGCCGGCGTCACGAAGATTCCGGAGCCGATGACCCGCCGCCCATCACGATCAGCGTTGCATCGAAAGTGCCGAGTCTGCGGTAGAGTGTGACGGCGTTGCGCGCGGTGACGGGCGCCTCAGACTTACGGAGCTTGAGCGTGGGGAGCCACGCTCGAGCCGGCTTCACGCAAGAGCCGAGCTAACGAACTCGAGGGCTCGGCTTCCGATTCGCGCTGCAAGACTGTCACGGTATTGCCGAAATTCATGGATCGCTTCGCTGCGCTTGCCGAGTTCCAGATGAGCTCGGATGGCGATCTCGCGATCAGTTGCCACGCGAGCAGGAGCGCGTCGCTGTAGTCAGGCCGACGCGCTGCGAGTCGCAGGGCTGCGCGGTGTGGCGACTCGATCGTCTCGGCCGCTCGTTGCGTGATCTGCTCGTATTTCTGAAATGTTACGCGGGCGTGACGTCGCGCTGCGCTCGCTGACCGATCACATCGACACGGAACCGCCGCCGGTCGAATGCTGTACGCCGTACTCGGCGCGGTGGCGCAGTTCGAGCGCAATGTCCTGCGCGAAAGCACGGTTACCGGGATGCGCGCTGCGAAAAAGCGGGGCGAGCACATCGGCCGCCCCTCGGCCCTATCGCCAGTCCGTAAAGGCGAGATGGAGGAGATAGACGTGCCCGAAGTCGACCCGGCCTTTGTCACCATCATAGATGCGTTCGCTACAAACCGCCGCGTGAACCGAGGACGAATGATGTCGCCCGACTGTCTCAAGGTAAATGGGAAGATATTGCCATGTTCGGTAACGGTAAGTTCGTCGTAAAGGTCCGGAAAGCACGCGTTTATGAACTCGTGAACGGCGGTAAAGGGGAGCGATTTGGCCCGCGGGGGAAGGCCAATGGAGGAATGGGTCGCCCTGAAAAGCGGAAAAACGAACTGGCTCGACATCGCCAAGGAGGCATACGACTTCGTAAAGTGACGACGACTGCGGCGGCGGCGGATCGAACTTTGCGTCTTACAGGTGCCCCTCTACTCTCTGTTTCAGGCGGGATACGAACTCGTTAAACGATTGCGTCATATCGGGAATCGATTTGCCAATCAACGGTGCCAAGGGACCCATAAACAGCTCATGCGACAGCACCTCAGTTTCCCCGTCGCCCTTTGCCGTCAGAGTATAACTGTGCTGTACCTTGAACAATCCTAAGGGCATGCCGCTCATCAAAGTCATTTTCTGATACTGAACGAGTTGCGTTACGGTGACTGAAATGACGCGCCCCGCCATGACCTTGCTGAAGATTTTCAGCCGTTGACCGAGAGCAACCTCGCCTTCCATCTTATCGAAGTTCGAATCCCATTCCGGCCAACGAGACACATCGATCAAAACCGCCCAGATATCCGCCGGCGAAGCGCGAATGATTATGGAGGCTCTGTATTCTTTCATCGCCTATCGCTCCATTCCAAAACCGCGATCGTGTTCTTTCGCCGGCACTCGCTCACGCCCACGTGATTGCTCCCGTTCCAGACTGTGCGGGCGTTCTCGTTCGGCGACGAACTCGCGCTGCCGATTGTGCAGCTCCGAATTATTGACGTTCATCCCGCGTTCGACGGCGAGGCGTAACGCTCGCTCCTTGAAGTTGGCGCTGCCGCGGATCGTGACCTCGTTCCCCCATCTGGGGTATGGAAACGCAACATTCGTGTCACCATTTGAACCCGTTTTTCCGGGCCCCCTCAATCCAAATGGACACGATGACAGAAGGGTCGCTATCCCCCGGCGATGCATCGTTAACTGGGTGAGCCGGGTACGAGGCAGACGCAAGGGCTACAAAACATGACAACGCCTCGGGTGCGTATCGAGATTCTCACCATTGAGAACTGTCCCAACGCCGACACGGCGCGCGAGCACGTCCTGCAAGCCTTAGAGGCCGAAGAGCTCGATGCCGCTATCGTTGAAGTCGCCGTTGATACTCCGGCTCTCGCGCTCGAGCTTCGGTTTCTTGGATCGCCGTCGGTCCGAGTGAACGGTCGAGACGTCGAAAGCGGTACAGAGCGGCGCCACGCATACGGGCTCATGTGCCGGACTTATCGTGAGGGAACGCGCATGGTCGGCTCGCCGCCGCTCACGGTCATTCGCGACGCGCTTCGCAGTGCGGGCGCTGAGGCGCGAGACCGATGAGGATTCCGTTGCTGCACGATTGCCGATTCGCAGTAGCGGCCACGGGGGTGACAGTCTTCCTGGACGCTTACGCGACGGCCCACGGCCATGAATTCTGGGGCGACCTACTTGCCGCAGCGTGGTTCATCGCGTACGGGCTCTATTGCACCCAGAACTTCCTGGGGTGCCGTGAAGTGCACTGCGGTATCACCGGTCCGGGTTTCCTCATTGCGGCCATTCTGATGTTGCTGCGCCTAACCGGCGTCCAGGCTTACGGGTTCGGCTTACCGTGGAACGTTTTCGGTGCGGCCGCTCTCATCGGGTACTTCGCGGAGTCTTGGTACAAGACGCGCAGCGGTACAACGTTTCTGAGCCGCAAGCGTCCTGGTGATGTGCGTAAGTCAGAATGAGTCGCTAAAAACCGCGTCTCCATATCGAGCTCGAAGCGGCCGTATGGATTGACGTGCTCCCAGATCAGCGGCGTGATGATCTCTCGACGTAACGCTTCGGTGTGCAGGTAGCCGCAGAGGAACGCTGTCTTCACCGCTTTCCCGAGTTCCGCCAGCGCCTTGTAAGTCGGATGCTGCACGTTATTGCGTGTGAAGCGGCGTAGGATCGGCGCGGTCTGCGCCGTCCCCAGGCGCAGCGCCGAGGCGAGCTCTGAGCGCCCGCTCACCGGTCCCGAAACCAGGCTCAGATGACGCACGCGACCCTCCTTCGCTGTCTCCGCGCGACGAGAGACGGTCCCGTCCTACTTCGTCGACGCACCCAGCGAAGAATGCCATGATCTAGCTTATGCGCGATTTAAACGTTCGAGCACGAGCCCGGGAGTAAGCAACTGCGGCCACACCTCGACGTTGCCGTTAGGCCCGTAGTAGACGTAGAGCGGGACGCCGCTGCGACCGAAGCCCTGTAAGTATCCGCTGATCGACGCATCTTGGTTGGTCCAGTCGCCTTGCAGAAGCGTCACGTGCAAGTCGGCGAATCGTTTCTCGACGTCGCTGCGGTGGAGAGCTAAGCGATCGTTGACTTGACACGTGATGCACCATGCCGCCGAGATATCGACGAATACGGGGCGTTGAGCATTGCGTAACTCTGTGAGCCGAGCGGGGCTGAACGGCTCGAAATGGACGGCGCCTTGCGACGATGCGTCCGCTCCGGCGTGGTGCTGCACGGCGCGCACGGGCGCCACGAGCGCGACTGCAATTACAAATCCGGCGACGCCGAACGATCGCCAGCCGCGGCGCCAGACATCGCTGAGTTGCGCGGAGCCGAACGCCGAGACTCCGAACCCGACGAACACCAGCGCAGCTAAGAGCGCCAGCAGCGCGCTTCCGCTGACCTGGGTGGAGAACACCCATACGAGCCATGCGACCGAGGCATACAGCGGAAATGCGAAAAGGCGTCGCGCGACAACCATCCACGGACCCGGCTTCGGGAGGCGTGCGGCGACCGCCGGAACGCCGGTCACGACGACGTAGGGAAGCGCTAAGCCAAGCCCAAGAGCCACAAAGACGCCGAGCGCGACCGGAGCGCTCGCGCCTAGCGCAAATCCAAGTGCCGCTCCCATAAACGGAGCCGTACATGACGACGCGACGAGCGCCACCAGGGCGCCGTCGGTGAACGCGCTGACGGCGCCGTGATTGCCGCTGCGATGCGCAAGCGGTCCCGGCAACGGGATGACGATCTCGGCGACGCCCGACATCGCCAGAGCCAGCGTGAACAGCAACAATGCGAGCAGCGCAACGAAGAGCGGTGATTGGAATTGGAACCCCCAACCGATGGCGTTACCGCCGCTGCGCAGCGCGAGCAGCACCACTCCGAGCGTAGAGCAACTTGCGACCACGTCGGCCGCGTACGCCGCGCCCGTCCTCCAGCGCCGATTGGACGCGTTTCCCGCAATCGCGCCGAGCGCCTTAAACGAGAGCACCGGAAAGACACACGGCATCACGTTGAGGACGATCCCACCGAGGAAAGCGAGCACGAAGGCCGCGATGAAGGACAGCGGCCGTTCCGCCATCATGGTGATCGCCGGCCGTGCACTCACCGCGTAGGCGGCGCTCTCTGCGTGCCCGTCCGCAGCGGTCCCGTCGATTGCGAGCACGCCATCTATCTGCGCCGGCATACGGCGCGGCGATCCGCCGCGCTGCAAGATCAGCGTGACTCGCTTATCGATCATCACCTTTTGCGGCGCGGACGCAGCGATGAGCGTGCGATCTAATGGAAAGAAAGTCGCGCCGCGCACACGCTCACCTGCGAACGATGCAATAGGCACGGAAACATGGAACGTCTCGCGATCGGAGCCGAACGTTGCCTCGAAATGGGGCGGGCTTGGCAAACTCGAGCGCGCAGCGGCGAAAAGCGCATTATCTTCACCTCGAACGCCTTTGGCCGGCGTTCTCGCGTCGATGGTGAAGTGCGTACTCGCGGACGCGCGCCCCGGTACGCAAACGTTCGAGCACACGAGCCACGAGAGGTTGGCGGCTACTGCAGCGTCGCGTTGCGCGTGTACGCCCGGGCCGAGCGCGAGCGGCACGAGCAAGGTCGCGCGCTTATCGTAGACGTACGTCGTGATGCCGCCGGTGACCAGCCGCTTGGGAACCGGCCACGATGTCGCGCCGACCGTCACGCCTCGTGGGAGCGACCAAGCGATGTGCGACGGCGCCCCACTGTCGCCCGGGTTACGCCAATAGATGTGCCAACCGGGAGATGGTGTGAGCTCGACCGCGAGCCACGTCGAATTTCCGGGGACAACCGTGCGAAACTCGGAGACCAGGCGCGCCCGCACGAGGTGATCGCCGCGGAAGTGCGCGGGCACCTGGGCACCGGCGATGGCTGGTATCGTGAGCGTGACGACCACACCGATAAGGGTTACAACTCGATAAAACATCGGGTGGCTTGCAACGCTTAGGCCCGCTCTTTCAGCAGCGCATCGATGGTCGCATTGACGAGCGCATCCTGTGAGTCGCCGACGACGACTTTCCGTAAGGCTCCGCGACGGTCGAAAATGAGCTGCGTCGGCCACGCATCAATATGATAGGCGTTCCAGAGCGTAAAATCGTTGTCGATGGCGACCGGCCACGTGACGCCGAGCGACTTTAGGTTGGTAACGACGGCGCTGTGCTCGTGTTCGTACGCCGTTTCGGGACTGTGAATTCCCAGGATGGCCAAGCCATCGCTGCGCTTCGATCGCTGCAGCGAGCGCAAGTTCGGCGTGATGTTCTTACAGTTGATGCAGTCGAACGTGAATACGTCGACGAGAACCACCTTACCGTGCAGTGAGGCGTTCGAGGGAGCGCCGTTCAGCCACGTCGATGCCTTGACGAGCGGCGTGAGTGAAACGTTCGCGGATTCCTGCGCTTGCGCTGCAAAGGACTGGCACATCACGATTCCTACGAAAGCGAGCGTGATTGCGGTCATCCATCGCTTACCGCGCGATCCTGCGGCTTGCGCCAAGGCGATAGTTCTGATCATGCTTCCTCCAGAGGGGTCTCGTATGAGTATGGCGCCTCGCCGCAAAGACTGCGGTAAGGCACCTTACCGCGTCCCGCCGGAGTCGGGTGCAGCATCGATGCTACAAAGGCCTCATACTGCCCAGCCCGCAACACCGCGATGGCACCCGCGAGGCTCGTCGCAAGAACGAGCAATTGTTTGCGCTCTTCGCAAGCGGCGCAGCTCGCCGTAATCTACAGCAGCCGCAGAACGGCTCGCATCAAACGCTGATCGCTGATCGAGTAATACAGCCAAACGTCTCCTTCGCGCTCGACGGCCGAGGCCGCAAATGCAATGTCGGTCGCATCGCCGGCGATGTCGGAGGGTTCGACGAGTGGCTCTTCACCGCGGGCCCGTAGCTGCCCGAAGTCGGGGTCGAACGTGGCCCAGCCGATGCGCCAGTGCGCCGATTGCGTCGCGCCATTGTACAGCATGATCGGAGCACCCGAGCTCTGCGCGACAATCGGCCCCGCGCTGAGATGCCAGGCATCCCACAAATCTGGACGCGCAGCGAAATCGAACGGCTGGTAGGCCCACGGGCCGTCGAGCGCCGGAGCGGCCGCAAGCCCAATCTTTGATGCCTTTTCGGCCGAGTACTCGAAGAACATCCGCCATTGACCGTCGGTACCGCGCACGACCGTCGCTTCTTTCGAGTTGCGATACCAGTCGCTCTCGGGCAGCACGCGCCCGCGCTTCTTCAACGCCATGAGCGACGGTCCGCTCGCACATAACATCGTCGCTTCGCCCTTGCCGACGCTGTAACCGGAGTAAAAGACCCAATACGTTCCGGCCTCCTCGACGACCGTCGGATCTTCGCAGCCGCCGTCGTCATCGTCGCCCGGTGCACCCGGCGGTATCACGGCTTCGTCTGGCATCGTGAAGTCGAGGCCATCCGCGCTCGCGGCGCGGTGCACGCGCGCCACTTTTTTCTGCGGATCATCGTCGCGGTTCACAACGCGCACGAGCATCGCGTATCCCTGGTCCGCATCTTTCCAGACATACGGGCTGAGCACGAAGAATGGCTCGAGCTTCGGGGAGCGTCGCAAGACGAGCGGCTCGCTGCCGTCGAGCCGAAAGGGAAACCGATCCTTCATAATCACGCGCCTTGTCCTTGATTTTGCATGAGTCCACCGTCGATGACGTACGTCGCGCCCGTAACGTAATCCGCGTCGCGCGATGCGAGATAGAGCGCCAAGCGCGCGACTTCTTCGGGTTGACCGCCGCGCCGCCATGGGATCGTCTCCTCGTCTTTTTTTAGCTTTTCAGGATCGTCGAGGTCGGCTTGGTTCATCGGCGTGAGGATCATGCCCGGGGCAATAGCGTTGACGTTGATCTTTTGCGGCGCGAGCTCGAGGGAAAGGCAGCGCGTCAGGTTGCGCAAGCCGCCTTTGCTCGCGCAGTATTCCGAAGCGCCGGCGCGCGGAATCTCTTCATGAACCGAGCTGATGTTGATCATCTTCGCGCCGCCGGCGCCGGCTTGCGCAACCCCGCGCACGAAAGCGCGGGCGCACAAGAACGGCCCGGTTAGGTTCGTTCGAAGGGCGGCCTCCCACTCTGCGAGCGACATGTCGGCGATCGGCTTGCCAAGGGCGTCGATGCCGGCGTTGTTCACCAAAATCGTCGGTGTCCCAAAGGTGCGCTTCGCTGCGGCAAACATCGCTTCGACTGCGGTCTCCGAACCGACGTCCGCCTGGAGGACGAGGGCATCACCCGCCGTTTCGCCGATCGCGGCCGCGGTTTTCTCCGCTCCTTCCCGATTGGATGCGTAATTGATGCAGACGCGCGCACCGGCGCGTGCGAACGCTATGGCAATCGCGGCGCCGATTCCCGACGCAGACCCGGTAACGAGGGCAACCTGCCCTTGCAAAGCATGCGATGTGTCGTTCATGAATCTCCTTTAAGGATAACGGCTGCGGAGACGGATGTGAGTGCAAGGATCGCGATGAAGCCGAGCGCAAACGCGGTCTGCTTTGAGGCGACGGAACGCAAAAATCGGACCTTTTCGCCCGCGGCGAAGCCCGCGACCGGCGTCGCGTCTCCGCCGTCGGCGGCACGGAACGCCATCAAGATGATTTCAGCCAAATGGTGCGCGCGCCGATCGGTCAGCTGCCCGATCTGCTCGCGGCAACTAAACCCGTCGGCGAGCACCAGCGTGCTCGCTTCCGCGTCGCGGATCTTCGGCAACAGCGCGCGCTCACCGACTTGCACGGAGATATCGTAATGCGCTTGCTCGAACCCGAACGAACCGGCCATGCCGCAGCAGCCCGCGTCGAGCACTTCGACGTCGAGCTCCATCGCCTGCAGCACCGATTCGTCGGCTTTCATCTTCATGATCGCCTTGTGATGGCAGTGTCCCTGGACCAGCGCCTTCCGCCGCAGCTTCGGGAACCGTTTCGGTTCGACGTGGTGAAGGAGAAACTCGGAAAGGGTGAATGTTTGGCGGCTTAGCCGCTTTGCGTCTTCATCGTGCGGGAACAGGTTGCACAGCTCGTCGCGAAAGACGGCGACGCAACTGGGCTCGATGCCGACGATCGGGACGCCGTTACGAATCGGCTCGCGCAGCGCAACAAGAATCTCGCGTAAAGAACGTTTCGCCAGATCGAGCATGCCCCAGTCGTAGAGCGGGCGGCCACAACAGAGCGCCTTCTCCGGTATCGATACGCGAAAGCCGAAGCGTTCGAGCACTTCGACGGTTGCTTGAGCCCGTTCAGGAAGAAAATGATTCGAGAAGGTGTCCGGCCAGAGCAGCACGTCCAGCGTGCCGGTGCGCAGACCGCGCCGCTTGCGAAACGACGCGGTGAACGTTTGGGCAGCGAACGTCGGAATGGCGCGTTCCCGCGCTATTCCAGCGCCGGCTCTCGCCAGGCGTCGAAGCAGCGGCGTGCGCGTCACGACGTTGACCGCTCCGGGCGCGAGCGCCGCGAGCCGCGACCACCACGCGATGAGTCCCATCGCGTAGGCCGTACGCGGGCGCACCCGCCCCGCGTAGTAATGCGAGAGAAACTCGGCCTTGTAGGTCGCCATGTCGACGTTGACCGGGCAATCGCCCTTGCATCCCTTGCACGCAAAGCACAGGTCGAGCGACTCCTTAACCGCTTCGTCGCGCCAACCGTCCGCGAGCGTTTCGCCTTTGAGCATCTCGAAGAGCAACCGGGCGCGTCCGCGGGTCGAATCGGCCTCTTCGCGCGTCACCATGTAGCTCGGACACATCGTCCCGCCGTGCGTGCGCCGGCAATTGCCGACGCCGACGCACCGCAGGGCGGCGCGCGCAAAGCTGCCCTCGTCGGCCGGAAACTGGAAGTGCGTCGTTATTTCCGGCGGCGCATACGTCGTTCCCAAGCGCAAGTTTTCATCGAGACGATACGCATCGACAACCTTGCGCGGGTTCATCCGACTCTGCGGATCCCAAATCGCCTTGAATTCGCGGAACGCTCCGATCAATTCGTCGCCGAACATGATCGGAAGGAGCTCGGCCCGCGCTTGGCCGTCGCCGTGTTCGCCAGACAACGAGCCGCCGAAACCGACGACCAGGTGCGCAGCCTCGGTGATGAACGAGCGAAACTTCGCGATCCCGGCTTCGCTCTCGAGATCGAAATCGACGCGCGTGTGAATGCAGCCTTGGCCCAGGTGCCCGTAGAGCGCTCCCTGGTAGCCGTAGCGGTCGTACAGTTTGCGCAGTTCGCGCAGATACTCGCCGACGCGCTCGGGCGGAACGGCCGAATCCTCCCAGCCTTCCCACGTGTCGGGTTTGCCGGTCACCTTGGCGGTGGCACCGAGGCCCGACTCACGGATCCGCCACACGAGTTTTTCTTGGACGGGGTCGTCATAGAGCTTCATCGACGGAGCGCCGTCGGCCGCTTCCAGCGCGTGCATCAGGGCCTGCGCCTTGCCGTCGCTCTCGTCTTTCGTTTCGCCGCCGAACTCGGCCAGCAGCCAGCCGTTTCCGCTTGGGAGCAGATCGAGGTCGCCCGGATGTAATCCGATCGTCTTCATATCGGCTACGAGGACGTCGTCGACGGCCTCCAAGCCGATCGGCTTGTGCTGCAGGACGTCGGGTACATGATCGCCGGCGCTGTAAATGTCCGGGTACCCGAGCACGACCAGACTGTGGGCCGGCGGACTGTGCACCAGCCGCACCGTCGCTTCGAGGATCGTTACGCAGGTACTCTCCGTACCGACGAGCGCTCGCGCAACGTTGAAGTGATTTTCCGGTAGCAGCTCATCGAGATTGTAGCCCGAGACGCGGCGTGGAATCTTTGGGTAGCGTTCCCGCACGCGCTCGCCGTATCGCTCGATGAGCGCCGCAAGACGACCGTAGATTTCAGCGCGCCGACCACCTTCGCTGATAATGCGCTTGAGTTCGAGTTCGGTCGTCGGCCCGACGCGCATCCGCAGTCCGTCGTAGGTGAGGATATCGAGTTCGATGACGTTATCGACCGTTTTGCCGCCCATCATCGCGTGCACGCCGCACGACCCGTTCCCGATCATGCCGCCTAGCGTGCAGTGCGTGTGCGTCGACGGATCGGGGGCGAAGGTGAGGTGGTGCTTCTCGGCGGCATCGCGGAGATCGTCGAGTATCGTGCCCGGCTGCACCCGCGCGCGCTTGCTCTCCACGTCGAGTTCAAGAATCCGGTTGAGGTACTTCGACATATCCATGACGACGGCAACGTTACAGCATTGCCCCGCCAGGCTCGTGCCCCCACCACGTGAGAGGATAGGAGCATTGAAGCGCCGCGCGGCGTCAACCGTGGCGATAACGTCATCGACCGTACGTGGAATGACGACGCCGATGGGCACCTGCCGGTAGTTGGAACCGTCGGTCGCATACATGGCGCGCGCCCCGTCATCGAAACGCACTTCTCCGCTGATTTCCTTGTGCAGCGCCGCCGCGAGGCCGCCGACGTCGATACCTTCCTTGGTCTCGATCATGCGATGGCTGCCGTCTGCTGCCGCACTAGCCGCTGGCTCCGTGGGGTACGAGTTCCGTGACGACGCTCCGCAGCGATTCCTTGATGACGTCGAATTGTGACGGATCGCCTTTGACGAGCGCCGACATGAGGCTGCGAGCCTCATCGAACGAGATGTGAGGCGGCAGCATCGGCACGTTCGCGTCGGTGTACGCCTCGAAGACGACCGGCCGGTCCGCGGCGAGCGCACGGACCCACGCTCCTTTCACGTCGTCGGGCCGGTCGACGCGAATGCCCTGCAGACCGATCGCGTCTGCATACGCGGCGTACCCGAAGTCCGGCAAGGACTGCGAAGCTTCGTACTTTGGATTGCCGGCCATCACGCGCATCTCCCAGGTCACTTGCGCGAGGTCGCGATTGTTGAGCACGACGATGATAAGCCGTGGGTCGCTCCAGCGATGCCAGTACTTCGCAATCGTCAATAGCTCCGCCGTCCCGTTCATCTGCATGGCGCCGTCGCCCGTCAGCGCGATCGCAACCCGGTCGGGATACGCGAACTTGGCGGCGATCGCGTACGGAACGGCGGAGCCCATCGTCGCAAGGCCACCGGAGAGCGACGTTTTCATTCCAGCGCGTACGCGGATCGTGCGCGCAAACCAGTTGGTGGCGGTGCCCGCATCGCCGGTCAGGATGCAGCCGTCGGGCAACTGCTCCGACAGTTCCCAAAAGACGCGTTGCGGATTGAGTTCACCGGCTTCGCCGGCGTCATCGTGCGCATGTGCTTCGACCAGTCGCCACCACCGCGCAACATTCTGTTCGATCTCGGCGCGCCACGTTCGGTCCTCTTTACGGTCCAAAAGGGGGATTAATTCTCGTAGCGTCTGCGCGCTATCCCCAACGAGATTCACTTCAGTCGGGTATCGCATGCTCAGCGAGCGCGGGTCGATGTCGATCTGCACGCCACGCGCCTGTCCCGCCTTCGGTAAGAATTCCGCGTACGGAAACGTCGTACCGACCAACAGAAGCGTATCGCAGCCGGCCATCATGTCGGAGCTCGGTCGCGTACCGAGCAGCCCGATGCAACCCGTGACGAACGGAAGATCGTCGCCGACGACCGCTTTACCCAATAGCGCTTTGGCGACGCCGGCTCCGAGCAGGTCCGCCACGGCGAGCAACTCGTCGGCGGCATGTGAAGCGCCCGCGCCGGCCAGGATCGCTACGCGCTTTCCTTCGTTGAGCACGCTTGCCGCTTGCTGCAAGTCGACCACCGTGGGAATAATGCGCGGCGCCGAATAGCCCACGCCGCTGTGCAGCGTATTGTGCGCGTGCGGCGGCTCCTTGACTGCCGGCATGAGCTGCACGTCATTGGGGATGACAATGGACGTCACGGTGCGCAGTGCTCCCGCTATTCGTACGGCACGGTCGACGGCATGCCGCATCGCTACGGGATTACTCACCGTCACCAAGTACTCGCTGGCGACATCCTTGAAGAGCGTGGGCAGGTCGACTTCCTGTTGATAATCGCCGCCCAGAGCCGACGTGGCGGTATGGCCGACGATCGCGACCACGGGTTGATGATCTTTTTTCGCGTCGTAGAGCCCGTTGAGCAAATGGATCGCACCCGGTCCCGACGTCGCCAGACACACGCCCACGTTTCCGGTAAACTTCGCGTGCGCGCAGGCCATGAACGCCGCCATCTCTTCGTGGCGCACCTGAATGAAATCGATGGCGCCATCCAGACGCGGGAAGGCGCCCACGATGCCGTTGATTCCATCTCCCGGGTAGCCGTAGATGCGTGTGATGCCCCATTGCACGAGGCGCTGCAAGAGAAAATCGGCGGTCGTGTCCTTCATGCGATCGACCCGGTGAAAGCGGTCATCGGTATCACGTGGTTCTCCTTATATGAAGCTCAGGATGGCAACTCAATGGCGGTCACGGTGAGCACGCATCAACCGGCGTCTTCCAAGGCGATGTGAGCGCTTCTATGCGCGGCGAGCTTCCGTACGAACGACTCGGTTTCGCACGCCTGATAGCCGCGGAAAGGCTTCCCGAGAATTACCATGCGCCGGCGCGAGGTAAGTTCGCCATGATGGTAAGGGCGCAACCATACGGATCAACGGGCATGCGCTATAACCAAATACTCTTCCACAACACGTAGGTTCTCTGGACCCCGCCGGTCGCGGTACGGCACTCCGCAATTTCGGAAATGCCAGCGATGTGGTCTCGTATGCGGGCGAGCGATGCGGTAAGCAACATGCCCCTTGATCCTACGCCCTAAGACAGGTACCGGATGTATGCACGCTTACCAGACGACGGGACGTGCCGGCGCCGTTCATTTGAGTTGAAGAAATGCCCGCTGGCAGATCAGCACGCGACGCAATCCGCTGGGGGTGCAACGAGAGCCTCGATCGACCGAACGCTCGTACATCGACGCCTCATATCGGCTTTTGGCAGTCGGATAGGCGCGAGCGAATCCCATTTGTTGAAGCGCTTGAGCGTTATCGGTGATCGGAGCGAGGCCGAGTCTCAGGAGACGCTCGATGTCTTGCGTGCAATGCACGGTCGCGGATTGGTTCACGTTGTTACTCCTACGCTAAGGAGTACGCCCGACAGCCTCGTTCCGATGGTAAGGCTGCTTACTCGCGAAAACGTTAATGCCGAATGAGACCCGCAATCGCGCCGTTCAAAGCGGCATCCTGAGAATCTCCCACGATAGTTGCGCGCAGGCGGCCGTTGCGATCGAACAACAGCTGCGTCGGCCACGCCGACACGCCGTATGCTCGCCAAATGCGATAGTCGTTGTCGACCACGATCGGCCAGGCGATCGACGCTTTGCCAATCTGGCTTCGCAGATAAGTCAGCCGACTTTGATAGCTGGGCACCTCAGGCGTATGAACCGCGACGATCTCAAGATCGCGGCGCCCGTACGTGCGATAGAGATGCTGCAGGTTCGGCGTCACGCGCACGCAGTTGATACACTCGAACGTGAAAACGTCCACCAGCACCACGCGTCCCCGCAGGCCACTACGCATTACGCGGCCGTTGAGCCATGTGTGCCCGGCTAGAACCGGTCCCAGACCGGTCGGCGACGCCGCGAACCCCGGAGTATGCAGTTGCAGAGCGACCAGCACGGCCACGAAAAAGACTGTGCATTTCATCGACCCGGTGCCTTTTAGCGTTTCAAACACCATTCAGGATAGGTGATTTAACGGGGTGGTCGCGGTAGGCTCGCTTACGCAATGAATGCGATCGTTCAGGATTCGCCGGTATACGCTCCCCGCCGGGCAAGGTTCCAGGTATACGGCAGATCACGAATTTCGCCGCTGCGGCGTGCCTCCGCGACCAAGCGTAGCGCCGCCAAGATGATTGTCTTCTGTAGTTCGGCGTTGCCGGGAACGCCGAAGTGATGACCCATCATGAAGGGAACGAACACGGCGCGCGGCGGGCGACATGCCACGGTGATGTCGCGCGCGACGGTAACCGAGACGGTAGGGGTGCCGAGCCGTTCGAGTGCGCGCTGGACCAGCGCCACGGATTGATGGCAGATGGGTCAAGCCGGGGCAAGCAAAGCGACATCGGGCTCCTGGGCGTGCACGGCGGCTGCGAGCCGCTCCGCGAAATCGCGTTCGAAACGCACCGGGTCCATGTTGTAGCCGATGAACGAGAAGAACTGCGGCGTCAGGGAGCCGAGCCGCCCCGCCGCAACCAACTCCTGTAGCCGTTCGATCGGAAAGATCACATTGAGATCTTGCGTCGCGCCCGCGCTTGGATACTTCAGCTGGTGGATTTCGAGATCGCTCGGCACCGCGTTCGACGGCACGGTCCGATAGCTGAAATCGCCCAGTGGATGGGCGACGTCGAAGGGAAGCGTTCCGATCGGCTGCACGCCGGCAGAACTGACGAAACACAGACGAGCACGTTCAAGTGGAACGCCGAGCGTTGCGAGCGCTACGGCGTCGGATTTTCGGATCATCGAACCAGGATACCGTTCGTTTACCGTCGTCCAGAGGTCCGGCCGCAACTGCTCAGAGGGTGCCATCGTGGATCCATGTCTCCGATGCGGCGACCAGCGCGAAGTGAACGTAGAAAAAGAGGTGTGCGAGCGTCGCGAGATCGCGTTCGGCAACGAGTTTGCGAACGAATGCGTAATCCGTCGGCGGATCGGGCAGTAGCGCTTTGAGGGCGACGATCCAAGCCTTATCGATTTCGGCGCGGCCGCCCGCTTCGTTCCCGTCGCCGAGATGGAGCCGCACGTAACGGATAAGTGCCGCATCGTCACCGGCGGCACTTGCCTGCATTAAATGGTTCAGCGACACGGCCTTCTTACCGGGCGGACGAGTGGGAAGTGCCTTAGCGGCACGTGCATTGCGGTATAGGGCTCGTATTTGAGCGACCACGCAGGACTTGTAAGCAACCCTACATCGCCGCCGGTGCGTTCGCGTTACTGTTGAGCTGCGCCTTCGGGGCGCGATATACTCGTGATGGAGCCGCAATTCGCATGAGGACGATAAGCATATCCGACAAACGCGGCGCTTCAATTCTTTCGGGGCAAAGCGGGCAACGCGTGATGCACATCGGCAGCATCGTCGCGCGCGTCGGGCTTATCACGGTTCTCGTGGTTATCGGCGGCTTCAAGTTCACCGGCGCCGAAGCGCACGCTGTCCAGCGGTTCGTCACACACAGTCCGTTTTTTGCGTGGATGGACGGGGCTTTTGGAATCCAAGGCACGTCGAATGTCTTTGGCGTCTACGAAATCATTACGGGTTTACTGATCGCGGCTCGGCTCTTCTCCGCTCGCCTCTCGGCACTTGGCAGCGCGATGGCCATCATCATCTTCGTTGGGACGCTCAGTTTTCTCATCACGACGCCCGACCCGTTCACACCTGGCGGCCCGGGCCAATTTCTCCTCAAGGACATAACTCTGCTCGGTGCATCGATTTGGACGCTTGGAGAAGCTATGTCGGCGGCCGACCAATCCGAAACAGCGGCCAACCACCCGTAGCCGATAGGCTCATTCCGCATGATGGCGCCGGCTATATTGCGCTGATTGCGCGCGAAGCATGAAACATGCGCCGGGCGGCGTTTGGCGTCTCGCATAACCGTAATTCGACGTAATCCGCTCGTAAGCGTGATTACAGATTATCTTAAACGTCCCAACTATACTGTGTGGCTCGACGCCATTGAAGCGGTAGTCTGTAGTGATAGGCGTCGCAGGCCGCTACCAATCGACGCTAACGCGAGATCATCTCCGGAGCCACGGATCGTAAATCCCGATGCGTCGTCTGTGAACATCTGGGCTCGACCTGAGCCGTAACAATACTGCCTAGAATGTAGGAGACTTAAAATCAAACATAGCTTCATCAAGCCGACCATCCGCGCCGTGCCCATACTGGCATTTGCAGCTGCGGCACTTGTTGCACCAGCCTTTTCGCAAACGATAAGCGCATCAACACAGTCCCAAGCCTCCGGCGCCGTTTTCGCCATGACGAACGTCGCCGCAGAAAATCGCGTCGTCGCCTATAAGCGCGCCCCCAATGGCAGTTTGAGCGAAGTCGGCAGCTACGCAACGGGCGGCCATGGGAAGGGCGACGATTTCGACGCATCCAACGGCCTGCTGCTCGGATACAGCGGCGGCCGCCGATTTCTCTATGCCTCCAATGCCGGAAGCAACGACATCACGGTGTTTGCCGTCAACGGGACCAGTTTGACTGCTATTCAGAAGATCTCTGCAGACGGCGTTCTGCCGGAAAGCCTGACGCGCTACGGCAATTTACTGTACGTCCTGGACGAGTCCGTGGCCGCCAATCTGATAACGGGATTCACGGTGGGCGCCGACGGCAAGCTCACGCCTTTAGCGGATTCGACGAGACCGCTGGCCTCGCCGATTGCCGTCCCCGGCGACGTAGAATTCAGTCCGGACGGGCGCTTTCTCGTCGTGACCGACAAGGGTCCGAGCGTCATCGGTTCGCAGGTCGTCGAGAACGTTATCGAAACGTTCAAAGTCGGCAGCGACGGACGCCCAGGGCCAGCTCGCCCCAACCGCTCATTCGGTCGACGAAACTTCGCCGCCGCCTTCCTGAAGAGTGGGCTGATGCTGGTCGGCGAGTCGGGAAACCCGGTACCCAATAACGGAGCGATCTCGTCGTACCGGATCGACTCCGGTAGCGGCGCACTCGCAACAATCACCGGCTCGCAGCACAACTTCCAGTGGGATACGTGCTGGATCTTGATTACCAACGATCAACGCTATGCTTACACGGCGAACTTTATCAGCGGCACGATCTCGAGTTTCCGCGTTGGAGCCAACGGTACGGTCGCCTTGATAAACGGCAGGGCTGCGGTCGAGGGGCTCACGAGCCAACCAACGGACATACGACTTAGCGCAGACGGCCGTTATCTCTACAACCTCTTGCGAGGCGAGGGTCAAGTTGCTGCTTACCTGATAGAGCCTGATGGCAGTCTGTCGCCTCGGGGCAGAGCGGGAGGATTGCCTGCCAACGTGGGCGCTTCGGGTCTCGCAGCTTACTGACGCACCTGCATGCCGCGCGCGAGCGATCGTCGCGCGGCATCATCACTTTCTCCATCGGCATCCAACACTTCGTCACTTGCAAAGGAGCACCAACACATGGACGTTTCACGCGCGAAGCTGCTCGGCACCGGTACGGCCTTAGCCGCGTTTGGGGCTGGGCTGCTCGGTCCGTTTATGACCGCGGCGGAGGGCGCCGACGACAGCGACGTCGAGCTTCTCAACTCGGCGATTTCCCTTGAGCGAGCGGGGATCAAGGCGTACAAGGACGCCGCAGCTACCAAATTGCTATCGGCCCCGATATTGGCGGTTGCGAAAGGCTTCATGCAGGACCATATGGCGCATCGCGACGCGTTGATCGCTGCTGTGAAGACCGCCGGCGCAACGCCGACCGACAAGACGACGCCGCTCGACTATCCGGTGCTGAAGTCGCAAAGCGATATTCTGACCTTCGCGCAAACCGTCGAGCGTGGCGCGGCTACCGCGTACCTTACGGCCATTCCGAAGTTCAAGGATCGCATGTTGGCCAAAGCCACCGGGTCCATCCTCGGCGTCGAGACAACGCATGTCGCGCTTCTCGCGTATACGCTCAAACAGGGGACCGAGCCCTACAAAGACTTCGTTTCTTAGGAACGACAGCGCCCGTTATGCGCGGACGTTGCCGGCATCCAAGAGGTCGGGTACGGTATAGTACGCTGGCTTACGCTCGCTATGGTGGCGCCGTGGTATCCTCTAGAACCTAGGCATGAGAAATCGCACGGGAGTGCAGAAAAGGTGTTTTTGATGGCAACCACTAGAGCAGCTGTGGTACAATCGAGAAGCGACGCGCTGGGCGCTTCGCTGTTTTCCGAAGAGACGAGCCAACGTACCATGCACATCGGAAGCATCGTCGCGCGCTTCGGGCTCGTCTTCATTCTGGTTGTCATCGGCTTTCTGAAATACACGCCGGGCGAAGCGATGGCCATCCAGCCGTTCGTAACGCACAGCCCGTTTTTCGCTTGGATGAACGGCGTTTTCGGCATCCAAGGAACATCGAACGTCTTGGGCACCTACGAAATCGTAGCGGGCTTACTGATCGCTACTCGGCTGTTCTCTGCCCGGCTCTCGGCGCTCGGAAGCGCGATGGCCATTATTGTGTTCCTTGGCACGCTCAGCTTCATCGCCACGACGCCGGGGGCTTCGGACGTGTCGGCGATGCTCGGCCAGTTCCTCTTCAAAGACATTACCCTTTTGGGCGCATCGATCTGGGTACTCGGAGAGGCACTGTCGGCAGCACGCGGCAACGCGCCGCGACCTGCCGTCGCCTCCTAATCATCGCGGCTTCCTCAGTCTTTCGTCCCTTCTGTCGAGCGCCCGTTTGCAGCTTCGCGAGACGCTGCAGATGGGCCCCGACTTTTCGGCGCTGAGAGGAGTGTAGACGGCATGCAGACTAGCCATCGCATCATGGAGAACGAGAACAAGGTCTGGTATCTGCAACACAACCGACTGTTTCTCGACGCCAATTTCGAGCTGGTCGAAAGCTGTCAGCACCTTTTCAAAATGACGCTCTTTCCCAGACGCGGGATGGTATTCGACCAAGGCGATACGACGCGGCTCGTCTACCTGGTCAAGCGCGGTAAGGTGAGGCTGGCGCGCCTTACCGCCGACGGAAAAGAGGTGACAATCGCCGTGTTGGGCGCAGGCGACGTGTTCGGCGAGGAAGCGCTGTTCGAACAGGCGACGCGCACGACGGTCGCCATTTGCATGGAAGAGACCCTTGTCTGCACGTCAAAAGCTGACGATCTTTTCGCGCTGCTTACGAGCGACCCCACTCTCGCGCTCAACGTGGCAAAAGTGCTCAGCGATCGACTCGGCGATGCCTCGGCGACAATGGAAGATCTGGCATATGCCAACGTGTCGGATCGCATCATGCACGTTTTCGTCCGGCTCGCCGGCGAGCATGGCATCGAGACCGCCGACGGGATCGCCCTCGACGTGCGGCTCACGCACGCCGATATCGCATCGCTTATCGGCAGCACGCGCGAGACGGTGTCCCTAGAGATGGCAGACCTGATGCGCTCCGGTCGCATCAGGAACGACGGCCATCACATCACCCTTCCCAAAGCCGAAATCGGCACTTCATAAGCTAAACCGTCGCTGCGCTCAGCGCCGCATTCGCCAGCGGGAGCCCCAACAACGTGAACGCGCCTTCTGGCGGCGCGCCGCGTCACGGTTGGGAACAGCGTGTTTGCGTAACGTGTCTTACCGCAAGTTCCTCCTTGATGAAATAACATCATTTCATGGCGAAAGCTGGAGGGGAGAGCTTTGAGCAAGGTTGCTTTGGAAGCGCGGTTTCATCCGAGCTACTCCCTAATCTACAGGAGAATGATTTTTTCTACGGCGTCAGCCGCTCGGTCGTCGACGATTCCGCCGAAGCTTTCCGCATGGCCAACCTTCCTGACGCCACGATATTGTATAACCGCAAGAGCGTCTCGACGCGCGTTT
This sequence comes from Candidatus Nyctobacter psychrophilus, assembly GCA_014305025.1. Lineage (GTDB taxonomy): Bacteria > Vulcanimicrobiota > Vulcanimicrobiia > Vulcanimicrobiales > Vulcanimicrobiaceae > Nyctobacter > Nyctobacter psychrophilus. The sequence goes on along the minus strand of JACRTY010000036.1, from coordinate 26,427 downwards.
TTCTGATTCTGCGCGGCGCCGTACAAATCGGGTACCCGACGATTGGGAGAAAACGCGCCGTAGCCACCTTGCGCAGCGGTCGATTCACTGGTGAAGTCTCACTTATGCCCGGGGGCGAGCCGCTCCATCAGGTAACTGCTACGTGTGTGGCTCCCACACTGCTGTGCTGGGCAAAAGCCGCCGACATTACGGCGTTGGTCTCGGGCACACCACAGATCGCGCTCAACGTCGCCCAATCCCTGCATGCTCGTGTAGCCGACGCCTTGACTGCAATCGATGACTTCGACGTTGCGTAGGCGAGGCTCGCAGCACGCTTCCCCCGCCCGGCACAGCGGCGATGTAAGCCGGCTTACGGACTGTGGCGCGCGACTGGGATACATGACGGTAAGGTGCCCGGCGTTCGTCATGGACGCACGTGGATCGACACTCGTCATCAGCGGCATACTCTCTCAGAACACGGAGAAGCAATGATTAGCAGGAAATCGACCACGGCGTTACTCGGTGCGCTGGTTTCAATCGCCGCCCTTGCCGTCTGGCTCGCGCCGCCCGTTCGAACGGTCGCCTCAAACCACATCGACTCTCCCATCTCGACACAAGAGCGCGGTGCGAACATTACGGATGACTGGGCCTTCCTTGACCCAAACGATAACTCGAAGCTCGTCCTCATCATGGGAACGCAAGGCTTTATCATCCCAGGCGAGCATTTCGGGATGTCGATCTTCGACCCACATCTCCGCTATCGCTGGATGATTTCGAACTCCGGCAATCCGCAACCCGACGAGAATATCGACGTCACGTATGCGCCGGGTGTGGGACGTTTGACCGCGCAGACGGCCACGATCACGTTGCCGGACGGTAAGCACTTCACGGCGCAGACGACCATCGCGACGCAGATGGCACAGCCAAATCCCCCCGACATCACGACCGACCCGGCGACGGGCGTGAAGTTTTTCGCAGGTGTCATGGACGACCCGTTCTTCCTCGACGACACCGGTGCAAACTTGTTCGTCGCGTCCGCTACGATGAATCCGGGCCATCCGGACAAGTCGGTCCTGGGTCGGCGCGGCGGGCGCGACACCTACGCGGGGTTCAACACGCTCATCACCGCACTCGAATTGCCGCTTTCAATGTTGAAGGGCTCAGCGCCCAAAATCGGCTTCGAGGCGGCGACGCAACGCCAAGCGATTCAGACAGCCGGCGACGACGGCGCGATCACCGGTTCAGGTGAATGGAAAACGGTCGACCGCGAAGGGTTCCCGCTCGTCACCAACGGGCTGATCCCATCACCGCTGAAAGACAAGTTCGCAACGTCGAATCCGGAGGCCGACGCGCAAGGCGTTTTCAAGGCCGCGATCATGGCGTCGCTCAAAGCAGTAGGAACCGACGACGCGCACGCGCAGATGGTGCTCGACACCACCGTCACGCATGGCGATTATCTCTTCCTCGACCCGAAGGTACCGAACTCGGGTCGCGGCGGCGGAAACAATCCCTCCGGCGGCATCCTCAAGAACGGCGGGCGCCGGCTCGAGGACGTGACCCCGACCCTCGTCTTCACGCTCCTCAATAACGGGCAGCTGCTGACGGACCACGTTGTAAAGAACGACAAAGCGTTCCGCAACCAATTTCCGTTCGTGGCGGACCCGCACCAGCCCAATGCCCCTGGTCACGAGCCCTCACCGTTTTTCCAGTAGGTCACCATCACGCACGTTGAAGGTCGTCAGCCACTGGCCGACGCTCGTGCTGAATCCAAGGAGAAGGCTATGAATTTCGCTCGCTACGCGAAGCCCATACTCGGGGCGCTCACGCTCGGCGCCGCCGTCGGCGTTTGGTTACTGCCGGCCGCCCCGATCGTGGCGTCCAACCACATCGACTCGCCGCTTACGACACAAGATCGCGGCGCCAATGTTGCCGACCAGTATGCTTTTCTCGACCCGAACGACAATTCCAAAATCGTGCTCATCATGAGCACGCAAGGCTTCATCGTTTCCAGCGAGCATTTTGGAATGGGAATCTTCGATCCCAATCAGCGCTACCGTTGGGAGATTGCGAGCGGCGACGCTGTCTATCCCGATAAGTACATCGACGTGTACTACTCGCCCGGGCTCGGTCACCTGACGTCACAAACCGCGACCATCCTACTGCCGGGTGGCCATCGCTTCACGGCGCCGACGACGATCGCGGTGCAGACGCCCCATGCGAACCCACCGATCATTACGACGGATCCGACGACCGGAGTCCGTTTCTTTGCCGGCGTGATGGACGACCCGTTCTTCCTAGACGATACCGGAGCCAATCTTTTCGTGGCATCGTCGGTCATGCACCCGGGACATCCCGACCGCTCGTTACTCGGTCGGCGTGAAGGACGCAACACGTACGCCGGTTTTAACACCTTGGTTACGGCCATCGAGCTGCCGGTGAGCATGTTGAAGGGTGGCAGCGACGTGATTGCCATCGACGCGGTGACGCAGCGTCAACGCAATCAAGTGCTGCGCCCGGATGGTGAAATCTTCGGTTCCGGAGACGTCCAAACGGTGGATCGCGAAGGTGTTCCCTTTGCTAATAACGTGCTGATTCCACCGCCACTGAAAAACCAGTTCGGGACTTCCAACACGGTGGCAGATGCAAGCGGAAAGTTCCGGCCGGCAATTATTGCGTCGCTCAAGGCGCTTGCAACCGACAACGCCCACATCGCAACAATTCTAGCTCTGGTCCAAGTGCATGGTGACTTTTTGCGGCTTAACGTGAAAGTGCCGAATTTGGGACCGGGCGGCGGCACAAATGCGGGCGGGGGTTTCCTGCACAACGGCGGCCGCCGCCTGCAGGACGACGTCACCACCGAAACGTTCACGCTCATCAACAACGGAGTGCGACTGACCGACGACGTGCTACACGACGAGCAGCCCTTTCGCAACGTCTTTCCGTTCGTCGCCGATCCGAACCAACCGTATCCGCCCGGCCACGAGCCGTCCAACATGTTCCAGTAGACCCACGCGGGTCTTGCATCCGTACTGAGGATGCGAATGTGTCAGCAGGTAGATATACATGAGCTTTCTACTCAAATTTACGAATTCGCTCGGCCGCCGTATTGGCGTTTTCTTGCTGCTCTCGTGCCTTGTGGTTGGGGCTAGCCGCTCGAGCGAGCTTTGGGCGGCATGGCACCCCGCTTCGTCCGCGCTGCTCCTTGCGGTGCCGTCGGCTTCCGACGAAGCCGCGGAGTCGCGCGACGTCATCGCTTTTCTCGAACGCAGGATACAGCGCGATCCCGGCGATGCCGACGTTGACTCCAAACTTGCCGGACTATATCTGCAACGGCTGCGTGAGACGGGTGCGCTCGAGGATCTCGGTCTCGCGCTGCACGCAGCGCACGCGTCGCTCGATGCCGTGCCGGCCGTGCGGAATACGGATGGGCTGACCTCACTCACGCTCGCGGAATTCGCATCGCACGAATTCGGGCCGGCGCGTGACCATGCACTGCAGCTCTCGCGGCTCGATTATACGGGTACGCCCTATGCGATGCTCGGCGACGCCCTTGCCGAGCTGGGCGACTATGGGCAGGCCGAGCAGGCCTATAAGCAGATGCAACGGCGCAGCGGCGGCGCCAACGAAAATGTTGCGACGCGCATGGCTCGTTTAGCACAACTGCACGGGGACAACGTCGGCGCCGAGCGTGACTTTTCAAGAGCGCTCGCGCTCGAGCTCGATCGCAGCGAGCCCTCACGCGAGCGACTTGCTTGGTTTCATTGGCAGCTCGGCGACACGGCTTTTTTTTCCGGCGACTACGCCACCGCCCAAACCAACTATGAAGATGCCTTGACGGCTTATCCCGACTACTTCCGCGCCTTGGCTTCGCTCGGTCGGCTCCAGGCCGCTCGCGGGGACTTCGCGCCAGCGATTAGCAACTACGAGGCCGCCGTCCGTCTTCTGCCCGATCCGACGTTCGTGTCCGAACTTGGCGATGTCTACAAACTGTCGGGCCGCGATGAAGACGCCCGCAAACAATATGGGCTCGTCGAACTGATCGGGCATCTCAGCAAGTTGAACGGCGTGATGTATAATCGCCAACTTGCAATGTTCTATGCCGACCATGACATCAAGGCGCAAGAAGCGTACCTGGACGCGAAACGCGAATACCGGGTTCGCCGTGACATCTTGGGCGCGGATGCCCTGGCCTGGACGGCTCTCAAAGCGGGAAAAATTCGCGAGGCGCAGGCGGCAATCAAGGCAGCCCTGCGGCTTGGTACGCAGGACCCTCGGCTGTTCTACCATGCGGGCATGATCGCCCACGCCGCTGGACAACGCGCAGCGGCACGAGCTTACCTCGAACGCGCGCTTACGCTCAATCCGCAGTTCGACCCGCTACAAGCGATCAAAGCGCGCCAAGCACTACAGGCGTAACGGGAGCTACCCCGGGGCCGGCGGCTCTATGAGCGAAGACATGACATGGCCGGTTCACACGCCACGCCAACTTGAAGGGGCGACGGGCGGCGCGCACCGTGAATTACCAGCGCTTTTTGGTCGTGCCGTAAAAGCGCTCGATGTATGAAGCTTCCTCCGGAAAGCCCTTCTTCTGCAAATTGGAGTTCACTTTCGCGCCGCTATAGCGGCTTAGGCGTTCGCTATTTGCCTCCGCTTCCACATCGACGGCGACGAGTTTGCGCCAGTTGACTTGTTGCTCGATGCGGGCAACGAGTTCGCGCGCGTCGACGGGCTTCGTGATGAAGTCTTGAACGCCGGACGTCAGCGCGAGGACTTTTTCGTCGATCTCGCCGTGACTGCTCAACATCATGATCGGAATGCTGCGGGTGGCCGCGTCCGCTTTGAGTTCTGCGAGGGCGGCGCGTCCGTCCATGACCGGCATCACCCAGTCGAGTAAGATCAAGTCAGGTTGCTCTCGGCGCACGGCATCACATGCCAGACGGCCGTTTTCAACACCGATCACGCGATAATTCTCGCGCCTGAGAATCCGGCACAGCAACATCCGCGTCGCAGCGTCGTCTTCGGCCACAACGATCGTCCGCCCCAACGGAGCTTCTAAGGTTGAGTCGTTCTCAAGGTTCATCAGCGTGTTCATCCATTCAGCGTGTTCATCCATTTCCGGCGGATGCGGTGCTAAGGAAGCCGTGGATTTCCGAGTTGAGTGCGGTTACTGCTTCACGGCACTCGATAAGCAGAGATGGCGCGATGGGCTGTCCTTCGCGAGCCGCTCGTTCGATTAACGAACTGACGGCCGCCACGCGCGTGCCGCCGACCGTCGCGGCGGCACCCTTCAAACGATGCGCGCTTTGGGCGATCGCATCTCGATCCGTCTCGCCGCTTGCGAGTTCGATGCGATCTAAGCTCTCGCCGAACGTATGCAAAGCCGCGGCCAGCAGTTCATCGACGGCCGCTCGGTCGCCGTCAAAAACCTCTAAGATCGCCGCGAGCGCCGTGCAGCCTGACTCAGCGGGCAGCAAGGGCCGTCTCCGGAAGGCGCTTGGCGAGCATCGCCCGCAGGTGCTCCATTTGGACCGGTTTGGCAAGATAATCGTCCATCCCGGCGGCGATGCATTCGTCGCGATCTTCGCGTCGGGCGTTCGCCGTCATGGCGATGATCGGTATGTGGCCGCCGGTCTTGGCTTCCCGGCGCCTAATGGCTCGCGCTGCCGCGAAGCCGTCGATGACGGGCATCTGGCAGTCCATCAGCACAAGGTCGTAGCGCCCCCGCGACATCGCGATAACGGCCTCTTCGCCGTTTGATACCGCGCATGTCGCGAATCCAAGTTTCCTGAGCTGCTGCTGAGCCAACAGTTGATTCACCGGCTCGTCTTCAACGAGAAGAATGCGTTCCGAGCCGCTGGGCACATGAGCGTTATCGAGCTGCTGCTTGGTCTTGCGGGTCTTCACCGGCTTGGAGACGATCTTCTCTGAGGCCCCGGTCGCCTCAACGATGCAATCAAAGAGATGGGCTTGCCGAATCGGCTTCGTGAAATAACGTGAGAAACCGGCCGTAATCGCAGCGTGTCCTTGCTTACTGCAACCGAAGGCGGTGATCATAACGAGGGCCGTGCTTGCGATCAAACGATTCGCTTTGATGAGAGCGGCGAGTTCGAAGCCGTTACCCTGCGGCATTTTGTAGTCGATGATTGCGACGTCGAACGGAATGCCGGCTTCCGCGCTCCGGCGTAGCGTCAAAAGCGCCTCTTCACCGTTGGTCGCAACTTCACAGTCGACGTTCCATCGGCGCACATAGCTGCTCAGAATCCGCTGTGCATTCTCATCGTTATCGACGATCAGCACACGCGTTCCGGGAAGCGAGAACATGTGCGGCGTGACGCTGATGCGCGCGCGCAGCAGTTTCAACGTAAATGCGAACTTGGAACCGACGCCCGGCATGCTGTCGACGGTCAGCTTTCCACCCATGAGATCGACCAATTGACGACAGATCGACAGTCCCAGTCCCGTACCGCCGTACTTGCGGGTCGTCGAACCGTCGGCTTGCCGAAACGGCTCGAAAATCTTCTCCGCCGTAGCGGCGTCGAACCCTACGCCAGTATCCTCGACGGCAAACCGAAGCACCGAGGAACGACCGTCGTCCTTGCAATGACTCACCGACACGACGACTCCGCCGGCTTCGGTGAATTTCACGGCGTTGCCGATCAGGTTGACAAGGACCTGGCGAATTCGCATTTGGTCGCTGACGACCACGGCAGGGACCTGCGGGGCGACGTACGTCATCAGCGAGATGTTCTTCCGATGCGCTTGTTCCGCCAACACGGCGGCCACAGACTCAACGAGATCGACGACATTGGTTTCCCGCAGTTCGAGCTCCATTTGGCCCGCTTCGATCTTCGAAAAGTCGAGAATGTTATCGATGATGCCGAGCAATGCCAAACTGGAGTCGCGAATGATCTCGGTATGCTGCCGCTGCTCACTTGTCAGTTCCGTATCGATCAGCAGCTCCGCCATGCCGATGACCGCGTTCATTGGAGTGCGAATCTCGTGGCTCATCGTTGCCACGAACTCTGATTTTAGCCGCGAAATTTCAACCACTTCTTCACATGCTGCGGCGGCGGCCTCGGCACGCTTACGTTCGCTGATATCGCGGACGATTTCGAGCACCATGGGCTTGCCGTCAACGATCGTGGAACTGAGCGACACTTCGGCGGGAAACTCATCGCCGTTTTTACGTAGGTGCGTCGTTTCATAAAACGCCGTTCCGTGTTCGCGAGCGTGGTCCAGCTGTGCCGGAATGGCTTCGCGCGTTTCGGGCGTACGCAGTGCACTCACCGGTAGCGATAGGATTTGGGCACGCGAATACCCGTAGGCTTCCAAAGCGGCCTTGTTGGTCTCAACGATTTCATTGTTCGGGCCGAGCCACAGTATGATGTCCTGCGCCTGATCTGAAAGCAGTTTGTATTGGCTCAAAGACGCTTCGCGTTCACGCCCATGTTTAATGATCTCGTGTAACGATCGGCTGAGTTCCGAGATCTCATCCTTGCCGGACGGCGCGGACGCCGGAACGACGCCATGTGAAATAGCCAGCGCGTCTTCGCCCACCCGGCGCAGCCGTTCGGCAATGCTGCGCGTGATCGTCACATAGAGCGCGATGGTGACGGCGAGCGCCACCAATGCCGCAATGGCGATGAGCGCGAAGGTACGGCGCCACAGCTCGTTCAGTTGGGCGGAGGCCTCTGCCCGCCGCGTGATCGCTTCACGTTCGGCGTTGGAAACGGCGACACGGAAGCGATCCATCGCAAGCTTACCGGTCCCGCCCGCGACGGCGCGGGCCGCCCTGAGGCGCTGTCCGCGGTCCACGAGCGCCACGGTAGCCTCATCTATTTTAAACGCGTTGCGAGCTAGTGCGCTGAGCGCCGAGACCTTAACGCGCTCGGCGTTATCAGCGTGCGACAGCGTTCCGAGACGCGCCAGCTCCGGCTCCAGGCTCACGGCGGCCCTTAGGTACGGCATCTTGAATCGCGGAACGCCGGCGATGACGTAACCGCGCATGCCCGTCTCGGCATCGCAGAGCGTCGTCAATAGGCCGCTGTACGCGGCCAACGACTGATTCCAGTGATCCCCCTCTACCGTGGTAGAGCGTGTTTGGATTTGGATCCACCCCGCCGTCGCGATAAAGATCCCCAGCACCGTCAGCGGCACTGTGATCAGGATCATGAGCTTCTCGCGGATCCGAAGGTTCATCGCAAATCGCACGGCGTGTGATCCATACCGTTTCATCGGCGAAGCGGTTGCCGGCCGCCTCACCTTGACGTCACAGGTGGAACGGCGTACGGTCGCTGCGCCTGTGTCGCACCTAACAATTCAGGCGGCCGAAAGCTATGGTCTTCAGCGCAGCGGGACCTAGTATCGCTCCCGACTCAGGTCTATAATGCGACGCATGAATACGCGAACGTTTACCGCGCGGGCGATCATCCCCAGCTTCCGCTATGAGGACGCCCCGGGCGCAATTGAGTTCCTGTCCAGGGCGTTCGGATTCGAAAAGCATGCCGTGTATGCCGGCCCGAGCGGACGAATCGTTCACGCGCAACTGGCCCTCGGCTCGAACTTCATCATGCTCGGGTCGGCGAGCGACGACATGTCATGGCCGGTCCGCACGCCGCGCCAAGTTGGCGCGGCGACCGGGGGCACGTACATCGTGCTCGAAAGCGACGAAGACGTCGATGCGCATTGCGAGCGAGCGCGCGCCGCGGGAGCGACGATCATCCGGGAGCCGGAAAGCCCCGACTATGGTGGCCGGAACTACGGCGCCCAGGACCCCGAAGGCTACCTGTGGAGCTTCGGCAGCTACCGTCCCGAATCAGCGACGGTTTGACTTAAGCGGCCGCTGGGGCGCCCCCGCATCGGCGTAATGACCGCTTCGGCGAACCGTTCCATCTCTTCGAGTTGCGGGCTGCATTGCAGCAGTAAGAGGTCCACGCCGACCTTCTCGAACGCTGCCACGCGTCCGGCGACGGCGTCGGGCGTGCCGACCAGGCCGCTGCGTAAGCCGCGATTCGACACGCTATATTCCTGCGTCGCAAGCGTGGTGTCGAGTTGCGTGCCGGAGAGCCACTGCTGAAAGTTTGCGAAGCCGGCCGCGCTCGCGCGCACGTCGGTGATGCGCGCAACTTCGCGTTGCGCCTCTTCGTGCGTATCGCGCACGATCGTGAACCCGGCGACGCCGAACTGCATCGGTCCCAATCCCAAGCGCTCTCGGCGCATCCGCATATCTGCAATCTTTTCGCCGACGCGCTCCGGAGCATCGCCGTGCATGACGTACGCGTCGCACTTCCTTGCGATCAGCTCCTTCGCCGTTTCAGACTCTCCGCCCGCATAGATGGGCGGCCGCAGCTTGGTCAGCGGCTTCGGCACGAGGGCCGTGCGCTCAACGCTATAATACGTGCCGGCGTACGAAAAGTTTGGCTGCGACCAGACGCCGGCGACGACGTCAAGCCATTCGGCGGTCCGCGCATACCGATCGTCGTGCTGATCGAAACCCACTCCGTACATCGTTGCTTCGTCTTTCCACCACGATGAGACGACGTTGAGCGACAGCCGGTTCCCGCCGCCGATGTGATCGATGTTGGCCGCCGCTTTGGCCAACAGCGCGGGCAGATGGAACGTCGGCCGCACCGCCACCATCAATTCCAGCTTCTCCGTAACCGCGGTCAGGGCGGCGGCGGTTGACCAGGCGTCAAGTGACGGCGCCCCAGTCCCCTTGATATCGTTCATGTTCAGTTCGGCAACCAGCGAGAGATCGTAGCCGATCTGCTCGCTGCGGCGCGCCAAGCGCGAGACGTAGTCCCACGTGGCGCTCATCCGTTCATCTTCGACGTTGCGTAGCCAACCGCCGAAGACGGGCATCCAATATCCGAACCGCATCACGCGTGTGATTCCTTGCCGGCGCGAACCTTACTTTCGAGCCAGTCGACGAGCCGATCCCAAGGATCGAAGCCGATCGTTTCCACCGGATGCGCGACGAAGTTCGAGAGTGCGTTGATGTCGTAGTACAGGCGCCGGCCATCGCGATCGTCGACCAGAAACTCGACGCCGCCGACTTCGATGCCCGCCGCCGCGCAAATGCGCTCGACATCGCTGATCGCTTCGGCGGGCGGCTGGGCTTTCGTCGCCGTGACCACGGGGACGCGCGCGTCGGAAGCGCCGTTGCCCGCAGCAGCCGGCAGGGTGCAGACGTCGGCCGGACACAGGTCGAAGGTCTCGCCGCTCGTTCTCACGTCGATCGCGTACAGGTATTGGGCGCCGAGTATCTCCACACGCGTGATCTTGTCGTCCCGCTTCGGCACGTACTCCTGCAACAGTGCCACCGAGTCGGGTCCGAAGTCGAGCGTCCCGGAACGGGCTGCTTCGTGCAACGTTCGATCATCGTCGAAGCGCACGATGCCGGTTCCGCGACCGCCGATATTCGGTTTGAATACGAGCGGAAACGTCAGTTCGCGCGCGGCTGTCGCTACCTGATCGGCGCGGTGAAGAACGCGCGATTTCGGAAAAGACAGCCCAAGCGATCCCAAGAGTGCCAGTTGCTTCGCTTTCGAGATCTCGAACGAATACGCGCGCGTTCCGTTGATGACCGAAACGCCTCGTAACTCCAGAGCCGTCAGAACGTCTTGCGCATACGCAAGCGCATCACCGTGACCGCGCGTGTATGCCGAAGCGCTCATGCGGTTGAAAACCAAGGCACCGTCTTCAAAAGGGGCGGCGGGATCGAGCACATGGTCGGGCACGAAGATCTTGCGATACGGCAGTCCATGCCGTTCGAGCGCCGCGAACAACTCCTGGAACCATCCAGGATGCTCATAATAGATCGCTATCGGGACGGCGGCGCGGGCCATGACGGAATTGCTGACCACGGCCGATTGCGCGTGGTTGCTCTGGACCGCGCCGGTTGCCGGCGTCAGAGAGCAAGCGCGGCTGAGATCGCCTGCTCCTCGCTCCATTCCCGGCCCTGATCCATCAGTTGCACCTGCTCTCTGGACCCCAATGCGCTCGCCAGAGCGCGCCCGACTCGATCGTACTCTTGCTGTTCGGTGTACTCGCGCAGGGCTTCCAGCGCCGCCAAGCGGGCGTCGACGTAGCCGAGCAGCGACGCGGCGCATGAAAGGCCGCTTCGGGCGCTTTCCGCCGGGCGGTCATCCCGCAGCGCGGCCACGGCCGCCAGATGTTGCAAGACGAACGCGACGTGCACCTCGTGTCCGGCGCTGCGAGACACCGCAAGCGCTTCGCGGGCGTTAGCGCGCGCTTCGTCATAGCGTCCGAGTGCAACCAAATACGCGGCCAAGTTGTTGAGGTGCAGCGCCGTGCTGCGCGCGTCACCGTGGGGGCGCCACGCTGCAAGCGCTTCGGTGGCGGTTCGCACGGCCGTCTCGGCGTCGCCGTCACGAAACGCGACCTCGGCGAGATCGGCGGCGACGCTGCCCGCGGCACGTTCGGCGCCCGTCGCTTTGAAAATGGTCAACGCATCGGCGAAAAACGTTCGCGCCCCCGCAACATCGCCGGCGAAACCACGCGCGTATGCAAGGTCCCGTAGCGCTCCTCCCGTCAATTTGAGGGCGCCGAGCTTGCGGAAACATGCGAGCGCCGCTTTCAACCGCACCTCGCCCTCGGCAAGACGCCCAAGAAAAAGAAGGGCGAGGCCGGCATAGCGCTCGGCTTCGGCCATCCCAGGTCGATCGTCGAGTTCACGATAGCGCGAGACTGCGCGCTCCGCCGCGGACTGGGCTAACGTGTACTGCCCGAGCGTCACGGCAAGGGTCGCTTCAGCCAGTTCGAGCTTGGCCATGACGCCGGGCGGCGTCGCGTCGCCGGCCTGCTCGAGCGCGCGCCGCACCCAGCGCTGCCTTTCTCCCGCCGAATACCACCACCCGCGGCGCAGCGCTCCGGCCAATCGCTGCCCGACAACGACGTCGCCGCCTCCCTTCAGGGTAAACGCCATCGCTGCTCGCCAGTTATCCACTTCCGGCCCGGCCAGCTCGTCCCAGGTCCGATCCGCGCTGGTCGGCCAAGCGCCCTCAACTCGTTCGGCCAATTGCGCATAAGCCGAGGCGTGGGCCCGGGCGAGCGCGTCGCTTTCGCCGGAAGCAAGCAGCTTCTCGCGCGCATACTGGCGGGTCGATTCCAAGAGGCGGTACCGTATCTCGCCGCCGACCGGCTCGGCTTGCACGAGCGACTTGTCGACAAGGGACGAAAGGAGATCGAGCACCGCTAGCTCATCGAGCGTTGCGCCGGCACAGACTTGACCTGCGACGTCGAGCGAAAAACTCGGCTCGAAGATCGACAGGCGACGAAAGAGGTTTTGCTCGACGCTCGAGAGATGGTCGTAACTCCAATCGATCAGCGCCAACATGGTCTGCTGGCGTGGCAGCGCGGCGCGATCACCGCCCGTCAGCAACCGGAAGCGTTCATCGAGTCGACGCGCGAGGCCGCGTGGGGTGAGCACCTTCACCTTCGCAGCCGCAAGCTCCAGAGCGAGCGGAATGCCATCGAGCCGCCTGCAGATTTCTGCCACGAACGGTGCGTCGTCGTCGCTCAGCGTGAAGCGTGAACCAGAAGCGCCGGCACGCTCGGCGAACAGCGCAACGGCTCCGTATTCAAGCGCCGCATGAGCCGTCAAGGCTCGGTTCCCAGCGGGAACGGTAAGCGACGGAATCCGCAGCACGCGCTCGCCGGCAATGTTCAACGTCTCGCGGCTGGTCGCAAGGATGCGCGCTTCCGGACAGTGGCGGACGATCGCGGCGACGATACTGCGCACTTCACCGATCACGTGCTCGCAGTTGTCGAGGACCAGGAGCGCTCGTTTGCGCTTGAGATGGGTGACGATCGCGTCCGGAACGTGACGCGTCGACTCCCCGAGTCCAAGAGCTTGCGCGATCGCGCTCTGCACGAACGCCGGGTCGGCAAAGGCCGCCATCTCGACGAGCCAAACCCCGTCGGGCATCGCCTCGAGCAAGTCGGCTCCGGCTTGCAACGCACACCGCGTTTTTCCGACGCCGCCCGCGCCCACGAGCGTCACGAGAACCGACGACTCCATGAGCGTTCGAATCTCGCTCAGCACATCATCGCGGCCGATGAAACTCGTAAGCCGGCACGGCAGATTGTTCGGAAGTTCATCAAGCGAAGATAATGCCGGGAAGTTCCGCCGCAGTTCGGGACCGACCAGCTGGTACACGCGTTCGGGGCGGCTGAGGTCCTTGAGCCGGTGTTCGCCGAGGTTCGCGAGGCTGCAGCCCGGCGGTAGCACGTCGCAAAGCAAGTCGGCCGACGCTCCCGAGACGAGGACTTGGCCGCCATGTCCGAGGGCAAGCAATCGCGCCGCGCGATTGACGACCGGTCCGAAATAATCCCCGTCGCGCTCATCGGCCGCCCCGGTATGCAGCGCCATGCGTACGCCCAATCCGCCGACGGGGACAAAGTCTTCGCGCGCGAGCCTGCGTTGGGCATCAAGCGCGGCCAGCAGGGCGTTGCTCGGGCGCTCGAACGCAGCGCAGAATGCATCGCCGACGGTCTTGAAGACGCACCCGCCGTGCGTTTCGATCGCCTCGGCCAGCAACGAATCGTGGCGGCGCAGCGCGCTTCGCATTTCGAGCGGATGCGCTTCCCAGCGCTGCGTGCTTCCTTCGATGTCGGAAAAGGCGAACGTGACCGTGCCGGTGGGCAGCATCGTTCGCGCAGACGTCGTTCCGAGGCGAGGTGGCATGTTGCAGGCGTCCTGTCCCGCACATATCGCGACTGAGGGACAGCGAACGTTAGGCGTACCGTCGCCGCCGCTCCTGCGTTGCTCCGAAGCCTGGCTTCTCTCAGGGTGCCGTGACGTACACCTCCGCGCCGCGTTCGACGAACTCGGCCGACTTCTCCGCCATCCCCCGCTCGGCGAACTCGCGCACCTCCTGGGTGATTTTCATCGAACAGAAATGCGGGCCGCACATCGAGCAGAAGTGCGCGACCTTGGCGCCGTCGGCGGGCAACGTTTCGTCGTGGAAGGCGCGCGCGGTTTCGGGATCGAGCGAGAGATTGAACTGATCCTCCCAGCGAAACTCGAAGCGGGCCTGGGAGAGCACGTCGTCCCAATGGCGCGCATGCGGATGCCCCTTGGCGACGTCGGCCGCGTGCGCGGCGATTTTGTAGGCGATCACGCCGTCTTTGACGTCCTGCTTGTCGGGTAAGCCGAGATGCTCCTTGGGCGTCACATAGCAGAGCATCGCCGTACCGTACCAACCGATCATCGCCGCACCGATGGCGCTGGTGATGTGGTCGTAACCCGGGGCGATGTCGGTCGTCAGCGGCCCGAGCGTGTAAAAGGGCGCCTCCTGACAGACGGCCAGCTGGCGGTCCATGTTTTCTTTGATCAAGTGCATCGGCACGTGGCCGGGGCCTTCGATCATGGTCTGCACGTCGTGCTTCCAAGCGATCTGCGTCAGTTCGCCGAGCGTGTCGAGTTCGCCGAACTGCGCGTCGTCGTTGGCATCGGCGAGGCAGCCCGGACGCAAGCCGTCGCCGAGCGAGAACGTCACGTCGTAGGCCTTCATGATCTCGCAGATGTCTTCGAAGTGCGTGTAAAGGAAATTCTCCTGGTGGTGCGCGAGGCACCACTTCGCGAGGATCGACCCGCCCCGCGACACGATGCCCGTGATGCGTTTGGCGGTCAGCGGCACGTAGCGCAACAGCACGCCCGCGTGAATCGTGAAGTAATCGACGCCCTGTTCCGCCTGTTCGACGAGCGTGTCGCGGAACAGTTCCCAGGTCAGCTCTTCGGCTTTGCCATTGACCTTCTCGAGGGCCTGATAGATCGGAACCGTTCCGATCGGGACGGGCGCATTGCGCAGAATCCACTCGCGCGTCTCGTGAATGTTCTTGCCGGTCGAGAGGTCCATGACCGTGTCGGCGCCCCATTTCGTCGCCCAGGTCATCTTCTCGACCTCGTCTTCGATCGTCGAGGCGACCGCGGAGTTGCCGATATTGGCGTTGATCTTTACGAGGAAATTCCGGCCAATGATGGCCGGCTCGAGTTCGGGATGGTTGACGTTGGTCGGCAGGACGGCGCGTCCGCGCGCGATCTCGTCGCGCACGATTTCTGGAGCGACGCCTTCGCGCAGCGCAACGAATTCCATCTCGCGCGTGATCTCACCGCGCCGCGCGTAATGCATCTGCGTGACGTTTGCTCCCGGCTTTGCGCGTCGCGGGCGGCGTGCCGCGGCGAAGCGGATCGCGGCGAGTTCCGGCATTGCGTCCCGTCCGAGACGGTAGAGCGACGAGGGCCGCTCGAGTTCGGCCGTATCATCGCGGGTTGCGATCCACGACGAACGCAACGCTTCGAGGCCGCGCCGAACGTCGGTCACGATATCGGGATCGCCGTACGGTCCGCTCGTATCGTAGAGCACGTGCGATGCACCGTTGGTAAGCGTTATTTCGCGCAAGGGCACGCGAACCGACGAATCGCTTCCGAGAGCGTAGGTGCGGCGGGCTCTGCCTTGCTTACCCGGGGCTTCGACGGTCGCAGACATGCTTTGGAACTCCACTTCCGCCGCGACCGCTCTCCCTACGCCGGTATGAGCCGGATCAGGTTCGGCGGTCGGCGACGATATCGCCCTCTCAGTTCGTACAACGCGAACTCCCGCGAGGCTGCGCTTACCATACGAGTCGCGACCAAGACTGTCAACGAGCGAGCGTCGAAGACGGCTCGGCTTGCCGTACGTTCGACTCCTCGGGGCGCAACTTGCGATCGGCGCAGCCGCGATCTTTGCGCGTTATGCGCTCGGGGGCGCCGGACCGTTGGCCGTCTCAGCGCTGCGGTTGGGAATCGCGGCGCTAGCCGTGCTTGCGCTCGCAGGTTCGTGGCAGAAGATCTCGCCGCGGCGGGAACTCGCGTTCGGCATCGCGGGGCTTGCCTTGGCCGTTCACTTCGCGTCCTGGGTCGCGTCACTGCTCTACACCTCGGTCGCACTATCGACGCTGCTGGTCACGACGACGCCGCTGTGGACCGAAGTGTACGAGGTCGTGCGCGAGCGCCGCGCACCGACGCGAAGTTTCGTCGGGTCGCTCGGCCTGGCGCTCGGCGGCGTCGCGCTGATCACCTTGGGCGGCACCGCGGCTGCGGCGCCGGTTGCGGGACGAGCGCTCGCCGGCGATGCCCTCGCGCTGGTGGGCAGCATCGCGATCGGCGCGTATCTCCTGATCGTGCGGGATGCCGGTGCCCGCCATGCACGACCGCTGGCGACGGCGCAGATCGTGGCTCGCACCTATAGTTGGGCGGCCCTCTGGTTGCTGCTGTGGGCCATGGTCGCGCACGAACCGGCGCCGCCTTTGACGGCCGTCGCAGCGTGGTTCGGCATCCTTGCCATGGCACTGATCTCGCAGCTGCTCGGACACACCGCGCTCAACGCTGCGCTGCGGAACTTCTCGCCGAGCACGGTCGCGCTGTCGACGTTGCTCGAGCCCGCGATCGCCGGGCTGCTCGCCGCCGCGCTCTTCGGTGAAGCGCTGGGGCTCGCTGCCATCGCGGGCGGCGCCCTCGTGCTAGCTGCGATCGCCATCACACTGCGCAGGACGGCGGCCTCCCACCCCTAACCTGCGCGCATGGGCTCTCAAAACGCCTTCTTTCGCGCTGTGGTTTTTGCCGTGTCCGCGCTGCTGGCCGGCGGCAGCATCGGTTCGCGCGCACGCGCCGACGAACCGGCGCTGCGTGGCTTTCCGGCGGCCGATCTGGCCGCCGAGCGACAGGCGGAGAAGACCGTGCTCGCTTCACCATCCGAAGCTGCCGCGCTGTTTCACGAGACGGCGCTGGCGTCGGAGGTCCACCGGATGGGCACGCCCGCCGATTACCGCACGGCGCTTTACGTCCGCGATGCGCTCCGAAAGGCGGGTTGGACGGCGGATCTGGTGACGTATACGGTCCCAATCGCCGTGCCGACCGAACAGCGCGTGCAACTCCTCGAACCGTCGGTGCACGATCTCGAGCTGTACGAAGCAGCGATCCCGGGCGACCGTTTTTCGTACGACCACCGCGCCATCGGCATTCCCTATTCCGGTTACAGCAACGATGGCGACGTCACAGGGCCACTCGTGTACGCGAATTATGCCCGGCCCGAAGACTTTGCGACCTTGGCAAAACTCGGCGTCGACGTGCGCGGCGCGATCATCGTCGCGCGCATCGGAAAAGGTCCGCTAACCGCCAAGGCCTTTGAGAGCGCCAAGCACGGCGCTGCAGCGACGTTAATCTTCGCCGACCCCATGGATGGCGGATACTTCAAAGGCGACCCGTACCCGCAGGGGCCGTGGCGCCCACTGAGCGCCTCGCTGCGCAATACGATGACCTTCACCAACGATCCGGGCGATCCGACGGCGATCGGCGTTCCGGTTCCCGGCGCGCCGCACAAGCCGTTCTCTGCCATCGTTTTGCCGTCGATTCCCGAGATGCCGGTGACCGGCGATGTCGCGCAACGGCTCATTGCCGCGATGGGCGGCCCGCTGGCGCCCGACGACTGGCACGGAGGCTTTCCGCTGCCGTTGCACCTGGGCGGCACGGCGCGCGCGCGCTTCGTCCTTCACTCGAAGCGCACGTTTGGGCCGATATGGGACGTGATCGCGACCTTACCGGGAAGCGATCCGTCCCGCATGGTCGTCGTCGGTGGTCACCGTGACGCGTGGACGTACGGCGCCGTCGATCCGATCAGCGGAACCGTCGACCTCATCCAACTCGCCGAAGCCTACGGCAAGGCCGCGCGCGCCGGTTGGAAACCCCGCTACACCATCGTGATTGGCTCGTGGGATGGTGAAGAGCTGAACCTTTTTGGTTCCGACATCTGGGTCGAGCAGCACGATGCCGAGCTGCGCGCCGGCATGATCGCGTACGTCAACACCGATGAGGTTGCGTTCGGACCGCAATTCGGAATCTATGCAACGCCCGAACTCGCCCCCCTCGCTCGCGCGGCCGCCGCCGACACCGCAGCGCCCGACGGAACCTCGCTCGACGCCTACTGGTCGGGCCGCGATCCCAAACGCACGATCGAGCCCGTGGGCGGCGGCAGCGATCACGAACCGTTCGTCTACCACGAAAACTTGCCGGCGCTTGGAGCGGGGTTCGGCGGTCCCTTCGGCACCTATCACTCCGCGTACGACGATCTGGAAAGTTTAAAGATATTCGACCCCGGCATGCACCGCGCGGCGGCAGCAGCACGCTACACCAGCTTGGTGGCGATGCGGCTGGCCGATGCCGCGGCGCCGAACATCCAACTCACGCCGCTCGCGGACGCGCTGCGCGAACGCCTCAAGTCGTTTTCGCTGATCGATACGTCGCCGCGCCGGCGCGACGTCGTCCGCACTCTGCTGCCCGCGCTCGAAACCTTCGAGCAGCGCGCGCAGACGCTCGACACGAAGGTCGATGAGGCCGTAGCTTCCGGCGACGCAGCCAAAGCCGGGCAGGCGTTCAACGCCGTGCGCACCGCCGAAGCGGCCTTCTACCTGCCGGGAGGCATCGACGGGCGCTGGTCGCGCAGCCTGCTCTACGGCCTGAGCGAAGATGCACCCTATCTTCCGACTCTGGAATCCACGCTCGATCCCGGGCACGGCAAAGAGGCACTCGCGACGCTGCTCGCGGCGTTCGCGCGCGCGAGCGCATAGCACAAAGCTTCCGCTGCTTTGATCGGTGTTCGAGGGCCCGTCATCGATGTCGGCGCTCCGTATCCGCGCGGCGCCACCTGGGACGGTAAGGGCGTCAACTTCGCGTTGTTTTCCGAGCACGCCGAACGGGTCGAACTGTGCCTCTTCGATCAACGCGGCCGTCGTGAACTTCACCGCCTTACCTTGCCGCGTTACACCAACGGCGTCTGGCACGGGTACGTTCCCGACGCCCGGCCCGGTTTACGCTACGGCTATCGCGTGTTCGGACCGTACGACCCGGCGCGGGGGCACCGCTTCAACCCGCATAAACTGCTCATCGATCCGTACGCGAAGCAACTCTCGGGAGCGTTGCGCTGGAGCGATGCGAACTTCGGTTACCGCATCGGTGCGCCGCGCGGAGATCTTTCATTCGACCGGCGCGACGATGCCTTGGGGGTGCCGAAAGCCGTCGTGGTCGATACCGCGTTTACCTGGGGCGACGACCTCCGGCCGAACGTTCCCTGGCGTGACACGGTCATCTACGAGACGCACGTGCGTGGTTTTACGATGCAGTTTCCCGGCGTTCCACCGCCGATGCGCGGAACGTTTCTCGCCCTGTCGTCTCCGCCCGTCCTCGAGTATCTTCGGCGCCTGGGCATCACGGCAGTGGAGCTGCTGCCGGTGGCAGCGTTCGTCGACGAGCGCTTTCTCGTCGAGAAGCGGCTGCGCAACTATTGGGGTTATAATCCGATCGGCTTCTTTGCGCCGCATTCCCCGTACCTCGCAACCGAATCGGTGCACGAGTTCAAGACGATGGTCAAACAGTTCCACGAGGCGGGCATCGAAGTGCTGCTCGACGTCGTGTATAACCACACCGCCGAAGGCAATCACGCCGGCCCGACGCTGTCCTTCAAAGGGATCGACAACGTTTCGTATTACCGGTTGGCCGCGGACCCGCGCTATTACGACGACTCGACCGGCACCGGCAATACGCTGCGGGTCGAACATCCGCGCGTGCTGCAGCTCGTCATGGACTCGCTGCGCTACTGGGTGCAGGAAATGCACGTCGACGGGTTTCGCTTCGATCTTGCGCCGTCGCTCGCGCGCGAGGGGTCTGCCTTCGCAAAGCACGGCACCTTTTTCGCAGCCGTGCTGCAAGACCCGGTGTTGACGCGGGTCAAACTGATCGCCGAGCCGTGGGACCTCGGTGCCGGCGGCTATCAACTCGGCAACTTCCCCGCCGGCTGGTCGGAATGGAATGACAAATACCGCGATTGCGTGCGCCGCTTTTGGCAAGGCAATGATGGCCTGGTGCCCGAGCTTGCGTCGCGCTTGACCGGCTCGAGCGAAATCTTCGAAGGCGGCGGCAAACGCGTTCACGCCTCGCTCAACTTCGTGACCGCGCACGACGGCTTCACCTTGGCCGATCTCGTCTCGTATAACGAGAAACACAATGCTGCCAACGGCGAAGACAACCGCGACGGGAGCGACATCAATTACAGTTGGAACTGCGGCGCCGAAGGACGGACCGACGATCCTGCGATTCTGGCGCTGCGCGCGCGCCAGCGCCGCAACATCGCGGCGACGTTGATCCTCTCGCAGGGCGTGCCGATGCTCCTAGCCGGCGACGAACTCGGTAAATCGCAGGCCGGGAACAACAACGCCTACTGTCAAGACTCGCCGTTGACGTGGCTCGATTGGGCGTCGCCCGCCGATCCGTCGCTCCACGACTTCGTCTCGAACATGCTCGCCCTACGCCGCTCCTGCGATGCCTTTCGCCGCGAAACGTACTTCCGCGGCACGCTGCTGCCGGGCAGCTCGCGCAAAGACGTGACTTGGCTGCGTCCCGACGGCGGTGAAATGAACGAGGGCGATTGGTTCGACGGTGGCCGGCGCGTTCTGGGCCTGCTGTTCGGCAGCGAGGTCCCCAGTCGAGACGACGAACTCGTGCTGATGTATCTCAACGCGCACGACTTCGATCTTGAAATCGTCTTACCGGGGCGAGCGGGCGGATGGCACGTGGCCGTCGACACGGCGCTCGATCCGGCAGGCGTCGGCGGTTTCCCCGCCGGGTCGACGCACCGGCTGCACGCGCGCTCGATGGTCGTCTTACGGTCGCGCTCGAACGCCGCTGCGTGAACTCACCGCCGCGCGCGTATATGCCCCCTTCACTCGAAGCGGGGCGCGCCTGGGGGTTCACCGTCAATCTCTACGCGTTACGCTCCCAGCGCAATTGGGGCATCGGAGATTTCGGGGACCTGCGCGCGTTCGTCCGTTACGCGGCGGGTCTGGGAGCGGACGTCGTGGGCATCAATCCGTTGCATGCGCTGCCGTACTGCGACCCCGAGTCGGCGAGTCCGTACGCGCCGACGAGCCGGTACTTTCTCAATCCGCTCTACATCGATGTGGCCCACACGGCAGACTATTGCGCCGACGTGCCGGCGGCCGCGGCGTTGCGCGCGCGCGTCGCGTCCGCACCACTTGCCGACACGCTCGCTGCGTTGCGCGCCGTACCGCAAATCGCGTATGCGCGCGTCGCGCGCCTCAAATGGTCGGCGCTTGAGACATGCTATGAGATCCTGCGCACGACGCAAGGCAGCCGGCGCCATGCGTTCCGGGCTTTCTCGGAGCGCGGCGGGGCCCGGCTCGAACGGTTCGCCCTCTATCAAGCGCTGAGCGAACGCTTCGCGCGCGAACGCGACGCGGCGCACGGCTGGACGCAGTGGCCGCACGCGTTTGGGGACCCCGAGGGCGCAAGCGTGCGCGACTTCGCTGCCAAGGCGCGGCGACGCATCGACTACTTCAAATACCTGCAATGGCTCGCGAGCGAACAACTCGCACAAGCCGCGGCGGACGCGGCGGCGCTGGGAGTCGGACTCTATCTCGACGTCGCCGTCGGCGTCGCGGTCGACAGCGCCGACGTATGGAGCGACCGCCGCAGCTACATTCTCGACGAGACGATCGGTGCACCGCCGGACGCCCTTGGACCCGACGGCCAGAATTGGGGCTTGGCGCCGCCCGATCCGAACGCCATGCTGCACGACGGCGGTGCCGCGTTCGCGCAGATGCTCGCTGCCAATATGACGTACGCTAGGGCGCTGCGTCTCGATCACGCGATGGCGCTTCTCCGTCTCTTTCGCATTCCGCGCGGCAAGACCGCGGCCGACGGTTTCTACGTCGCCTACCCATGGGAAGAACTGCTCGCCATTGCGACGCGCGAAAGCGAGCGCGCCCGCTGCCTGATCGTCGGTGAAGACCTCGGCACGGTGCCCGACGGATTCCGGGAACGCATGGAACGTGCGCGGGTCTTCTCCTACCGGTTATTGCTCTTCGAACGCGAAGCCGACGGCTGCTTCAAGACGCCCGGCGCGTACCCGGCGCTCGCGCTTGCGACCGCGACGACGCACGACCTCCCGACGCTTCCCGGCTGGGCGCTGGGCTGCGACCTCGACGCACGCGAAAGCATCGGCGCCATGCCGGCCGATCATGGCCGTCGTGCCCGCCGGCAGCGGCAAAGGGAGGTGGCGCAGCTTCTCCAAGCACTGCGCGAACGCGGTGCCCTCGATCAAGCCGCCTTCCAAACGCTTGAGCGCTCGCTCGCTGCGCGAAGCCGTGATGGCTCGCTCTACGCGCCGCTCGTCCGCGCCGCGTATCGTTATCTCGCTGCGACGCCCGCACGTCTCGTGTTGGTGCAACTGGACGATGCACTGGGTGAACTCGCGCAGATGAACCTGCCGGGAACGCACGCTGAGTACCCGAATTGGCGCCGCAAGAACGCTCTCGACCTCGCCGCGATCATGGCCGACCCAGATCTCACGGCGCTTGCTGGTGACGTTCGCGACCGCGTGAAGGGAGGGGTCCCGACGTGAAAGCCCTGGTGATGGCCGGCGGCGAAGGTTCGCGCCTTCGCCCGCTCACGTCGCGCACGCCGAAGCCCCTGGCGCCCGTCGCCAACAAACCGGTGATGGAGCACATCCTGGATTTGCTCCGGCACCACGGCATCACCGACATCGTCGCGACCTTGCATTATCTCGCCGACGAAGTGGAGAGTTACTTCGGCGACGGCTCCGCCTTCGGCGTCGCGCTATCGTACGTCGTCGAAGACACGCCGCTCGGAACCGCCGGCGCGGTCAAGCTCGCTGCCGAGCAATTGGGTGACGAGCCGTTCCTGGTCATCTCGGGCGACGCTTTGACCGATCTCGACCTGTCGGCGCTGATCGACGATCACCGCCGCAGCGGGGCCGACGCGACCATTACCTTACAGCGCGTGACCAACCCCCTCGAGTTCGGGGTCGTCGTCATGGACGATGAGCGGCACATCACCCGCTTTCTCGAAAAGCCGTCGTGGGGCGAAATCTTCTCCGATACGATCAACACCGGGATCTACGTGCTCGACCCGGGCGTGCTCAACTATATGGAGCGCGGAAAATCCTACGATTTTTCGCGCGACATCTTTCCGCGCATGCTGCACGAGCAGAAAGTCGTTTCGGGGTTCATTGCCGGCGATTACTGGACCGACATCGGCAATTTGCAGCAATACCTACAGGCCAATTACGATGCGCTCGGCGGCAAGGTCGGTATCACGATACCGGGCACCCGACGTGAATCAGGCGTTTGGATCGGCGAAGGGTGCCGCGTCGATCCGCAAGCGCAGTTGCTCGGTCCCGTGGTGCTGGGCCGAAACGTTACGGTCGACGCCGGCGCCGTCGTCGGTCCCGATACGGTCGTCGGCAACAACACGATCGTCGCTCGGCACGCGCGCATCGAGCGCTCCGTTTTCTGGAACGATGGTTACGTCGGCGAGTCGACCATCGTGACCGGCGCCACGGTGGCCGATCACAACATCATCAAGGATCACGTCGCCGTCGGCGACGGGGCCGTCATCGGCAGCGGGTGCACGCTCGGGGCGGGGGCGGTCGTGCGTCCGAACCTCAAACTGTGGCCCGACAAGTCGGTCAGTTCCGGCTCGATCGTTTCGATGTCGCTCATCTACGGCATCAAATGGCCGGGTTCGCTCTTCGGCGCGATCGGCGTCAGCGGACTGGCCAACGTGGAGTTGACGCCCGAGTTCGCCCTCAAACTGGGGCAGGCGTTGGGCTCGTCACTGAAGCCGCGTCAGACCGTGATGACCAGTCGTGACGCGCATCCGGCCGCGCGCGTTCTCAATCGCTGCGTAATCTCGGGCCTTTTGTCCGTGGGCGTCAACGTCGAGGATTTACGCGCGCTGCCCTTGCCGCTCGCACGCTACGCGACGCGCATGGGCGGCAGCGGCGGCGTCCATACGCGCGTCGATCCCGGCGACCCCAATGCCGTACTGATCGAAGTCATGGATGCGAGCGGCATCAACGTCGACAAGTCGAGCGAGCGGAAGATCGAAAATCTGTTCTTCCGCGAAGATTTTCGGCGCACCGGCATGGACGAAGTCGGAACGCTTTCGTTTCCGGCGCGGACGTTGGAGCTGTATACGAGCGACATGATCACGGCGCTGCGCCCGCGCGCACTCCCGGAGTCGCACTTCAAGGTCATCGTCGACTACGGCTACGGCAACGCATCACTGGTCCTGCCACGTGTACTGGCCAACTTCGGCGTGGATATCGTTGCGCTCGACGCGTATTACGATGAAGCCAAGGCGCGCACGTTCCGCACGGACCGCGAGCGGTATATCGATCAGTTGCGCACGGTGACGCTCACGCTCGGCGCCGACCTCGGCGTCCTGGTGGACCACGACGGCGAGTCGTTCGCGCTCGTCGACGATCGCGGGCGCGTCATCGCCGGCAACCGTCTGCTCGCGCTCATCGCGCTGATGGTCTGTCGCGCGCGGCCCGGCGCAACGATCGCCATGCCGATCACGACGCCGCACGTCATCGAAGAACTCATCGCCTCGGTCGGCGGCCACGTTACCCGCACCAAGAGCGACCGCCGCTCGATGATGGCCCTCGCCGCCACCGATCGCAGCAGCCTCGCCTACGGCAGCGGCTTCAAGCAAGAGCCGATCTTCCCGGAGTTTCAGCCGGCTTTCGACGCGCTCTACGCGATCGTCAAAGTGCTCGAACTGCTCGCGGCCGAAGGCCGGCGGCTGCACGAGTTCAACGACATGCTTCCCACCTGGTATTTCCGGCACAAGGTGATCGCCTGCCCGTGGGAGCGCAAGGGCGAAGTGATGCGCTCGGTCCTCGACGAGTACCAAGGCGCCGACGTCGAGATGTTCGACGGCGTGCGCATCGCGATCGACGGCGGCTGGTTTCTCGTGTTACCGGACGCCTCCGACCCCGCGGTCAACGTCTACGCCGAAGGCCGCACGAACGCCGAAGCCGATCACCTCATCGGCGACATCGCCCAGCGAATCGAAACGCTGGTCGAGGCTTAGCTGGAGTCGTCCTGACGAATTGCGCCGGCGACCTAGATGAGGTGAGAAGCCGGTCTCCCAAGGCAGGATGCCTTCGTAACGAAGGCTCCTTGCGCACTCGAGGTGCAATTGAAAGGAGACCGACCCTCATGTCGCATCATAACAGACCGCGCGGGAAGAGCAAGCCCGCCGAGATCGTTTTGGAAAGCCCACGTCGCCGCGGAGCCGCTCGCCCTTCTGGTGTGCCAAGCGTTCGACGTGCGCCCGACCGTACCGTAGGCCTCGATCTCGGTGATCGTACAAGCGCATTTGCGTGCTCGACGCCGACTGCGAGATCCTCGCAGAGGGCAAGGTTCCCACGACGCAACAAGCCGTTGGGGCGTACTTCGCGAGCGTGACGCCGGCGCGCGTGGCTTTTGAGGCGGGGACTTCGGGCAGGTTCCCGTTTTCGTAAATGGTCGCATCGCCCGGTTGGAGTGCCACCGGAATAGTTTGGCTGGTGGTGTGGCTGTCAGCATCGAAGAAGCGTTGCGATGTTACTGTCGTTGTGGTGCATCCATTGCCGGCGTTAAGGCACGTTGCATAGTCGTCGCCGACTTCGCGCCCGGCTGCGTCGTAATGATAGGTCTGCCGAAACCGCTCCGTTTGGCCGCTGCCGGATTGCGTATAATACGTCGAACGCAAGGCATCGGAGCGAGCGTCGAAGGTACAGGAGCCCGTTCCGTTATTCGTAGGATCTTGCGCCGGAAGCTGCGCGCAGATGGCGCCGTTGGCGACATATCCGTTCGTGTTGCTCGGTTCTACACCCGTTGAAATTGCCAAAGCGGAATGCCGTTTAGCAGGCGCAAGTCCGTTACGAACCGCAGCTTTCGCCCATGTGGGCCTTCGACGATTACGTTTGGGCGTGTTGACGGTGAGGTCTGATGGATTATCTTCTCGATCTCGCAAGACTGGGCCGTCGCGGCGCAACCGCAGTGAGCGACGACGAGCGTACCGATCGGGATTATTGGCGTGATATAAACGTCTTCAACATATCCTGACCAGGAGTCGCCTCGGATATTGACCGCTTCGAAAATTGGCTGCTGATGAGAAAGCCCTAGATTATCAGGTTGCCATCCGAGTACGGTCACAGTTGCGCCTGAGGTACGCGGCAGGCATCCGCTAACGTGGCGAAATTTAATACTGCGATGCAGGGCCTGGATTGACGAACATACGTCTATTGAGGGCCTTGAGCGGTCAGAAACATCGAACAAGTATGCTTGGACTCCCTTGTGTAAGGACAGCCAGGGCGGAATACGACGTTTCGCAGGTAGCGCGGGACCACACATTATCAAGATAAGGGTAAGGGTGACCGCTCGGCATAGGACTGTTCGTCTATTGTACATGAGCGTTACTACTACTCGTCGTGAAGCCGTCAGGCGCAATGCCCGGATAGAGGTGACCCGCATAGTCGGACACCCGCTTAAGTGATGACTCTGCTCAACGGAGGGCGAAAA
>JACRTY010000052.1 GCA_014305025.1 Candidatus Nyctobacter psychrophilus | reverse complement strand
TGCGATCCGGGCGCTGTGCGCCCTTCAATCGCCCACTACGATTCCAGTAGACCCTGGAAAACTACCAGCACGTCGCTGGCGCGCGATGCATGGCGCCGAGCGGAATCCCGACGCGCAGCGCAACGGTCAGCGGTTCGCCGTATCGGTCGATGCTCGAGAGGTAGCGCTGCTGCGTGAGGTTATCGCCGACCAGCGAAAAGGTGGTGCCCGAGCGAGTCGTCGCTCGCAGCGTTGCACCGATGAGCAAGGCGGCGCCGAGCGGCTGCCTTTGCAGATCATCGTAGTACGTCTGGCCGATGTACGAGCCGTCGACGGAGAATCCGAAAGGGCCGCTGCCTGCGCCGTCCATTCCGATGCTCGCCGAGCGTTCGGGCACGAGCGCCAGCCGTTTTCCGACGACCTGCGGCGCGCCGCTCGTAACGCGCGCGTACTGCGACGTTCCCGACAGGCGCAGGCGCGTGCACGCGGAGAGCGGCTGCGCGAAGGTGAGCGTTTCACCATCGGTCTGCGTACGACCGACGTTCTCGCGGCGCATCAAGGTCGGCGTGATCGTGCGGAACGCGATGGCGTCGCTCACGCGCACCTGCGTGACGTCGAAGGCCAGCCGCCCATTGCCGAGCAGCACGTCGATGCCCGCGTCGTCGGTGCGGCTGCGCTCGGGAACGAGGTCGGGATTGGGCGCCATGACGACCGCGCCGACGTTGAAGCCGCGGACGAGTTCGTTCAGATATGGCGCGCGAAAACCGCCGCCGCTCGACACCCGCAGGGCGATGCGCGGAGCGACGTCGTAACGCAGCGCGACGCGCGGCGAAATCGCGCCCGCGGCGTGTCCCGCAACGGCCTGGGACGTCGTCCTTCCCTGCGCAATGGTTTCTAGGGCTAGATCGTCGTAGCGCACGCGATCGGCCCGCGTGCCGACGAGCGCTTCGAGCCGCGCTGCGTGGAACGTAGCCTGGAACCCAATGCCCTGCAGCAGTGCGACCCCGCTTCCGAACGCCTGCAACGTCTGACCGTCGGCGCCGTACTGTTGGCTCAGGCCGTTGACCCGGCGCTGATCGACGAGTATCGCGAGGTCCGTGCGTCCCGGCTGCGCGCCGAGCGCTGCGCCGAAGCCGCTTTCGCCGGTCGGAACGTGCTGGCGGTACCGCAGGACCGTCGGCTTGGTGGGAAATTGGTCGGCGAGATTATAGACCGTCGTGTCGCGCACGTAATAGCGCAGTCGCGCCAGCGCCGCGCCGATGCGTTGCGTCGCGGCGACGTTTTCTTGCCGCAACGTTCGATCGAAGGTGTAGTTCGTGCGGCCTTCGTCTTGGTGATCGGAGGCGAAGAGCACCGAACCGTCCAGCGTCGTGGCGCCGTGGTCGTAACGCAGCCGGGCGTGCGTCGTGCCGCTCGAGGCGACCGCGGGATGGTCCCGCGGCGACGCGTATGCCGGCGGCAAGTCGCGGTACGCGAAATAGGTCGACGTAGCCGAAAGTGAAGCGCCGGCATCGCGCCCGAGCGGCGTTCGTACCTGCACGCCCTCATCGGCACCGGCATGGGTGCCGGCCGCAACGTCGGCGCGGCCTCCGGCAAGCGCATCGCGACCGGTCTGGGGTGCGAACGTGTCGAGCGCCAGCACGCCGCCGATCGCGCCCGAGCCGTACAGCGCCGAGCCGGCGCCGCGCAAGAGTTCGACGCGCTCGATCTCGCCGACGGGATACGCCTGCCAGTCGATCTGACCGCCGAACCCATCCTGCGCCGGGACGCCGTCGACGAGCACCGTCGCGCGATCGGTGCCGGCGCCCCCGAACGACGCGCGCAGCTGACCGTAGTTCGTGAAGGCGCTGTTGCTGCGCGTGCGATCGAAGCCGGGCAGTTGGCGCAGGGCACGATCGGTCGTCATGGCGGGCGCGGTGGCAAGTGCGGCGCGGTCGAGCACGGAGGTCGCCAGCGGCGCTGCGTGTTGACTCCTGGCCGACCCGGTCGCGACGCTGACGATGCCGATGACCGGCAACACCCGTTCGAGCGTAACGCGCCCCGGAGCGCCGGCGGCGAGCGTAACGTGGACGGGACGGTAGCCCGCGCGCGACACGTCGACCGCAAGCGGAATGAAATTCGCGCGCGCCGCTACGCGCCCCGCGGCGTCGCTGCTTTCGACGTCGTGGCGCCGTACCGCATCGACGAAGTCGGCGCGCGCTCCGGGGACGGGCGCGCCGCTCGCATCGCTGATCGTGAGCGGTTGCTGCACCGTTCCCCAGACGGCCGCCAGCACGAACATGGAAGCGAGCAGCACGGCCGCAGAGTTGCGTTATGCGGGCGGCGAAGCCTTCGCCATGCCCGAGCAGACGTTACCTTCAGTCGCGTTCGTGGGCGTCGGCCGCATGGGTGCGAACATGGCGCGGCACTTGCACGAGTGCGGTTTTCGCCTTGCTGCCGTGTACGATCGATCCGCCGCAGCCGCGGCCGACGTCGCGCGTGCGACCGGCGCACGGCACGTGCAACGGCTCGTCGACGTGACGCCAAGCGCCGACGTCGTGATTACGGTCGTGAGCGACGACGAGGCAATGCGTGAGATCTTTGCAGCGAGCGGCGACTCGTTGCTCGCGGATGCGACGGGAAAAGTATTCGTGAACTGCGCGACCATTACGCCGAGCGTCCACGTGGACGTGGAGAAGCTGGCCAATGCGGCCGGTGCCGACGCGATCGAAGCCTGCATGGCCAGTTCGATCGATCAGGCTCGCAACGGCACGCTGTACTTGATGATCGGCGGCAAGCGTGAAGCATTCGAACGGACGCGGCCGTTGCTCGAAGCTTTGAGCGGCTCATTGCGGTATATCGGGAGCGCCGGAAAAGCGGCGCAGGTCAAAGCGCTCGTCAACATGGTGATGAACGTGAACACCGCGGGTTTGGCGGAGGGTTTGGGGCTGGGCGAGGCGCTGGGACTCGATCTTGCGATGCTGCGCGAAGTATTCGCGCAAACCGGTGCCGCCTCGCGCGTTCTCGAGACCGACGGCGCCGACATGCAGAACCGCGACCACGCCACGTACTTTTCGGCGGCGCACGCCGCCAAGGATTCGCGCATCGCGACGGCGCTCGCCGACGACGTCGATCTCGTTCTGCCGCTCGCCGAAGCGGCCGCCGCTCAGTACGAAAGCATGGTGATGCTGGGCTTGGGCGATCTCGACAAGTCGGGCGTGGCGGAACTTACCTTCCCGTCCCGTCGCCCGAAGAGTGAGCCGGCCGCGCGGGGTGCCTAACGCCCTAGGCAGACAGCGCGTGTTGCGCTGCCGCGTTGAAGGTCGTGCGCGGCAGTGTTTGCGTCAGCGACGGCGCGACGTCCAACGCCGTGAGCAGTCCGCAGAGATCAAAGAGGCGGCGCAGCGGGCTGCTTTCCGGTATGACGACGTGCAGACGAGAACCAATCGTGTGACGGAGGGCGGCGATCACGCCGACGGCGCTGCAATCGCAGTACGAACAGTCTTCGAGCGACACGATGACCGCTCCGGTGGAGCCGCTGCTTGCGCACGTCAGTGCTCGACGAAATGCATCGCGCCCGCTGATGTCGAGTTCGCCGCGGACCTTGACGATGATCGCGCCGCCGGCGTTCTCCACCCACGACCGCGTCGGCCGAGACGACTTTTCGCTCACCCACGAGTTCCTGGCCATGATGCTCGGAGTGCGCCGTCCCGGCGTCAGCGTCGCTGCGGCGACCCTGCAGAATGCCGGCTTCATCACGTATTCGCGCGGGCACGTGCGCATCAGCGACCGGACCGGCTTGGAATCGGCCGCGTGCGAATGCTACGGCGTTACGACGCGTGAGCTCAACCGAATCTTTCACGAGCCCGTCCACGCCCGCGAGCGGGACGTCTTCGGAGATGCAGTCACGCCCGACGGCAACGTCGCCGCCGACTGCAGCCTCGGCCCGGACCTCGGGCCGCCGCACTAAGCCATTTTGCGCAGGTCCGAAGCGTCGCTCTTAGCCGCCACGGGGAGCTCCGCGGTAACCACCCAGCCGGTGCCGGTGCCTTCGATGCGCATGGCGCGGGCCAGAGCCTTGACGATGTACAACCCGCGGCCGCTTTGGGCTTCGAGGGCCGCGGGCGTTATCACCCGTTCGGCGAAGCTGCCGCCGTCATCGTGCACCGACAGGTGGGCCCAGTCGTTGAACCACAGCCGCACGACGGCGCGGACGCGGGCGTGCGTGAGCGCATTGGCCACCAGTTCGCCGAAGATCAGTTCCGCGGCGCTATAGTCGGCGTCCGTTGCGGCACCCTGTCGCAGGTGGGCGACGAATTCCTTGCGCGCGACCGCAGCTTCGGTGAAGGCGCCGCGTTTGAGAGTCCAGGTCGCCCAGCCAGCCGCCACGTTTGCCCCTCGCGTTTCCAAGAACACCCGGCCCGTGTACCCATGTACGGTAGGGGACATACGGCGCCACCTTGCAAACGTTAGGGACCTTTGCCCGGATTTGGCCCAGACGCTCGAGGACGAGGGGCCGAACGAATGGTCCAGTCGATCGGTTTGAAGCTGCCGTTGTTGGATAGTTCCGCCGAACACGCCGTCAGGCCGGCGATCAGGTCGACCTCGGCGCGTAGTGCGATGCGGTCGCCGGCACGCGAACGCGGGGGCCAAACGGCCAAGCGTCCGTCGGGGCCGATCTCGACGTTCATGAAGACGTTGAAGGTCGTGCCGATGGCATCTTCGCCGATGCCCCATGGCGCTAACGCCAGCGACAGGTTGGCGAGGCAGCTCGGATGTGGTTCGCGCCGGCCATAGAGGATCTCGAACGTCTGCTGACTGCACGGCGTCAGCAAGAAATCGTGTCGGCCTACGGTGTCTTCCACGATGGTGAACATCGCGCGGCTGCGATTGGAATAGAGCACGTGTCCGGTGGTGAGATAGAGCGTCTGGGCGTAATCGAGACTGCGGCCCGACGACAGGCTCTCGCCCAGGTCGTCGGCGGCGAAGGCAATCACGTCCGCGACTTGCTCCCCGCACGGATCCGCGACCACCAGCGTGTCACCGGCGCACAGGCGAAACGCCGTTCCGCTCTGCGGCGCCAGCCGGTTCAGCGCGGCCGGAACGGGCATCGCCAGTCATCAGGCACCGGGTGTCCGGCATATTGGCGCGCTTCCGAGCGCTCGCCATATTCGGTCAAGTTGAAATTCAACGAACCGTCGAGCGCCAGTTCTCGTTCTCGGATGCGCGTTTGAAGACGTGAAAACGAGCCGTCGGCGCGCAGTTGCTCGAATTGTTCGTGTGCATTGAAAACCAGAGTGGGCCACGCGAAGCGCCGCGCGCGGCGGGGACTGTGCGGGTGCAAGCCCACGACGAAGAACGCCGTCCCGGCGAAACTATAGGAGAAGCGCGGGTCCTCGGGATCGCACGCGACGCGCGCGTCCCAGGCGTGAAACTGTCGATCCAGGTCATGCAGACGCTGGAGCTGGCCCCACAGTGCGCGTTCGAACGAACGCTCCGCTTCCGCATCGCTCGCACTTTCGGCAAAGGTCGCGACGTAGGTCGTGAACGTCGAACCGAACCCTCGCCGCTCCGTAACGAAAGCGAAGAGATCGCGCGCGAGTCCAGCCGTGACGTCGTTGTCGTCGAGACGGCGGTAGGCACCGAAGCGATAGCTGCGGCGCGAAATCGCAGCGCGCGCGCCCAAACACGAGAATGCCTCATCGCTCACGAACCCGCGAAACGCCGTATGGGCGGTGCGCGCAAAGGGACTGGGCGGCGCGGTTTCCAGCAACCGCACCAGAGCGGTTCCGTCATAGGCCGCGTACGTGCTATGCGCTTTAGCGAGCTCGGACGAAAACGGATTATGCTCCCACACCCATTGCAGTTCGTCGGCCGTGCTCATGCCGCCGCGCGCCGCAAAACGCACCCTGCATACCGTATGCCGCCGCAACGATAGCGGCGGTCGAGCGCGAGCCAACTGCAAATGCCGCGTTCGAGCAGCCACAGTGGAGCGGCAAACGATGCCGCCGCCGCAAAATAGGCACGTCCTCCGGCGCGGCGGCGTCCACATTCGGCGGCCACCACGATCGCTGCGGTAACGCCGGCAATCGTGCGCCAGCGCTGCGTTGCGAGAGCGACGCAGAGCAGCGGTACGATCGTCAAGAACGCGGCCAACCGGAGGGGCCGCGCGAACTCATCGTAGGCTTGCCGCACGCGCTGCTCGCAGAACCGGCGCACGGTCGGTGGTCGCCGGCCCACGTACACATCGTACGCGACGCGTTCACGGCCCCCGGCCCGTCGTATTGCGCGAACCAATTCGAGGTTCTCGAACAAGACATCGCCGGCATAGCCGTTCGTGCGTCCGAACGTCGACTTGCGAACGGCGAGCGTACCGGGCCAATCGCCGCCGCTGATCCGGGCCAATAGGGTGCGGGACGTATCCCAGATGGCATGCCACGGTGCCGGCTCGAAGTAATTTTGCGGCCGGACGACGTCGGCGCCGTCCAGAGCCGCGCCGAGCGCTCGCAACGCGGCCGCGTCGTAACGGACGTCGTCGTCGGCGACGACGACGCATTCGCACGTTGCCAGCGCGATGCCGGCGCAGACGCCGCCAACCTTTCCATTGAGGGTGACGTCGCGTGGTTGAAGGCGCACGTGTCGCACGCGCGACGGCAGCCCGGCAGCATGATAGTCGAACAGCGCAGGCCCGGAGCCGTCGACGACGACGGCATCGACCTCGTCGGGCAGGGCCGCAAGATAGTCGCCGAATTCTCCGAGCGGCTCGCGGTTCCAACGCCGGAAGGGAACCACATAACAGATCCGCGCGGGGCGGGAGGTCATTTCAGGGTCGTTTGTATCCGCTGGCCGCCGCCCCAAACTTGCTCGCCCTGCTTGGCCGCAGGCGGGTACGTCCTGCGACGTGTCGACAACGTTCGGGCGCGAACTGGGCCGAGCGGTCGCCGCGGCCGGCTCCGGCGCAGCGACGCCGTTGCGCCTGGTGTTGCTCGAGTTGCTCGAACGCCGTCTGGAAACGATCGCAGCGCGGGCGCACCCCAAGGCCACGATGCTGCCGTTTCGGCCGGCCTATAGCGTCAAGACGAATCCTCGGCCGGCCTTTTTGCGCGCCGCCCGGGCCGCTGGCTTCCTTGCCGAGACCATTTCGCCCGCCGAAGTGGCGGCCGCGCGCGAGGCCGGCTATCCTTGCGGCGACATCATCTATAACGGCCCGCGACCCTGCCGCCGCGCGGAGCTGGACGCGCCGCTCGGCGCAGCCTTCGCCGATTCGCTCGAAGCCCTCGCGCTCTATCTGGCTGAACGCCCGGCGGCGCTGGTCGGCGTCCGGCTCCGGCCGGCGGCCGTCCCGTCGCGCTTCGGGATTCCGTTCGATGAAGTCCCCGACGCTGCGGCGCTGATGCGTGCGGCTGAGCCCGGACTTACCGTCGGCGCCTCGATGCACGTGCGCAGCGAGGATTACCGGCCGCGCACCTGGCTCGAACTGGCGGGCTCGTTCGTTGACTCCGCGGCGGCTTTGGCGCGTGAGAGCGGCCGAAGCCTCGCCGTGCTCGACCTCGGCGGCGGTTGGACGCCGGCCTCACTCGAGCGCGTGCTCGAGCACGATGTTCCGGCTTTGCGGCTGCTGCTCGGAAGCGTGTTGCCCGGGCTCACCACGGTGATCGTTGAACCGGGACAGTCGGTCTCAACGCCGTGCGAAGCGCTGTTGTGCAGCGTGCTCGAGGTTCGCGCCGGCCGCGGCGAAGCCGTCGTGGATGCCGGTTTTTCCGAGTTGCCGCATCTGGAGACGTATCCGCACCGCATGTATTGGGCGGCGGACGGCATGCTCGCGCCCGTCGAGCGCGGTGCAGGACGCATCCTCGGTCCGCTCTGCCTCGAGTACGACGTGGTCGCCCGCGACGTCGCGTTGCCGGACGGCCTGGCGCCGGGCGACCGCCTGGTGATCGCCGATTGCGGTTCCTATGATGCCAGCATGGCGTTCCCGTTCGCCGGCGGCGCGAGACACGAAGTCGCGCCCGCCGGCGAACGGCACCGCTAAACCGGCGCGGTCAAATACGGAAAGCCGTTGAGCGTGTTGACCGTCGGCGTCAGATTGTCGCTCGTCAAGCACGGCGTCTCTTTGTGGTCGTCCTTCGCCAAGCCCACCTTCGACACGATATTTCCGTAGATCGCGCCGAGCGAAAGGTCGACGACCGGGCTCTCGGGGTCGCGTCCGCCGAATTCGCGCGCGCCGTTGCGGAGCGACTTCTTGAGACCTTTTAGCCCGGCGCCCGGTACGATGTCCAGGATGCCTTTGGGCAATCCGCTTTTGCCCTTCGTCTCGACGCCAAGATAGGTCGCCGGGCCGCCGGACGTCAGATCGACCTGCATCTCGTTGGTGTTTCCGAGCACCTTGACCAGCGCGTTCGCAATCGCGTGCGACCGGCCGGCGCCGTACGGCTTGGGAGCGGTCATGAAACGATAGATCGCACGGCGTAAGGCTGGATCGTTGTACGGTTCGCTGCGATTGGTGACTTCGTGCAGCCTAAACGGCTCGAGCGCCTCTTTAACGGCCGGCCGCCCCCACAATTCGATCTGACGATAGGCTCCGCCCGCTTGTGGCTCGGTCGTCGAGGCGGTCCACCACACGTTGATGCGGCCATGGTTTTGCGCCGTCTCCAGCATGCTGCGCGGCATCTCGACGATCAACGAAAGAACGTTGAAGTTCGCCAGCGTGTTCATCGCTTGCCCGGGCGGCCGGAAGCAGCTTGCCGACGGAGCCGGCGGGTTGGGCTGGTTCTTATAATTGCGGTCCGGGTTGATCTTGAAGAACTGCGTCAGGTCGAAATAAAACGGGTCACGGCGAGGACCCGCGAAGAATTTGATGCCGTCGGGCAACGCCACCGTCGTGTTGTACGCAGCCGTTCCCAGCTGCCGCACGAACGTCGCGGTCGTTCCCTGCGTGCTCGGCGCGGCCGGCCCGTAGAGCGTGATTTTCTGATCCGGACCGGCGCCTTCGGCTTTGAACTGCATGACTTGGTGCTCTCGATAATCGCCGACCGTGTCCATCTTGATCTGATACATGACGCCCGGATCGAAGTACGTCGTCGCTCCCATGCCGCGAGGAATCAGCGGATGGACGTTCATGATGAAGGTGACGTCGTTTGGGTTTTTCGAGGGAAAAACGTAGCCGTCGGTGATGTCGGCGCCGGGACGCGAAACGAGCTGCAAGGTATCCTGATGATCCGAGGTTCGCGCGGGACCCGCGGCATAGAGAACGGACGCTGCGCCGAGCGCCGCAATAGCCGCGGATGCCGCAAGTGTACGGCCCACAAGCATGATGAGAGTCTCCCAAAAAAGGACTTGTTGGTGGGGTTGTACCGTTCGGACAAAGGTCTGACCTCCGCAGCGCGCGTTTCCGGCGCATAAGAGTGCCCGCGGTCGCAATCGCTGCGCGGTCAGAGAGTACGGAAAGCTGGCGGAGTGCGTCGAAGGATCACCCGTGGCGCCTCGGGCGCTCGAAAGGACGGATGACGTGGCCAAGATGATCGAGCGCCCCGCCCAGCAGAATGGTAGCGGTTCGGCCGCCAACGGGAGCGGTGCGGCTGGATTCGAAGCCCAGCGCGCCGCTTGGGAAGCGGCGTACGCGCAGGGCCGGCGCCGCCGCGAGCCGGGGTCGGGCGCGACCGACCGTACGATCTCCGATATCCCGCTCGAGCCGCTGTACGGACCGCAGGACGACGCCGGGCGCGATCTGGCACGGGACGTAGCCTATCCGGGCGCCTACCCGTACACGCGCGGCATCCATCCCGGCGGCTACCGCGACCGCTTGTGGACGATGCGCCAGTTCGCCGGTTTCGGCAACGCCCGCCAGACGAACGAGCGCTATCACTTTCTGCTCTCGCAGGGCCAGATGGGGCTTTCCGTCGCCTTCGACATGCCGACGTTGATGGGCTTCGATTCCGACGCGCCGCAGGCGCTGGGGGAAGTGGGCAAGTGCGGCGTCGCGATCGACTCGCTGCGCGACATGCAGACGCTCTTCGACGGCATCGACCTCGGCGTCATCACGACGTCGATGACGATCAACGGACCGGCCCCGATTGCCCTCGCCCAGTACATCGCGACCGCCGAAGCCAAGGGCGTTCCGCGTGCGGCGCTCGGCGGCACGTTGCAGGCGGACATCCTCAAAGAATACATCGCGCAGAAGGAGTGGATCTTTCCGCCGCGCCCGCACGTGCGCCTGATCGTCGACATGATGAAGTTCTGCACGGCCGAGATGCCCAAGTGGAACACGATTTCGATCAGCGGCTACCACATCCGCGAAGCGGGTTCGACCGCGGTTCAAGAACTGGCCTTCACCTTGGCCGACGGCTTCGCGTATGTCGAAGCGGCAACGAAAGCCGGGCTCGACATCGATGCCTTTGCGCCGCGCCTGTCGTTTTTCTTTAACTCGCACATCGACTTCTTCGAAGAAATCTGTAAGTTCCGCGCGGCGCGGCGCATCTACGCGCGGCGCATGCGCGAGCGGTACGGCGCCAAGGACCCACGCTCGTGGACGTTGCGGTTTCACACGCAGACGGCCGGCTGCAGCGCGACTGCGCAGCAGCCGGAGAACAACATCGTGCGTGTCGCCTATGAAGCGATGGCCGCCGTACTGGGCGGCACGCAGTCGCTGCACACGAACTCGATGGACGAAGTCCTGGCGCTGCCGACCGAGAAGTCGGTCGAAATCGCGCTGCGCACGCAGCAGGTGCTCGCCTACGAAACCAACGTCACCAACGTCGTCGATCCGTTGGGCGGCTCGTATTTCGTCGAAGCGCTGACCGACGAAATGGAAAAGCAGGCCGAAGACTACTTCCGCCAGATCGACGAATACGGCGGCGTCGTCGAGGCGATTGAGGCCGGCTTCTTTCAGCACGAGATCGCCGATGCATCGTATCGGTACCAGCGGTCGCTCGAGACCAAAGAACGCATCATCGTCGGCGTCAACGCCTTCGAACGCGAGGAAGCCGAAAGCGATATCGACCTGCTCAAGATCGGGCGCGACATTGAACTCGGCCAAGCGCGCGCGGTCCAGGACGTTCGCTCGAATCGTGACGCGGCGTCGGCGGAGCACGCGCTAGCCGAACTCAAACGGGCGTGTGCCGACGAGACGCGCAACGTGATGCCGCCGTTGATCGACGCCGTGAACGCGCTCGCCACCGAAGGAGAGATCGTCCAAGCCATGGTCGAGGTCTATGGCCGCTATACCGAACGGGCGGCGTTTTAAGATGCAGCGTACGCATCGCGTCGCGGCATGGTTGGGCGCCGCCTCACTTGCACTCGCCGGGCTCACGGCGGCAGCGGGGGCGGCCGACGTTGCCAACGTGCCGCTCGGCATCACGATTCCAACGGCGCTGAGCGCGACGGTGTCGTCGGCGACCGCGCATCGCGGCGATCCGTTCACGTTCGTGACGACGCAGGACGAGAACCTCGGCGGCGTCGCCGTACCGAAGGGTACGCCGGGCGTCGGCCGCATCGCCGCAGTTTCCAAGGCGTATAAAGGTCATAACGGCAGCGTCAGCCTGCAGGCCGATATGCTCCAGCTCGCGGGGGGACGCACCGTCTGGGTGAACATCGCCCCAAGCGCTCTGCGCGGGCACTACGCGAACAAACACGTCTTCCCGTACATCTTGCCGATCCCGCCGCTGATCTTTCCGGGCGCGATCTTCACGCGTACGGGTGACCTCGTGCTCGACGCCGGCACGAAGTTTGCCGTCGTGACGATCGCGCCGCGGCATGCGCTCGCGCCGCTGATCGGGGGCGCGGCGCCGGCGGCGCCCGCGCCGGTCGGCTCCGCGTCTCCCGAGCCCTCCGCTTCGCCATGATCCGTCGCCGGGCGGCGGCAGGCGTCATCGCCGCGCTGCTGTTGGCCGTTCGCGCGTCGCCGGCCGTTGCGGTGGACCAGGACGTGTTGACGCGCGTTCCCGGCGTGCGCATCCCCGTACGGCTCTCCGAACGGCTGTCGTCGCAAGACGCCAAGGCGGGGCAGCACTTCGGCTTCGAGACGACCAACGAGGTGACGGTTGCCGGGACCGACGTACCATCGGGAACCCGAGGCGACGGCGTCATCGTGCTCGCGCAGTCGGGTCTTGGCCGCAATCCCGGCAAACTCGAACTGGCCGCAACTGCGCTGCATCTGCGCGACGGCCGCACGCTGCCCGTGGGCCTCGCGCCGAGCGAAGCCGGCACGAAGAATGCCTACGACGCGCCGCGACCCGGCCGCTTCGCGTTGCCGACGGTGGTCGGCACGGTCGTTTTCGGCGGTGTCGTCCGCGACACCAACGTCGTCTACGAGAAGGGTACGGCGTTTACCGTGATCGCTCCACCCCCGCCGACGGCGCCGCCCGCACCGCCACCCTCTCCGTCAGCGTGAGTGCGAGGCTCGCCGCGGGGCGTGTTCGAACGAGGGGACGGTATGGTTAGCGAGCGGCCCCTGCGGATCATCGTCGCGAAGGCGGGACTCGATGGGCACGATCGCGGGGCGAAAGTGATCGCGCGCGCGCTGCGCGACGCGGGCATGGAAGTGATCTATACGGGACTGTTTCAAACGCCCGAGCAGATCGTGCAAACGGCGATTCAGGAAGATGCCGACGGCATCGGCCTCTCGATTCTCTCCGGCGCCCACATGACGTTGTTTCCCGCCGTGCTCGAACAACTTGCCGCGCAGGATGCAAGCGACGTCGTCTTCTTCGGCGGCGGGACGATCCCGGCCGACGATGCCCGCGAACTGCGGCGCCTCGGCGTACGCGAGATCTTTACGCCCGGCGCGCCGCTTTCCGACATCATCGCCTTCGTGCAACGCGAATGCGGCCACCGGCGCGAGCTGGTAGGGTAGTTCGATCGCCGCTCGACCGCCGGCGTCGCAAGCGCCGCACGTCCGCACGCGCGTCGCGCCGTCGCCGACGGGCGATCCGCATGTCGGTACGGCGTATGCGGCGCTGGTAAATTACTGCTTCGCCAAACAGCACGGCGGTGAGTTCGTGCTGCGCATCGAGGACACCGACCGCGTGCGGAGCACGCAGGCGTCGGAAGGGGTCATCCTCGACGCCCTGCACTGGCTGGGACTGCAGTGGGACGAAGGCCCGGATGTCGGCGGCCCCGCCGGGCCGTATCGTCAAAGCGAACGGTTGGAAATCTACGAGGACTACGCGCGCATGCTGCTCGATGGCGGCCATGCCTTTCGCTGTTTCTGTACGCCCGAGCGGCTCGGCCGGATGCGCGCCGAACAGCGCGCGCGCAGCCAACCACCGGCGTACGACGGTCACTGCCTGGCGTTGACCCAAGCTGAGGTTACCCAGAGCGAAAGCGCGGGCTTACCGTTCGTCGTACGGCTGCGCGTGCCGCGCGACGGCGTGGCCCGCATCGACGATCTGCTGCGCGGGCCGATTGAATTCGAGTGGCGCTCCGTCGACATGCAGGTGCTGGTCAAGAGTGACGGCTGGCCGACGTACCACCTGGCCAACGTCGTCGACGACCATCTGATGGCGATCACGCACGTCATCCGCGGCGAAGAATGGATCTCTTCGGCTCCGAAGCATCTGCTGCTGTATCACGCGTTGGGTTGGGAGATGCCGCAGATCGCCCACTTGCCGCTGCTGCGCAATGCCGACAAGTCGAAGCTGAGCAAACGTAAAAACCCGACCGGCATCCTGTTTTACCAGCGCATGGGGTACTTGCCCGAAGCGCTGACGAACTTTCTGGGATTGTTCTGCGTGCCGCCGGTCGCCGGTGAAGAGATGATGGACCTCGGGACGATGGTCGAGCGCTTCGGGCTCGCTCACATCTCGCTCGGCGGTCCCGTCTTCGACGTCGCCAAACTGGATTGGCTCAACGGCCGTTACCTGCGCGAAACGCTCGACGTGCCGCAGTTGATGGGGCGCGCGCGCGCCTGGGCCTTCAACGAGCGCTATCTCGGTGCCATTGCAGCGCTGGCGCAAACGCGCATCGAGCGGCTCTCTGACCTCGGTCCGCTCTGCGCCTTTTTCTTCGCCGGGCGGCTGGACGTGCCGCCCGAGGCGCTGCGCTCGGGTAAGCTCGACGACGTCATCTTGCGCAAAGCCTTCGTGCTGGCGCAGGGTGCCTTCGATGCCTTGCCGTCGTGGGAGTTAGCCTCGATCGAAGCCGCGGTCCGGCGTATCGCGGACCTGCTCGGGGTCAAAGTGCGCGATGCGGTGCGCCCCTTCTACGTGGCGATAACGGGCGCGCCCCAGTCGGTTCCGCTCTTTGAGGCGATGGTGTTGCTCGGGCGCGATCTCGTACGCGAACGGCTTCGCGTGGCACTGGAGACGATGGGCGGCGCCACCAAGGCGGAGCGCGAGGCATGGCAGCGCGAGCTGGAGCCGCCGCCGGACGAGAGCGCATGAACCTTCGCGTCCGAGCCGTCGTACTGGCGGCCGGTAAAGGCACGCGCATGCGCAGCTCGCGTCCGAAGGTGTTGCACGAATTGTGCGGCCGGCCGATGCTCTGGTACGTCCTCCGCGCGCTACGCGACGCGGGCATCGCGGAAGTCGCCGTCATCACCAATGCCGACGTCCTGCCGCACGTCGACGCCATCGCGCGCGATGCCGGGCAGCATGCGGCCGACGCCGTGCTTCAGGAGCCGCAACTGGGTACCGGACATGCCATGCAGGTTGCGCTCGCGCATTTGCCTCCCAACAGCGGCGCACGTCTCCTGGTGCTCAACGGCGACATGCCGCTCATCGAAGCGGAGCTCGTAACCCGAACGCTCTCCGCTGCGTGCGCGCTCGCCCTGGTCACCGCTCGTATGCCGTTGCCGTCGGCGTATGGTCGCGTCGTGCGTGACGGCGAACGGATCGAGCGCGTCGTCGAAGCAAAAGATGCGACGCAAGACGAGTTGGCGCTCGAGGAGATGAACGCCGGGCTCTACGCCTTCGATGAAACGACGTTGCGCCGCACGATCGCCGCCTTACGGCCCGACAACGCGCAAGGCGAATACTATCTCACCGATACGATTGGTGCCTTCGTGCGCGCGGGCGAATCCGTGCTGCCGGTCGATGCCGGCGATCATCGCAACGTGCTCGGCGTCAACGATCGGGTGGAGCTCGCTGCGGCGGCGACCGCGCTACGGCGCCGCTTGTGTGAGGAGCACATGCGCGCCGGCGTCACGATCCGTGATCCGGCGACGACGTATCTGGAACCCGACCTCACGCTCGCCGAAGACGTAACGCTTCTTCCCAACACCTCCATCGGCGGCCGTTCGCGCATCGGCGCGCACAGCGAGATCGGCCCCAACACGCGTCTGCGCGACGCACAGGTCGGCGAGCATGCGGTCGTGAGCGACAGCGTCGTCGTCGACAGCACGCTCGGAGACTTCGCCCTCGTCGGCCCGTGGGCACACGTACGCGGCAACAGCACGATCGGAACCGGCGGCCGCATCGGCAACTTCGTCGAAGTAAAAAGATCTGATCTTGCGCCCGGGGTCAAAGCGGCACACCTGAGCTATGTCGGAGACGCAACGGTCGGCGAGCGCTGCAACATCGGCGCCGGCACGATCACCTGCAACTTCGACGGCACGAAAAAGCACCGCACGACGATCGGTAAGGACGCGTTCATCGGTTCCAACTCATCGCTCGTCGCGCCGCTCGACATCGGCGACGGCGCCGCAACGGGCGCGGGCGCCGTCGTCATCCGCGACGTGGCCGACGGCGAGCGCGTCGTCGGTAACCCGGCGCGAGTACTTCCCAAGAAAGCATAGAGCATGTCGGGCTAAAATTTCCTGTAGGAGCGCAGAGTCGCCACGAGAACGGCCCAGCATGGCGCTCAAGGTCGTGCTGCTGGCGCACTCGCCGCATCCCGAGCAATCCGTGGCCACCGCCGCCCGGAATTGTTATAGCCCGCGCGACATCGAAACGATCGACGACGGCTGGACCCCGGAGGCGATCGAGTCGATGGTCGACCGCGTGCGCGATGCGGGTCATCTATCGACGTTCGAGCACACGATGTTCACCTTCGGCGTCTCCGGCGTTTCCCGCGCGCTCACGCATCAGCTCGTTCGTCACCGGCACATGTCGTACGAACAGAAGAGTCAGCGTTACATCAAGGTTAAAGGTCCGTTCGGCTACGTGACGCCGCCCTCGATTGCCGCCATGCCGGAGATCAAAGCGAAATACGAGAGACTCATGGGCGAGATCGCGGCGTTTTACGCCGACGCCCTCGCCGCGGGCGCGCCGGCTGAGGATGCGCGATTTGCGCTTCCCAACGCCACCCAGACGCAGATCGTCGTGACCGCCAACGCGCGCGCCCTGCTGGACTTCTTCACCTTGCGCACGTGCAACAACGCGCAGTGGGAGATTCGGGAGCTGGCCTTCGCGATGCTCCGCTTGGCCAAGCGCGCGGCGCCGACGCTTTTCGTGCGGGCGGGCGCAACCTGCGTGCGCGGCTACTGCAACGAGCCCAATGGCCCGGAATGTCCGCGCTACATCATCGTCAAAAACCCCGTCGCAGCGCGGCGGCGTGCGGGCGTCGATGAAGATGGTCCACGGCGCGCAAGCGGTGAAATCGTCGCCGACCATCAGACCGCTGCCCTCGCCGGTTGAACGGAATTAGGGGCTGCTGAAAGCATTGGAGTACATGACAGTCAAGACGGGGCGAACCTCACATGCCTCCCGGACGGCGACCTTGGAGGTCGGCGACGCTGGGCCGGACTTCGAGTTGAAGTCGCACGACGGCGCTTCGCGGACGCTGGCGGAATTCGCCAGCAACAAGACCGTCGTGCTGGCGTTCTATCCGTTCGCGTTTTCGGAGGTTTGAACCAGCCAACTGCGCTCGTACGAGCAGAACCTTGCTCGTTTCCAAGCGCAGGATGCTCAAGTTCTGGGCATCTCGATCGACCACACCTACGCGACGGCGGCGTGGTCCAAACAACTCGGCGGCATCACGTTCCCGCTGCTCAGTGACTTCTTTCCGCACGGCGCCGTGGCCCAATCCTACGGCGTCTTTCGCCCCGAGGGCATGGCCGAGCGGGCGCTCATCGTGGTCGACAAGGCGGGGATCATCCGGTACATCGACGTTCACGAGATTTCCGAACATCCCGACGAGGAGCAGCTCTTCGACGAACTGCGTACGCTCTAAACGACCGCCTGCCGCTCAAGAGGCGTTGCGCTTTAGCCTGCTGCTCATCGTGCTGATGGGCGTGCTGCTGCTTCGGCCGCCGGGCGCAGCGTGTGCGCCGAATAGTGTCGACCGCCGCGTCAGCGCCATCCCCGCGCGGATCTTGCTCACGGCGCCGTTCGATCACTTGATCGATCGGCGCAGGCAGGCGGCTTCGCATCGCCTGCGCCGTTACGACCGGCCGATTTTCATCGCCTGGGCTCTCTCGCAGATCATCGGGCTATTCGTCGTGTGGAGCGGCGGCTACGCGGCTCGTTTGCGCGATGCCGTCCGGCGCCGGGTGCGCAATACGCTCGCGGTGCGCTTCATATTCGGTGCACTGCTGACGTACGTTGCCGCCATCGCCTCATTTCCGGCCTCGTTCGCGCACTGGCGGGTCGACCTGGCACTCGGCACGGCGCTCGAGACGTCTGCGGGGTGGGTGCGCGACGGGTTCGTGAATGCAACCGTTGATGCGGTGGTCGTCGGCGTCGTCGTCGCCGCTATCTTTGCGCTCGTCGACCGCACGCGGTTGTGGTACATCTATGCGACCGTCGGTCTGTTCGCCGTGACCCTGCTGTTGGCGTTCCTCGAACCGGTCACCGTTGCGCCGCTCTACAACCGCATCCGGCCGCTGCCGGTGCACGCCGCGATTCGCAAACCGTTGGACGTCCTCGCGGCGCGCGCGGGCATCGTCGGTGCGCCGCTCGAGGTGAGCGACACGTCGCGCCGCTCTCGCGCGGTCGCTGCCGACATTGCGGGCTTCGGTCCAACCAAGCGGATCGTGCTAGGCGACGAACTGCTCGCCGACGCAACCCAAGGCGAAGTGCTGTTTCTTGCGGCGCGCGAGTTCGGGCACTACGCGCACGGCGACGATTTTCGCCTTGCACTGGTCTGGACGTTTCTCTTTATCGTAGCGACCGCGGCTGCAGTGTTGATCGCCGACCGCGTCCCCTTCCGGCGCGACGATGATTCTTTGGCTCGGCTGGCGCTGGTGTTTGCGTTCATGGGCATCGGCGGCCTCGTGCTGACGCCGGTCTACAACGGCTACTCACGCAATCTCGAATCGCGCGCGGATGCGTATGCCTTGGCACTGACCGAAAATCGAGCCGCAGCGGTGCGCGCTTACGTGCGCATCGCCGACGAAACGCTGGCGCCGCTGTGCCCGTCGCGAGCCGTGCGCATCTATTTTTACAACAGCCCGCCGCTGGGAACGCGCATCGCGAAGGCGGCGCAGCACCGTAAC
Source organism: Candidatus Nyctobacter psychrophilus (assembly GCA_014305025.1). GTDB lineage: Bacteria > Vulcanimicrobiota > Vulcanimicrobiia > Vulcanimicrobiales > Vulcanimicrobiaceae > Nyctobacter > Nyctobacter psychrophilus. The sequence goes on along the minus strand of JACRTY010000052.1, from coordinate 37,563 downwards.
CCATGTCCGTAAGCGAGCAGCTCTCCAGGTGTTCTTGGGCGCGCACGCCGGCCGCGGTCGTCTATCACGATTGCGAATGGGGCACGCCGGTGCACGACGATCGCACGCTGTTCGAGTTTCTGGTCCTTGAAGGGGCGCAGGCCGGGCTCTCCTGGGATACGATCCTGGCCAAACGCGGCGCATATCGCGTAGCCTTTGCCGATTTCGAATTGCGCCAGGTTGCAGCGTTCAACCAGAGCGACGTGGCGCGGCTGCTGGGCGATGCCGGGATCGTTCGTAACCGCGCAAAGATCGATTCCGCGATCGGGAATGCGCGCGCCGTCATGGCGCTTGCGGCCGAGTACGGCAGCTTCGCAGCGTTCGTGTGGCGTTACGTGGACGGCGTCCCGTTACGCAACCGGCCGCGCACGGCCGCCGACGTGCCGGCGACCACGGGGCTCGCCGAAAAACTCTCGCGGGATCTGCGCTCGCGCGGTTGCCGCTTCGTCGGCCCGACCATCGTGTACAGTTTCATGCAAGCCGTCGGAATGGTCGACGACCATCTTGCGACCTGCTTTCGAGCAACGCCCGAGGAGCGTTGATGCGGACTCGCCGGCGAGCGTAGCACACCCGGGCGGCGCTGATTCCTAGTGCGGTAACGTTCTGCCGATGACATCGGCGATCGAGGCTGCACGCATGAAACCGGTCGGCACTTGGAAGTCGGTCTCCGCGGGGATTTGTTTGGCTAATTGCGTTGCATCGGCGCGCAGCGCCAGACCGGGGACGTATTTATTCGAAAAGCTGGCCGTCAACTGCACGGGTACGCCGTCGAGATCGTCGGCGAACTGGATGGTGCCGTGCGCGTCGGTGTGGTCGCCGCCGGCCGTCGTGCGCGTGAACTGATAGTTCAGTCCGGTGGCCGGATGACCGTCGACCGTGCCATGTCCGGCGAGCGAGAGGGAAACGTTCAGTGCCGCTAGGGTGCGTAGCGACCGCTCGAAGCCAAAGGGGTTCGGCGCCGGAACCGCGGTTGCGCTCGGCGCCGGCGACGCTGAGGCACTCGCACCTAACGTCGTCGCGTAATACTTGCGCGTCCTATTCGACCAGAGCGTATAGCGCTTCGCAGCGTAGTCGATGACGACGGTCGCGCCACCGGGCGGAAAGAGCTGCGTGGCAAGCGCATCGCCGACACTGCCCGCACCGGGCAACGAGACGTCGATGATATCGAGCCGGAAGAGCGGCCCGCGTTGTTCGAAGTCGACGTGTGCGCCCACGTCGATCGGCGTCGTCGTGCCGGGAAGCGGCCCGCGCACCACGAGCGTCCCTTTGCCGACGTAACCGCTGTCGGGAGCCGCGGGGCCGGCCGCACGCGCCGACATTTCCGGCGTGAGTAGCATGCCCGTCAGCGCTACGGCGCCGACCACGGCCCACGTTCGGCGACCGAGGGCGCCTGATAGGCCAGTCACGACGCGGCCGTCGGTTCTTGGTTCGGCGGTGATGCAGGGGAGCGCCATGCGTTGACATATTGGACGGCGGCGTCAATGTCGCCCGCGAGCCACCGCTCGATGCCGTCGGCGGCCACCTCGATGATGTCCGGGAGTGCGCGCTCTTCGTGGGCGTCGAACGTCGACAGCACGTAGTCGATGGCGTCGCTGCGGCCGCGGCCGATTCCGACGCGCAGTCGCGGAAACGCTTCCCCCAAACGTGCGATGATCGACTTGAGCCCGTTGTGGCCGCCGCTCCCGCCGCTCGTGCGCAGGCGCAGTCTGCCGAAGGGGAGGTCGAGATCGTCGCTGACCACCAGTACGTCGGCCGGCGGGGACTTCCACCAAGCCGCGGCTGCAGCGATCGGGGTGCCGCTTTCGTTCATGTAGGACAGCGGCTTGAGCAGCAGCACCGCGTGCGGTGCAACGTGTGCCTGGAAAGCGCCGTCCTTGGATTTCCAGCGCCCTGCGCCCAGACGCCGGGCGACGTCATCAAGGATGCGGAAGCCGACGTTGTGGCGCGTGCGTTCGTACTGGCGGCCGGGGTTCCCGAGTCCCGCCACGATGCGCGTCCCGCTCGCGGGCCGCTACTCCGGTGCCGGTTCGCCGACGAGCGCCGGCTCCTCGGGCGCCGCGGGCGCGGCCTCCGCTGCTTCCGCGGCCGTGCGCGATGCTTCGATGGAGATCAGAACGGTTGCCGGATCCATCTCGAGTTTCAGACCAGCCGGCAGTTTCAAATCGCCCGCCGTGAAGTGCCCCCCGATGACCAGCGCCGACACGTCGGCTTCGAGCGCTTCCGGCAAGGCGTTGGCCCGGCCCGAGACCTCGACCGTATGGAAGACGATGTCCATCACGCCGCCGCCGTTCTTCACGCCTTCGGCGACCCCGACGGCAACCAGCGGCAGCGACGCATCGATTTCCTCGGTGGCGCTGACGCGCTGCAGATCGGCGTGCACGACCCTGCGCGTGATCGGATCGCGCTGAACTTCGCGAACCAGCGCCGTGTCGGGCGTGCCGCCGTCGAGCGTGATGTCGAGCAGTTGATTCTTCCCACCCGCATGCAGCAGCGCATCGAACGCTTTGGCATCGAGCGCCACGGCGGTCGGCGCGGAGCCGTGCCCGAAGAGCGAAGCGGGAATCTTTCCGCTGCGGCGCAACGCCGCCGACGCGGTCGTGCCGGTCTTCGCTCGCGTTGAAGCGGCTAACGCATTGTCGGGCTTGCCCATCGTAGTCATCGTTCGAGGTATCCTGACGCCGTAACGGCGGGGGTTGCGGGGGTGAACAGATCCGGCAATCCGATTGGGCCGAGCACCGGCGGCTCATCGTCCTTGGCGAACAGTTCGGAGACCGAACGGTTCGCCGTAATACGCTTGATCGCATCGGCGAGAATCTGCGCGATCGACAGAACGCGGAACTTTGGACCGAGCGTTGCTTCGATGTTGGGGAGCGTGTTCGTGACGATGATTTTCTCGATCGGCGACTCGTTGAGCACGCGCACCGCGTCGCCGGCGAAAATGCCGTGCGTCGCGCAGGTGTAGACGCGCGTTGCGCCGCGCCGGCGCAGGGCCTCCGCGGCCTTGGCCAGGGTGCCGCCGGTCGAAATCATGTCGTCGACCACGACCGCGGTCTTGCCCGCCACGTCGCCGACGATTTCGGTCACTTCCGACACGTCGGGTTCGGGCCGGCGCTTGAACACGATGGCCAGCGTCGAGCGCAACTTCTTGGCGAACGTCTCCGCGCGTGGCACGCCGCCCGCATCGGGCGATACGACGACGATCTGATTGCCTTCGAGGCCTTGCGCCTTGAGGTGCGAGCAGAGGGTCGGCGCAGCCAGCAGATTGTCGACCGGAAGATCGAAGAAGCCCTGAATCTGCGCGGCGTGCAGGTCGAGCGTCACCAAGCGCGCGGCGCCCGCCTTCTCGATGAGGTTGGCGATCAGTTTGGCCGAGATCGGCTCGCGGCCTTTGCTCTTTTTGTCTTGCTTCGCGTACCCGTAGTAGGGCACGACCGCGGTGATGCGATAGGCCGACGCCCGCCGCAGGGCATCGATCATGATGAGCAGCTCCATCAGCGAATCGTTGACGGAGTTTCCGTTGGGCGCGCGGCACACCGATTGAATAACGAAGACTTCCGCGCCGCGCACGTTTTCCCGTATTTCGATGCGGCATTCTTCGTTCTTGAACTTGTCGACCAGCGCGTTGCCGAGCCGCGTGTCCATGCGCTGCGCAATCTCGCGCGCTAGTCCGACGTTCGAGTTCCCGCTGAAGAGTAAGGGCTTCTGATTTGCCGACACACTCCTACCTCCGGGGAGACCGCGGTCTCCGACGATGGGTGGCTTGTACACGGCGCTTTCCCCGCAAGCCGCGCGATCACCCTTGCAGGGCTGGTTCTGGCGGCCGGCCGTCGGCAACGTCCCCGTCGCGCGCCGGTGACGCTCGCTGCGTCGCTGTTTGCTTGTGCCACACCCTCGGCGAGTTAGGCTTTGGAGTGATCGCCCTCTTTGACGTTGACGTTGACTGCGTCGGCCGGCACGCCCAGCGAACCGACGAAAAGCGACGAGGGCCGCGTCCTTGAAGTGCCCTGGGAATCCAGGTCTCCTCCAGAATCGCGCGCTACGTTGCACGGCATGGAAACGATCGGAGCGCGCGTGCTCGTCGTCGATGACGAAGCGGCCATTCGCGAGCTGCTCGACTATGGTCTCGGGCAAGCCGGGTTTTCCGTGCGTTCGGTCGGCGACGGTCGCGAAGCGCTCGAAGCGATCCGCACGTGGACGCCCGAAGTGATCATCCTCGACGTCATGTTGCCCGAAACCGACGGCTTCACGCTGCTGCCGGCGCTGCGCCGGCTGACCGATGCCCCGATCGTCATGCTCAGCGCCAAGACCGAAACCGCCGAAAAGGTTGCCGGCTTGTCGCGCGGTGCCGACGACTACGTCGGCAAACCGTTCGAACTCGAGGAGTTGATCGCGCGCCTGCATTCGGCGCTGCGCCGGCCGCGCATGGAACTGCGGGATACGTTCGCCTACGCGGATTTGACCGTCGACGTCTCGCGCCGCAGCGTCCACCGCGGTAACCGCCGCGTCGATCTCTCGGCGCGCGAATTCGATCTGCTGTTGACCTTCGTGCGCCATCCCGAGCAAGTCTTCACGCGTTCGCAACTGCTCGATCTCGTCTGGGGCGTCGATCGCGACGTGGTTCCCAATACGGTGGAAACCTACGTCTCGTACCTGCGGGCGAAGCTCGACAGCGGCGAGCGAGTGAAACTGATTCAGACCTTGCGCGGCGTGGGCTATTCCCTGCGAGCGCTGCCGGCGTGATCGCCCGCTTCCGGCGGCGCCTGCTGTCGCTCGCCACCCTGCAGATCGGGGTCGTGTTCGGCGTGCTGATCGTCGCCGTCGCACTGTTCGCATTCAACGCATACGTCGATGCCTTGCGGTCGGAAGCGAACTCGACCTTGGCGCAACTGCATGAGGCGCTTCGGGGCGCGTCGGCGCAACGCGACGTCGGGATCGCAAGCGACGTCATCCAGTCGCGCTACGCGCGCTCGGATCTCGTCATCGTGCTCTTCGAGGGCGGGCGCCGCGTTTCGGTGTTCCGCGCGCATCGCAGCGATCCCGACGTCACCGTCGCGACGTCGGCGCGCGGAACGGTTCCGGCGGATCCCCGGGCGACGGGTCCGCTTGCCGCCCCGGTTCTCGGCCTCGCGACCGCGTTCGGGCTGCACTACGCGCATGGGACATTCAGGAACGTGGCGGTCGTCGTCAAGCCCAATGAAGTTGCGCTCGTGTCGACGACGGCATCGTTTCTGTTGCCCGTGGCGCTGGCGCTCTTTTTTGCGCTGGTCGCAGCGTTTTTGCTCGCCCGCGTGCTCGTTGCGCAACTGATTGGGCCGCTGGTCGACGTGCAACGAGCGCTGGATCGCTTCGCCTCGGGCGACCTCTCGCCGCAGCCGATCTCGACCGACATGCGCGGCGAACTGGCGCCGCTGGCGTTTGCCTACAACGGTGCGATCGCGCAGATGGAGCGCGCCTTCGCCGAGCGCGATGCAGCCAATGCGACGATCCGCCAGTTCATCGCCGATGCCGGCCATCAATTGCGGACGCCGCTGACGGTCATTCGCGGCTTCATCGCGATTCTGCGCAAGGGAGAGTTGCGCACGCCGCAAGATCGCGAACGCATCCTCGACACGATGAACCGCCAAAGCCTCGTCATGGGCTCCCTGATCGACAAGCTGATGTTGCTCGATCAGTGGGAGCGCGGCTCGCCGGCGCGCCCGGAACCGATCGACTTGGCGCAGCTCGTGAGCGATGTCGTTGCTCCGCTGGCCGAAGCTCAACCTGCGCGTAGGGTAAGCGTGACCGCCGAGCCGGGACTGCTCGCCGCCATCGACCCGAGCGATCTCGCGCACGCGGTCACCAACCTGCTCGACAACGCACTGAAATACACGAGCGGTGCCGTGCGCGTCGGGGTGCGCGCAGAGGGGCAGACCACGGTCGTCGACGTCGCCGACGACGGGCCGGGCATGGCGCCCGCCGACGTGCGGCTCGTTTTCGATCGTTTCTACCGCGGAAGCCGCCGTGACGTCGACGGCTCGGGACTGGGACTGGCGATCGCCAAACGCGCCGTGGAGCGAGCGGCCGGCTCGCTGACGGTGCGCACGGACCCTGCTGCCGGCTCGACGTTCACGATTCGGCTGCCGCGAACGGCAGCGCGTTCTGCGGCGGTACCGTTGACGGCGTAGTAGACGCCTTCGAGCCGCGCCGCGCCGTGCAACCGGCACTGCCGCTGTGCGGGTCGAACGGAAAAGCGATGTCCAGCCGTTTTACGCTCGTTTCTCCGTACGCCTTAGCCGGCGATCAAGTTCCGGCTACGGAGAAACTTGCCGACGGCGTGTTGCGCGGCGATCGGGCGCAGACGCTGCTCGGCGTGACCGGGTCGGGCAAGACGATGGCGATGGCGCGCGTGGTCGAGTTGGTTCAAAAGCCGACGCTCGTGCTGTGTCACAACAAGACGCTTGCGGCGCAGCTGTGTGCCGAGTTCCGCGACTTCTTCCCCGGCAATGCGGTCGAGTATTTCGTCTCGTACTTCGATTACTATCAACCCGAGGCGTACATCCCGCACACGGACACGTTCATCGAAAAAGATAGTTCGATCAACGATGAGATCGAGCGACTGCGCCATTCGGCTACGCAGTCGCTGCTGAGCCGGCCCGACACCTTGATCGTCGCTTCGGTCTCGTGCATCTACGGCTTGGGTTCACCGGCGGACTACATGGAGATGTCGCTGCGCGTCCGCAGCGGCGAGTCGATCGACCGCGACGTCTTTCTGCGGCGTCTCATCGACATGCAGTACCGCCGCAATGACCTCAACCTCGTGCGCGGCTGCTTCCGCGTGCGCGGCGACACGCTCGAGTTCGTGGGCGTCGACGAGGAGCTCGTGCACCGCATCGAGTTCTTCGGCGACGAGATCGAGGCGATCAACGTCGTCAACATGCTGACCGGCGAGTACGTCGAATCGAAAGACGAGATCACGATCTTTCCGGCCAAGCACTTCATCACGCCTGAAGAGAAGCTGCGCCGCGCCGTGACGTCGATCGAAATCGAGCTCGACGAACGTCTGAAATACTTTCGCGACGCGGGCAGGTTGCTCGAAGCTCAGCGGCTCGAGATGCGGACGCGCTACGATCTCGACATGCTGCGCGAGGTCGGGTACTGCAACGGCGTCGAGAACTATAGTCGCCACCTCGCCGGTCGCGAACCCGGATCGACGCCCTCCTGTCTGTTGGACTTCTTTTCGAAGGATTGGCTGCTCTTCGTTGATGAGTCACACGTGACGCTGCCGCAAGTCCATGGCATGTATGCGGGCGACCGCTCACGCAAGGAAGTGCTGGTCGAGCACGGATTCCGGCTACCGAGCGCGCTCGATAATCGGCCGTTGACGTTCGATGAGTTTAGCGAGCACCTCAACCAGGTCGTCTACGTCAGCGCGACGCCGGCTTCATACGAAGTCTCGAAGTCGACCCAGGTGGCGGAGATGATCATCCGGCCGACGGGTCTTGTCGATCCCGAGATCGAGGTGCGTCCCACGAAGCACCAAGTCGACGACCTCATGGAAGAGATTCGTTCGCGTACGGCGCGCAACGAACGCGTTCTGGTTACGACGCTGACCAAAAAGATGGCCGAAGACCTGACCGACTATCTGCTCGAAAACGGCTTGCGCGTGCGCTATTTGCATAGTGAAGTCGAAACGCTCGAACGCATCGCGATCCTGCGCGACCTGCGCCGCGGCGTGTTCGACGTACTGGTCGGCATCAATCTGCTGCGCGAAGGCCTCGATCTACCGGAAGTGTCGCTCGTGGGCATTCTCGACGCCGACAAGGAAGGCTATCTGCGTAGCGGCACGTCGTTGATTCAAACGGTCGGCCGGGCGGCGCGCAACGTCGAGGGCAAAGTGCTGATGTACGCCGACGTCGTCACCGAATCGATGGCGCGCGCGATCGGCGAAACGCGCCGCCGCCGCGAAAAGCAGGTCGCGTACAATACCGAGCATGGGATCGAGCCGAAGACCGTGCGCAAGGAAGTACGCGACATCCTCGATCTCGTGGCAACGAACGAAGCGACGACCCACGCCGCCAAACTCCGCGGCGACAAACTGCCCCGCGACGTCGCCATGGCAATGGCGCGCGACATCGAGCAAAAAATGAAAGAGTCCGCCGCCAACCTCGAGTTCGAAAAGGCCGCCGCGCTGCGCGACGAGCTGTTGGAGTTACGCAAACAGATCGGCGGCAACGAGTCGATCCTCTTTCAGGGGCGCGCCCCGAAAATTTTTCAGCACGCGCTCAAGGAATTGGTCGGCACGTAAAGCCTTGCGAGCTTGTCGCTAAGGCGTGATAGAATCGGGGAACGATGCGAGAACCCAAAGCAGCTCCGGCCCTCTACGGCACGGATTTCGTGCTGTGGCTGGATGAGCAGGGTCGCGCGCTGCGCTCGAGGCGGTTGTCCGACCTCGACGTCCCCAACATCATCGAGGAGATCGAAGCACTGGCGGGGGATCAGCGACGGGAGCTCGGCAGTCGCATTCGAGTGGTGCTAACGCACTTATTAAAGCTCTCGTATCAGCCTGCAAAAAAAACACGCTCATGGAGGGTCACGCTGCTCACCCAACGCGACGAACTCGCGCAGCTTCTCGAGCAGAGCCCTTCGCTACGGCGCCTTATCCCGGAGGCAATCCAGCGCAACTATCCACGCGCACGCCGCGCGGCCGCGGTAGAAACGGGCCTGAGCTTGGAACGGTTTCCCCTCGATTGTCCGTACAGCGTAGCGAACGTCCTCGACGAGGCCTGACCGTAGGGCAAGGCGCTTAATGGAACGCAGCCAGACCGACGGAATCCCCGACTTGATTGTCCAAATCGTACATCGCGCGGTTATTGATGCGATGGTAGAGTGCGTCTGCGCCGTGGCCGAAGTGCGCGTCGACGTCGTGCATTACTTGCAGCGTAACGGCGTGCGAGAAGAGCCGGTCTAGCCAGAAGCCGGTCCAAAATGCGCCGTCGTGACCCGTTCCATCATGAACGAGCGCCGTGAAGAGACGCTTTCCGACCAGGGGGCCAGGCGGCGTCGGTAAGCGTATCCCGCCACGAGCGGCGTGCTGCAGCGCATCCTTGACGGTAAAGTCGGAAATGTGCATCCACGAAGCAACGGCTGAACTGCCGTAGCGCTTTTCGAGCGTTTGAATCTCCGGATCGAGTAGTTGGATGCCGATGATCGCGTTGAACGCGCGGCGCGTCGAGAAGACCTTTGCTCCTCCCCCGACAAACGTGAGCGCAGAGGTCGTGGGCAGATCCGGCCGACCCGTATACGCGGGGCCCCCAAACGGCGATGCCGCGGCCAGCGCGGCTACAAAGAGGACGGCGAGCATGTGCGTGAGCATATGATGACGGAACGCTCCTGCGGCGCTGGGCAGCGCCGCTCCTGCGGTGCGTGCCGGAAGTCGTTGGTTCCGAGCGGAACGTCACCGGATGCAGCAGACCGTTGTTCCCGGTGTTGCGATGTGGTCGCAGTGGCAAGCACAGCGGAACCTGTTCTTCAATTCGTTTTGCATCGCGACGGAGGAAGGTACGCTGGTCGTCGATCCGCTTGCTCCTGATGAAACGGATTTGGCGGAGCTGCAAGCGCGCGGCGTCGCCTGGATCGCGCTCACGAACCGCGACCACGAACGCGGGGCGCGCGCACTCGCGGAGCGTGTGGGCGCGAAATTGGTTGCGAGCGAAGGTGACGCTCCGCTGTTGACGTCCGCCGTCGACCGCATCGTGCGCGACGGGGACGACATCTGCGGCGCACGGGTTATCGCGCTCGATGGTCTCAAGACGCCGGGAGAGTTCGCGCTGCACTTTCCGGATCGTAAAACGGTTATCGTCGGTGATGCGCTGTGGGGCGATCCGGCCGGCTCCTTGCGCCTGATGCCCGATGAGAACCTGTCCGATCCGCCGCGCGCGGTGCTGTCGTTACGCAAACTGCGCGCGTTACGGCCCGAGCATCTTCTCCTCGGCGATGGAACCTGCATCTTCGGCAACGCGCACCAAGCGATCTGGGCCGCGCTCGAAGCGCGCCACGATGCGTACGTCAATCGCATCAACGTCGATGAGGCCCTTTGGGAAAAGGGGCGCCGCGACAAGCCGCCTTACGATGCCGAGGCCTTCGACGTGGATGGTTTGATCGGGGCCGAGAAACTCGGCTACCAGCTTGGGCGTCTCGCGCCGGGGACGTCGTTTTGCCCCGAGCACTGGCATCTCGCCGAAGAAGAACTTTTCGTCGTGCTCGAGGGCGGCGCACGGTTAGTAACGCCACGCGGGACCTGGCCGCTGCGTCGCGGCGACCTGGTCGCGTTTCCGACGCGGCCGAGCGGCTCGCACAGACTGGTCAACGATGGTGACGTCGCCTGCGTCTTTTTGGCCGTCGCCAACGTCGACGAACGCGACGTGTGCTTCTATCCGAACTCTCGTAAGTTGCTGCTCGAAAAAACAGGGCAGTTGGTGCGCGATAATCCCCTCCTGGACTATTACGACGGCGAGTGAGCCCTGGAGCCCGGCGCGTCGCGGCGGATTGAAGCGTCCGCCGCTGAGCGCCGTCTTGTTCGACCTCGACGACACGCTGCACGACGATACGGCAACCTACCGCAAAGCAGCGCAAGCCGTCGCGGCCGACGTCGCCGAAAAGTACGGGTGTGACGCGGTGATGCTGTTCGAGGCATACGTGGAACAGGCGGAACGGTTTTGGCGTGACCTGACGCCCGAAGGCTTGGGAACGCCGCTGGCCGCAGTCCGCCCGCGGCTGTGGGCTGCGGCGCTGGCGGAGGTGATGCTGAGCGACGTCGATCTCGCTGCACAGTGCGCCGCTGCGTACGGGCGGTATCGCCGCACTGCTTTCGTGCTGTGGCCCGGTGCGCTTGAATTGTTGACGCGCTTGCGTCAGCAGGGATACAAACTCGGGTTGATCACCAACGGCTTCGCGGAGACGCATCGCGAGAAGATCGCGCTGTTGGCGCTGGACGACGCCTTCGACGAGATCTTCATTGCGGATGAAATCGGCTTGCTCAAGCCCGACCCGCGCCTCTTTCGTTTGGCGGCAGAGCGCCTGGATGTCGACCCCGAAGCGTGCGCCATGGTCGGTGACCGGCTCGAACGGGACATCCGCGGCGCTCAGGCGGCCGGCATGTTCACGATCTGGATGAACGTGCGCGCCGAAGCGCTCCCGGCACGAGGGCTGCAACCCGATGCCGTCGTGACGGAGATCGGCGCCGTCGAGGCCGCTTTGGCGAGCCGCTCGTGAAGGAACGCTTAGCGGCGCGCCAGCGCGTCGATGCGTCCCAGCACGTAGTGTCGCAAATCGGTCGCAAGGCCGAGGTGCGAAGCGAATCCGGCCAGCTCGCGCTCGAGTTGCTCGCGACGCCCGACGAAGTAGCCGCCACGCTCGTCACCTTCGACGCGGGCGAAGAGCAACGAGTCGTCCACGATGACCAGTTCCGCGACAACCGGCTGCACGCGCCGCGGCCGGATGTCGAAGAGATAGTCCACGACGGCGGCGAATTGACGGCCGGTTTGAAGGCGGGAGAATTCGAAGCGGAGCCGCTCGCGCGCGGGGACCGCCGAGGAGTGCATGACTCTGGTATCGGCCCGCCGCCGGCTCTGCTGAATGCAACGGAACCCGCCCGCGGCCGGTCACAGCTAAACGTGGCTCAGCCAAGCTCCAATGGGACGGCGCCGCACGGCCTCGATCATTTGGTGATCAAGGGCGCGCGCGAGCACAACCTCAAGAACATCGATCTGACCCTGCCGCGCAACCGGCTGATCGTCATTACCGGCCTGTCGGGCTCGGGGAAGTCGTCGCTCGCCTTCGATACGATCTACGCCGAAGGTCAGCGCCGTTACGTCGAGTCGCTCTCGAGTTACGCGCGCCAGTTCCTGGGACAGATGGAAAAGCCGGACGTCGATTACATTGAAGGGCTGTCACCGGCGATTTCGATCGACCAGAAGTCGACCTCGCGCAACCCGCGATCGACGGTCGGAACCGTCACCGAAATCTATGACTACCTGCGCTTGCTATACGCGCGCATCGGCGTACCGCACTGTTACCAATGCGGGCGGCCCGTCAGCGCGCAGTCGAGCGAGCAGATCGTCGACCAGATCGTCGAGTTGCCGGAAGGTTCGCGCATTCAAGTCTTGGCGCCGGTCATTCGCGGCCGCAAGGGCGAGTACCAAAAGCTCTTCGAAGAGATCGCCAAAGAAGGCTTCGCCCGCGTCCGGGTCGACGGCGAGACGCGCGAGCTGCGCGACAAGATCGAGCTTGATAAGAAGCGCAAACACACGATCGAGGTGATCGTCGATCGCATCATCGTGAAACCCGACGTGCGCAAGCGCCTCACCGACTCGGTTGAAACGACGTTGCGGCTGTCGAGCGGAATCGTGACGGTCCTCGTCGAGCCGCCCAAACGCCCCGGGCCCGACGCCTTGCAGGTCAATGCCGGCACGGAAAAGGCCGCGCCGGCGGCGCACGAGTTGACGTTTTCGGAGAAGCTCGCCTGCGTTGAATGCGGCCTGTCATTTGAAGAGCTGGCGCCGCGGCTGTTCTCGTTCAACTCGCCTTACGGCGCCTGCCCCGACTGCACGGGGCTGGGCGTCAAGATCGAGATCGATCCGTGGAAGGTCATTCCCGACCGCTCGAAGTCGCTCGCGGACGGCGCCATCGTGCCGTGGTCCAAGTCTCTGGGCGGCGGCAAGTACCCGTCGATGAATCCCTACTACATGCAACAGGTCGAGAAACTGCTGCGCTCGCGCCGCGTCAAGATGACGACGCCGGTCGACAAGATGCCGGCCGATCTGGTCGATGCGGTCCTCTACGGGATCGAAGGCAAGCAGCAGTTCACCTACGAGTCCAAGAGCGGCCACGCTTGGACATATCAAGCGCAGTTCGAGGGCGTCGTCAACAACTTGCAGCGGCGCCATTCCGAAACGTCGTCCGATTACGTCAAGGAAGAAATCGAAAAATTCATGTCGGCCACGGCCTGCAAGACGTGCAAGGGCGCACGCCTCAAGCCCGAAGCGCTGGCGGTCACCGTGGCGGAGACGAACATCGCAGCGCTGACGACGATGTCGGTCGAAAAGGCCGAAGCCTTTTTTCGCGCCTTCGTGCCGAGCGCGCGCGAGGAATTGATCGCGCATCAGATCCTCAAAGAAGTTCGGGCTCGGCTGGGATTCCTGACCAACGTCGGCCTAGGCTATCTGAGCCTCTCCCGCTCCGCGACCACGTTGTCGGGCGGCGAATCCCAGCGCATTCGCCTCGCCACCCAAATCGGTTCGTCGCTGGTCGGCGTCCTGTACATCCTCGACGAACCGTCGATCGGTTTGCACCAACGCGACAACGATCGACTGCTCGCGACGCTCAAGACGCTGCGCGACCTCGGTAACACGCTGATCGTGATCGAACACGACGAGGACACGATGCGCGAAGCCGACGTGATCGTCGATATCGGGCCCGGAGCCGGCGCGGAGGGCGGTCACATCCTCTCGGTCGGACCACTCGAAGAGGTCATTCGTCATCCGCAGTCGTTGACGGGAGCGTACCTGAGCGGGCGACAGTTTATCGCGATTCCCGAGCGTCGTCGCGACGCGCGCAGTTGGCTGCGCGTGAAGAACGCCAAGGCCAACAACATCAAAGGAATCGACGTCGACATCCCGCTCGGGGTGTTCGCCGCCGTGACCGGCGTCAGCGGCAGCGGCAAGTCGACGCTCGTCAACGAAGTCGTCGTCAAAGCGCTCAACCAGCACCTCCACGGTCAGCCCGCGGGCGGAACCTACGGTACCGTCGCCGGCGCCGGCGCCCTCGACAAACTCGTCGTCATCGACCAATCGCCGATCGGCCGGACGCCCCGTTCGAACCCTGCGACGTACACCGGCACGTTCGATCTCATTCGCGAACTCTATTCGCTCGTGCCCGACGCAAAACTGCGCGGCTACGGCCCGGGCCGCTTTTCGTTCAACGTCAAGGGCGGCCGCTGTGAAGCGTGCGAAGGCGACGGCATCATTAAGATCGAGATGCACTTCCTGCCCGATGTCTACGTGCCTTGCGAAGTTTGCAAAGGCCGCCGCTACAACGCGCAAACGCTCGAGATCAAATACAAGGGCAAGTCGATCGCCGACGTACTGGAAATGCGCGTCGACGAGGCATCGGAATTCTTCAACGCGATCCCGCGCGTGCATTCGCGTCTGCGCACGATCGTCGACGTCGGCCTCGGGTACATCAAGATGGGGCAGCCCGCCACGACGCTTTCGGGCGGCGAAGCGCAGCGCGTCAAGCTTGCGACCGAACTGTCGAAACGCGCCACGGGCCGCACGTTTTACGTGCTCGACGAGCCGACGACGGGGTTACATTTTGCCGACATCCACAAGCTGCTCGACGTCCTGCAGCGGCTCGTCGGCCTGGGCAATACGGTGCTGACGATCGAGCACAACCTCGACGTCGTCAAGACGGCCGATTACCTCATCGACCTCGGTCCCGAAGGGGGCGACCGCGGCGGCACGATCGTCGCAACCGGCACGCCCGAAGCCGTGGCGCGCAACGCCGCGTCGTTCACGGGGCAGTACCTGACGCGCGTCCTGACGGACGAGCGCTCGCGCGGCATCGTGCACACCGAATATCGCGCCCACATGGAAGCGCTCGAACGGGAAAACTTCGCGCAACTGCAAGACCTCGCATCCGAAGAACGCGTCCCCGTCGTGATGTAGTCCAGGCTCCTAACCCTGAACTACGTCACAGCGTCCCGACGATGGCAGCAGCGAGCGTGCGCAGATCCGGGGCAGAAAACGTCGGCGGGGGCTCGAGGGGGTTGAGCGCCGTGCCGTGGCGGGCGATGAAGGCGGTGTGCCAGCCGGCGTGCGCGGCGCCGGCGAGGTCCCAATCGTGCGCTGAGATGAGCAGCGGCGGTACGTCGTCGTCGAGCGTGTCGCGCACGAGCGCGTACGTTTCCGGCGCGGGCTTGAAACGCCGAATGGCGTCGGCCGAGAAAAGGCGATCGATGAACGGCCGCAGCTTTGCGTGCGTCAGTTGGGCCTCCAGCGCGTCGCTGCTGGCCTGCGCGAGAACGACGATGGGGCAGCCGGCCTCGCGTAAGCGCGAAAGTCCGTCGGCGACGTCGCCGTGCGCGGGCAAGGTCGCGAGCCCGCGCATGATGCGAGCGGCGCGCTCGCCATCAAGCCCGACGCCGCGCTTGCGCGCCGTCATGTCGAGCGCCGCTTTAGCCACTCCAGCGAACGGCACGTAATTGCCGTACAGCGTCATGGCCAGCGCCGTTTGCAATGTCTGCGCAAACCAGACGCGGCGAACGGCCTTGTCGCCGAAAGCGTCGGCGAACAATGGATCGAGCGCGCTCATGTCGAGCAAGGTTTCGTTGACGTCGAGAACGATCGTGGGTGGCACCAGGGCCATGTTCCCGTTCAGGAATCGTATTCCGCGCCCGCAATGTTGACGGAGCGCTCGTTGGGTTGACCGGATACCGGGGGCGCGACCGTGATGGTGATCCAATGCGGTCCCCAGCGCATACGGGGGCTGCGATAGATCAATGCGTGCCGCCGTCTCAGCGCTGCGTAAAAGTCCGCGTTCGCTTTGACCGGGATGCCGTCGAGCGTGATGATCCCGCGACCGCCGCCGGGGCCCAGTACGCCGAACACGCGCACTTCGGTACCCAGGAACGCCAACGTCGCGCGCGAGCCCGGCACGAGGCTCGCACTGTTGGTGTCGACGTCCGTGCCGCCGCGCCGGGCATGGTGCCAGCGGCCAGCATACGCGAACGCGGGGAAGCGAGCCGGATCGGGCGCAGCGCCGACGACGTGCACAGCGTGCGGCGCCGTATTCAAACGAGAAAGCCGAAGCACGGCGGCTACCGGCGGATGGATCTCGGCCAGCGCAAGGGTCGATGCTCCCGACGTAATGAGCCGATGCGCCGGCGCGGCCGCAAGCCAGGAGGCCGGCGCGAATGCGTGCCGGTGCTTCGGTACCGTAACGAACGCGCGCGTTTCGGGCGGAGGCGGCGGCGTGATCTGGGGTAAGGGCGTCGGCCGGCTCAGCGGCGAGCCCCCCGGCGGACTGACTCGGCTCGGCAACGGAGCGGTCGTTGTCCGCAACGGGACGATGTGCGGCGTGACGATGACGTACAAATCGTCGTGCGTCCTCGTCGTGTTGACGTGCTTGAAGAGCGAGCCGATCAGCGGAATGTTGCTGACGAACGGAAGACGCGACTGGTTGCGAATCTCATTGTCTTGCCGCAAGCCGCCAATCACGATCGTCGCTCCATCGCGAACCGTTGCAATCGTGCTCGCGGTGCGCTGGCTGATCTGCGGGATGTTGCCGGTGACATACCCCGTCACGCTCGAAACCTCGGAGTAAATGTGGGAGGTGACATACCCGTCGGAGCTGACCCGCGGCTGGATCTGTAAATTGACGCCGACGTTGACGTAGTTGACCTGCTCCGCCGCCGCGCCCGTCGTCCCGGCGATGAGAACGTTGGTTAAGATCGGCAGCGCATCGCCGGTCAAGATCGAGGCCGGTTGTCCACTCTGCGCGAGGATGCGCGGTCGAGCGATGACCCGCCCGTTGCCCTTGCTGATCTGCGCGTAGAGGTTGGCGGAGAACGACAGTTGTCCGCTCGGATACTGTCCCGTCTGCGAGACGAAGCCGCCGTTGCCGCCGGCGGGCCCGGTGCCGTTGACGACGATGCCGCTGCCGTCAGGCGAAAAGTCGAGCCCGACGTTGCGTGCGGCGGTGTCGGTCAATTCGACGATTTGCGTGTCGAGGAGGACGCTCGGAACCGGGATGTCGAGTTTGTCGACCGTCGCGCGCAGTGCGGCGATGACCGCCGGCGTGCCGGTCAAGATGATCGCGTTGAGGCGGCGGTCGATGGCGACGTTGTCGCTGATCCGCTGAGCGAGGCCTTGCTGCGCTGCCAACTCGTTGCCGCCGACGGCCTGCTGTTGCGGCACCGGATTGAACCCGCCGCCTCCGAACGTGGAGCCGCCGCCGAAGGAGTTCCCGAGTGACGTCGCCCCGATGTTGGACTGCTGCGGTACGAACGTATCGTTGCTCGCGACGTTTGAGCCCGCCACGAGCACGCCCGCGACCTCACTCACGTCGGCATATTTGAGCAGGATGACGACCGTGCGCGAGCCGACAACGATCGGGACGGTCACTCCTGATGCGGGGACGCCGACGGACTGGAGCGGCTGACAACTGCCGCCCCGTGAAGTCGCAAGCGCCGCCAGCGTGCTGAGCGCAACCGTAATACCCGAGCGCATTAGCGACTGCCTCACCGCCGCTCCTTCGCGTTAGCGAGACGGCGTCATGCTACGCCGCCTACCATGTTTTAGAAGCCGAGCCTCGGAAGCGGTTCGCCGCGCGGCACGAGATTGCGATACCGTGCGAGCGCAAACAACGGGAAAAATGCACAATAGCCGTGATAACGCAAATAGAAGACGCGCGGAAAGCCGACCGCGGTATACCAGGGTTCGTCCCACAGCCCTTCGGCGTTGCGACGTTCGAGCAGAAACGCGACGCCGCGCGCAACCGCGGGATGGTGGGCTTCGCCGGCGGCCATCAAACCGAGTAACGCCCAAGCGGTTTGGCTCGGGGTGCTCTCTTTGCAGCAGCTGCGGTTCGCCGGATCGTACGTCGACCCGTCCTCCCCCCAGCCGCCGTCGCGTTGTTGAAACCGCAACAGGTACGAAGCCGCGCGGCGCACCGTCAACGAATTGGTGGTCGTCTCTCCCGCAGCCAAAAAGGCATTGAGTACGGACCAAGTGCCATAAATATAGTTCGTTCCCCAGCGCCCGAACCATGAGCCGTCGGCCTGCTGCGTTCGGCGCAGATACGCAAGGCCGCCGGCGACGGCCGGATGGTCTTTGTGGAAACCCATCTGCAGCAACATGCCGACGCAGCGCCCCGACACGTCGTCGGTCGGCGGATCGAGTAACGCTCCGTGATCGGCAAACGGAATCTCGTTGAGCGCGTAGTGCTCGTTCTCGGCGTCGAAGGCCCCCCAGCCGCCGCTATTGCTCTGCATGCCGAGCACCCATTCCGCCGCGCGCGCGAGTTCGCCGCGGTAACGCCGGGCATCGCCGCGATGCAGCGCCAACGCGACCGCGGCCGTGTCGTCAACGTCGGGATAATGATCGTTCCAGTATTGGAACGCCCAACCCCCCGGGCGCAGTCCGGGGCGCTTGCGGGCCCAATCGCCCACGACATCGGTGACTTGGCGTGAGGCAAGCCAATCGTTGGCGTCGGCGACGGCCCGCGTGACGACGTCGTCCTTTGTTTCCAGCAGCGCATGTACGGTCAACGACGTGTCCCAGATCGGCGACACGCACGGCTGACAGTATGCTTCATCGTCGCGCGCAACGACGAGTCGCTCGACCGCCCGCTTCGCGGCGGCGCGCGCGGGATGATCGCGTTCGTATCCGAGCGCGGCGAGCGCCATGAGGGCGTTGGCCATTGCCGGAAAAATGGCGCCTAGGCCATCCTCGCCGTTGAGTCGCTCGAGAATGAAGCGCATTGCCGCTGCGACGGCGCGCGCGCGAATTCGCGAGGGGACAAGTGGCTCCAGCCTGCGCAGTAGCGTGTCGACCGCCAGGAACTCGCGCCCCCGCACGGTCGGTGCGGCGGCGCGGTTGTAGTGCTTTTCCTCTTCGGGTGCAACGACGAAAAGCTCCCGCACATCGACTCGGCGGGGATTTCGCGCCTGGGGTCGCAGCGCGGCGAGCACGAGAAGCGGCACCATAACCGTGCGCGACCAGTACGAAACTTTGTCGAGATGGAACGGGAACCAGCGCGGCGCGAACATGATTTCGACCGGCATCGCAGGAACGGCCCGCCACGGCACTTGGCCGAAGAGCGCGAGCGCGAAGCGCGTGAACACGTTGCAGGCAGCCGCGCCACCACGCTCGAGAACGCGGTCGCGGGCGCGCACCATGTGCGGCGCGTGTGGCGATTCGCCGGCCAGCTTGAGCGCGTAATAGGCTTTGACCGTGGCGCTCAAATTCGTGTCGCCGCGATAAAAGAGCGGCCACCCGCCATCGGAGTTCTGGACGCGCCTGAGGTAGGCGCAAATCTTGCGCTCGAGCGCGACGTCGATTTCATCGAGGAAGTGGCCGAGCATGATGTATTCGGCCGGAATCGTCGCGTCGGCTTCCAGCTCGAAGACCCAGTGACCATCGGCACGTTGCGCTCTCAGGAGCGCGCGAACGGCGCCGTCGATGGCGCCGTCGAGGGAACTATCGCTTTGACGGGGGGCCGCCGTTACGTTTTCGAGGATGGTCATTCGCGAAAAGTGTGCGCTCCGCTGGCTCGGGTCGAAAGGGAATACCGTCTCGCTGGACGGTATTCCCACTTATGCGACGGCTCCCTCCGCCCATCGCCTTCCGTCTCTGATGGCCGCGCGCGGCTCGGGTGCGGCTACGCGCCGAGGGGTTCTGTCGGCGGCCGCCGAGATCGTCGTCCGCGATGGTGCGAGTAAGCTGACGCTCGATGCCGTCGCGGAACGGTGCGGCCTTTCGAAGGGTGGTCTCCTGCACCACTTTTCCACGAAAGATTCGCTCATAACGGCGATGATCGAAGACGTCGCCGGGCAGTTCGAAGCCGACGTCCAGCGCAATATGCAGGGCGAACGCGGCCCCGGCAGTTTTGCGCGTGCCTTCTTACGCGCGTGCGTCGACCGTGAGGGCATCGTGACGCGCACGATCAAAGTCAGTGCCGGGATCGTCGCGGCGGTCGCGATCAATGCCCAATTGCTTGCTCCCTTGCGCGCCCGCTATGACGCGTGGAGTGCACGCCTCGAGGATGACGGCATCGATCCCGCCATCGCGGAACTCGTGCGTTCGGCCGCCGACGGCTTGTGGCTCGGCAGCGTGCTTGAGCTGGGCTCGACGAGCACGGCCTTACGCAAGCGCATGTTCGCGAAGCTGATCGAACTGACGCAACTCGGCGCCCCGCCCGTGATAGAAACAAGCGGCGCCTGAACCCCGGGCCTGGATTCAGCACTGATGAATCCAACGAAGGGAGCGTCCGCGCCCGGCGCGGAGTATGCGAGGTGAGGGTGACGTCATGATCGCAACGCCTGCGCGCACCATTCGCGCGTCACGCGGCACGGGCTTGCGTGCGCGCAGCTGGCAGACCGAAGCGGCCCTGCGCTTGCTGATGAACAACCTCGATCCCGAGGTCGCCGAGCGGCCCGACGAGTTGGTCGTGTACGGCGGGATCGGCCGCGCGGCCCGCGACTGGCCCTCGTTCGAGCAGATTGTTAAAGAACTGGAGCAACTGGACGACGACCAGACGCTCGCGATCCAATCGGGCAAGCCGGTCGGCGTGTTCCGCTCCCACCCGGACGCCCCGCGCGTGCTGATCGCGAACTCCAATCTCGTGCCGCATTGGGCGACGTGGGAGCATTTCAACGAGCTCGACCGCAAAGGGCTGATGATGTTCGGCCAGATGACGGCCGGATCGTGGATCTACATCGGCTCGCAAGGCATCGTGCAAGGCACCTATGAGACGTTCGCGGAGCTCGGACGCCGGCATTACGGTGGCCGGCTCGCGGGCAAGTGGATTCTGACCTCGGGTTTGGGCGGCATGGGCGGGGCCCAGCCGCTGGCGGCGACGATGGCCGGTGCGTCGTTGCTCGCCGTCGAGTGCGACCCGGCGCGTATCGAAAAGCGCCTGCAGACGCGCTACCTCGACCGGCTGGCGGGTTCGCTCGACGAAGCGCTCGCTATTCTGGAAGAAGCGGCCCGCTCCGAGCGCGCGGTCAGCGTCGCGGTGGTCGGCAATGCGGCGGACGTGGTGCCGGAACTGGTGCGGCGCGGCATCCGGCCCGACGCCGTGACCGATCAAACCTCTGCCCACGACCCGGTCAACGGGTATCTGCCCGCGGGTTGGACGCTGCGAGAATGGCGCGAGCGTCGCGAGCGCGATCCCGCCGGCGTCGCCCGAGCCGCAAAACGATCGAT
The DNA here is from genome assembly GCA_014305025.1 of Candidatus Nyctobacter psychrophilus. Lineage (GTDB taxonomy): Bacteria > Vulcanimicrobiota > Vulcanimicrobiia > Vulcanimicrobiales > Vulcanimicrobiaceae > Nyctobacter > Nyctobacter psychrophilus. The sequence continues at coordinate 16,561 of JACRTY010000052.1, read as the reverse complement.
GGTCGCGCACGTGGAAGCCATGCTAGCGTACCATCGCCTGGGCGTGCCGACGTTCGACTACGGCAACAACCTTCGCCAAATGGCGCACGATGAGGGGCTGACCGATGCGTTTGCATTTCCCGGTTTCGTGCCGGCGTACATCCGGCCGCTGTTCGAACGCGGCATCGGACCGTTTCGCTGGGTCGCCTTGTCCGGCGATCCGGATGATATCGCGAAAACCGACCAGGCGGTGAAACGCTTGTTACCGGACGACGCGAACCTGCACCGCTGGCTCGACATGGCGCGGGAACGCATCGCCTTCCAGGGATTGCCGGCGCGGATCTGTTGGATCGGCCTGGGCGATCGCGACCGCGTCGGCCTCGAGTTCAACGCAATGGTTGCCCGCGGTGAGTTGAAAGCGCCGATCGCGATCGGACGCGATCATCTCGACTCCGGTTCGGTCGCGAGCCCCAACCGTGAGACCGAAGCAATGCGCGATGGCTCCGACGCCGTCAGCGATTGGCCACTCCTCAACGCGATGCTCAACGTGGCCGGCGGCGCGACGTGGGTCTCGTTTCACCATGGCGGCGGCGTCGGGATGGGTTTCTCGCAGCACGCGGGTCTGGTAATCGTCGCCGATGGCACCGCCGCAGCGGCTGCGCGGCTGCGGCGCGTGTTGTGGAACGACCCCGCGAGCGGCGTCGCGCGCCATGCCGACGCCGGCTATGAAAGCGCGATCGCTTGCGCGCATCAGCACGGCTTACGCATTCCGATGCTCGACCGATGACGGCGCCCCCCATCGACCGTGCGATGCTCACCTTGCGCGCCGGTATGTTTCAACTCCGCGATGCGCGCGCCATCTTGCGCAGCGGCGTGCAGGTGACGCTCGATGGTGACGCCCGCGAAGCGGTCGACCGGGCGGCGGCGGTGGTCGCCGAGATTGCCGCTCGCGACGCGAGCGTGTACGGCGTCAATACCGGTTTTGGTAAACTCGCACACAAGCGTATCCCGCGCGACAAACTGGCCGACTTGCAGCGCAATTTGGTCGTCTCGCACGCCTGCGGCGTCGGCCAGCTCCTTCCGCGCGATGTCGTACGGCTGGTGCTCGCCCTCAAAGTGAATTCGCTCGCGCGCGGGTATTCCGGCATCCGCTGGAGCGTCATCCAAACGTTGCTCGCATGTCTGGAGCGTGATGTCTTGCCGGCGATTCCCGCGCAGGGTTCGGTCGGTGCATCGGGCGACCTCGCGCCGCTGGCGCATCTGTCCGCCACGCTGATCGGAATCGGAGACGCCATTGTTGACGGCAGACGGTGTGCAGCCGCCGAAGCGCTCGCGTCCGCGGGGATTGCTCCGGTCGCGCTGGAGGCGAAAGAAGGGCTCGCGCTGCTCAATGGGACGCAAGTTTCGACGGCGCTCGCGCTCGACGGCTTGATCGCCACCGAGGACGTGTTGGCCGCTTCGCTCGTGGCGTGCGCGCTCAGCCTCGAAGCCGCGCTCGGAAGCGTGACGCCCTTCGACCCGCGCATTCATGCCGTACGCGGCCATGCCGCACAGAGCGACGTTGCCGCTGCCCTACGGCGCTTGGTAGCCGGCACGGAGATCAATGAGTCGCATCGCGACTGCGGGCGCGTTCAGGACCCGTACAGTCTGCGCTGCACGCCGCAAGTCCTTGGCGCGTGCCTGCACACCATCCGCGACTGCGCTGCGGTCCTGATCGATGAGGCCAACGCCGTCTCGGACAACCCGCTGGTGTTCGCCGATACGCGCGAAGTACTCTCCGGCGGAAACTTTCACGCCGAGCCCGTCGGACTGGCGTCCGATGCGCTGGCCGTCGCGCTCGCCGAAATCGGAAACATTTCCGAACGCCGTTGCGCATTGCTGGTCGACCCCGTCTTCAGCGGCCTGCCGGCATTCTTAGCGACCGAACCGGGACTCGAATCGGGATACATGATCGCCCAGGTCACCGCAGCCGCGCTCGCTTCCGAAAATAAGGGACGCGCGTTTCCCGCCAGCGTCGACACGATTCCAACGTCGGCGGGGCAAGAGGATCACGTGTCGATGGCGACGCACGCCGCGCGCCGGCTTGGCGAGATGGCCCGTAACGCGGCCAACATTGTCGCGGTCGAATTACTGTCGGCGGCACGAGGAATCGCATTCCGGCGCCCGCTGCGGACATCGGACGCCCTCGAAGCCGTGCTGAGCGTGATCGCGCCCGACGGCGGCGGTCGCGGCGACCGGTATCTGGCGCCGGAGATCGAGCGCGTCGCCGCCCTGGTCCTGGGCGGCACCTTGACGCCGCTGGTGGCCGATTTGTTCCCGACGATGCGGCCGTGAGCGACGCGGTGTACGAACTGCATTGCGGCGACGGACCGCTCATCGTGAGCGCGCCGCACGTCGGGCGCGAGCTGCCGGACGAATTGGCCGCGCGGCTGACACCGCCGGGGCGCGCGCTCGTCGACACCGACTGGGACGTCGACCGGCTCTACCCCTTTGCGCACGACCTCGGCGCGACGACGCTGTTCGCCCGGTGCTCGCGCTACGTCGTGGATCTCAACCGCGATCCGAGCGACGCTGCGCTGTATCCCGGTACCCGTACGACGACGCTGGTTCCGACGGAAACGTTCGAAGGCGAAGCGCTGTATGCCGACGGCGACGAACCGAACGCGGAAGAAGTCGCCGCGCGGCGCGAGCGTTACTGGGAGCCGTATCATGCCGCGCTGCGCGAGCAGATTGCGCGCGTGAAGGCTCGGCACGGCTACGCGTTGCTCATCGACGCACATTCCATTTGGGGCCGGCTGCCGTTGCTGTTCGACGGTGAGTTGCCCGACGTGAATCTGGGGACCAACGGCGGCCGCTCCTGCGCCCGCGCGCTCCGTGACATCGTCGCCAACGTCTTTGGCGGCTCCCCGTACCGCCACGTCGTCGACGCCCGTTTCAAAGGCGGGTACATCACGCGCGCGTACGGTGAGCCCCCTGCCGGCGTTCATGCTCTTCAGATCGAACTGAACCAACGGACCTATCTCGTCGACGATGACGGTGTGCGCAAGCCGCTCGTGAAGTATCCGGGCATTGAGCGGCGGACCACAAGCGTTCCTCGCCGGAATGGTCATGGCTGGGACTCGGACAAGGCAGCACGCCTTTCCGTAACGTTGCGCGCGGCGTGTCAGTCGATGCTGCGGTCGGCGGCGCGGCACTTGCCGGCGACGACGACGCCGGCGCAGCAGGTGCCTCCAAGCCAGTAAGCGATTTCCGCGGGCGACCCGACGTCCCACAGCGCGAGATCGCAGCGCTTACCGACCGCAAGCAGGCCGCGGTCGGCGAGTCCGAGTGCGCGCGCCGCGTTGCGCGTGACGCCGGCCAGCGCTTCTTCGGGCGAAAGGCCGAACAGCACGCAGGCAAGGTTCATCGCCGTCGGTAGCCCGAGGAGCGGCGACGTCCCCGGATTGCAATCGGTCGCGAGCGCGAGCGGCACGCCGTGGCGGCGGAGCGCCTCGAGCGGCGGCTTGACGGTCTCGCGCAGAAAATAGTAGGCGCCGGGCAGCACGACGCCGACGGTGCCCGCCGCTGCCAGCGCCAACACCCCATGCTCGTCGGTACGTTCGAGGTGATCGGCGGACAGCGCACCGTATCGCGCGGCGAGCGCCGCCGCGCCGGTGTCGGCGATCTGGTCGGCGTGCACTTTTACCGCGAGGCCGAGGGCTCGCGCTGTGGCGAGGACGCGTGCAGCCTCGGGCGGTGAGAACGCGATCGTATCGCAGAAAACATCGACGGCATCGGCAAGCCGCTCGTTTGCGATGCGCGGCAGCATGACATCGCAGACCAGATCGAGGTACGCTTCGCGTCGCTCGGCGTATTCGGGCGGAACGACGTGCGCACCGAGATACGTCGTGCGCACCGAGATGCCGGATTCCGCGTCCAGACGACGCGCGACGCGCAGCATGCGCAGTTCGGTCTCGACGTCGAGCCCGTAGCCCGACTTGATCTCGATCGTCGTCGTGCCGTTGGCCACATGCGTGCGCAGACGCCGCAGTGCGTCGCGGAACAACGTCGCTTCGTCGCACGCGCGCGTTCGCGCGACGGTGTAGGCAATGCCGCTTCCGCCTGCCGCCGCGGCGGCGTACCGTTCACCCCCGACGCGACGTTCAAAATCGGCGACGCGCTCGCCGCCGAAGATGAGATGCGTGTGTGAGTCGATCAAACCGGGCGTGATCCACCGGCCGCCGACATCGATGACGCGGACGGCGAGGCGTTCGGGAGCGTCCGGCAGGTCGCTTTGCACACCGAGCCATGCGATGGCACCGTCTTTCGCGGCGAGCGCCGCTCCTTCGAGCGCGCCGTACGGCACTGTGCCGGTGAGCATCGTCGCGATGCGCGCGTTCGTCCAAAGCGCGTCGTACTGGGGCGAGCCCGATTCGTGCCGTTGATCCCGGTAGTGCATGATCTTCCGTGCGCGGGTACACGGTATGACAGAGGAGGACCTATATGAAAGACGATCGTTTTCCGCCCAAGGGCACCGACGAAAGCGTGTCCAAGCGCGGCGAAGAAACGGCCAAGGAGGCCGAAGAAGCGGGACGGACCGATGATCAGCGCGACTCATCGCCGCTGCACGGCGGTCCCGTGAACCCACCGGAGGAGCCGAAGCATTCGCGTTAGCGTTATCCGCTCGTAGCATGGGAGCCGCGGCGTAACCGCCGCGGTTTTTTTGCCGATCGAGAGCTAGCACCCGACGATGGCGCCCCGGAAGCGAGAACCTCGAGAGAGACAGGCCGATATGGATGTGGATCGTGCTCTCGCGCCGCTGGCTCGGGAGCGGACTGCCGCCGAGCGCCCCGAGCGCTTGCGGCGCCGAAGCTAGCGTTAACGAATGCGATTGTTCGCGCGACAGGCGCTGTTACCTGAAGGACTCGCGTGGGACGTGCTGCTCGAACTGGCATCGGACGGAACGATCGAACGTATCGTGCCGAAAAGCTCGCCCCGTGATGCGGAACAGCTGTCGGGCGCCGTGCTTCCGGGAATGGCGAACCTGCACTCGCACGCCTTCCAGCGCGCGATGGCGGGCAGTGCCGAGCGCCGGGAAAGCAGCGACGACGACTTTTGGTCGTGGCGCCACGCGATGTATGCCATCGCCGAAACGCTCGACACCGACACCTTGCACGATATCGCGCGAAACGCGTATCGCGCGATGGTGCTGGCGGGTTACACGGCGGTAGCGGAGTTTCACTACATTCACCGCGATCCGAGCGGCGCGTGGCACGCCGAGCGGGCGGCAAACGCGCTCGCGCTCGTCGCGGCGGCGCGCGAAGCCGGCATTGCAATCTGTTTATTGCCGGCGCTGTATGCCCACGCCGACGTGGGCGGCGTTGCGCTGCGGCCCGAACAACGACGCTTTGCCGGCACGGTCGACGACGTGTTGGAAATCGCCGCTGCCGTGCGAGCGGCCTACGCGCACGACGGCGACGTCACGGTCGGTGCCTGCGCGCATTCCCTGCGCGCGGCGACCCCGGAGCAACTCCGCGCGTTAGTCGATGGAGCGCCCCCGGACGTGCCGATCCACCTCCACATCGCCGAGCAAACCCGCGAAGTCCACGCATTTGCGGCGGTTTTCAAGCAGCGTCCGGTGGCCTGGCTACTCGAGAACTACGCCGTTGATGGGCGCTGGTGTCTCGTTCATGCGACGCAAGTCGATCAGCGTGAACGGAACGGGCTCGCCGCAAGCGGTGCCGTCGTCGGCCTTTGTCCGACGACGGAAGCGAATCTCGGGGACGGCGTATTTCCGTTTGGTCCCTACCTGCGCGACAACGGCTGCTTCGGGATCGGATCGGACAGCAACGTCTCGATTTCGCCCGTCGAAGAGTTGCGCTGGCTGGAGTATGGACAGCGCCTCATCACGCGCCGGCGCATCGTTGCCGCGGCGAACGACGGAGCCTCGTGCGGAGAAGTCCTGTATTCGCGGGCGGCTCGCGGCGGTGCGCAAGCGTGCGGGCGCGCCAGCGGCGCTCTGGCCGTCGGGCGCCGCGCCGACCTGATCGTCTTGCATGAATCCGACGAAGATTGCACGCCAGCGGTTCTCGACCGCTACATCTTCGCGACCGATCGCGCCGCGCCGCGCCACGTCATGGTCGGGGGCCGCTGGCGCGTGCGCGATGGCGCACTGGTCTGATTGCGCGGTCCGCGGAGTCGCGTCCGTAAGCGTGCCGTTCGGCGTTTCGGCGGGTACAGCGAAGGCATGAACCTCCGCCCGCTAGCCGTTTGTTTCGCCTTCGCCGCTGCTGCCGTCTTCCCGCAGGCTGCGGCCGCCGCGCCCGCGACGCACCCTCCGCTGAGCCCGGCGCTCGGTTGCCGCGCCGTGCAAGGCCGGGCGCTCGCCGCAATCGGCAACGCGCTGACCAGCGGTTCGGACGCCAACGTCTTGCGCGCCGCGCTGGCGGCCCGCGACCAACTGCGGCGGTGCGGTTTTCCGCGCGACGCTGTCTCGGCGCAGCTGATCGCTGCCGACGCCTACGGTGACGTCAAAGAAGCCAAGAACCGCTGCTCGGCCCTCCGCGACGCGCGCAAACGTTCACGCGCGCTGCGCGATTCGACGCGAGCGGCGATGATCGGTCGTGCACTAGCCGGGTGCTGAAGCACTAGTGCTTGGTTGCGGAGATTCGCGTAAGAAGACCACGAAGGATTTTTGTCCGGATCGAGGAGCGAGGAGCGCGGAATGACGAGTCATTTGAGCGACGAGCGACGATGAGCCGGGCAAAAAGACGAGTGGGATTCTTGCGCGAACCTCCGCAACCAAGCACTAGCCTCGACGCGGCTTGGCGCCCACCGCGTAAATCCACCACACAAATAGCGTTTGCAACGGTAGCCGCGCGGCGAGCGCCCAGCTTGGGGCCAGTTGTGAGAAGCGCCGGGCGTCCACCACCATGTACACATTGGCCGGGAACACCGCGACCAGCAGCGCGATGAGACCCCAGGCGGCGTAACGCCGCGTGGGCCTGAACAAGACGCCGACGCCGCCGAGGATCTCGCACGCGCCGCTGATGAGGACGAGCTCGCGGTGCGCGGGAAATAGCGGCGGAACGATCGCCTCGTACGGGCGCGTAAAGCGAAAGTGCAACGTGCCGGCGGCGATGAACAGTGCGCCGGTTGCGACGGAACCGACGTCGCGAAATCGTTGGGACATCAGTCGTAGCCCGTTGGCGAAGCGGCACGGAAGTCATGCGCCGGCAAACGGGCCGCAGCCGCCGACCGTCGTAACAGGGCCCGTGGCCACAACCGACCCCGTCGCGCAGCGCGCGCGTGCCCTGCGCGCGCAACTCGCCGAGGCGAATCATGCGTATCACGTCCTCGATGCGCCGCTCATCGCCGACGAAACCTATGACGCGCTCTTGCGTGAACTGAGCGATCTTGAAGCCGCGCATCCGGAACTGGCCGATCCGGAGTCCCCCACGCAACGCGTCGGCGGAGTTCCGTCGTCCGATTTTCCCCCATACCGCCACGGCGTGCCGATGCTCTCACTCGCCAACGCGTTTGACGACACGGACCTCCGGGCGTTCGATGCGCGCGTGGAAAAGCTGGCGGGGAACAGGCCGGGGTACGTTTGCGAATTGAAAATCGACGGCGTCGCGAGTTCCTTGCGGTACCAGAACGGCATGCTGCGTTCGGCCGGTACGCGCGGCGACGGTACCGTCGGGGAGGAAGTCACGCCCAACGTGCGCGGCATCGCCGACATCCCGCGCCGCTTGAAGCCGCCATTTCCCGCGAAGCTCGACGCGCGTGGGGAGATCTACTTGCGCAAGAGCGCATTTGCGGTGCTGAACGCGGCCCGCGAAGCAAGCGGTCTAACGCTGTATGCCAATCCGCGCAATACGGCGGCGGGGGGATTGCGGCAAAAGGATCCCAGCATCACGGCGGAGCGGAAGCTGTCGTTCTTCGCGTACGCGGTCGGCGCATACGAAGGCTCGCCGCTCCCGCCTAGCCAGTCGGGGCTGCTCGCGACATTGCAGCAGATGGGGTTGCGCGTCAACGAACATGCGACGGCGTGCGCAACGATCGACGACGTGCTGGCATTCTGCCGGCGCTGGGAAGAGGAGCGCACGACGCTCGACTACGAGATCGACGGCGTCGTCATTAAAGTGAACGATCTCGCCTTGCAAGCGCGACTTGGGTACGCCGGCAAAGACCCGCGCTGGGCGATTGCCTTCAAGTTTCGAGCCCAAGAAGCGCGCACCAAACTGCGCGAGATCGACGTCAACGTGAGCCGCTCCGGAAAGCTCAATCCTTATGCGGTGCTGGAACCCGTTTCGATCGGCGGCGTCACCGTCAAGATGGCGACCTTGCACAACGAGGCGGACATCCTGCGGAAGGACATCCGCGCCGGCGACACCGTCATCGTGCATCGTGCCGGCGACGTCATTCCCTATGTCGTCGGCCCGGTCGTCGAATTGCGGCCGCCCGATGCCAAGCCGTACCGCTTACCCCAGCGCTGTCCCGTCTGCGGTTCACCTGTCGACCATCCGCCCGGCGACGTTTTCGCCTATTGCACCAACGTCGCATGTCCCGCGCAACGGCGCGAACGGCTACGCCATTGGTGTTCGCGCGGCGCGATGGATATCGAGGGCGTGGGTGACGCGCTGGCGGCGGCGCTGGTCGAAAACGGCGCGTGCCGGGACGTGGCCGATCTTTACGCGCTCGATGAGGCGGCGTTGCTTACGCTGCCGCGCATGGGCGAGCGGTCGGCGCGCAATGTGTTGCGCGAGATCGCGGCTTCAAGGGCCCGCGGGCTCGCGCGGGTGCTGGCGGCGCTGGGCATTCGCTACGTCGGCAGCCAGAATGCGGCCTTGCTCGCGGGTGCTTTCGGAACGGCCGACGCGCTCGCCACCGCGACGCAAGAGGCGATGGCAACGACCGAAGGCATCGGTCCGCAGATCGCCGAGAGCGTCGCATTTTTCTTTGCTCAGCCGCAGAATCGCGACGTCATCGAACGCTTGCGTGCGCGCGGCGTCGACCTCACGGCCCCGCTGCAGCCGAAGGAAGCAGTCGGCGCACTCGCCGGTAAAACGTTCGTCCTGACCGGAACGCTGCCCAGCCTCTCGCGGGAAGAAGCGAGCGCGCTGATCCTGGGGGCCGGCGGAAAAGTGGCCTCGGCGGTCAGCAAGAAGACGAACTACGTCGTCGCCGGCGACGAACCGGGTTCGAAACTCGCAAAGGCGGAAAGCCTTGGCGTTCCGATCGTTGGCGAAGTAGAATTGCGCGCGCTGCTTGCTGTGCACTTCTGAAGTCCCGCGCTCTCAGCACGCCCCAACCGGCGGTTTCAGCTCAACGGTACGAGGCGCGCAAAGCGCTCCGGCGGCTCCGGAATCGCAGGGCCCAGTGCTTCGGCGACGTCGCCCGCCATGACGCCGACCGGCCGCTGGTGTGCGGCTTCCCGGCCCGCCAAGCCGTGCCAATATGCTCCCACCCGGGCCGCATCGACCGGCGCGAGTCCTTGCGACAGCAGCGTGGCGATCACGCCGGTCAAAACGTCGCCCGTCCCCGCCGTCGCGAGCGCATTGGAACCGGTCACGTTAACGTGCATCGTGCTGCCGTCGTCGATCAACGTTGCATTGCCTTTGAGCAATGTCGTGACGCCGGTTCGCGCAACGAACGAGCGCAGCCGCGCGACCCGCGTACCCGGCACGATGGTGCCTTCACCCGAGAGCCGCGCGAATTCGCGCTCGTGCGGGGTCAGCACGCAGCGCTTGCCGCGCAAGATGTCGAGGTGCTTGCCGAGATGGAACAGCGCGCTCGCGTCGGCGACGAACGGGCGCTCCAGGCGTTCGACGAATCCGCGCACGACCGCACCGGTCGCAGCGGAGAGCGCGAGACCCGGTCCCAGGCCCACGGCATTCGAACGGTTCGTAAGGTCGAGCAGATCGTCGATCGCGCGCTCGACGTTTGCTTCTTCGAACGTCACGACGACCTGCTCCACGAGATGCGCCCGGAGTGCCGGCGCCGCGTCCGAACTCGACGCCACCGTCACGTAACCGGCGCCCGCGCGCGCCGCGCCGTGGGCGCACAAGACCGCTGCGCCGGGGAACTGTTCGCTGCCGGCCACGATCAGTGGGGCACCCGACTCCCGCTTGTCCGCTTCCTCGCCGCGTCGCGGCAAGAGCGCTAAGAACTCGGCCGTATCGAGGGCCGCGAAGGCCGTCCCTTCGGCGCGTGCGAGTTCGGCAGCGAGGTGCAAGTCGCCGACGAAAATGCTGCCCGCGTACCCGCGTGCCGGTTCTAAGAGGAGCCCGAGTTTGGGCGCGCCGAGCGTCACCGTGGCGTGCGCCCGCACGGCTGTTTCCGCGACTGCGCCCGTCGTTGGATCGATGCCGGTTGGGATGTCGATGGCGAGCACCGGGACAGCGGACGTGGATAGCGCTTCGATGGCGGAACGCAACGGCTCCGGAACATCGGGACGTGAACCCGTGCCGAGCATCGCGTCGAGAACGAGATCGGCGCCCTCGAGCGCCCGCTCCGCTTCGCCGGCGTCCCGCGGAAACGGACGCGTGATGATGCCGCTCGATTGCGCTCGGTTCTCCGCATCCCGTCGGCCTGAACTCGGTGATGCCGCAGCCAGTGCGTAGACGATCCATTCGCGCGCGCGCGCGTGCAGATGCGCATGCTCGGCGGCGGAGGCCAAAGCGGCATACGCGTCTCCGCCGTTATTCCCCGGTCCGGCGAAAGCGACGATTCGGCGCGCGCGTGGCCACAAAACGCGCACGGCTTCGGCGACGGCGTCGCCGGCGGCCCGCATCAGCGCGACGTCGCCGCGTTCGGCAACGGCCGCAGCATCGGCGGCCCGCATTTGCTCGGCTGTGACTACGTGCACGGCTCGCCCTCGAGCACGACGACGGCGGATGCCATCGTCGCCGTGTGCGTAATGGAGAGGTGGATGCGCGTCACACCGCGTGAGGCCGGCAGCGTGACGTAGTCTTCGAAGAAGGTGAGCGTCGGTTTACCGCTGGCTTCGTGAGTTACGCCGACCCGGCGCCACGGAATGGCATGGCCGAACGCCTTACGCGCGGCCTCTTTGGCCGCGAAAAAACCGGCCAGCCGTTCGGGCCATGTGCGCTTGCGCAGCGCGTACCGCATCTCTTCCTCCGTGTAGACTCTTCGTGCAAACCATGCTAGTTGCGGCTGGTCGAAACGGTAACGCTCAACTTCGGCCAAATCGGTACCGACACCCACGATCATGCGCTTGAGAGTTCTCGGCAACCGGCACGGATCGCTGCACAAGGTTCCGTCCGCTGCGACGCTAAGTAAGTAGTCCGTGGGGCAGATCAGCATCGTCCCGGTCAACGCCATGGACGTCGGCTTTCTCGAACGTCTGGCGCTCTGTCTCGAAGAACGGTTCTTGCACGCGTGCCGCGTCGAGCGGACCGTACGCGTGCCGCGCACGTCGCTCAACAGCGTGCGCAAGCAGATGTTCTTTAACACGCTGGTCGCCCGCGTCGCGGCTTTGCCCGTCACCGCCGACGTCGTGCGCCTCGCGATCACCGACTACGATCTCTACAAGACATCGCATCAGTTCGTTTTTGGTGATGCCAGCGAAGAGCAGCGCATCGCGATCGTTTCGCTGCACCGCCTGCGCAACGACTATTACGGCGAACGCTCCGATCAAAACGTGCTCTTTCAACGGACGCTCAAAGAAGCCGTCCACGATCTCGGCCACGCCTACGGTCTCAAACACTGCTTCAATCCGCGCTGCGCGATGTATTTTTCCAACTCGATCTTCGACACCGACAATAAGCTCTCACACTTCTGCGAGCATTGCGAGAAGCGCCTCCGCGTCAACCGCGCGTGACCTCGTGGGCGGACTGCGCGCAGCCGAATCCGTCTACGTCAGCACATCACGCAAGACCCGAGCGTCCGCCAGCGTAACGCGGCGCTCGAGTTCCCCGCACGATACGATCAGCGAACCGTCGTCGTCGAGCCGGCGCGCGATGGCGCTCAGCGTTTCTCCTTGCGCATCGAGGTGCAGGCGATACGGCGTGCCGTCGAGCCCCGCACGCCGTTCCCATGCGCGGGCGATGGCGCGGGGATCGTCGAGGTCCTGACGCGTCGTCCAGAGCGCGGTTAGGACGGCGTCCAGCAGCGTAGACCGTTCAACATTCGCCACGCGGTCGGAAAGAAAAGCAGGCGCCGGTACGATCCCTGCGACGCTCGTTTCATCCGCTGGACGGTGCACGTTCAGACCCACGCCGCAACCGACCCACGCCTGCGTTCCCACGACGCGCGATATGCAAAGAATGCCGCAGCATTTACGGCCGCCGAGCAGCAGATCGTTGGGCCATTGCAGCGTGAGCCGTAATCCCGTCGTTGCCTCAACGCCTGCCGCGACGCCGAGTGCCGTCCAGAACGTTACGCACCACAGTGCGCGCGCGGGCACTGGTTTGGGCAAGATTGCCGTGAACAGTAAAGCGCTTCGGGGTGGGGCGATCCACGCGCGCCCGCGCCGTCCCCGCCCGGCGCATTGGTAGTCGGCGAGCAGAACGAGCCCCTCACCGTCTCGTGTGCCGAGCAGCGTTGCCGCGTCGTCGTTGGTGCTATCGGTGCGCGAGGAAAAGCGTCGTCGAAACACGACTTCTTCTGACGCAATGGCAATTGAACGGACGTTGATTTTGTGCAAAGCGGACGCCGTCGCGCGCGGGCTCGTCGGGGAAATTCTGGCGCGGTTCGAGCGCCGCGGCTATGCGCTCGTCGCAATGAAGCTGGTGAACGTCGATCAGGCGCTCGCCAAGCAACACTATGCCGAGCATGAGGGGAAGCCGTTTTTCCCGGGACTCGTGGAATACCTGACGAGCGCGCCCATCGTGGCGCTCGTCATCGAGGGTGCGGACGCCATCGAAGGGGCGCGAGCAACGATCGGGGCGACCAATCCGATCAAGGCGGCGCCGGGATCGATCCGCGGCGATTACGGCCAGACGATCGGTCGCAATCTCGTGCATGGCAGCGACTCGGCCGACAGCGCCAAGCGTGAAATCGGGTTGTGGTTCACGCCGGGGGAAGTGGTGACACCGGTCGATCATCTGCAGCGCTGGCTCGTCTCAGCTTGACGTGCCGCCGCCCAGGCGCCCCATGATGCCTTGCAGCAATCCGGGAGCTAGCGAACCGACCGCGCCCGGATTCTTTTGCAAAAACGCGCCGGCCGCCGACTTCAGCACGTCGGGGTGAGCTTTGGCGTATTGCAAGAGCGCGTCCACTGCGCCGGGTTCGCCGCCGGCGACGGCGTCTTGCGAAACGCCCGCAGCCTGCGCTGCGCCGTCCGCATCGGGAGCGGAATCGCCGCTTTTATTAAACGCCTGAAGTAACTCGCCGCCCAGTTTGGAAAGCGAGCCGCCGTCCAGGTTGCCGACGCTCTGAGTCATGTGGTCGGCGAGATCGTCCGGGTCGGCTTGGTTCACCGTGTCGCTTGCTGCGGCGGCGGTCTGCTGCGGATCAGCGTTCCCGAGGCTTTGGGCGGCTTTCCCCAACTCGTCCATGAACGACATGAATGCTCCCTCCTGTATGCGGCGCTTCAACGGGGAAGATCGCCGAACATCCCAGAACGGGCGCGAACGTGATTGAATCGTTACGCGGCGGCGGACGTCCGCTGATCGAAAACGTGTGCGCGCGCGAGGTGTTGGATTCGCGTGGTAATCCGACCGTCGCCGTTGCGGTGGCAACGAGCTTCGGCGCGGTCGAAGAGGCGCTGGTCCCCTCCGGTGCTTCTACCGGCGCGCACGAAGCAGTCGAACTGCGCGACGGCGACAAAAAACGCTACGGCGGCAAGGGCGTGCGCAAAGCCGTCGCCGCCGTCAACGACGTGCTCGGTCCGGCGCTCGAGGGACTCGACGCAACAGCACAGCGCGAACTCGACGACAAGCTCGTCGAGCTGGACGGTTCGCCGAACAAAGCGAATTCCGGCGCCAACGCGATCCTGGGCATTTCGCTTGCGACGGCCCGTTCGGCCGCCACCAGCGTGGGGCTGCCGTTCTATCGGTATCTCGGCGGTCCCTCAGCCGGCACGCTGCCCGTTCCGATGATGAACGTCATCAACGGCGGCAAGCATGCCGAAGGGGCGCTGCAATTCCAGGAATGCATGATCGTTCCCGTCGGAGCGCCGACGTTCGCCGAAGCCGTACGGTATGGCTCTGAAACGTTTCACGCCCTGGGCAAACTGCTGCACGATCGCGGGCTGCCGACGCTCGTCGGCGATGAAGGTGGTTACGCGCCCCCGCTCGAGTCGCTCGAGCGTGCCCTTGAGTTGCTGATCGAGGCGATTCGCACGGCTGGCTATGAGCCCGGGAGCGATATCGCGTTGGCCCTCGATGCTGCAGCGACCGAATTCTACCAGGATGGTTCCTATTATCCCGCCACGCCCGAGCGCGCGTTCAGCGGCGCCGACATGGTGGATTTCTACGAGCGCATCTGCGCATCGTTTCCGATGATCTCCATCGAGGACGGCTGCGCCGAAGACGATTGGAAAACGTGGCGCGCACTGACCGAGCGCTTGGGCGATCGCGTGCAGCTCGTCGGCGACGATCTCTTCGTCACGAACACCCAGCGTCTAGCGCGCGGCATCAGCGAAGGCGTTGCCAACGCGATTCTCATCAAAGTTAATCAGATCGGCACGCTCAGCGAAACGCTCGATGCCATCGACATGGCGCACAAAGCCGCCTATCGCTGCGTCATCTCGCACCGTTCGGGCGAGACGGGCGACACGACGATCGCCGACCTCGCCGTGGCGACCGGCGCAGGTCAGATCAAGACCGGCTCCCTCTCGCGCAGCGACCGCGTCGAAAAGTACAACCGGTTGATGGCGATCGAGCTCGAACTCGGTGTGGCGGCGCGCTACCCCGGTCGCAGTGCCTTCCGGCACGTGGGTACGACGGCAGGTTCAGTGTCCGCCGCCGCGCAAGAGCCGGAGGCCGTGGGCCTGTAGCTCAGCGGTAGAGCGGCCGGCTCATAACTGGTTGCGCGCTGGTTCGAATCCAGCCGGGCCCACACGCGGCGCCATAGTCTATCGGTTAGGACGCGGCCCTTTCAAGGCTGAGAGACGGGTTCGACTCCCGTTGGCGCTATGTCTTGAAGCCCGTAACCACGGGCTTGTTTCGTTGTTAGAGCCGTCGCGTGGCACCGTTGTGGCACCGACGACCGTAAGAGACCAGCAGAAGCGCGAATAGGTTCTTCATGGCCTGGATCTCAAGAGCTTGACGCGCAATGATCCGTTCCATCTGCGAGTTTTCGGTTTCAAGCTGCTTGAGCCGGACTAACTCGCTCGTCTCCAGTCCGCCGTACTTCGAGCGCCACAAGCGAACGGTGTTGGCATGAACGCCGTGGCGACGACCGACCTCGACCATCGTCGCGCCGGCATCGAGCTCGTGCAGGATGCCGACGATCTGAGCTTCGGTAAACCGGCTCTTTCTCATCGCCGAGCCCCCGGTATTGCCTTTTCGCAAAAAAGGGAGGCGAAATAAAGCCCTAGGACGCGATTTCGTCCTTGAAGATGATCCGTCGCCCATCCAAAACGATGTCGCGATCGCAATGGGTCGGAGTTGCTCATGGTGGGTCTCCTTGCGGGCCTTCTACGGCCGGAAACCCACAGTTATCCTTGGCCTACTTTCCGGGGCTCAGACCCAATATGCAAACAGGGAAGTGGCCCTAAGGCGACTGCCATCCCTGTAACCGACGACGCCATCGGCCGCCATCTACGCGGATCATCGAACTCAAATGGATGGGGCGCCGATTATGTAATGGGCGTTTATCCGTTGCTGCACGACGACCGGGGCTGGTTTCTTGCGGCTAACTTCGACGGCCAGAACTGGGCAGAGGCGTTTCCGTGCATCGGCGAACATCCGATGTCGCGCATCGTTGAAGCTGCTGCCACGGAACCTGCCAGCAGCGCACACGCACGCTGAGCAACCCGTCGAGAGCAGCACGGACGCCCGCACTTTCAGCGTAAGCGCAATCGCGCTCAGAGGAGCCACGCTTCAATCCGTCAAGGGGGTCTCTAGCGGATGCTTACCGGCCTACTCTAGTTTTTGCACTTACGGCGTCATCGTTGTGTACACGAACGAATCTCGATTCCCGTCGGCAGCCGCAAGTCCGGAAGCTGTGCAACAGGTTCCGAATATGTGTCCCGCCGGTGCAAATTGTTACCGGGCATATGGAACGCTTCGTACAGTGCTTGACTGGCGTTTGGCACGAGGACGACGTACTCTTCACCGTGTTCGTCTAATAGGAGCCAACCTATCGTGCTCTCGTTGTGCGCCGTATCAACAATTCGTGCAGCGACTTGAGCACTGTTGGGAACGTCGAACCTGCCGCTTGGGCCAAGGCTGTCACTGACCGTTTGCTGGTAGATGGCAGCGGCCGGTGCAAGGGGGCAGAAATCCCTATCGAAATTCGTCCGCCCAAATGCGAGCACCACCCCTAAGGCTAATTCCACAGGTTACCACTCGTAAAGCACATCTGATCGGTCTGCCCCTGCGGAGGCTTCGGTGGTGCGTTTAGCGGCCCTTTTGGCGGGCGGAGTCTCGGAACTGGTGTAAAAGCGGCGCTCGCCTAGCGTAAGGTAGAC
>JACRTY010000005.1 GCA_014305025.1 Candidatus Nyctobacter psychrophilus | reverse complement strand
GGTCTGCGGCAGGCGCGGTCGTCCGCCGCGCCGGCGCTGCCCAAAGTCGCCCGGCCCCTCGCCTGCAGGGTGCTGATCGTCATTCATCGCGTACTCCTCATACGGTGTGCCGGCCGGCTGCTAACGGCGCGAGCGACGTCGCCGCGCGCTGCGCGAGCCGCCGGAAGCCTTAGGGGTCGCCGTGGCGGCGGCCCGCGGCGAGGCGGGAATCGTCGCCGCCGTGGCCGCCACCGGGCCGCCCGACACGGGGCCCGCGCCCCGTGCGGTGCCGCCGTCACTGCCGTCGCCGCGACTCTTTGCGCCCAGGAGCGCACCCGCAGCGCCGCGGGGGTAACGGCGCATGAGATAGAGCTGCTGCGCCATGGTAAAGACGTTGAACGAAAGCCAGTAGATGATCAGCGCGGAAGGCCAGGCAAACTTGAAGCCCATGTAGCCCACCATCGCCGGCGAGATGAAGGACATGATGCGCTGCTGCTGAGCCTGCTGTTCGTCGAGCGCCGGGCTCGTGAAGCGCACGCTGAAATACATCGAGACGATGTAGAGAACCAGCAGCACGTAATCGGGCATCGCCAGGTTCGCCGCGAGGATATGGTGCGGGGAGCCGAGCGCCATCGGACTGCCGATCCACAGCCACTTTTGGCTGGCAAAAAGCGCGCGGTCGCCGTTGATCGCGGCGTACAAACTGAAGAGGATCGGCATCTGCAGCAAGAGCGGCAGGCAGCCGGCAAGCGGATTCGCGCCGGTTTCTTTGTAGAGCGCCATCGTTTCCGCGTTCAGTTTTTCTCGGTCGTTCTTGTGCTTCTGCTGCAGTGCTTTGATGCGCGGCTGAAGCTGCTGCGTCTTGAGCATGCTCTTGTACTGCATCGTATTGAGGGGCCAAAAGAAGCCTTTGACGATCAGCGCCAGGATGATCAACGTCCAGCCATAGTTGTGAACGACGCCGTAGATCGCGCCGAGCACGCCATGGAGCGCATCGACGATCGGTTGCAGCACGTTGACGAAGGCGAGGAGCATCAGGAGTGCGGACTCCACAGGACAGCCTTTCTGGGTGACCGGCGCGCTCGCGACGGTCCCTGTGGCCGGCGCGCGAGCGCAGCGCTCGCCCGGCCGTTACGGGACGAAGTCGACGCCCCCCGCATGCCAGGGATTGCAGCGGACGACCCGCCGCGCGGCGAGGGCGACTCCGCGCAAGGGGCCGTATTTCAACACCGCCTCCTTGGCATACTGCGAACAGGACGGATAGTAACGGCAGCGCGGGCCCAGGAGCGGCGACACGAGCCACTGATAGAGCACGATCGGGGCGATGAGAACGCGGCGGATCACGTGCCTACCGGGCAGGCCAGCCGGGTCAGCACCGCCGTCACGTCGTCCGCCAGCCGCGCGTACTCGCGCGCGGCGGCGCCGGGCCGGGCGACCAGCACGATGCGCGCCGGCACCGCGAGCGGCGGCCGATGGTCGAGCGCGCCCTTGATGCGCCGCCGCACGCGGTTTCGGACGACCGCGCCGCCGACGGCCTTCCCGACCGACACGACGATGCACGTCGGGCTGCCGGGTTGGGCGACGGCGGCATATCCAACGAGCGTCGGCCGGCCGAACGACCGTCCCCGCCGCCGCACGTAGGCGATCTCACGTGGCCGGCGCAGCGGCTGATACCAACGCATCAGACCGTCAGGCGTTTGCGGCCTTTTTTGCGGCGCGCCGCCAGGACTTTGCGGCCGTTCTTCGTGCTCATGCGCTCGAGAAAGCCGTGAACTCGCTTGCGGCGCCGGTTGTGCGGCTGAAACGTGCGCTTCATGACGAATTCTTAACCTCCCAAAACGGTCATTATAGCGAGCAGCCGTCAGACTCGTCAACCGCCGGCGCCGTTCTTGCGAACCGTTCCCCTCTGTCCACACCTGTTCACAACGTTGTGGACAGCGCCGGGCTCAGGCTCGCGCAAAGGGCCGGGGCACGTCCGTTTGCGCCGCGGCCGCCCTTGTGGACGAGCGTTCCCGCTCGACCGGAAACGACCGCAAGGCGGGCTTCCCGGAGTGCCGCTCGGCCTGTGGACAAGTGGATAACTTCGTGGAAAACGCGCGAAGGATTGCCGGGGCCCTGCTCCAATTTGGGGCCCTCGTTATCGGGGCTGCTGGGGACGTTCGGCGATGTCGCCGCTCGAGTTAAGCGATTCTTAAGGCGGTTAAGCATATGGGTTCAGTGGTCGAGCATGTCGGCGTTTCGAACGAACTCTGGGCGGCTGCGCTCGCGGCTTTGGAGCCGCGTTACACCAAACCGACCTTCGAGATGTGGCTCAAACCGATGCGCGTCATCGAAATGAACGAAAACCGAATCGTTCTTTCGGTCCAGTCTCCGTTCGCGCGCGACTGGGTCGAAAACCGCCTGCGGGCCGACATCGCCGACGTGCTGCTCGACCTGCTGGGCGCGCCGATCGACCTCCAGTTCGTCGTGGTGCCGGGGCCGCCCGAAGGCCCCGATCCGGCGCCGGAGACGGGCCACCTGGGCGCCGTCGCCGGCGGGGCCGAGGAACTGCGCCGCGGCAACCTCAACCCGCGCTACCGCTTCGAAGAGTTCGTCGTCGGCAACTCCAACCGTTTTGCCCACGCCGCCTCGCAAGCGGTCGCCGAAGCGCCCGCGCAGGCCTACAATCCGCTCTTTCTCTACGGTGGCGTCGGTCTGGGGAAAACGCATCTCATGCACGCCATCGGTCACCGCGTGCTCGCAGCCAATCCCGGCGCGAACATCGTCTACGTTTCGAGCGAAAAATTCACGAACGACTTCATCGGCTCCGTGCAGAAAAATCAAGGTGCGGAGTTCCGCGACAAGTACCGCGCCGTCGACGTCCTGCTGATCGACGACATTCAATTCATCGAAGGCAAGGAAGGCACGCAAGAAGAGTTTTTCCACACCTTCAACGCCTTACATGAATCGCAAAAACAGGTGGTGATCTCGAGCGACAGGCCCCCCAAAGAGATTCAGACGCTCGAGTCGCGCTTACGTTCGCGCTTCGAGTGGGGCTTGCTCACCGACATTCAAACGCCCGACCTCGAGACGCGCGAAGCCATCCTGCGCAAAAAAGCCGAATCTGAAAAAATTCCCGTGCCCGACGACGTCACGTCCTTCATCGCCAAAGTCATTCCGTCCAACATTCGGGAACTCGAGGGGGCCTTGATTCGCGTCGTGGCCTACGCTTCACTCACCAAATCCGCGATCACCGCCGAGCTTGCCGCCGAGGTCCTCAAGAACGTCGTGGGCTCCGCTCCGGCGCGCCGCATAACGATCGCTTCGATCAAGGAACGGGTCGCGAAGGCGCACGGCCTCACCGTCAAGGAAATGGATCACCACCGCCGCGATCAGCGCTTGGCCGCGCCCCGCCAGATCGCCATGTATTTAGCGACTGAACTGACCGATAATTCGCTACCTCAAATCGCGCGCGAGTTCATCAAAAAGGACCATACGACCATCATGTACGCCCGCGACAAGGTCAGAGCGCAAATGTCCACGGACGAAGTCTATCGCAACAAAGTTCGCTCACTGATGGCGCTCTGCCAAAGCGACTAGACGGCTGTAGAAGAACGGTCGATCGACTCCGCCGAATTCTTGTGGGTAGCCCGTACAGGGCGTGTGCGCGTACGTGGATAATCTCGCCAGCGCGCAGCCGGAACTAAAAATGTGGACAGAGACGGGGTCTCCATGCACACGTTGTCCGGCGCGCTATCGCCTGTGAGGCCGCTCTTTACCGGGTTCTCCGCAGTTTACACCGACCTACTACTAGGACTACGACTTCTCTTTAATTTATATGGACCGGACGCGCCGGACGCCGGAGTGGATACGTGAAGTTTCGTTGCAACACCAAGGACATCGCAACCGCCGTGGGCGCAGCGAGCAAGATCGTCAACGCGCACACGACGGTGCCCATTCTTTCCAACGTCCTGTTGGCCGCCGACGGCGACGTCATCCGCGTGCGCGCAACGGATCTCGAAGTGACGCTCGAGCAGGCGTTTCCGGCGGAGGTCGGCGATCCGGGCAGCGTCACGGTTCCAGCGAAACTCTTTAGCGGATACCTGGGGAATCTGCCGCCGGGAACGCTTGAACTCAGCGGCACGCCGACGCGCGCGAGCGTCAAATGGGAACGCTCTAACTACGACTTTCACGCTCTTCCGGCCGACGAATATCCGCCGCTGCCCTCAGCGCAAAAAGGGACGTCGTTTGCCATCGACGCGAAGCGTTTCCGGGAGGGCGTCGCGGCGACGATCTTCGCGGCGTCGAGCGAAGAAGCGCGCGGCGCCGTGCTGATGGGAACCCTGATGGAACTCGCGGGCGACCGGCTGACGATGGTTGCGACCGACGGCTACCGGCTCGCCAAGTGGGAAGCGACGTTGGCGCGGCCGCCCGACGGCGGCGCAACGGCCAAGTTCATCGTTCCCTCGCGGGCGCTGGCCGAGGCGGCGCGTAACCTCGGCGGTACGGAGCTCGTCGAGGTCACGGCGCTGGGGCCGTCGGGCAATCAGCTGTCTTTTGCGACGGCGAACGCATCGATCGTGGTGCGACTAGTCGACGGCCAATATCCCAACTACGGGCAAGTGATCCCGGCGCAGTTCGATCGTTCGCTGCGCATCAACACTGGCGCCCTGATCGCCGGTTTGCGCCGGGCGGAGCTGGTCGCTGGCGACCGCGCCAGCATGGTGAAGATCAACGTCGCCAACCAACAACTGATCATCACGGCCAACTCCGACACGACCGGCAACGCCTACGAGGAACTCGAAGTCGAGCAGAGCGGCGAGGACTTGGCGATCGCCTTCAATGCCCGCTACCTCGTTGACATCCTCAACCACATCGATGCGCCTCAGATTCTCATGGAGTTCCTGGGCCCGCTGTCGCCTGCGGCGATTCGTCCGGGCGACGACGTGGAAGGCATCGCGCAAATGTACGTACTCATGCCGCTGCGGCAATAGCGTTCTGCTGCTAGAGACGTTAACGCTGGCCAATGTGCGCAACTATGCGGCGCTCGACTTTGCGCCGGTTGCAGGGCTCAACGTTTTCGTCGGCGCCAATGCCCAAGGCAAGAGCAATCTGCTCGAAGCGATTGCGCTGCTGGGAACCGGAAAATCGTTTCGTACCGCCCGCGAAAGCGACGTGGTGCGCCATGGATTACCGAGCGCCTCGATCACGGGTCAGGCCCGCGTAGCGGCGGGCAGCGTGCGCCTTTCGTGCAGCTTAAACGTGGCGCGGGGCGCGCTGCGCAAAGTGTATGCAATCAACGGTCGTAAGGTGGCGTATGCGTCGTATCTCGGGCGGGTGCGCGTCGTGACGTTCGTGCCGGCGCACCTGTCGTTGCTGACGGGCCCCCCGGCGTTGCGGCGCTCGTTGCTCAATGCGGCGCTCGCGCAGGACAGCCCACACTATTACGCGGCGTTGGCAGCGTATACGAAGTTTCTGGGGCAGAAAAACGCCCTGCTGCGCGCCGCCCACCCGATCGACGAGGCGTTGCTCGCAACCTATGACGAGCGGCTCGTGGCCGAAGGCACGACGATGATCTTGGCACGGCGGGCGTTCATCGCGGCACTCGGCGAACGAGCGCTGGCGGTCCACCGCGCCTGGGTCGGCGAGACCGACGGGACGCTCGACCTTTCCTATGCCGCCGACGTACCGGACGCGGTACCGACACAAGACGGCATCGCGGCGGCGTACGTCGCCCGGTTGGCCGACAAACGCTCGGCTGAGCGGAGCCGAGCGACGGCGCTCGTTGGACCGCATCGCGACGATCTCGTCTTTCGTTTGAATGGCCGCCCCCTGGGGGCGTTCGGCTCCCAGGGACAACAGCGCACCGCCGTGCTGGCCCTCAAGGTGGCCGAGTATGGGGTCGCCGAGGCGCGCTCCGGTGAAGCACCCTTGCTGCTGCTCGACGACGTCCTCTCGGAACTCGACCCCCAGCGCCAACGGGCACTCTTGGACGCGCTCGGCTCCTTCGAGCAAGCCTTCGTGACGACGGCGCACCCCGTCGAGGTCCCGGCCGCGGCGACGTATCGCGTTATCGGCGCGCACCTCGAGCGCGTGGCGGCATGAGCCTACGTCCCTTACGTGCCGCCCTGGACGCCTGGTCTCCGGGAGGGGGCAACGCGGGCGAACCGTTGGCGGCGATCGCTGCGGCTTGGCCCGAGATCGTTGGTCCGAAGGTCGCCGAGCAGTGCGCTCCCGTCGAACTCCACGGAGACGCGCTCTTCATCGCGACGCGCTCGAGTGCATGGAGCCAGCAACTGCAACTGCTGTCGACGACGATTCTCACGGGCGTCAATCGCTGTGCACCGGGGACGCCGGTGGCGCGGCTGATGTTTCGCGCCGCACGCTTGCGGCCTCGCGAACGGCGACCCGTCGGCCACGCTGCGAAACTACCGGTCCGTCGTTCGGAAGCGCCACCGGAGCCGGCAGCCGACGCCTGGGATGCGCTGGAACGCGTGCGGCGGCGCCTGGGACGCTTGCGGCACAGCGTGCGTGCCCGGTGCACGGATTGCGGCGTCGCGCTGAGTGCCGGGGGCGGTTCACGCTGCCCACCCTGCGCGAGCGCCGCGGCCGATGCGCGGTCGCTCGCGACCCAGCGCGTCCTGTATGCGACGCCATGGCTGGACTATGCAGCGCTGCGCGAACAACTGCCCGCGCTTGCGCCGGCGGAATACGAAGGGGCCCGGCGCCATCTCTTAGGGCGCTGGTGGTCGATCCTCGAACGCGCCCGGAGGGCCGGCGGCAGCGCGGCGTCGGGCTTCGAACGGCGTATCGCCAACTCATACGTCTTGTTGCGCTCGCAACTGCCGCCCGGCCGCATCACGCCGGCCGTCGTGCGCAACCTGCTGGGCCCCGAACTCGAGCGCCTAACCGTTAGCGTGGGGCCGCACGGGGGTCGCGTCGAAGAATAACAACCGATGAACGACTACACCGGCGAACAGATCGAGGTTCTCAAGGGCCTCGAGGCGGTTCGCAAGCGTCCCGGAATGTATATCGGGAACACTGCCGAGCGCGGCCTTCACCAACTGGTTTACGAAGCGGTCGACAATGCGGTCGACGAAGCGCTCGCCGGCTACGCCACTCATATCGAGGTCGTGCTCGGGCGCGACGCTTCCTGTTCGGTTCAAGACGACGGGCGGGGCATTCCGATCGACGTGCACGTCGAAGAGAATATGCCGGCCGTCGAGGTCGTGATGACGATGCTGCACGCCGGCGGAAAATTCGGCAAGGGCGGCTACAAAGTTTCCGGCGGCTTGCACGGCGTCGGCATCTCGGTCGTCAATGCCCTCTCCGAGACGATGATCACGCGCGTCAAGCGTGACGGCAAACTGTACGAGATTCGCTTCGCGCGCGGGCTCACGGCGCAGCAGCTCAAAGTGGTCGAGCGCAAGGTCGAAGGTACCGGAACGCATCAGTGGTTCGTCCCCGACCCCGAAGTCTTCGAGACGCGCGATTTTCACTGGGACATCTTGCAAAAGCGGTTGCGCGAGCTGGCCTTCCTCAACCGGGGGCTGGCGATCACCTTGCGCGACGAGCGGCCCGAGGACGTCAAAGAGAAGACGTTTCTCTACGACGGCGGCATCGTGTCGTTCGTCGAACACCTCAACGACAAAAAGGATCCGCTGCACCCCATCATCTCGACCAACGGCGAACGCGAAAAAGTCGCGGTGGAGTGCGCGCTGCAATGGGCCGACACGTATACCGAGACGATCTTTTCCTACGCCAACAACATCAACACGACCGAGGGCGGGATGCACCTCGTCGGCTTTCGAACCGCGGTCGCGAACTCGGTCAATACCTATGCGCGCAAGCGCGGCGTACTCAAGGAAGCCGATGCCAATTTGACGACCGACGACGTCCTGGAGGGGCTCACCGCCGTCGTCTCGGTCAAGCTCGAGGAGCCGCAATTCGAAGGTCAGACCAAGACCAAACTCGGCAACGCCAAGGTGCGCGGTATCGTCTACGGGCTCGTCGGCGAGCGGCTGGAGTTTTTCTTCGAGGAAAACCCCAAGTATTTCCGCGCGATCGTCGACAAGTGCATGCAGGCGCAGCGCGCGCGCGAGGCCGCCAAGAAAGCGCGCGATCTGTCGCGCCGCAAGAGCGCGCTCGACGGCATGGGATTGCCGGGGAAGCTGGTCGACTGTACCGACAAGAACCCGGTCGTTTCCGAGATATTCTTGGTCGAAGGCGATTCGGCCGGCGGCACCGCCAAGATGGGACGCGACTATAAAACGCAGGCGATCTTACCGTTGCGCGGCAAGATCCTCAACGTCTGGAAGGCGCGCGAGGACAAGGTGTTCGCCAACGAAGAGATTCGCGCGATGATCACGGCGCTGGGGACGGGCATTGCCGCCGACTTCGACGCTGAAAAGCTTCGGTACCATAAAGTCATCATCATGACCGATGCCGACGTTGACGGCTCGCATATCCGCACGTTGCTGCTGACCTTTTTTTATCAGCAGATGCGCGCCTTGATCGAGAAGGGCTTCGTCTACATCGCGCTCCCGCCGCTCTACGGCGTGCGGCGCGGCAAGAAGCAGTGGTACGCCTTCAGCGACGAGGAACTGGGCGCGATCATCGGCGAGCGCGATCCCAAAGATTATCAAGTTCAGCAATACAAGGGCCTGGGCGAAATGGATGCCGAGCAGCTCGCCGACACGACGATGCACATCGATAGCCGCCGCCTCAAGCAGGTCGCGCTCGAGGATGCGGTGGCCGCCGACGAGATGTTCACGACCCTGATGGGCGACAAAGTCGAGCCGCGCAAGCAGTTCATTCAAGACTACGCGCGGAGCGTCAAGAACTTAGACCTCTGAACGAACGTTGAACCTCCGAGGACGTAGCATGTGAAGCCTCGGACCTGGCGATGGGCGACGCTGGCGATCGTGGTGATCGCGGTCGCGAGCGCGGCGTTCGCCTGGCGAGCGGTGCTGGGACGGGCATTGCTTGCCGGAGCCCTCGACGTCGCCAGCGGTGACCGGATCGCCTTCGACGGCGTGCAGCTCGGTTCGCGCGTCGCCATCCTGGACGGCGCGCGCGTCGATGTCGGTGGGGCGCCGCTGTTGCGGGCGGCCCGCATCACGCTGCACTACGATCTGCCCGACCTCATGCCCGGTGGGCGGCGCCGCTACGGGCTCGAAGCGGTCGAGCTCGTCGCGCCGCAAGTAACCCTCGAGCGGCGTCCCGACGGCAGCTTCGCGCTGCGCGCCCCGGGCTCAGGAGGTGCCCCGACCGTGCGCGCGGACGCTTCGCCGAGCGGTGCGCCGCTGCGGCTGGCGGTTCGGGTGCGCGGCGGCACGCTGACGGTGCTCGATCCGAGTCGCCGCATCCCGTCCTCGCGCCGGCTGACGATCGGTGCCATCACTGGCTGGGCCACTATCGACGATGCGGCGCGGACGGTCTATCGCTTCTCCGGGAATCTCGCCGACGATCGAGCGCAGCGGCTAACGCTGGCGGGCGCGATCGATGTGCCACGCGGCTACGCGGTGCATCATCTGCAGGCGGCCCGCGTCGCCTTCCCGGGCCCGGCCAATTACTTTGTCAACACGCCGAGCGCGCAAGTGGAGCAGGGCATCGCGCGGGACCTCGATGCGCGGGTGTACGGATTCGCCGGCCGAAGCGCCGGGTTTAGGTATCACGTGGTAGGTTCGGCGCGCGTGTCCGGCGGCGCGCTGCGCGTGCCGGGCATGAACGCCCCGCTGCACGACATCGCGGGCCCGCTGGACATCAGCGACTCCGCCCTGACCACCCGGCTCTGGCGCGGGTTCCTGGGCACGGTTGCGGTGCGCTTGGCCGGCGGCCTGTACGGCTGGAATGCGCCTGCCTGGCGGGTCGGCGTAGTGGCGCCCCGTACCGACCTCGCCGGGGCGCGCACCCTTTTTGCCTTCTCGCGGCACACGCCGCTGGACGGCGTCGTGCGAGCCGAAACGCTGCTCGAAGGCCCGGTCGCCGCGCCGGCCGTCATCACGCGGGCAGTCGCGCCGCGGCTGCGCTACGGAAACGTTCCGCTGACGGCCGTGACGGTTCGCGGCGCGTACTACGACCGCGGACTCGACGTGCTCGACGGGTTCGCTACCTACGGAGGGTTGGCTGTGCGCACGGGCGGGGTGCTGACCCCGGGGAACGCCCTGCAGACCCGCCTGATCGTCGCCGCACATGGCCCGGCCGCGCGCATTCCATACCTCGCGGCGCTCGCGCCGGCTGCCGAGGTCGCGGGGGTAGCGCTGCTGACGGGCAACGGACTCCGCTTCGACGCCCGCGGCTCCGTGGCCGGGAGCGGCGGCGGCACGGCCTTGGCGGGCGCCTTCCACATCGATCCCGGCGGCGACGGAACCTTCGGGCCGCTGACCCTCGAGCGCGACGATGGTGGTCGGCTGGCGGGGGCCTTCGGCTTGCACCGCTCGACGGGCGAAAGTGGCTTCTGGCTGAGCGCCCACGACTATCCGTTTGCCGGTCTGGGGTCCGGCCCGCGGCTGCCCGCCTGGGGCATCGTCGCGCCGACGTTCGCGGGCCGGCTAAACGGGCAGCTTGCCGGCGCCGGCCCGCCGTCGGCCTTCCGCCTGGCGGGAACGATTGAAGCGAACGGCCTGCGGGTCGGCGGGGTGACGGTCGACGACGCCGTCGCGGCCGTGGCTGGTTCCCCGAGCGGGCTGCGCCTGGGCAGGGTGATCGCCCACGGTCCATGGGGCGCGTTCGCCGGCGAGGGAAGCTATGTCGACCGGCGGTTGGCGCTGGCCGGCCGGTACGACGGCTCGTTCGCGCGGTTGGCGGTCTTCACGGGGCAGATCCCGGCGCGAGGTCTGCTCAGCGGTCCGGTCGCGCTCCTGATCGATCCCGAGCGTACGGTCGTCCAGATTCGCGACGCCCGGACCCGCGGCGCGACGGTCGCGGGCGTCGCGCTCGACGGACTTCAAGGGACGCTCGGCGTCGCGAGCGGAGGGCGGCTGCGCGTCTATGGGGCGACGGCCCGGTTGGGAGGCGGCCTCGCGGCGGCGGCCGGCGAACTGCGACAGCGTATCGGTGTCTCGCTCGGCGACGTTGCCACGGCGCACGCAATTCGTGTGCCCAACGTACGGCCGGGCCGGCTCAGTGCAATCGGCATCGTAACCCTCGCGGGGGGGCGCCCGGAGTTTGACGGCGGGGCGGCGGTGGCCGACGCGCAGGTGCGCGGGGAGGCGATGGCGGGCAACGGAGACGTTGCCTACTCGGCGGCTCGCCTGGGCCTCTCGGCGGTCGACGGGCGGGTTGGAACGGCGCTCGGCCGTTTGGACGGGACACTGCTTGGGCCTGGGACGCCGGGCACGAGCTTCGCTCTCGGCGTCCGCCTCAATGAGGCACCGCTTGAGCCGCTGCTGCGCGGTTCGGCATGGGGGCGCGAGGACATCGCCGGCACGGCCGCTGCCGACGTGCGCGTTACCGGCACGCCGTCACACTATACGGTCAGCGGCCGCGTGCACGTCCCGGAAGGCACCGTCCACGGGCTGGCCTTTACCGCTTTCGACACGCAGATCGAGCTTAGTCCCAGCGGCGTCGCGGCGCACGGCGGGACGGTAACCGTCGGCTCGACGCGGGCGGCATTCGCGGGCAGCCTGTCCGGCGCGCAGGCTTCGGCGCAGCTCCTCCTGCCCCGAGCGGATTTGTCCGATTTCGACGATTACTTCGACGCCGGCGATGCCCTCGCGGGGCGAGGACGCGTCGCGGTGGCCTTTGCGGAACGCGGCGCGCTCGTGTCGACCAGTGCCGACGTCGCGCTGCGCGGAGTCCGTTACCGGCGGCTGCAGCTCGGTGACCTGCGGGCGCGCTGGGCGTCGCACGGCCGCTCCGTAGCGGGGAACGTCGCGTTCGGCGGCCCGACCGGCACCGTCCGGACGGCCGGCACCGTGCTCCTGCCCCCAGCGGCGGCGTCGCCCTCCGAGCTGGTCGCGGCCTCGGTATTCCGCGGAGCGGCTCAGGTGCGGGGTCTCGACTTGGGCGTCTGGCTGCCGGCGCTGGGCTACGCGCTCCCCGTCGGGGGACGCGTCGCTGCCGACGCGACGATCGTCGGGCGACTATCCGACCCCGACGTCACGACGACGGCCAGTCTCGTGGACGGCTCGATCGGCACCTTTCCGGTACGCCGTTTGCGAGTGCGCGCGTCATCCACGCTCCGGCGCACGAGGCTCGAGAGCGCCGAGCTGGCACTCCCGTCGCTCGAAATGACGGGCAGCGGCAACCTCGGGTTCGGGCCGCGCGACCCGCTGAACGTGCGAGTTCACGCGAAGAGTCCCAATCTCGCCACCTTGGCGACGCGCCTGTTCGGATCGGCCGGCCTGGCGAGTGGAGCGGGAGAAGCCGACGTGACCGTGCGGGGCACGCGCCGTAGCCCCGTCGTGACCGGCGGCTTCGACGTCGAGAATGCAACCGTGCGCGGCGTCGCGGTGCCGCGCACCCTCGGTGAGTTCAGCCTGCATGGGCGCGACGTCGTGCTGAGCGGCGTCGAGGTGGCATTCGCCAAGGGAGCGCTCGACCTGGCGGGCTCCGTGCCGTTTGAGATCGCACCGTTCGGCTTCGGCCCGGCGCATGCACCCGTCGCCCTGCAAGGCGAACTCCGTGACCTGGACTTGGGCGATTTCGCCCCGCTTCTGCCGCCGGGTTCCATGCTCGGCGGGACGCTGACGGGAGGCGTTGCCGTCGAAGGCACCGCCGGGTCGCCGCGGCTCGCGGGCTCGGTCACGCTGAGCGACGGAAGCCTACGGACTCCCGCCCAGACGATCCCGCTGGAACGGATCGGCGGCAGTCTATCGCTGGCGGGCCGAACGGCGACCTTGAGCCGGCTTCATGCCGAAGGCGGCGGCGGGACGCTCGATGCGCAGGGCTGGGCCACGTTTCCGGACCTCGACCGAGCCGACGTCACCACGTCGTATGCGCTGCGGGTCGCGGCCAAAGCGCTACGCCTCAACCTGCCGGCCTACGGGGGCGGGCAAGTCGACGGCGCCTTGAGCCTGGCGCGCCCGGCCCGCGGTCGGCCCGTGCTCGCCGGCGGCGTGGAGCTTTCGGATGCGACGATTCCGTTCTCGGCGTTGCTGCTGCCCCGCGGAAGCGGCACGGCGCCGGGGGTGCTGCCGCCCGACCTGGCGCTGGATTTCGGCATCGTCGCCGGGCGCAACGTGCGCGTGCGAAGCGCGAATGTCGATATCGGAGCGCGCGGCAGTCTGCAGGTCGCCGGCGACCTGGCGCTGCCGCAGCCCAGCGGCCTGTTCACCTCGACCGGCGGGACGTTGACGTACTTCAATACCGTCTTCCGCCTGGAAGACGGCACGGTCCGCTTTGCCCCGGATTTCGGCGCGACCCCGATTCTCGACGCCGTCGCGACCACGCACGTGCTCGATCCCGATCCCAATACGGTGCGCAACGCCGCCGGCAGCGCCGACGTGACCTTGAGCCTGGCGGGACCCGTCACCAATCTCTCGATCGACCTTACGTCACAGCCGGCGTACGACCGGCAACAGATTCTCGGCTTGCTGCTGGGAGCGCCGGCCCTGGGCGCGAGCAACCTGTTCGGGGAGACCGCGGGCAGCCCGACCCTCTATGGCAGCAACGCGACGGCGGGCTTGAGTCCCGGCGTCGTCGGAAATCGGAATACGAGCGGCGAACTCAGCGTCGCCGAGGAAGCGTTCGGCGTCGCCAATGCGCAGTTCACGCGCACGCTGCTCGCTCCGTTCGAGACCAGTCTTGCGGAGGTGGTCGGTCTGAGCAATATCAACCTCAACGTCGATTATACGGGCAACGTCGGCGTGCAAGCCCGCAAGCACGTCGGCACGAAACTCAATGCGCTCTTCGGCACGAGTTTCGGCTATCCGTACCGTCAAACGTTCGGCTTCGAATATCGGCCCAACGCCTTCTCGGCCGCGCAAGTAACGGTCTTCCAAACCCTCGGTGCAACCGGCTTGAACTCATTGACGCCGACGACGTCCATTACGAATACGGGCAAGCTGCAAGCGGCGCAGCCGCAGTCCGGCACGACGGGCGTTTCGTTCAGCTTGCAGCGGCTCTTCCCGTGAAGGACGTGGTTCCGGACGGCGGGCTAGGGGGCGAATGTCGCGCGAGCGAGTAAGAGGGCAGCCGTTACGAAAAGGATAGTGCTGCTGCCTATGATGTTCCGCGTTCGGCGAGCGAGCCGCTGCATCGCTGCGCTCATTGCGTTCTTGGCTCTCATCGTGCCGTTCGCCACGCCGGCGGGCGCCGGCTCGCGGCTTGCGCAGGCGCCGCCGAGCGGGCCCGCGACGCCAGCGCCCAACGCGCCGACGGTCGTGAGCGTCGACGTGTCGGGCAATGCGCACGTTCCGACGGCTACGATCCTGTCGGTCGTGCGCACGAAACCCGGCCAGCCGTTCGACGAAGCGACCGTGCGCGCGGACCTGCAAAGCATCTTCGAACTGGGATACTTCGGCGATCAAGTTCCGCCGCTGATTCGCCAGCGGCCGGGCGGCATCGCGATCACCTTCCGCGTCGTCGAGAATCCCGTCATCACGCGCATCGCCTTCACGGGCAACGAGCACGTTCCGACCGATACGCTGCTGGCGCTGATGGATACGGCCGTCGGACAGGTGCTCAACACGAACACCTTCCATCAAGACGTGCTGAAGATCAATTCGTACTACGACAAGATCGGCTACGGCGGCCAAGTGCCCACCCACGTCATCGGGCTCAATATTTCCAAGGACGGCGTGCTCGCCCTCAACGTTCGCGAAGGGCTGACGGTGCGCAGCATCGTGATTACCGGGAACCCCATATTGCCGCAGCCGTTGATCAAGAAGAGTCTAACGCTCAAAGAAGGGCAACCGTATTCCGAAGACGCGCGCGACAAAGATTACGAAGCGCTCAAGAAACTCTACGATAAGTACGATTTGTCCCTGGGTGACTTCGAGGCCGGCATCGACCCGACGACGATCGATCAGCAGAAGGGTACGGCCGACGTCAAATACAGCATCTACGTCGCGACCGTCGGCGCCGTTCAGATCACCGGCAACACGGTGACCAAGGACGTCGTCATCCGCCGCCAGTTGCGGCTGCGGCCCGGCATGATCATCACGCAGGGTCTCGTGCGCCGCGACTACGAGCGGCTCAACAACCTCGGTTTCTTCGAGAAGGTCGACATCCAGCAGAAGCCCGGTCCCGATCCCAAAAAACCGTACGCATTGACCCTCGACTGGAACGTCAAAGAGCAGCGCACCGGAACGGCGCAAATCGGCGCGGGGTACTCCGGCGGCCCCACCGGTCAGGGACTCACGGGCACGCTGTCTTACTCGCAGAACAACATCAACGGCACCGGCAACGGCGCTTCGATCCGCCTCGAGCGCGGATCACGTGTGTCCGACGGCGAGCTGTCGTTCTCCGTGCCATATCTGGGCAACACGCGGCTCTCGCAGCTCTATAGCGTCAACGCGACCGTGTTTACGAGCGCGCAGACCAACTACTATCAGGTGTATCAGGCCTCGCAGACGCAGGCGGTCGGCAGCAACCCGGTCGTCTCGACCCCCTCTCCCTCCGGTCCGGGGACGCCTTCGTCGGGTCAGGTCACGGGCACGATTCCGGTCGTCCTGACGCCCAACCAGAACCTGCTCGGCGGCGCGGCCAACTACGGCAACCGCTCGACCGGCATCTCGGCCAATCTCGGGCGACGGTTGACCGACACCCTCACGACGACGGCAGGCGTCAGTGTCCAACGCCTGTCGACGGTCGTAACCTTCAACAATCCGGCCTATTTTCTCGCGGGCACGCAACAAGTCTTCAACCAGCCCCTCAACAACAATCTGTTCGGCAACGAACAGAACGGCACGACCCTCGGCGTGAACGCGACCTCGATCGCCGATACCTCCAACGGCGCCGGCTACAACCTGCGCTCCTTCACGCTCGGCCTACAGCACGACTCGCGGGACGACATCATCAATCCGCGCCGCGGCGACAGTACCGCGCTGACCGAAGAACTGTCGGGACGCGCGGTCGGCTCGCAATTCCACTACACGATCACGACGCTCGATGCCGCGAAGTTCTATCCGGTGCTCAAGAACGCGACGCTCGGGTTTCACGCCCTGCTCGGCAATACCACGGGCGCGATTCCTCCGAGCCGCCTGTTCGTGCTGACCGATCAGCAACTGCGCGGCTATAGCCAAGTCTTCTACGGTACCCAGGAAGTGCTGCTGCAATCCGAACTGCGCGTACCAGTGTCGCCGGACCGCAAGTTCGGGCTCGCGTTCTTCTTCGACTACGGCGGCCAGCGCATTCGCGGGGCACAGCCGATCACCGACCAATTCGGCAACGTCGTGGTCGATTACAATAAATTCCTGTACCGCACCGACGGCGGCGTCGGTCTACGTTTTGACATCCCGCAACTCGGCTTCAAATCCATTCGGCTCGATTTCGCCCGCGGTAAGGGCGGCAGCCACACCAGCTTCGGCATCGGACAGTCTTTCTAAAGCGATGAACCTTAGGGTACGTTCTCACCGTTTCATGACCGCGCTGGCGACCGTCGCTTTCGCCATCGCCGCGTTTGCGCCGGCCGGCCTCGCCGCCGACGTGACCGACATCGGCTATGTCGACCAGGCCGCGCTTTCCAGCATTCCATCGTTCCTGAGCGCGAACCGTCAGCTGGCCGCGTACAAGGCCCAGCTCGATCGTCAGTTCGCGCGGCAGCTTCGCGGCGTACGCGATGCCGGCACGCAGGCGCGCATCGGGCAGCAATACCAAAATCGGCTCGCGCAGCGCCAGCGCGACCTCTTCGGGCCGCTCTTCCAGCGCGCGCAGGTCGCGATCGCGTCGGTTGCCTCTAGTAAGAATCTCTCAGTGGTCGTCGACAAACGCATCGTCGTCTTCGGTGGCCAGGACGTCACCGGCAGCGTCGAACAGTTGCTGAGCGGTCCGGGCGATCCGATTCCGCCCGTCAGCTCGCCGCCGCCGTCGTCGGTCGGCTACGTCGATCAAGCGCAGATCGACACGATCCCGCGATTGAAGGCGGCCAACGATGACTTTCAAAAGTTCCAAGCCGCACAGCAGCAGCAGGCGCAAACCAAACTGCGGCAGGCCAAGAACGACGCCGAGCGGCAAGCCGTGCTGAAAAACTATCAGGCCACCCTGGCCGATCGGCAAAAGCAGACGATCCAGCCGCTGGTCGATCAAACGCGCGACGCAATCGCCGACGTCGCCAAGAAAAAAGGACTGCTGCTCGTGATCGATCGTTCGAATCTGATCTACGGCGGCACGGATATCACCAGTGACGTCACCACCGCGCTCAAATAAAGGAGGCGCCGCATCCCTGTGGGTGCTTGCTTTCGGGTTGGCGGCGTGTTCGCACGGCACGACGTCGTCGGAGGTGACCGCGACACCGGGGCCCGACAATGGGAAGGTCGGGTACGTCAACATGGACGCGCTGGTGAAGGTGCATCCGCTGTATCCGCAGTTGGCGCATCTCGACGACGATGTCGCGGCGTTGGAGTTGCGCTCGGTGGGACCACAGATCGCCCGGTCGGGAGCGGATATCGCTCGGCAGGAGGCGCAGCTTCAGCGGGAACTGGACGAGGCGGCGGATCGCACCAAGCGCGCGCTGGGCGACAAGCAGCAAGAGTACGCCAAGCAGGAACAGGCGGCGATCGCAGCCGCGCTCGGCGCTGCCGGTTCGCAAAACGGCAGCGGCTCGATTGCGGCTAGTGTCGCCGCGCAAGCGCGCGTCCAAGCGCAGCGCGTGACGGCGGCCTCGCAAGCCAACGTCGACACGTATCGCCGGCAGCTCGTGGATCAGGAACGTACCGCCGCGGCGACGCTCGATCGCGCGCTCGGCGAGCGCGCCGCGCGCGAGTACCGCGCGCGGGCCGACGAGCTGGCGCGCAAAGAATCCGATTACGCGTTGTCGCTGGCGAGCGCGGATGCCGCCGAGCGCCTGTCGCTGCGCACGAAGCTGTCGAACCTCGCACTCGATGACGCAACCCGGGCGGAGGTGACCAAAGCGCTGGCAGCGCTCGACCGTAAAGAAGCCGACGCTGTCGGTGCGATGCGCAATCGCGATCAAGCGACCTTGGCCGCTTTCCAGGTTACGTTGCACGCACGCGTCCGTCGCGAACTGGCGCAGCAGATCGGCAGCCTGCAGAAGCGGACCGTCGCCAAGATCAACGTCCGGCAACAGCAGGC
Organism: Candidatus Nyctobacter psychrophilus; assembly: GCA_014305025.1. Taxonomy (GTDB): domain Bacteria; phylum Vulcanimicrobiota; class Vulcanimicrobiia; order Vulcanimicrobiales; family Vulcanimicrobiaceae; genus Nyctobacter; species Nyctobacter psychrophilus. The sequence goes on along the minus strand of JACRTY010000005.1, from coordinate 141,671 downwards.
GCAGTCGCAGATCGTCGGACAAGTTGGGCTCCCGCCCACGGGCGGCGTTGCGGTGCCGCCCGGTGTCGGCCCGGGCATGCGGCAAAAGTTGGAAACGCTGCACGCGCGCTTTCAGCACGATTTCGACCGCGACGCATCGCAGACGGTAGCGCAATTTCAACGGACGCGCGCCGAATTGACCCGCCGCTTCCATGCGCTGGCGGGCGCCGACGCTGCCGATCGCAGCGGCGCCGAGCGCCAGATCGACGCCTTGCAGAAGCAACGCGGGGACCTGTACGGGGAGATGGTGGCCCAAATCAATCGCGAGGTCAAGGTGATCGCGCAAAAGCGCGGCATCGGGGTCGTCGTGAGCAACGTCGTCGCACCGGCCGGCGGAGTCGATCTTACCTCCGAAGCGCAGAAAGATATCGAGAGCCTACACGAGTGAAACGTTTACTTATCCTGACCGCAACGCTCGCTGCCATGGCCGGCTGCAGTTCTCAGCCGGCGACGGTTGCGACGCTCGACGTCACGCGCATCCAAGCCAACTGGCCGAAGTTCATCAATTACAGCAATCAGCTCGCCTCCGATACGGATGCGATCCAGCGCTCGGGCGCTTCTGTGCGCCAGAAGCAGCAGCAGCTCGACGCACTGCGTCGTCGCTATGTGTCGATGCAAGACGAAGTCACGGGCGACGTGCGCAATGCCGCCGCGCAGGTCGCCAACGACAAACACTTGCGGCTGGTGGTGACGCGCCAGTTCGTCGGCTACGGCGGAATCGACATCACGCCCGACGTCGAGAAGATCCTGCGGATCACCGAAAAGCCATCACCCAAGCCGTAACGACCGGCGAGGTCGCGCGCCGGTTGGGCGGGACCGTGCGGGGCGACGAGGCCGTGCCGATTGAGCGCATCGCGGCCGTCGACGACGTCGACGCAAGGTCGTTGACCTTTGCAACCGACGCGCGATACCTGCGCCGCGCGCTCGATTCCCGTGCGGCCGCGGTCCTGACCGAAGCGGGGTTGGCCGACGGGTTTCCGGCGGCGCGCAAGCCGCTCGTGATCGTCGCATCTGCACGCGCGGCGCTGGCGGCGCTGCTCGCGGAGCGTGAGCCTCCGCGCCCTCGCACCCCGTACCGGCATCCGACGGCCGTCGTCGATCCGAGCGCCACGATCGGGCCCGACGTTCATGTCGCGGCGCAGGCCATCGTCGGGGCGGGAGCCATGGTCCGCGCCGAAAGCGTCTTGCTCGCGGGCGCGGTCGTCGGCGCTCACGCGCGCTTGGGACGGCGCTGCACGTTGCACGAACGGGCCATGCTGCTCGACGGCTGCGTGGCGGGCGACGACGTCATCCTGCAAGCGGCCGCCGTGGTCGGCGCCGACGGCTTCGGCTACGTGTTCATCGACGGCCGGTTCGTAAAAATTCCGCAGGTGGGCAACGTCGTGCTCGGCGACGCCGTTGAAATTGGAGCGAACACGTGCATCGATCGCGCGCAGACCGGCTCGACGACGATCGGGGAAGGAACGAAAATCGACAACCTCGTGCAGGTCGGCCACAACTGCCGCATCGGACGCCACTGCGCCTTTGCCGCGATGACGGCCGTGGCTGGCTCAGCGGTCATCGGCGACCACACCGTCGTCGGCGGACAAAGCGCGTTCCAGGGGCACATCACCGTCGGGTCGCGGGTGACGGTGGCGGGCAACACGATGGTCTGGAACGACGTGCCCGACGGCGCCGTCATCAGCGGCGCGCCCGCGCAAGACCATAAAACCGAACTGCGCCAGCAGGTTCGCATCCGTAACCTCGACAAGCTGTACGAGCGAGTGGCTGCCTTGGAACGCCGGCGATGAACGACCAACGCACCGTACGCGACGTCATCGAGTTTTCGGGCGTCGGACTCCACACCGGCAGCGACGCGCGCGTGCGTCTGCGTCCCGGTGTTGCTGGGAGCGGGCTACGGTTTCGTTTGTTGGAACGCAACATCACTTTTCCGGCGCACGCCGAGTACGTCGTGGAAACGCGCCGCGCAACGGTGCTCGGCAGCGCCGGCGCGACCGTGTCGACCGTCGAGCACCTGATGTCGGCGCTGCTCGGCATGGGCGTCGATAACGCGCTGATCGAAATCGAGGGCCCGGAGGTTCCCGTGATGGACGGCAGCGCCGCGGCCTTCGCCGAGGCGATCGCGAAAACGGGACTGATCGGCCAACACGCGCCGGCGCGCACCTTTACGCTCGAACACCCCGTCGTCTTCCGCGACGGTGAAGCGTTGCTCGCCGTCGTGCCCGCCGATTCATTTCGCGTGCGCTTTACCGTCGACTACGCCCCGCCGGTCGGCGCGCAGTTCATCGATGCGCCGATCGCACCCGACTATTTCATTCGCGAGATTGCGCCGGCGCGAACGTTCGGTTATCTGCACGAAGTCGAAGCACTGCGCAGCGCTGGGCTCGCGCGCGGCGGTTCGCTCGACAACGCGCTCGTGTTCGCGCCCGACGGTCCACTGACGCCGTTACGCTGGCCCAGTGAAGTCGTTCGGCACAAAGTGCTCGATCTCGTCGGCGACTTCGCCTTACTGGGCGCGCGTCCGTGCTGCGAGGTCGTGTCGGTCAAGAGCGGACACCGGCTGCACGCGCAGGCCGTGCAGGCGTTGCGCCGGTTGCACGCGACGCAGCACAAGGCCTTGCATGGCGCGTAACGGCGTGTCGGCGCGGGATCCCGCGACGATGGACATCCTGCAACTGATGACCGTCCTGCCCCACCGCTACCCATTCTTGCTGATCGACCGCATCACGTCGTTCGAACGTCACAAGCGCGCGGCCGGCTATAAAAACCTCACGATGAACGAGCCGTTCTTCCAAGGACACTTTCCCGGCTACCCGCTGATGCCGGGCGTGCTCATGATCGAGGCGCTCGCACAGCTCGGCGGCACGATCATTCTAGGACCTGACGATTTTCGGCGGCGTACCGCCTTGCTCACGGGCATCGATAAGGCGAAGTTTCGGCGACCCGTCGTGCCGGGCGACCGTTTGGACATGGAAACCGAGCTGATCCGGCGGCGTTCGGGCATGGGCTGGGTTTCGGCCGAGGCGAAGGTCGAGGGCAAGCTCGCGTGCACGGCCGAGTTGATGTTCTCCGTCGGTGCGGTCGCCGATTTCGTGTGGGATGCGAGCGTGCTGCACTCGTGATCCACCCGAGCGCCATCGTTCACCCGGGTGCGGTAATCGGGGAAGGGGCTGAAATCGGCCCCTTCTGCGTGATCGGCGACAACGTCTCGATCGGTGCGCGAACCCGGTTGCTCGCGCACGTGGTGGTCAACGGCTACACGACGATCGGCGAGGACAGCGAGATCTACCCCTTCTGTTCGATCGGCGCCCCGTCGCAAGACCGCAAATATCACGGCGAGCGCTCGTACACGAAACTCGGCAGCCGCACCGTCCTCCGTGAGTACGTTTCCGTGCACCGCGCGACGGGGAGCGAAGAGACGACCTCGGTGGGAGACGATACGCTGCTGCTCGCCTACGTGCACATCGCGCACGACTGCCGGATCGGCAACAACGTCGTCATGTCGTCGACCGCGCAGCTCGCCGGCCACGTCAGCGTCGGCAACTACGCAACGATCGGCGGCCAAACCGGCGTGCATCAATTCGTGCGTATCGGCGAGCACGCGATGGTCGGGGGGATCACGAAATTGATCCGAGACGTACCGCCGTACTTTTTGGTCGAAGGCATCCCGGCGCAGCCTTACGGGCTCAATACGGTGGGTTTGCGGCGCGCCCAGTTCACGCCTGAGATCGTTTCCGAACTCAAGGAGTGCTACAACATACTCTACCGTTCCGGGCACAACATCTCGCAGGCCGCTGAAGCGATGCGCGCGGTCGTCGCAAGCGAGCAAGGCCGCGCGCTGCTCGCGTTCATCGAAACGCATTCCGAACGCGGCATCACGAAGTAGCGCGTGCGCGTCTTCTTTGCGACGGGCGAAGCGTCGGGCGACATGCTGGCGGCTGCGCTTGCCGGGGCGATGCGCGAGTTCGAGCCGGATGTCGGCTTGCGCGGCATCGGCGGCGAACGGATGCGCGCGGCTGGTTTCACCTTGACGACCCGCACGACGGGGTGGGCCAGCCTCGGACCGCTCGCGGCGCTGCGGCGTATTCCGCCGCTGCTGCTCAACATGCTGCGCCACGCACTGTGGTTGCGTCTGCAACCGGTCGATCTGGTCGTCTTGATCGATTTCGGCGCCTACAATCTGCGCTTCGCACGAACGCTGCGGGCGCTCGGATACCGGCGCCCGATCCTCTATTTCTTTCCGCCCGGAGCATGGCTCGACCGTGTCCGGCAGGCGCGGGCCGTTGCGACGAGCACCGTGCCGCTCGTTCCGTTCGCGCACCAGCGCGATTTCTTCCGGTCGCTCGGCTATGACGCCGCCTACGTCGGTCATCCGCTTGCGTCGCTCGTGCAAGCGCGGCCGCCCCGCGCACCGGCTCCATCGGACGGCGGCGTCGTCGCCCTCTTACCGGGGAGCCGGCGGGGTGAAATCGAGTCGCATCTACCGCGCTTGCTCGACGCAGCGCTGTTGCTCGCAAAGCGACGCCCGAGTGCGCGTTTCATCGTGAGCGTCGCAAGCGATGAGGCCGCCGGCTATGCGGCGCCGATTCTTCGTGCGCAGCAGTACGCGCGAGTGGCGGCCCGCAGCGTCAACGGCGCGGAGGCGGCCTTCGACCTGGCCGATGCCGCGTGGGTCGCTTCCGGCACCGCCGTCCTCGAAGCGACGCTGCGGGAGGTGCCGACGGTTGCCCTTTACGTGCTGGCGCCTGCCCAGGCGGCCATCGCCCGGCGCGTTTGGCTGAACGAGCATCCGTACATCACCTTGCCGAACATCCTGCTCGAGCGCGAAGTCGTGCCGGAACTCTTGCAAGACGACGCAACCCCCCTGCGGCTCTGCGCTGCGGTGGACCGGTTGCTCGCCGATCCGCTGGCACAACGCGAAGCGATGCGCACCGTGCGCGCTGCACTGGGACCGCCCGATGCCTTGCGGCGTTGTGCGGCGTTCGCCACGGCGCTAGGGCGTTGCGCGTGAATCTTCGGATCTACCACACCTCAGATCTGCACGACCACGGCGGTTTCGCCTCGCGTCTACAAGCGCTGCGCGAACAGAAGCCGGGGCTACTCTTCGACAGCGGCGACTCACTGCGCGGCAGCCAAACGGTGTACTACCGTACCGAACCGATCGCGTCCGACCTCAATCGCGCCGGCTACGACGCGCAGGCGCTGGGCAACCGCGAGTTCCACTACGTTTTTCGATTGCTGGCCGCGCGCGCGCGCCGCATGCGTCACCCGCTGGTGTGTACGAACCTGGTCGATCTCCGAAAGCGGCCGTTACCGTTTGTTCCGCAGCTGGACTTCCTGCGCGATGGTTGGGCGGTGCGCGTCTTTGCGCTGCTGGTTCCACAGTATGCGGAAAAGAGTTTGTGGGAGCGCGCGCTCGGCTGGCGCTTCCGCGATCCGCTGAAAACCGCGCGTGAGATGACGGATGCCACGCCCGGCGATACATTGCTGATCGCCTTGTCGCACCTCGGTCTGGCCGCCGACCGCGAGTTGGCCCGCGCCGTTCCTCGGCTCAACCTCATCCTGGGCGGCCACAGCCACGACACGCTCTCCGAACCCGAACTCGTCGCCGGCGTTCCGATCGTGCACGCCGGGCCCTATGGTCGCTACGTTTCGCGCACCGAGCTGCGGCGCGATGCGGCCGGCCGGCCCCAGATCGCGCGCTTTAACCTCGTGCCGCTCCTCGCGGAAACCTAGGGCTAGGCCTCGGCAAGGCGGCCCCGGACCGCCGCCCAACTGCGCAGCTCGGAACCCAGTACAGGCTCATTGCTTCCGGAGAAACGGGAGATGTGGTTCCGGGGCCGCGGTGGCGGAACGAGAACGGCAGGTATGCGTCTTGAGCACGCTTCCGCTCCAACAAGCCACATAGGGTTTGCCACGGCACTGCGGTGCATTAGCCATGGTGTCGGCGAACGCGGTCCCACGGAACTCTCTCGACTGGCAAAGACGTCGACTGGCGGCACTCCGTGGCGCAGTAAGGTGCCAACTTCGCGGGTAGCATTCCTTGGATCAAATTCGGCGAACTCGGCGACGGGCGAAATCGAAATACGAGTGAAACGATGTACGGCGCTACGATCGGAAAGCTGGGAATCGTAGATATCGACGAAGCGGCGACCAATCAGAATGACGGGCGACCAAATGAGGCTCGACGCGATTGCGGACGCGGCCGACTCGAACGTCTTCCGACCGGCATCTTTTACGCCCAGGGCGTGAAGGCCAACGTCCTGTTTTTTGATTGCGCGCCTGGTCGCGAAGAGCCGCGGACCGATGCGCTTTGGGTGTACGATCGACGCACCAACAAGGACTCGCTTGCTCTCGTCCAAACGATCGCCACAATCGCGCCGAGACGGATCGCTTCCGCCGCTTCGCGTACGCCGATTTACCGGCTCGCGACAAAGTAAGTCTCGATGTGTTTTGGTTGCGCGACGAGTCGGCCGAAATCGTGGAAGATTTGCAGACAGCGCCGGCGCAGTTCAGCGAAAGTGCGGCTTGGCTCTCCGCATTGAGCGGAAGCGATGCGGCGAGCGGTTGAATCGCACGAACATCCTGTTCGTGGCCAACGGGCACGGTGAGAATGCGATTGCGGCGCGCATCGCGGGGGCGCTCCCGGATGCGGCGGCTGAGCCGCTGCGGGTCGAGTTGCTTTCGCTTGTGGGGGTCGGCGTCTGGGCCGACGGTCTCGCGGTCGTCGGTCCGCGGCGCGCGCTGCCGAGCGGGGGACTGGTCGCGATGGGCAACGTGCGCGCGTTCGGGCGGGACGTCGTGGCGGGGTTTCCCGCGTTGCTGGCGGCGCAACTCGGCTTCTTGCGCCGCGCGCACCGGCGGTACGCGGCGGTGGTCGCGGTCGGCGACGCGTATGCGCTTGGGCTTGCGCTGCTGACGGGGATGAAGCCCGTTTTCGTCGGGACGGCGAAGAGCGTCTTCGTCGCCCGCTACGGTCCGTTGGAACGCCTTTTGCTACGGCGTGCCGCCACCGTCTATGTGCGCGACGAGCCGACGGCGCACGACCTCGTCGCGCACGGCGTCATGGCGGAAGCTCCCGGGAACGTGATCGCCGATCTTGCACGGCCGGAGCCGCCCGCGCTGCCCGGAACGTGGATCGGGCTGCTGCCCGGCAGCCGCGAAAGCGCCTACGCCGACGCCGTGCGCTTGGGCAGGGTCGCGCGCGCGCTTGCCGCGCGGCGGCCCCACATCGGCGCCCTGCTGTCGGTCGCGCCAGCGCTCGATGCTCGGCGCCTCATCGGCGCACTGGAACGTGACGGTTGGACCATCGGTCCGAACTCACTCGCCGGGCCGAATGTGACGCCGGCGGGACCCCACGCTGCGCCAGCCGAGTCGCCCCCGATGCCGATGTTCGAAGCTCGTGCGGGCCCGGCACGTTTGGCCGGCTGGTCCGGTCCTCTCGGAGCGCTCTTGGCGGCCAGCAGCATCGTCCTCGGGCAGGCCGGTACGGCGAATGAACAGGCTGCTGCGCAGGGGCTGCCCGTGATCGCGCTCGAGGGGACCGGCAAGCGTGAAGATTGGTACCGCATGCGCCAGCGCCGCCTGCTCGGCGAGGCCTTGCTGCTGGTGCCGGCGCAGCCCCGGGCTGCCGCCGCCGCGATCGAGGCCCTCCTGGCCGACCCGGCGCACATGCGGCACATGAGCGAGGCCGGGCGTCGCCGCATCGGTCCCCCCGGCGGCGCCGAGCGGATCGCCCGAGGCATTGTAAGCGTCGCCCGCAATCGTGCGGCGTGCTAAAAGCAGGCGCGCTTGCGACGTTCTTCGTCATCGTTCAGTTCTACACGTCGCTCGCGTCGCTCTCGCCGACGCCGCCGGTCGGTTATGTTTTCGCGAGCCGCGCGGTGGCGACGGCGCTCGTGGGACTGCTTGCGCTGTCGGCCGTGTGGTGCGGCGTGAGCCTGTGGCGCGAGCGAGCGCTCCTCGGCACCTCGCCGTCGCATGCCATCCTCGCCGCATGGCTCGGGTCGGCGGCGCTTTCCAGCTTCCTGGGGCTTGATCCGCGCTCGAGCCTCGAAGTCGTCGGCATGATGGTGCTCGGGGCGTTCTTCCACCTCGCGCTGGTACGGGATTGGGGTGGCCGCGGGGTGCCGAGCGTTGTGCTCGGGACGTATTTGCTCGCCGGCATCGGCGCGACGGCGGCCGGGTTGGCCATGGCGGTTACGCGCCGGCCCGCGCTGCTGTGGGCGCAAAACCATGGCCGGGCCGCCGGGCTGTTCGTGACGGCCAATCAATTTGCCGCCTTTTTGATCGTCTTCGCGTTCGTCGCGCTCGGCTGCGCGCTCGGCACGCGCGGCTTCACGCAACGCTTGGGAACGATCGCCGCTCCGCTGGCGTTGCTGGCGCTCGGTGCGACGCTGTCGCTGGCGGGCCTGATCGGGGCCGTCGCGGGAGCCGTCTTCTATGCCGCCGGCCTGCAGGCGCGCCGCCTGGCGCTCGCGTTCGTGATCGTGGCGGTGGCGGGCGGCGGGTTCCTCGCCGTCCGGCCCGCACTTGCGCACGACCCGGCGTATCGGTTCGATCGGCTCCTGACCTGGGAAGCCGGGCGCCGCGTCATCGCGCTCTTTCCGCTGACCGGCGTCGGGCCGATGGCGTACTGGCGGGTCTATCCGGCGATCCGGCCGCCGAACGGCGATCCGCCCGGAACCTTCGGGGCGCTGCACCCGCACAACGTCTACCTTTCGTTGGCCGGCGAAACCGGAGCCGTCGGAATGGCCGCGTTTGCCTACGGCTGGTGGCGCTTCGTCGGCTCGCTGCGACGGCGGCTGAGCGCTCGGAGCCCCTCGGAGCGGCGCTTCGTCTTTGGCGTGTGCGCCGCTTTGATCGCCGCCCTCGTTCAAGGCATGTTCGATACGGTCGGAATCGTGGCTATGTGTTTCGTCTGGATTCCCTATACGGGGCTGGCTTTGGCCGCCGTCACGCACGGCTTCCCAGAGTCGCCGAGAGCGGCATGAACGCGCACCGCGTCCTCCCGTGGGCGCTCCTGCCGTGGCTGATCGCCGGCTGCGCGCAACCGCAGAAAGCGGCGACCTCAGCGCCGTCCGCCGCGCCGACCCCGGCGTTTCCGGCCGCCAAGCCACGGCCGTCCCCCTCCGCCGCGCCGCGCCCCGTGCCGACGCCGTCCCCGGTAAAGATCACCGTTCACGGCTCGAAAGTCGGCTCGCGCTACATCTACGTGACCAAACAAAAGGGCAACCGTAAAGTCTACGTGTTGCGGGCCGATTCCGAGAGCGGCGAGTATTTCGGAAGCGACACGGGGCGGAGCGACTTCGTCAACCCGCACGTGACGTTCTTCGGAAAGGGCGACCAGCGGCTCATGGCCGACGCACCGTCCGGAACGGCGGTCGAAAAGGACAAGACCATCGTCATGACCGGCGGCGTGCGAGCCCGAACCGCAGACGGCAAGACGTTGCACAGCGATACGTTGCGCTACGACGACCAAACCGACATGCTGTACGGCAACGGCAACGTCGTCGTGACGTCGCCGTCGGGCGACCGGTTGCAAGGCGATCAGTTGCGTTGGAACCTGCGCACCGGCCATATGGACTTCACAGGCGCGCGATGAACCCGAGCGTGGCGCCGTCGCGCGAGATCGTGCTGGAAAGCCTGGTCAAGCGTTACGGCACGAGGACGGTCGTCAGCGGGGTGAGTGCCGTCGTGCGCACGGGCGAGATCGTGGGCTTACTCGGCGCCAACGGCGCCGGCAAGACGACCACGTTCTACATGGTCGTTGGTCTGGTGAAGCCCGACGGCGGTAACGTGACGCTCGTGCGCGACGGGCAGCGCTTCGACCTCACGGCGTCCCCGATGTATCGCCGGGCGCGCCTGGGCATCGGGTATCTGGCCCAGGAAAACTCGATCTTTCGCAAGCTCTCGGTCGGCGACAACATCCGGCTGATCTGGGAGATGAACGGGATTACGCGCAAGGAGCAGGACCGTCGTTTGCCGGCCCTGCTCGATGAGTTTGGGCTTGGCCGCGTCGCGGAAGCACGCGGCGATTCCCTTTCGGGCGGCGAGCGGCGCCGCGTCGAGATCGCGCGCGCGATCGCCACGGAGCCCGCGTTCTTACTGCTCGACGAGCCCTTCACCGGCATCGATCCGATCGCCGTCGCCGACATTCAGTTGATGATCCGGCACTTGCGCGAGCGCGGGCTCGGCGTGCTGATCACCGATCACCAAGTACGCGAAACCTTGGCGATCGTCGACCGTTCCTACATCCTCAACGACGGCGTCATCATCGCCGAGGGAAACGCGCAGGAGGTGCTCGCGTCGCCGGTCGCGCGCGACGTTTACTTCGGCAAAGAACTTCGGTTGTGAGGATCCTCGACCGCTACATGATCGCCGAACTGGTCGGCCCGTTCTACTTCGGGCTGTCCGCGTTCACGCTGATTTACGCCGCGACGACCATTCTGGCCATCGGACGCCTGGTTTCCGAAGAACATGCGCCGGTCGGCACGGCGGTGGCGTATTTCTTATGGCAGTTGCCGGCCATCGTCGTCACCGTGGTCCCGATGGCAATGCTGCTCGGCACGTTGCTGGCCTTGCAGCGCTTGTCGGGTGAAAGCGAGATCACCGCGTTCAAGGCCGGCGGGATTGGACTCGTCCGCGCCGTCGTGCCGCTCCTGGTCGCCGGGATCGTCGTTTCGCTCGTCGCGCTGCTGCTGCAAGAAGGCGTCGTTCCCCATGCCAACGATCGTGCGGTGTTCCTGCGCGAGGAGGCGATCAAACACGTCGGCGCCTTCGGCGGCGGCAGCCACACGGTCATCTCGCAGTTGCCCGGCGGCGGCGAACAGGTGACCTATTTCCGCGGCTACGACGCGCCGACGCAAACGCTGCTGTACGTGACGATCGTGACGTACGGCGCCGATCACCGGCCCAAGGGCATCATCTTCAGCGACCGGGGTCATTTTTCGCCGCCGACGTGGAAATTCCAGAATGCGCGCGCGTACGACGTGACGGGCAGCGGCGTCACGCAGATGACGGAATACCCCGAGGCGACCGTCGACATCGGAGAAAACCCCAGCGAAATCGCCGAGCGCGCCACCGACAACAACCGGGAGGCGATGAGCCGTTCGCAAATACGAGAGATCATTGCATCGGGACAACTCTCCCCTCAAGAAGTGCGTGCGTACCAGACGACCTACGAGGAAAAACTTGCGCGCCCATTCGCCTCGTTCGTGTTCACCTTGATCGCGGTTCCCTTCGGCTTGCGCTCGGCGCGCGGCGGCGGCGGGGCGGGATTGGGTTTTGGTCTCGCAGTCGCGATCGTTTTCGTGTACTTCGTCCTCGCGAGCACGAGTTCGGCCTTGGTCTCGAGTCTGCCGGGCGGCTACGCCGTCTCGACGATCGGCGCCTGGATCCCCAACGTCGTCTTCACGGCAATCGGCGCAGTACTGCTGCGCCGCGCTGCCCGTTATTAGGCTCCCGAGACCGTGAACAAAATCGCCGGCATCGCAGCGGTCATCGTCATCGTGCTGGTGGCCGGACTGATTGCCTACATCGGGGATCGTGTCGGCCATCAGGTCGGCCGCAAGCGCATGACGCTTTTCAATTTACGTCCCAAATACACGTCGACGATCGTCGCCGTCGCCACCGGCATGATGATCGCACTCGTCGCGACGATCGTCACCCTGTCGACCTCGCCCTATGCGCGGGCCGCATTTTTCCATCTTCAGGATATCAACAATCGCGTCAACGCCTTGCAGGCGCAGGCCGACGCGCTGGTCGACCGCGTCCGGAATACGAACGTCGTGCTGACCCGCGGCGAGGTCGTCTATAGCCTGTTCCTGGTCATCAAGCCGCAGCAGTCGCGCTCGGAGCAACTCGCCGAGTTGTCTGCCTTCTTCGATGCGGCCGTGGCGGCGATGAACCAGCGCTTCGTGCCGGCCGGGCTGCGGCCATTCGTCGGCCGCGCCAAAGATCCGGAAATCCAAACCAAACTGAAGTCCGTGCTCGACGACGAGACCACGCAAGGTTTTCTGTTGCGCGGGCCAGTGCTCGTCATCGCCCTGGCCGACCAAAACCTCTTCATCAACGATGAACTGCACTTCGGAATCAAGACGTACGCCGACCAACAGGTGTTCCGCGCGTCCGCTCCGATCACGAGCGTCGAAGTCGACGGCGGAACCGCGATCGTCCCCAATGTCGCCTACGGGCAGTTGATCACCGCCATTCGCGCGATCGCGATCGACCACGGCATGCCGCCGGCCTTTGCGACCGTCGTCCCGGCGCTGACCGATGCTCAAGTCTCCGAGACGCGGCGCGCGATCAGGCAAGGTCACGGCCGTTACTATATCGTCGCCCGCGCCCGCGGCGACGTCTTTCCGCACACCGCGCAGATACCGGTCTCCTTCGAACTGAGCCGGACGCCGCGATGACCGAACGGATCATCCTGGGTATCGATCCCGGCACGCGCAAATGCGGTTTCGCCGTCATTGCCGCCGGCGTTGCAGCGCCGTTGGAACTGGGCATCGTGCCGACGCCAGAGCTTGGCGCGACGGTGGCGCGCCTGGTGAGGCAGTATCCGCTGACGACCATCGCGCTCGGGGGGGGGACGCACACGGCTCCGGTGGGGGCCACCCTGCAGGGCTTCGGACTGCCCGTTGACGTGGTCGACGAACGTGAAACGACCTTGCGCGCCCGGCATCGCTACTTCACGGTAAACCCCCCTCGCGGTTGGCGGCGGCTGGTCCCGCGCGGAATGCTGCTGCCTCCCGTCCCGATCGACGATTTCGCCGCGCTGCTGATCGCCGAGCGGCTGGTCGACTCCAGGCGGTCGTAGCAGGGTTCCTACGCTCTGGCCGGTGAAGCCAGGTGCGGCGCGCGCCCGGGTCGGGCGTGTTTTGTCGTCGGCCTCGGAGGAGTTATGCGCCGTCTCGCACTGGTTGTCGTCGGGCTCGCATTGAGCCTTGCGGCCGCCGTGCGGCCGGCCGCCCAGGCGACCCCCTTTTCCGATGTGCCGGCCTCGCACTGGGCGTACCAGTACATTCAAACGCTGGCTGCCGACGGACTGATCGACGGCTATCCCGACGGCGAGTTCAAAGGCGACCGCCCGCTCACACGCTACGAGATGGCCGTCGTCGTCGCGCGCGTCGTGGCCAAGCTGCAGGAGAGCGGCGGTACGGGAGCCTCGCGCGCGGATCTCGACAAACTTCAGAAGTTGATCGATGCGCTCAAGGACGAACTCGATGCGCTCGGCGTACGCACCACGAGCGTGGAGGATTCCGTCGGCGCCCTGGATCGGCGCACGAAATTCGCGCAGTCCGTCGCGCTGCACGGTGTCTTTCTGCCCAACGTCACGTTCCGCCAGCGTGTGGTCATTCCGAAGACGGTCACGAACACGACCGGGACGCCGATCACGACGTACTACGGAACCATCGTTCCGGGGCCGGCCAACCCCGCCCAACCGGCCGTCGGCGCGATCGACCCGTTCGTCAACGCCTTTTTAACGACCGACGACTCGAACGATCCACTCACGCAAGCGCCATCGGGAATCCAAATCCGTCAGGACAGCCGCTTTTCGCTGGCCTACGCGGTCAGCAACAACGTTACGGTGTCGCTGCCGGTGCACGTGCTCAACTTCGAATATGGCGGCGAGTTTACGCAGCAAGCAAAATTCGACGTCGAGCCCGGCGTCGATTTCGCCGTTGCGCACGCCGGCGCGATTTCCAATCTCGACGTGCAGTTCGGCATCGTCGACGAAATGGCATCGTCGCGCACAGGGCTGACCTTCCGAGCGCCCGCCGGCTATAACGATCAGGCGCCCTACGTCGAGCCGTATCAGCCCTTCCAGAAAGGCGTGTCGTTGCGAGGGACCGTCGGCGAGGGAACGTTCGGACTGACCGATTTCCAGACGTCGTTTACGCGTCTCGACGACACGCTGTTCAACACGCAGCCCGGCGTCGTCGATCCCAGCGTCGTGCCGTTCGAAGCTAATCAGTATTTTTTGCCGATCGTGCCGCCGCAAGCGACGTTCACGCAATCCGGCGCGGCGCTGCGCACGGACACCTTTTCCTCGGGCAGCGGCATCCTCTCGCAAGTGTATCTGACGCAGAAGGCTCAGGCGGGGTCGGTCTCCGTGTCGGCGTTCGGAGGGGCGCTGACCGCCGCGCCGGCGTTTACCTACAACGACGCCGATAATTCGGTCGTTTTTGCAACGCCGCTGCCGCCGGGTTCAACGCTGAGCTTGAGCTACCGCGGTCTCGCGGTCAATTTCAACGCCTCGCCACAGCGGTATATGATGCATCTGCGCGCGAACCAGAGCTTCAAGGGGTTGCCGGGCGTGGAAGTCGGACTAAGTTTCAACCGCATCTTCGGCTTCGACGACGCGGTGATCTCGGGCAGCGGTGCCACGAGCCTCTCGCAAGTCTATGCGGCCCCGGTCAATTCCTCCGGCGACATCAGCGACACGGTGCTGGGCTTCGATTTTCAGGCGCCGCTGCCGCTGGGGACCGCGGCCGCCGGAACGCAGCCCGTGCTCTTCGGCGAGGCGGCGACGAGCACGTTCTCGCCCGACGTGCGAACGCTTGCGACCGTCGGCGATGCGGCGGGGCTGCTCGGTTTACGAGTGAATCTTCGCGCCGTGGCGCTCTCGGTACAGTATCAAAGTGTAGGGACGAACTTCTTCGACGGTGCGCCGTTCCGGTATTACGGCAATGCGCCCGACGTCTTCGCCGACTACAACGCGCCGTATTTTCCGGGCTTTTTCGGTTTCGCCAACAACCTCGCGATCAACCGTCAGTTCGATGCGCAGTTCCCGCGCGTCGGGCGAGCGAGCCCCGATGCGGAAGGCAACCCGAACCTCAGCTTCATTTTCCCGATGTGGAACCCGCTGCGTGCGTCGGGGCCCGAATTCTATTCCGCCTTCGCGCCCAACACGCGCGGACCGACGGCGTCGATCGAGGCGCCGGGACGCTTGGGCGCCGCGCGCTTTACGGTGAGCGGTTCGTACCAGCATCTCGAAGAGCTGGCCCCGCGCGCCGACGGCACGCTCTACTTCGGGCCGCAATACCGGCCGAGCCGGCCGGAGCGCTACGACGATTACAACGTCGGCACGTCGTTCAAGCTGCCGGTCTTCGGGCAACAGTTGACCACGAATTTGTCGGGAAGCTACGAGACGCTGCGGCGTTCCGATGCCGGCGTGCAGCAATACTACCCGATCGATCCGGCGACCGGGCGGTTTGAGCCTAGCGCCGTGGCCGACGCGAAGCTGGCCTTTCCGAGCGGCGGCAATTTCGGCGTCGGGGGAAGCCAAGTCGGCTTTTATCCAAACGACATCAACGTACGGCGCATCGCGATCACGGCGGCGGCCGCGGTGCCGATCACGCGCGATCTGACCCTGGGCGGCTCGTATTCGACGCAGCGCTACGGCGGATCGTACGGCACGACGCTGGGACAAAACATCTCGGAGCGTAAGGACTACTATACGGGCTCGCTGACGTATGCGATTCCCAGGACCAACTCGTCGGTCACTTTCCTCACGCGGCGCTACAACTACTTCGACGACGTCGTGCCCAACGCCAATCTGCAGGAAAATCGTCAAGACGTTAACTTCACCGTCCGCTTCTAGGCACAATGCGGGCGTTCGCGTTGCGGCGACGCTGACGACCATCATCGCTTGCCTGGCGCTCGCGCTGTTGCAAGTCATCGCCTCGATCGTGCTGCGCTCTCGCGCCGTGCCGGGGTCCTGGGCGAGGGCCGTACCAGCCCCGGTAGCGGCCCGGATCGAACGTTTGCCGCCAAGCCTGCCGGTCGACGGCGCGCTACGCCTAGCGCTTGCCCGCGAAGCCTTAGCCCGCGGAGATTTGACGACGGCGCGCCGGCAAATTTCAGCGCTTCGATTCTCGCCCGACCGTCTGGCTTTGCAGGCGCAACTTGCTTTGCGTGACGGCGATTGGGAGACGGCGCTGCGCGACGCGCTGGCATCGGAAGATCTTACGACCATCGACGGCCTGACGAGCGCGTTGCTCGCGACCGGCGACGTCGGGCAAGCGCTCGCCGTGCAGAAGGCGGCCGTCGCGAAGCTCGTCGCCGATCCCACCCAGGGCGAGGCGTTGGCGGAGGCTGAGTTTCGTTTGGGACAGTTGGAGGAGAGGACGGCATGGGACCTGTACGTCGGGACGCGGCTGCGCCGTAAACACGAATCCGCGGCACTTGCCGCCTATGCACGGGCGTCGACCCTGGCGCCGTTCGCCGTGCGGTATCTCGTGGCGTTCGGAACGCAAGCCATCAATGTCGATCGGTACGCGGCGGCGCTCGCCGCCTTCGGGCGCGCACGCGCGGTTGATCCGACCAGCGCAGAACCGGAGGTGGGCCTCGCCGAGCTGGCGCTGCGCCGCGGCGATCGGACTGCCGCGCGCGTGGCGCTCGGTCGCGCGCAGGCGCTCGCGCCGCGGTCGCCCGCGGTGCGGCGGCTCGCGCACGTGCTCGCGCAGTGACGTGCCCTTACCGCAGGCGTTGAACGACTGAGCGGGTCCATTCGCGTCGGCATCGACGCGCAACTCGCGGTCGGCACTGCTACCGGCATCGGCGAGTACGTGCGCGGGCTGCTCGCCGCGCTCGACGGCGTTCACGAACCCTGCGGCTGCGAGGTAATTGCCCTGGCAGCACCCCGCATCGATCCCTGGCGCTTCGACCGCCGCCTGCTGTGGGACCAGGTGCTCTTGCCCCTGGCCGCGCGGCGCGAACGAGTCGACGTATTGCACTGCTCCGCCGGCACCTTGCCGCTCTTACCCGGCCGCATCCCCGTCGTTGCGACGGTGCACGATGTCGCCTGGTTGCGCGCACAGCGCCATGCGCGCTTCTACGCGCGCGCCTACTTCGGAAATGTGCAACGCGCGTTGTACGCGCGGGCGCACACGATCTTCGTCGACTCCTACTTCTCGCGCGACGAACTGCTGGCGCTGACGTCGCTCGAACCGTCGCGCGTGACCGTGCTCTATCCCGGCGTTGCCGCCGACATCATGCAGGTGACGCGCATGCCCGACCCGCAGCCGTTCGCACTCGTCGTCGGGACCGTCGAAGTTCGTAAGAATCTCGAGGTGCTGGTGCGTGCGCTGCCTCAGCTGCCCGGCTTACGCCTCGTCTGCGTCGGACCGTTTACGCCGTACCGCGAGCGTATCGCCGAACTGGCGCGCGCGAGCGGCGTCGTGGAGCGGGTCGAGCTGCGTGGTTACGTATCGCGCGCCGCATTGCTCGACTTGTACGCGCGCGCGACGTTTGCGGCGGTGCCGTCACGCTACGAAGGCTTCGGCTACGGCGCGGCGCAGGCGCTGTGCGCCGGCGTGCCGCTCATCGCCGCGCGCGCATCGTCGTTACCGGAGATCGTGGGCGATACGGCAGCCCTGGTCGGGCCCGACGACGTCGCCGGATGGACGGCGGCAATTGCGCAGCTACTGGGAGCGCGCGATGCCGCCGAAGCGTCGGCGGCGGGCGAACGCGGCGCTGCCTGCGCACGCTTCGGCTGGGCGGCCGCGGCTCGGATTGCGAGCGCCGCGTACGGACGTGCGGTCGCGGGTAGCGCAAAGGCTGCGCTATAGCGCGCATCAGTACACCGGCGAATCCGATGAGCCGGGCGGGGCGCTGCCGTCGTCGGGCGCCATGACCAGGCGCAAGGGGTAGGACGAGCCGCCCTCGGGCATCGTGACGATGTCGGTGCGCACGAAGCTGCCGGGGGCAATGGTGTACTGCCGTAGTTTGTAGTGACCGAAGGCCGCCATCGCGTGCGCTTGCACCAGCACTCGGTCGATGATGAACGTGCCGGTCGCCTTGCCGCCGCGCGGACTTGCATAGAGCGCAATCTGCCGTGCGTGGCGGCGGTCGTTGTTGACGATGCGCACCGTCACCGATTGCAGCACGCCGTAGTCGCCTGCGAGCGTTTGCCCCTCGACCAGATTGGAAAGCGGAAATTGTCCGATCGGGATTTCGAGATCGGGCCCTTCGGTATCGTAGCTGTAGTCGTAAAAGAACTCCGGAATGGTGTAGATGCCGCGCGCATGCGGCTTGTCGCCGACCAGTTGGGCAGACGTCGGAATGGCGGCGCCGACCGAGTCGGAAGCATCTTGCGCCAGCAACGTCAAGTGCAGTGGTGCGCCGGCAATCGCGTGCAATTGCATGAGCCCGCTCACCGTTTGGCCCGCCGGCAGGGGCTGCTCGGCAAGATTGGTCGTCGTGTGGGCCGCAATGGTCACGACCGTCCCTTCATTTTGAGCGCGGCGCACTAAGAAACGCTGCGTCGAAAGGTGTCCGACCTCCATCTCGTTGGCTTCGGGCCCCGCGACCCCGGCGACGTATTGCACGAGCGCGGGTTCGGGCGAATCGTTGCGTACCTTGAGCACGATGCGGCGGTCCGGTTGTCCGGGCGGATTGTAGTGGTAGTACAAAAAGCGCTCGACGCGTTTGGCGTCGAGATCGGCGCTGAACAGAATGCCGTCTTCGCGCAACGTTTCGGGATAGTCGCTCACCAGCAGAAACCCAGGCGGAACGCGCGGCTGCGCAAAGTTCTCGACGCGCACGCGGGTCGTTCCCTGGACCGTGAAATACCCGTCACCTTGAACGATGAGCGGCACGTCGACGCTCATGATGTCGTCGACCGCCAGAGGACGCGGTACCGATACGGCGTCGGCCGCTGCCACGACGCTGGCTCCGGGTCGCGTCGAGACCGCCGCCACTGCCGCCGCAACCGCCTGTTCACGCACGAAGAGCTGCGTCGCCGGATCGCCCGTGATGCGAACCGATGCCGCGCGCGGCACGTCGCCGGCGGGATAGGCCACCCGCACGGGCACTTGGCGCGTCAAGCCGCGCCCGTCCGTGATGGTGAGAAGCGTGGTGCCCAGCGCTTTGCCGGTGAGCGTCACGGTTTGCGCGCCCTGGTCGACGGTCGCATCGACGATGGTGGGGTCGGCGACCGTGGCGGTGATGGCGCCCAGCACGTGCATGACGTGCAGCGTCTCGGTTCCCCCGGGAGTCACGCCGGCACTGGGCGGATTGACGATGATCGGCGGCTGCGTCGGTGAGGCGCTCGGCAGCGCGCCCGACGCGGACGGCTCCGGCGCGGCGGGCGTTTCTTGCGGCGCGGCGCCGGCCGGCATGAGACTAGACGGCACGGCCGAGGCAGCGGTTTCCGGTTGCGCCGTGGGGAGGTTGGTGGCCGCGGCGTCCGACGGCGTCGGCGAGGCTCCCGGAGCAGGCTCGGCCCTCCAGGCGGCACCGCTTCCGAACGCCAGCAACAGGGCGCCCAGCCCTATGAGCGGCGCGCCGAGACGGCGCATGAACTCCTCCTCGCTAAAAGGCGATCTGTGCCTCGCGCGCAACGGCGGAAGCGAGCAGCGTCTTGTATCCGACGCTCGGAAACAAGACCGTTATGAGGTCCTTCTCCGCCCTCTCGACCGTGCCTTGCCCGAACTTCGGATGCGTGACGACGTCGGAGATGCGGTAGCCGCTGGTGACCTTGGCATCGGCGGCTCTCGCGGGAGCAGCCGCATGCAGGCAATTGTCGCATGCGCCGCAGTTGCCGCGTTCGAATTCCTCGCCGAAATAGTTGAGGATGAATTTGCGGCGGCAGCCGCGCGTTTCGGCGTACTGCAGCATCATCGCGAGCTTGCTTTGGTCGTACGACTTCTTCGTGTCGTAATTGGTTAAGTTGAGCACCAAGTGACGGTTGCGCAGCGCATCGGCTGTCAGCCCGTACCGTGAGCGGGCGCGCATCTCGATGAAACCGGCTTTCTTGAGCAGCGCGAGCACCACTTTGAGCTTGGTCAGCGGCAGCTGCGAGATCTTGCGCAAGTCCGCGAGCGACACGCCATCCTCTTGGCCGCCGAAATATTCGAGCGTTCCGAACACCTTCTGAACGTCCTCGATGTCGGGATACTTGCCGGTGAGAAAGTAGTTCTGCACGCGCGTGTCGCTCATGCGATACAGCAGAACGCAGCGCGACAGATTGCCGTCGCGCCCGGCCCGCCCGGCCTCTTGCGTGTACGCTTCGATCGACCCCGGCAGATCGTAATGGACGACGAACCGGATGTTGGGCTTGTCGATGCCCAGGCCGAAAGCATTGGTCGCTACGACGGCGCGAATCGCTTCGGACATGAACAATTCGTGCACCGATACGCGATCGTGCTTCTGCAGTTTCGAATGGTAGACGGCGGCGGGCAAGTCGAGATTGTCGTGAAGGTAACGTTGAACTTCCAGTGCGTTCTTGATGGTCGCCGTGTAAATGATCCCGGTACCGTCGAGGCCGTTCTCGAAGAGACCGCGCAGGCTTTTCAGTTTCGCCGCTTCGCTTTCGCCGCGAATGACTTCGTAACGCAGATTGGGCCGGTCGAAGCCTTTGACGACGGTCTCCGCGTCGAGGATGTCGAGCTGGGCGAGAATGTCTTCCCGGACGGCGGGCGTGGCGGTCGCCGTCAGCGCCAGGACCGTCGGCTGGCCCAGCCCCTTGATGATGCCGCCCAAGGCGAGGTATGCGGGCCGAAAGTCGTGCCCCCATTGGCTGATGCAGTGCGCTTCATCGACGACGAAGAGCGGGATGCGGACGGTTTTGAGTAGCGCGACGAACGACTGGTCCTCGAGCTTCTCGGGCGTGACGAAAACGATCTTCAGGCCGCCGCTCGCGATGCGAGCCCGCGCCGCAACCTCTTGCTCTTCACCGAGCGTCGAATTGAACGCGACGTTGTCGGTGAAACCGCGTTCCTCGAGCATGTCGAGTTGATCTTTCATCAGCGCGATCAGCGGGCTGACGACGACGGTCGTGCCCTCCATCATCAACGCAGGCAACTGATAGCACAGGCTCTTTCCTGCGCCGGTTGCCAGGATCGCGAGCGTATTTTGGCCGCGCAGCACGCGTTCGACGACTTCCTCCTGGCCCGGGTTGAACGCCGCGAATCCGAAGCGCTCCTGCAGCTCTGCAAGAATGCGCTCTGCCGACATGAGAGGCATTCCGTCCCTCATCTCCCGAGGGAGACTCTCATTGGCCGCATGGCGTGGTCGCTACGGCCGCAGGCGCAAAACCCACTTCGGCCCTATGCTGCTCGCACCGATACATCAGCGTCTCCAACTTCATAACCGTGCGCGAGGCACGGCAGCAGGCGGGCTTCATAAAGCAAAGACCGACACTGCAGTAACGAGGATACCCGTCGCGTTGTTTCTCAAAACAGGGGCGCGCTCGCGCGCGGCGCGAAACCGACGGGGTGTCGTTGTATCGGACGTGGCGTCCGCTCACATTCACCGGCTTGGTCGGACAAGACGCGGTGGTACGCACCCTGCGTTCCGCACTCGCCGGTGGAAAACTGGCGCACGCGTATCTCTTCTCCGGTCCGCGGGGGAGCGGGAAAACGTCGGCGGCCAAGATTTTGGCGCGCTGCATCGACTGCGTGCTCGGCCCGACGCCCGACCCCGACAACACCTGTGAAAATTGCCGCGCAATCTTGACGGGCACGGCTTTGGACGTCGTGGAGGTCGACGCCGCGTCCAATCGCGGCATCGAGGAGATCCGCGCACTGCGTGAGTCGGTGAAGTTTGCCCCGGCGTCGATGCGGATGAAAGTGTTCATCATCGACGAGGCGCACATGCTGACCCGCGAAGGGGCCAACGCCTTTCTCAAAACGCTCGAAGAGCCGCCGCCGCATGCGGTGTTCATCCTGGCGACGACCGCACCCGAAGCGCTGCCGCCCACGATCCTCTCCCGCTGTCAACGCTATGCGTTCCGGCGGATTCCGATCGCCGTGATGATCGCGCGCATGCGCGAGATCGCCGCTGCGGAGGGCATCCCGATCGGCGACGACGCGCTCGCTGCCATTGCCTATCGGGCCGACGGCGGACTGCGCGACGCGTTGACGATGCTCGAACAAGTTGCCGCCTATGCACAGGGTTCCATCGATGCGACGACGGTGGAAGCGGCGTTCGGTGCGACCGGGCGTCAGTACGCTCGGACGCTGGTCGAAGCGGTGCTGCGCGGCGATGCCGCCGCGGCGCTGGGCATCGTCGACGAGGCAAGCGATGCCGGTGCCGACATGACCGGACTCATTCGCAGCGCGGTGGCCGAATACCGCAACCTGCTCGTCGCCCGCATCGACGCCGACCTGCTCGCCCGCGACCTCTCGGACTCCGACGCCGGCGCAGTCGTCGCGCTGGCCGGAAGCGTCGCACAGCCGAAAGTCGTGCGCGGGCTGCGGCTGCTGAGCGACGCACTTGCCGCGGGTCGCGGTTCGGGCAATCCGCGGCTCGAGTTGGAGACGGCCGTCTTGCGCCTGGCCGTGCAGTCGGAAGATCCGAGCCTGGAGGCCCTAGCGACGCGCGTGGCGCTGTTGGAAGCCGGTGGTCGCCCCACCGCCCCACCGTCGAATACCGCTCCCCCGCAGGTGCCCACCGCTTCGGCGGCGCCTGGGGCCGCAGCCCCTACTCAGCAGAATCCGCCAGCGCCGCCGAGTGCTTCGCCGCCGCCGCCGAGCCTTCAGCAGGTGCGCTCTCTGTGGGAGCAAATTCGGCTGCGCGCCGAGGAACGGTACAAGCCGATGCGCGGCATGCTGGCGCAGGCGACCGTCGATTCACTGGAGGGCAAGGCGCTGGTCATCGGCGTGGTCGACGCCTTGCAGGAAAGCTTGATGCGCGAGCGGTTGCCGATTCTCGAACGCGCCGTCGGTGACGTGCTCGGGGTGCCGTTACGGATTGTCTTTCGCACGCGTGGCGGCGCAGCGCCGCGCCCGCCGCGGGCGGCCTCCACCGAGCGGACGCCGAATGCCGCGCGAACCGCGACCGTCGAGCGGACCCCGAGCGATGCGAGCGAGATCACGAGTAACGGTGAAGCCGATCTGCTGGCCTACGCTCGCCAAAAATTGGGCGGAACGGAGAGACGATGAACCAAGCGCAGATGATGGCGCAGATGAAGAAGATGCAAGCCGAGATGGCGCGCGCGCAGGACGAACTCGCGGCGACCATCGTCAGCGGCAGCGCGGGCGGCAACGCGGTGACGGTCGAGATGACCTGCGACAATCGCGTCAAAGCGGTCAAGCTCGCCAAGGAAGCGATCGATCCCGACGATGCGGAAACGCTCGAAGACCTGCTCGTCGTCGCGATCAACGACGCCGCCACCAAAGCGCAGGAGGCATCGAGCCGCCGCATGAGTTCGCTGACCGGCGGGATGCGCATCCCCGGCCTGACGTGAAACGTCCGATCGTGCGGTCCGGCCGCTGACGAGCGCGCTTGCAGGCCCCGTCCAAAGCCTGATCAACGAGTTCTCGAAGTTGCCGACGGTCGGTCCCAAAACCGCTGCGCGGCTGGTCTTTCATCTGCTGAACCGGCCGCGCTCGGAAGCGCAGTCGCTGGCCGAAGCGATCCTCGCGGTCAAGGACCGCATCCAACTGTGCTCGCACTGCTTTGCGCTCACCGAGGACGACCCGTGTGCGCTCTGCAGCGATGGCCGCCGGGATGCGACGCTGTTGTGCGCGGTCGCCGAAGCGAAAGACATTTATGCGCTCGAACGCACGGGCGCCTATCGCGGCCGGTACCACGTTCTCGGCGGGCTCATATCACCGATGGACGGCATCGGGGCGGCGCAACTGCGCATCAAGGAGTTGATCGAACGCCTTGCCGCCGAAGGACCCGATGAACTGATCATTGCGACCAACCCTAATGCGGAAGGCGAAGCGACGGCGCTCTACCTCGCGCGCTTGATCGCGCCGAGCGGCGTGCGCGTGACGCGCCTGGCGTACGGCTTGCCGATCGGCGGCGACCTCGACTATGCCGACG
The DNA here is from genome assembly GCA_014305025.1 of Candidatus Nyctobacter psychrophilus. Taxonomy (GTDB): domain Bacteria; phylum Vulcanimicrobiota; class Vulcanimicrobiia; order Vulcanimicrobiales; family Vulcanimicrobiaceae; genus Nyctobacter; species Nyctobacter psychrophilus. The sequence continues at coordinate 117,851 of JACRTY010000005.1, read as the reverse complement.
AAGTCACGCTGGCGAAAGCGCTCGAGGGTCGCCGGACGCTGTCGTAAGAGGTTGGGCTGCGCCCGACGTGGACGATGGGCTACGCTGAATCATGCCGCGGCCGAAGTTCGGCAACGTCCGGCAAACGGTTGAGCGAATCCCCAAGTCCAAGCGTGCCGGCCCGCAGTACGTCGCAGTAGACGCCGAGCGTCGTCGCCCGCTTGCGTGCAAGCTCGCTCAGCACCTGGGGCATCGGCGTGCCCGTTTCGACATCGTACGTGATCGTGACGCAACGTTCGATCGGCGCACGCACGCGCAGCCGCACGCTTCCGGCCTCGAGCGTAGCGCCGATGAGTTCACCTTCGGTTGCGACGAACGAGGCATCGGCGCGAACGAAGAGGTTCGGCCGGAAGCGCTGCGGATCCAGCGGCATCCCGGTGATGTGCTCGGCTTGCACAAGCCACGTGTCGATGAGAATGGAGACCGGCGCGGCATCGAAGAAGGGCCCGCCGTCCCTGGTTTCAAGGACGACGCCGCGCGCGCTGCCCCAACGCCGCGCCTCGCCGACGTTGTCGGTCGTGTGCAGGAGGTGATGTTCTTTTCCGCGGTACGGCTTGCCGTAGCGCGCGTGCTGGCGATTCGATACGATGAGCGCGCGCTGCCGGTCACCGGCTAGGCCATCGTTGACGACGGTGGCACGTTGCAGTGCTTCGGGACGCAAACTCTTCACGGGGTAACGCCACAAGCGCGTGATCCGTCCGAGCGGGGAGCCTACCTCCATCGCCGAAATCACTCGGCGTACCATCTCCGGTTCCCTTTCGTTGTCGATCGAGGAAATAGCGCTTGAACGTTACGTCGGCGCCCGAAGTTCTGCGTCCCTTGAGTTTAGGGGAACTGCTCGACCGCGGGGTGACTTTGTGCGTGCGCTTCTTCCTGCCGCTCGCATCGCTGTACGCCGTGTTCGCCGTCCCGTACGGATTCGCTCAGTATTTCGCCACGCGAGATCTGCAGAAGACGTTCGCTATCGTAGGTCAAATGATTCGCATCCAAACCGTCGGCGGCCGGCCGCTCGATCCGACGGCCCTCTCCGCGATCCTGGCCCATTACCCGGTGTTCACTCCGTCCCTCGCACTCTTGCTGCTGGCCAACTTCCTGATTGCACCGCTGCCGCTCGCGGCGCTGATCCAAAGTACGAGCGCCTTCTATCTCGGCAGCCGGCCGACGTTCGGGCAGGCCTACCGCGTCGCGCTCGAACGTTGGCTGCCGCTCATCGGGTTGAATTTCTTGTACCTCGGTGCGGGCATCGGGCTGTACGTCGTCGTTACGATCGTCCTTTTTGTCCTCATTCTTGGTGTCGCGTTCTTGGCGATGGCGGCCCACGGCGTCGGAATTGCCCTCGCTACAGTCGTCGGTCTGGGGGCCTTCCTCGCTGTCATTGCGGTCGCCGTCATCTTCCTGCTGGCGCTCGAAACATCGTATTTCACGTGCGTCGTCGAGCATGCTCCCGCACTGCGAGCGTTCAGCGTGGGAATTGCTCGCGTGCTCGGGCGCGTCGGTTTGCGACGGGCCCTATTCGTCGGCTCGGCATACTTCGCGATTTCGCTCGGCGTCTTCGTCGCCAGCGCCGTCGGCAACGCCCTCATCGTCGGGCTCGTGCACAGTCCGGTCGTGTCGGCCGTCTACACGCTGCTGTTGCGGATTGCCGTCGTCACGTTCCTGAGCGCGTTCTTCGCAATCTTTTATTTCGATCTGCGCGTGCGTGAAGAAGGCCTCGACCTGCAGGTTGCGGCGCAGCAGGCAGCACCGTTGGCCGACGCTTGAACCGAACGTCGCCATCCGAAATGTTACGCCCTATCGGTTTGGGTGAACCGCGCGGCGATCCGGATGTCGTGGTGCGCTCGGTGCTGGCGCAGCCGGCCTTTCGCAGCAGCGTGCGCACCACGCACGCTGCCCCCGGGCGTTCGCCGTGGGAGGTTTTGTGGTCGTGGTTCGTTGCGCACGTGCTGCACCCACTCTTTCATCCGTTCGCAAGCGCGCTGGCTGCGTCACGCGGCATCGGCAGCGTGGCCGGCGTGGTGCTCGTCGTGCTTGCGCTTGCGGCGCTGGCCGTTGCCTTCGTGCGCTTAGGGCTCGCATTTGCGCGACCGCAGCGTACGCGCGGCGCCGGCCCGCAAGCGACCGCGCTGCTCACGGAGCGAACATCGAATGAGTGGCGCGCCGTCGGACGCGCCGCCGTTGCCGCGGGCGAGTACGCGCGCGCGATCACCGCGTTCTTCGCCGCCGCGCTCGCCGTGCTTCATGAACGCGACGTGATCGCATTCGACGGCTCACGCACGACCGATGAATATCGCCGGCTCGTACGCCGCACCGCACGGCGCGCAGCCGCTCCCTTCGACGAACTGGCCGCCCGTTTCGCGCGCGCCGCCTACGCGTCCACGCCCGCTCGAGCCGAGGATGCCGTGGTGGCGGAACGGGCGCTTGCGGCGCTCGAACCGGCGCTCGGCGAACCAGCGGCCGCGCCGGCGTGAGTTCCGTCGAACGCCCCGCGATCGAGGTTGGCAGCGGCGTGCCCGGCGCGCTTCCCGCCGTGCGGGCGCTGGCCGCTTTGCGTCGTCTGCCGCCGCTCGAAACGAGCATCGTCGTCGTTGCGATCGCGCTGCTGGTTGCGTTGTCGACGTTTGGTCACCGAGCGCAGCCGGCGCAAGCGCTCGACTCGTTTTCGAGTTACGACACGGCAAGCGGCGGGTATCGCGCCTACTACGAACTGCTGGCGCGCGAAGGCGCGCACGTCGATCGCTTTGAGCAGCATCCCGCTTTTCTCGATGGCGGCATCGACACGCTGGTGTGGGCGCAGCCGCTCGGCTACGATCCGCGCGCGGTGGCACCGACGAGTGCGGACCTTGCGGCGCTGGCAACCTGGATTCGCAGCGGCGGCCGGCTCTTATATTTCGCGTCCGTTGCGGTTCCGCCGGCGGAACGAAAGGCGCTCGCCCTGCCAGCGACGGCCGCCCCGCGGAGACATACGGACGGCGCATTCATCGCAGCGGAACTTGCCGCCGCGGGCGTGCGGCGGCTGACGATGGGCAGCGGTCTCCGTTGGGTCGCCCCGCAGCGTGGGAGCGCGCAACGGCGGCCGCTTCGCGTGCTGCTCGATGATGGGCGCGCTGCGCTCATCATCTCGTATGGGCTCGGGCGCGGCCAGGTAACGGCGGTGCTCGACGAGGGTGCCTTCACGAACGCACGCATCGCGAACGGCGACATCGCACGGCTTGCCGTGGCGCTCGCGCGACCGGCCCATCCCGGCGCTTACGTCAGCTTCGATGAAGCGCTGCACGGCTTCGTCACCGCGCAGCACTGGTGGCAAATCGTGCCACGTCTTTTGCTGATCGCGCTCGCGCTTATGGCATTGGCGTTGCTCGTCGCACTCGCCGGAGCCGGCATTCGGCTCGGTCCGCCGCTCCAGATCACCGGCACGGCCGAACGGTCACCAGCGGGTCTCGTCGATGGGCTGGCGGCGCTCTTGCAACGCGGCCGCGCGTATGGACATACGCTCGCCGCCGTCCGCACCTCGACGACGCACGTCATCGCGCGCGCACTCGGGTTACCCGAAGACAGTGCGCCCGAGCGCGTTCTCGTGGCGCTCGAGCCGGGCACCGCGCGCGACGCATACGCAGCGCTGCTGCAAACATGCGGGGACCGTTCCTGCGGCGAGCGCCGCTTCGTGCACGGCATCGCGCTCGCCGCTGGGCTTCGAAAGGAGTATGCCGCGCATGGCCGCTCGCGCCACTGATCTCGCCCGCCGCTTACAGGACGGGATCGAGCGGGTCATCGTCGGCAACGAAAGCGCATCGTACGGTTTTCTCATTGCGTTGCTGGGCGGCGGTCACATACTACTCGAGGGCGTGCCGGGGACCGCGAAGACGCTCTTCGTGCGGACGTTTGCGGCGTTGCTCGATGCGCCGTTTCGGCGCATCGCGTTCACGCCCGACCTGATGCCGGCCGACGTCGTCGGCACGACGGTCTTCAATCCGCAGAGCTTGCAGTTTTCGCTGCGCCGGGGCCCGATCTTCACGTCGATGCTGCTCGCCGACGAAATCAATCGGACGCCGCCCAAAACGCAATCGGCCTTGCTCGAAGCGATGGAAGAACGCCAAGTCACGATCGACGGCAACAGCGAGCCGTTGCCCGAATTCTTCGTCGTGTGCGCAACGCAGAATCCGGTCGAATTCGAAGGGACGTATCCGCTGCCCGAAGCGCAACTGGATCGATTTTTCGTACGGGCACGCTCGGGCTATCCGAGTGAAGCGCAAGAACGCGCGCTCCTCGCACGCAGCGCCGCGGGCTTCGACGCGCGTGATTTGCGGACGGCCGGCATCACGCCGGTCGCTTCGCCGCCCGATGTCGTGGCCGCGCAGCGTGAGGTCCGCGCCGTTCATGTCGCGCCGTCGGTGCAAGGGTACATTCAACAGATCGTCGCGCGAACGCGCACCGCGGCCGATCTCGCGCTTGGCGCCAGTCCTCGTGCGGCACTTGCGTTACAGAGCGCCGCGCAAGCCGCTGCGACGCTTGCGGATCGTGAGTTTGTAACGCCGGACGACGTGAAAGCCGTCGCGCCGCTCGTGTTGCCACACCGCTTGATCGTGCGGCCCGAGGCCGAGGTGGAAGGAATGACGGCCGAGCGCGTGCTCGAGCGCGTCCTCGGCGCGGTCGAGGTTCCCAAAGAAGCCCAACCTACACGCGTCTGATGCGGCCGGTCTTTCCGGCGCTGTGGTTGTCGGCGCGCGGCATTTGGGCCTTGTTCGGCGTCGCGCTCACGCTCGCGCTGGCCAGCGCCGTGCCCGTTCTGTTGCCGCTCGTCGCGGTCGGCGCGGTCGCTCTCATCACGCTTGCTGCCGTCGATGCGGCGCTCGGCCCCGGCGCCGGCGCGCTGCGGATCATCCGGCGCGCCTTGCCGCCGCTTGCCTTGCGGCGTCGATCCCACCTCGCGTACGATCTCGAAAACCGCGGAGCGCTCGCGGTGCGGATCGGCATCGTCGAGCCGGTACTCGCGGCGGTCGCCTTCCCTGCGAGCGAAACGGTCGTTCGTCTTCCCCCACGCTCCCGCGCGAGCGCGCAACTGGACATCGAACCACGCGAACGAGGCGCCGTGCGCTTCGGCCCGTTCTACGCATGGAGCGAGAATCGCATCGGGCTGCTGCGCCGCCGCTATCGGATCGAGGCCGACGAAGAAGGGCGCATCTTTCCCGATCTCTCCGCCGTCGTGGGCAGCGGACGGCTGGCGGAACGCCGCACGCTGCTCGACGCGGGACTGCGGCGTTTGCGTTTACGGGGAGACGGAACCGAATTCGAAAGCCTGCGCGAGTACAGCGACGGTGACGGCTTTGGGCGCATCGATTGGAAAGCTACCGCCCGGCGCGGACGCACGATGGTCGCGCAATATGAACCCGAGCGCAGTCAGAATGTGATCGTCGCGCTCGATTGCGGCCGCTTGATGACGCCGCGACTCGGCACCGTGCGCAAATTCGACTATGCGCTCACGGCGGCGCTGTCGGTCGCCCGGGTCGCGCAGCAGGCCGACGACAACGTCGGCGTGACGGCGTTCGCGGCGCGCCCACTCCTCGAACTCGCACCCCGCCGCGGTGCCGCGCACTTCCGCGCGCTGGCCCAAGCGCTCTACGACGTGCAGCCATGTTTGGAAGAGGCGGATTACGAGACGATCTGCGCCGCGCTCGGACGGCGTTATACCAAACGCAGTCTAATCGTGCTCTTCACCGACATCTTCGACCCCGTGACCTCGCGTGCCGTGCTTGCCGGCGTCGCGACGCTGGTCCCACGCCATCTCGTCGTGTGCGTCCTCATGAACGACGCGGTGCTCGCCGCGGCGCTCGACGCCGACGTTCATACGCCGACGGCCGCCTTTCGCACCGCCGTCGCGATGCGACTTTCCGACGAACGGGCCAAAGCCGTCGCCGCCTTGCGGGGCCGCGGGGTCATCATCATTGACGTGCCGGCGCCCAAACTGACGACCGCCCTCATCGACACCTACCTCGACATCAAAGCCCGCGGCCGGCTGTAGCATCTACTCCAGCGACCCGGGGTCACTACGGCCTGCGAAGGCAAAGTATGCGCATAACGCGACAGCCGTAACCGCGCCGAAGCTGAAGCGAAACAGCTCCGTGGTCCGTTGCGGCGTGACGAAACCCTCGATCGTGCCCGCGATGCAGAGTAATCCCGCGACGCCGATCATGAGGACTCCGGCGCGCCGCGCATTGGCCTGGAGCGCGTCGATGCGGCGCAGACGCCCGGGCGCGAGAATGCCTTGAGCGAGTAGGAGCCCGGCGCCGCCGGCGATTTGAATCGACGTCAGTTCGATCACGCCGTGCGGTGCGATCGTCGCCCAGAAATCGGTACCGAAACCGCGCGACGCAAAGAGGGCACCGAGGCCGCCCAGCATCAGGCCGTTGTTGAGCACTTCCCACACGGTCACGACGCCCAGGCTCATCCCGCCGGCGAAGGCGAGCAGTGCGACCTGAATGTTGTTGGTGATGATGAAGGTCGAGATCGCCGGCGCCAAGGTGCGATCGAAGCCGAAGTTGGAGTCGTGCAGGCTTTTGCCGATCGTCGGGATTTCGCTCGCGGGCAAGAGCGCGTAGGCGTTGCTCGGGCGCAGCGACACGAGCCAGTACGAGACCACCCAGGCCGCGACGAACAGGGCTGCCGTCGCTGCGATGATCGCGCCCGAGCGGCGCACTTCGCGCGGAAAGGTCGTCCCCAAGAACGTCGCGATGCGCGTCCAGCCGGCGCTCTGTGCCTCGGGATGGACGACGACGTAACTCCGCGCCGTCAAGCGATTGAGATACGCGCGCAATTCGGGCGAGTACCCGCGGCTGGCCGCCGCAGCCAAGTCCGACGTTACGGAGCGGTACAGGAGCGCCAGCTCTTCCAGACGCTCCGGCTCGCAACGCCGCACGCCCTTCCGGGCGACGCTGGCCAGCAGGTCCTCGAGTCGCTGCCAAGCATCGTGACGGCGTGCCGTGAACGTTCGCTCGCGCACCATGCGCGTTTCCCCGCCCGATGCGCGCGGAACCTGTCATGCGGGGCGAGTATAGCGACTTGCCATGAACCACAGGGTTTAACACATCGAGCGCACGGTCGACGTCGCGACGGGCGAGAGCGTCGCTTTCTCCTATGAACTCGCCGGCCTCGGGAGCCGCTTCTTCGCCGTCTTCATCGACATCGCGATTCAGGTCAGCGTCGTCCTGATCGGCGCGCTCATCGTAACGCTGTTGGCCAGTGGTCCCCGGGCGCACGAGACGGCCGTTGCGAGCGTGCCCACGAAACTCGAACAGGCCGTTCTGATCGGCCTACTCGTCGCGGCGGGCTTCTTGCTGTTCGACGGTTACTTCATCATCTTCGAGTGGTTGTGGTCCGGTCGCACGCCGGGAAAACGGCTCATCGGCATCCGCGTGGTGCGTGACGGCGGCTTCGCGCTCGATTTTACGAGTTCGGTCATCCGCAACGCGATCCGCATCCTCGAATTCGCCCTGGGCTTCTACGCGATCTCGGCGCTAGCGACGTTGCTCTCGCCCCGCAACCGCCGCTTGGGCGACATGGCGGCCGGTACGATCGTCGTGCGCGACGCGCGCTTCGAGCGCGCTGCTGCGCCGCCGCTCGCGGAGCACGACGCGGACGACGATCCGCTGGTACGCGACCTCGGTGCGCCCGAACGGGAACTCGTCCGCCGCTATGCGGCGCGCCGCGCGGCGCTCGGACGGACGGCGCGCGCCGCGGTCGCCGCGGACATCGCCGCGCTCGTACGCCCGCGGCTGGCTGCACCGTTTACGCATCTGAGCGACGACGAACTGTTGGCGTATCTGGCCGCGACGCCACTGGCCGGCAACCCCGAATCGCCACGCTGAAATGTCGGGTTCAGACGTCGGCGGTCGCCGCTGCTACGTTCGCGTCGATCACTTCACCGGCAAACATGCGGTACCCGAACCCCGCGAGCAAGGCGCCGACGATCGGTGCAAGCCAAAACAACCAAAGCTGTCCGAGCGCCCAGCCGCCGACGAAAACAGCGGGGCCGGTCGAGCGCGCCGGATTGACCGACGTGTTCGTGACGGGGATGCTGACGAGATGAATGAGGGTCAGCGCAAGCCCGATGGCAAGCGGTCCAAAACCGCGCGGCGCACGTGCATCGGTCGACCCGAGAATGACGATCAAGAAGCCCGCCGTGAGGACGACCTCCGTGATGATCGCCGAGCGCAGCCAGTACCCGCCCGGGGAGTGGGCGCCGAAACCGTTAGCTGCCAAACCGTTCGGTTGTAAAGCGAATCCCGGATGCCCGGCGACGATGGCGTAGAGGACGCCCGAGGCGAGGATGGCCCCGATCACTTGGGCGATGACGTACGGCAGAATTTCACGAGCCGGAAAGCGTTTGCCGGCCCACAGCCCGATCGTGACGGCGGGGTTGAAATGCGCACCGCAGATGTGGCCTAGCGCATAAGCCATGTTGAGAACCGTAAGCCCAAAGGCCAGGGCCACGCCCGCAAATCCGATGCCGACGGGAACGTGCAGCGGCGTCAGAACGACGGCGGCGAGCACCGCACTGCCGGTGCCGCCGAACACGAGCCAAAAGGTACCGACCAACTCCGCAAAAGCCGCGACGACCGAGGTTGGGCATGGCCTCATCTCCTCCGGGTAGCGGCACACGCGCGCCGGACGCGCCCCTTCGGTTTGCCTACTAGGTCGACCTCGCGCGTTCCCGAAGTAGCACCGACGCAGAAGCGGCGGTGTTGCGCTTCTCGTAGGAGGCAGCGGTGCAAGACGTGGACGGCCCGGGCGCGTTCCCCAACGACTTGACGGCGACGTTCTCCGTCAGCGAGGCGACCCGGGGCGGTATGGAGCCGGCCGGCGCGACGACTAGCGTGCGCTTAACGGCCGACGGCTTTCACGCCGCCGGTGGAACCGGCAGCGCCGGGCAAGCCAGGCAAACGTTATCGCCCGAACTCGTCGCCGACCTGTTGACGCAAAACTTCGCGCGCGACCATGTGCGCGCGCTGTTGAGCCACCTCGTTCGCCTCCACGACGCCTTGTAAGACGGGCTCCGGGCTCTTAGATGAGATTAGAGTGGCGTTGATGTAGCGTGTGGCGAGGAGCCTAGCGGCGAAGTGTGCTTTAGCACATGAGCCGCGTAGCGACGACGCCACGCGCTACATCAACGTCACTCTAGCGACGGCTGAAGCGGCGGAACGTATCCCGCACGAAGAGGAGCGCGGCGTTCTTGCGCTCTTCGTACAACTGCGCGGCTTGGGCCGGCGTCATGTGATGTCCGTTTTCAAAGAAGAAGCCGGCGCTTTCTCCGACGACGATCGTTCCGGCGTAGGCGATGGCGGCCTTGATCGGAATCCCAGCGACGGGAATGAAGCCCGCGAGTTCACGCGAGAGCGCCCGCCAGCCCAGGCCTCCGCCGACGACCGGCAGCAGGTCCCAGATGCGCTGCACGTCGGGGTCCTTGCCGTACGTCGCGCCGACCTGCATCAAGAGCGCGACTTGAATACCCGTGATCGCGATCATGTCGCCGGCCGAGGCCACGGCGCCGAGGACGATCCCGAGCACCGGAACCTTATCGACGATGGCACTGGCCGCGGCGATCTTGAGCGCCGACGATGCGGCGTCGCGGGTAATCTTCGACGTCACGGTTTCGCGCAGCGCCGGGAGGCGACGCCCGACCGCCACTTCAACGCCCTTGCAGCGATCGATCAGGTGCACGAAGACGCGCCCGCGCAGCGCGCCGAAGCTGATTCGCGGCACGCCGTATTCGGCGACCGCGCCCGCGGTCGGCGCAAGCGCCGGTTGGGGTCCGTGGGCCGCGCCTTCATCGACGGTCAGAGCGAAGATCGGAAGCTTGAAGGGCCGCAACAGGTCGAGGCGAGCGCCGGCGACGTCCCCCGCGCGGCCGAGAAAAATGATCGCCTTGGCGTCCGGCGGCGCCGGTACGCTCATGCGCCGAAGATCGACGGTCTCGAGGGTCGCGGGCGCATCCGCGGCGACGAGTGCGTCAGGCCGCGCGAACAACAACAGCGCTCGGAACTCGGCGACGAGTCCGGGGTCGCCGCACAGCAGGAAGCGAAACGGCTTGCGGCTTTCGGTCCCGACCGCGCGCGCTTTGGCACCGTGGCGCACGAGGCGAAACGCCGCGTGCCCCGCGTTAATCGTGGTTGCCGTTGCTCGCTCCCGTCGGGACGAGCGCTTCTTTGAGCGGATCGTCGCTGTAGTCTAAGTAGACCAGTCCCAGGAATATTTCCAGCGATTGCGAGCGCATCCCGCGTTCGTTGGCGACATCGATGACCGTGCGGTTCGTCGACCGCGCTTCGTCGATGATGGAACTGGGCGTCGTGTTGGTGTCGGCAGCGACGATCGATGCGGCCGCGACTTCTCCCGAGGTCAAATCATCGTGCAGCTTCGTCGCGTATTCGATGCCGTTGTTGCCGACTCGCTGCTGCAGCGCGTAGCGCAACGTCGCGTAACGGTCTCGCGGCGAGCCGACGCCGAGCATCGTTATGCGCGTCTGTAACTGCCGCGCCCGCGCGAGATTGACCAGTTGCTCCGCCTGAGAACCGGCGACCGCGGCCTTAGAAAGCGAATCGGTCGCCTTCTTCATCAGCGGCAGGAGGGCGTTATAGTCCAGCTGATTGATATCGCCGTTGAAGTCGAGTTGCGAGCGGCTCAAGCGCTGGGCGAAATCGTTGAGGTCGCCGAGCGACACGTCGAGTAACGCCAGTGAACCGCGGGCCGCATCGAGCCCGCGGACCATGTCGCCATCGGAGAGCTCCATGTCGTCGAACATGCGCGGATACGACGGCAAAAGCGCGAGGGACTGCGCCGGAACGGGCTCGAGCGCCAGCGGCGCGGCCAACTCATGCAGGATGTCCGCATTCTCTTTGACCAGACCGCTCTCGCGGTTTTTCTGCACCGTCCCCACTTCGTTGATGACGGCGGACGATTTGGTAAAGGCGGCGTCGATGTAGCGCCCCATCGCGTTGAAGTTCTTCAGGACGGCGTCGAGCCGGCTACCCTGGCGGACCGCAACGCGGCCCAGGTTGGGGATGCCGTATGACACGTTTTGGACGCGCGTATTGACCGACTTGATCAGGTCTTTGCCGTCGTCGCGGCGGGCCGCGATCGTCGCATCGGCTTGGGTTTCGCGGGCTTCCACGTCGGCCAGTTGGGCGCGTAACGGCGCCAAGTTCGGCTTGCCCAGCGTAAAGCGCGGTTGGCTTTCTTGTAAAGCGGCGATGTGCGAGAGCGCCGCGGCGCGCGTTTCGCTCGTGCCCTTCTGAGCTGCCTCAGCGAGGGTCTGACGGCTCTTGTCGGGCTCGCCGAGCGCGATCTGCGCTTCGCCCAAGTGCAGCAGTGCGATCGTGTTGCCCGGGTCGGCGCGCAGCACTTGGCCGAATTTCAGCGCGGCGACGCTGTAGCGCGCCTCGCTCTGATCATGCAGCGCCTGGACGAGAATCTGGTCGGTCGTGCGCTTCTTGGGATCGAGTTCTTCGTAACCGACCAGGTGCGAGACGCGGCTCGGAAAGCCGGGGTGGCTTTCGAAATACTTATCGACGAGACTCGAATGCTCCGCTTCGGCAGCGCCCATGTGATTCATGAACGAGACCATCGAATCGGGGTCGTAACCAGCGCGCGACATCAGCAACAATCCGTACTGGTCGGCTTGCAGCTCGTTGGAGCGCTCTTGTTTCGAAATCAGCCCCGCCTCGGCCAATTGACCGAAGCGGTAGATGAACGGTGAAAAAATGGACGCGATGCTGAACAACAGGTTCAGCGCTTCAGCTTTCGCCGGCAAGGTGACGGTATGACGGCGTTCGTTGTGCCCCGTCTCGTGCCCGACCACGCCGGCCAACTCATCGTCGGACTGCACGAAATCGAGCAGCCCGGAGTTCACGTAGACGTAGCCGCCGCCGATCGTAAACGCGTTGATGTCGGGCGAATCGAGAATCTTGATGTTGTACGGCAGGTCGCGCCGCGCGACTTGATTCCACAACTTGTCGCTAACCTGATCGACCCAGCGATTCATGAGCGGATCGGTGACGACGTTGTATTGCTCGATGATCTGCTTCTCTTGTTCTTTGGCTTGTTGGACCTCGGCTTGGGTCGACATCGCCCGAGCGGGCGACGGCACCATCGTCACGATGAAGGCTAGAGAGAAGAGGGCGTGACCCAAACGGCGGACGGACATGGCGGTTACCTCGGCGAGCCGGCACGTGCGGCCGGGGAGCGTTGATTCGACGCGAGCCCACAGCGCTCATCGCGCGAGCAGGCCCCGGTATGTGCATAAACCCGGATTGCTGTGCATTGGATGTGGATGACGAAGGGCCGTACGGGATCCGCGTTGCATCGGAGGGCCAAATGTTGCGCGGAACCGCAGCCGGCCTCGAGTTCGTTTTCGGCGAACGCTCTTTCGACGTTGCCGCCCGCGATGTCGCGGCGGGCATAGAAGAACGGCCGGAGTTCTACCGAGGCAGCCGAGCCATCGCAATCTTCGAAGGGGCGCCTCCGTCCGACGACGCCATGCGCGGCTTCGTGCAAACGATCGGTTCGCTCGGCATCGTGCTGCGCGGGATCTACGGTCCGCCGGACGCGCGCGAGCTGGCCGGGCGCATCGCGCTGCCGTATCTCGGTGAGGCGCCGCGTCCGAGCGTCGCCAACATCGCCCGCAAACGCGCCGCTCGGGCAAGTCGTGGAGGCGATTTTACCCCCGAGGCACGCTCGCTCGATGCCGATTTCGCCGGCGCCCGAGCCGATATTGCCTCGCGGCGGGCGCACGGCGAGGCGTCGGTCGCCAGGCCCAGGTTCGACGCGGCCGCGCGGGCCGGGGGGGTGGCGTCGGCGCTGGGCGCCGGGCCCTCGCTGGGCGCTGCGCCGGGGGTGGTGCCCACGACGCTGTATCATCGCGGTACCCTGCGCGGCGGCCGCTCGCTGCAGCAAGTCGGCTGCGTCGTCGTCGTCGGCGACGTGAATCCGGGAGCGGAACTCGTGGCCAGCGGCGACATTGTCGTCTTCGGAGCACTGCGTGGCACGGCCCATGCCGGGGCCCAAGGTGACGCAACCGCGCGGGTGTACGCGCTCGATCTGGCACCGACGCAGCTGCGCATCGCGACGTTCATCGCGACGGGGGACGGCGCGGCCGGCAGCCGTGTTCCCGAGGTCGCCTTCGTGCGCGACGGACGCATCACGACCGCCTCGCTCGGTACGGCGGAGTTCGGTCGATGAGCAGCGGCCGCGCGATCGTCATTACGTCCGGCAAGGGCGGCGTCGGTAAAACGACGACCACCGCGAACGTGGGGGCGGCGCTCGCCAAGCGCGGCCGTCGAGTGGCGCTGGTGGATACCGACATCGGCCTGCGCAATCTCGATCTCGTGCTGGGCGTCGAGAAACGCATCGTCTTCGATCTGGTCGAAGTCGTCGAGGGACGCTGCCAGTTGCGCCAAGCGCTGATTCGCGACAAACGGTTGCCGACGCTCGCCCTCTTGCCCGCTGCTCAAACGCGCGAGAAAGAGGCGGTCGGCGAAGAGCAGATGAAAGGCGTCATCGACGCGCTAGCCGAGAGTAACGATTACGTGCTGATCGATTGCGCGGCGGGCATCGAGCACGGCTTCCGCATGGCGATCGCGGGGGCGCGTGAAGCGATCGTGGTAACCACTCCCGAGATCAGTGCCATTCGCGACGCCGACCGCGTGGTCGGAAAACTGACGCAGGCCGGGTTGCCGCTGCGGTTGATCATCAATCGCGTGCGGCCGGAGATGGTCAAATCGGGCGACATGCTGTCGGTCGACGACGTGTGCGACGTCTTGTCGGCCGAGTTGCTCGGCATCGTTCCCGACGACGAAGAGGTCATCGACACCACGAACCGCGGCGAGCCGCTCGTGCTCGACGAGACCAAGCGTCTCACGGCGATCTACGATAAGATCGCACGGCGACTCGACGGCGAGGCCGTCCCCTTCACCAGCCTCGCAACACCCAGTTTCTTCGGGCGGCTCTTCACGATGTGGAAGGCGGGATGACATGACGACGATGATGCGCGCGTTCGAAACCGGCGCCACCGCCGTTGCCAGCACGCTGGCCAGCGCGGCGGCGCCGGTCGAAGCGGCGCCGGTCGGGCAACCTGCGCCCCAACCGGCGCAGCCGCAACCAGCGCCGCCGCACGGACGGGCGATCGTGATCACCAGCGGAAAAGGTGGCGTCGGAAAAACGACGACGACCGCCAACCTGGGTACGGCGCTGGCCGCGCGCGGACAACGCGTCGTGCTGGTCGACGCCGACGTCGGCTTGCGCAATTTGGATATCGTGCTCGGGCTGGAAAGCCGCGTGCGGTTTCATCTGCTCGACGTACTCGAAGAGAAAGCGAGCCTCGATGAGGCGCTCGTGCGCGATAAGCGCAGCGACTCGCTGTCGCTGCTTGCGGCCGCCCAGACGCGCGAAAAGGAAGACGTCGTCACCGCGCACATGACGGCGCTGATCGAAGAGTTGCGGCGCCGCTTCGACTACGTGTTGATCGACTGTCCGGCCGGCATCGAGAAGGGGTTCAAGAACGCCGTCGCCGGCGCGCAGCACGCGATCATCGTCTGCACGCCGGAAGTCTCGGCGGTGCGCGACGCGGATCGTGTCGTTGGTTTATTACCGAACGATTGGCATCCCGACCTCATCGTCAACCGCGTCCGGCCGCAGCTCGTCAAGAAGGGTAAGATGCTGTCGGTCGAGGACGTGAACGACATCCTGCGTCTGCCGCTGCTCGGGGTCATCGCCGAAGAACCGGGGGTGATCGTCGCCACGAACAAAGGAGAACCGCTCGCCCTCGATCCGGCAAGCGGCATTGGTGCGGCATATCGGGCGATCGCGGCCAAGCTCGCCGGCGACGAAGCGCCCTCGGCAGGGAGCGATCCGGCGGTAAGCGGGGGCGGCTGGTTCGCCAAGCTGGGCGCGCTGCTCGGAGGACGCTAGCCGTGCTCGAATTCCTCAAGAAGCTGTTCTTGCCGCCCGAGCGTTCCAGCGAGACGGCCAAAGAGCGGCTGCGCGTCGTCTTGCTTTCCGATCACCTCTCGCTTGCGCCCGAGACGGTCGAAGCGCTCAAACGCGATCTGCTCGAGGTCATCTCGAAGTACGTTGAAATCGACCCCGCGCATGCCGATGTCACCTTCGAACAGCGCGAACGCGAGGTTGCCATGCTCGCGAACGTGCCAATCACCGGCATCCGCGAGCGGCCGCGCCCGACGGCGCCGCGCACCGAAGAGCCGTCGCCCTCACCGCAACTGGTCGCGCCGACGGTCGACGCTCCGCAGGCGGCGGCCGATGAACCCCCTGCGGCGGCGCTTGCGCCGGAGGAAGAGGCCGCCGTCGCTTCCGCGCCCCAGGCTCAAGAAAAGCAACCGCCGCCGACCCGAGCCTCGTACGCCGGTGCGCCCCGCCGGCGCCGCCGAAAAAAGACCGTCGCCTTACAGGGGCCGGCTCCCGGGTAGCGCCGCCCGGTAAAAGTTTCCGCCCGACCGCCTGCGAACGGTACGGCGCGTGGAGAGGCCCTGGTACCGCTCGTTCAACTGGGTGATGGCGCTTGGGGCGCTCGCCTTGTCGCTGGCCGGCGTCGTCTTCATCGGATCGGCCGATCTGCACTCGCCCGACGCTGCGGGCGAATGGCGCAAGCAGGTCGTCTATATCCTGATCGGCCTCTTGGTCATGGCGACCTGTGCCGCGATCGACTATCACAAGTGGCAACGCTGGTCGTTCGGACTCTACATCGCGAACCTGCTGCTTCTAGGCCTGGTGATGGTCGGCGGCCGCAGCGCCCTGGGGGCGCAGCGCTGGATCACCCTGGGAGCGGTGCAGTTTCAGCCCTCCGAGCCGGCCAAGCTGATCCTGGCGATCTGCGTCGCAGCGCTGCTGGCCCGGGTGGCCGTCGTCGGCTGGCGCGAGATCGGGATGACCGTCGGTGCCGTCGCCGTTCCCGCGCTGCTGATCCTCAAGCAGCCGGATCTCGGGACGACGCTCGTCATCTTCGCGATCGTGACGGCTGAGTTGTTCTTCGGGGTCGCCAGCCTGCGGCAGTTCCTCGTGTACGCCTTGGGGGCGTTTGCCGGCGCGGCGCTGGTCGTCGGCACGAACGTGGTCCTCAAACCATTCCAGCGCGACCGGCTGCTAGTCTTTCTCCATCCCGACGCCGACCCGCAAGGCGCCGGCTGGAATCTCAATCAGTCGAAAATCGCCGTCGGCAGCGGCGAATGGTTCGGTAAAGGACTGTACCATGGGACGCAGACCCAACTGAATTTCGTGCCGGAACATTCGCGCGATTTCATCTTCACGGTCGTCGGTGAAGAGACCGGCTACGTCGGCTCGCTGTGTTTGATCGGCTTGTACGCGCTCGTCCTGTTCGGCGCGGTGCGCGCCATGCTGGCGGCGCGCGACCGCTTCGGCGTGCTGCTTGCCGCCGGCCTGATCGCGATGTTCGCCTTCCACATCACGGTCAACATCGGCATGACGGTCGGCATCATGCCGATCACCGGCATCCCGCTGCCCTTCATGTCCTACGGGGGCACCGCGATCCTCACCGACTTCGCGGCGGTCGGCGTGCTGCTGAACATCTACGTCCAGCGCGACAAGCTCGTGTTTTGAGGCAAGATGGCCGTGTGGCGCTGCTGAGCGCCGCCGGGCAGGACCGTCACGACTGCGGTTCCGTCATCGAGACCCCGTCTCCGCACGCTCAATACGAACCGTGGCAACGATGCAGGGACGTCCGCTGAACGGGGCCGACGTGGGCGCGCTCGTGCGGGCGAGACCCCCAAGGGCGGTGACGCCCATGGCGCGTGAATCGCAGCGGGCCAGGGGAATATCCGCCACGCGGATGCTCGCTCGCTCCCGAACGCGGACTCTTCCAAAACCCGAGGCAGCCCACGACGTCGAGTGACCAAAGGCCGGCTGCCCAACAGAGCCCCGGAAACGGGCGCGAGGCAAGGAGCACGGTGCTACGGGTATCGGTGCAACAGGACCCGTGCTCTGCGGCCGCCAATGGCGGGCTATCCGATTTGAGATTTTCGCGTGCGCGCCGCAGTTCGGCCGCGTCCGCAACCGAAATATCGGAAGACGCTCAGGTCGCGCCGCGGAGTTTCCGCATCGGCTGCGACCGGGGCTCGCCGCCCGCCGCCACAGGCCGGGTCGGTACAATTGAATATGTGATGCCCGCGAACCGCGGCGCCAGGCGATAAGGCAGCGCCGCTTCCCGCGGCGCCGCCGAGAAAGGCAATGGGAACGTGCCAACTGAGATCCTCATCTCGAGTGACCCCTGGGAGAACCGGGTCGCCATCCGTGAGGACGGAGAGCTCGCCGAAATCTACTTCGAACGCGAAGAAAAGGTCATCGGCTCAATCTATAAAGGTAAAGTAGTCAACGTGCTCCCCGGCATGGGAGCAAGCTTCGTCGATATCGGCCTGGGCCGTAACGCTTTCCTCTACGTCGACGACATCAACAAGACGCCGCTCAACATCGGCGACGTCGAGATCACGCAAGGCCGCAGCGGCTGGACGATCAACGAGAAGATCAGCAAGGGTGACGACGCGCTCGTGCAGATCGTCAAGGAGCCGCGCGGGCTCAAGGGCGCCCGCATCTCGACCAACATTTCGCTGCCGGGCCGCTACTTGATCCTCATGCCGACGGGCCGGTATTCCGGCGTCTCACGCAAGATCGAAAGCGCCGAGGAGCGCAACCGTCTCAAGACGATCATGAAGATGATCCGGCCGCCCGAGATGGCAACCGTCGTACGGACCGCCGCTGCCGGCGTGAGCCAATCCGAACTGATCGCCGATCTCGGCGTGCTGATCCGCATGTGGCACGGCATCCTCGAAAGCTATAAGCGCGCGCAAGCGCCCGCGCTGATCCACAAGGACATGAATCTGGTCTTCAAAGCCGCGCGCGATTTCATCACGCCTGAAGTCGACCGCGTGCTGATCGACGATGCGGAAGATTTCGAGAAGGTGCGCGACTTCATGCGCCTGCTCGGCCCGCAATACGTCGATCGCATCGAATATTACAACGGCGGCCGTTCGCTCTTCAAAGATTTTCACATCGACGACGAAGTGCAGAAACTGCTGCGTCCCAAGATCAACCTGGCGTCGGGCGGCTCGATCGTGATCGAATCGACCGAGGCCTTGACCGTCATCGACGTCAATAGCGGCAAATTCACCGGCGGGCGCAATCTCGAAGAAACGATCGTCAAAACCAACGTCGAAGCCGCCGCGGAGATCGCGCGACAAGTCCGCCTGCGCGACATCGGCGGCATCATCGTGTGCGACTTCATCGACATGTCGAGCGAAGCGTCGCGGACGCGCGTGATCGAGACGCTCAAAGCGGGCCTCGTGCGCGACCGCACGCGTACGACGATTCAGTCCTTTTCGGCACTGGGACTGCTCGAGTTCACGCGCAAGCGCGTCGGCAAAGACCTTTCGGCTCAACTGCGCGGCGCGTGTCCGACCTGCAAGGGGCTCGGGACCGTGATGTCGCCAGAATCGGTCGCGATCGACGCGTTTCGGGACGTGCGCCGCTTCGGTCACGCGCACGGCAACGGCGCGACGGGACATAAGCCCATCGAAGTGGTGTCGGCGCCGACGGTCGGCGCGCAGATCGAGTATTGGTACGAGGACGAACTGGCGGGGCTCGAGCGCGAACTGGAAACGACGATCGCCGTGCGCGTCGACCCCGCCTTGCATCCGGAAAAGACGCGCATCTGCGAGTTGCCCGATGAAGCCGCGGCCAACGCACCGCCGCCGAGCGTCCGCGTCGGTGACGAGCTGGAGGCGACGTTGGTCAGTGCGCGGTTACCGGTCGCGACCTCTGCCTTGGCCCTGGTCGGCGACCGCTTGGTCGAGGTCGAAAATGCAGCGGGCGCCGCGAGCGACACCCTGCGCATTAAAGTGATCGATATCGACGAAGACGGTACGATCCTGGCCGAGCCGCGTGGGCCGGTGGCGCTGCCAGCGGCGGAAACCCGCAAACGGCGTCGTCGCGGCGGCCGCGGGCGCCGCAAGCCGCTCGAAACGCCGGCCGAGCAGGAAGAAGAACTGCGTCAACTGGCCGAGGAAGCGGCCAAGGGCATCGGCGGCCGCCCGGGTCTCGGCATCTCGACGGCGGCCGAAGCCGAAGCCGAAGACGCCGAATCGCGAGCCCACAAGCCGACCGCCCCGGCGCTGGCGACCGTGACGCCCATCCGGCCCGTGCCGGACTACGCCTCGGTCGATGCCGCGGGTGAAGGGCGGACCTTCGCGACTTACGGCGGTCCCGGTGACGAGGGGCGCAAGCGCCGGCGCCGTCGCCGCCGTCGGCGCCCAGGAGCGGCCGAGGCTCTGCCCGCGGCCGGGTCCGAGGTGGCAGCGGCACCGCCCGTCTCCGGCACGTTGCCGGTGGACGCGTCTTTGCTCGGGCAAGCGATGGAAGAAGACGACGACGAAACGGCACCGGCGGCCGCGGGCGTCGGGGACGAGGGGCAGGTTCGTCGCCGTCGCCGTCGCCGGCGGCGCCGTGGTCGCGGCCAACTGCCGGCGGAGACCGTGGGGAGCGCGGGGCAGGCCGTGCCCGACCGGCAGATCTTCCGCGTGGACGGCAGCGGGGCCGCCGAGCCGACCGGAGAGACGGCGCCGCCGCAGCCCAGTCGCGCCATTACGCCGCTGGAACGGAAGGCCGCGCCGCCGGCAATCGACGCTCCGCCGCCGAGCCTTACCATTCCGGAGGTTGCCGCGGAGGTCGCCAAGGTCGCTAAACCCGCCCGCCGCCGCCGGACTCGCACCGAAACCGAACCGGCGGATTTCACCGTCGGGCAGACCGCGCTTCTGCCGGGCACGGAACCGGCGGAGGCAACGCCGGCCGAACCGGCGGTCGCCGTACGCAAACGTGGGCGGCCCCGCAAAGTCGACGTCGCGGCTACAAGCGCTGCAGCCGAGGCGGCTCCGCCCGCCCCGGCAGCGCCGGCCCGTACATTGGCGGCGACCACGCGCAAGGTGACGGCGAAGAAGTCGGCTGCCACCAAGAAAACCCCGGCGGCCAAGAAGACGGCCGGCACCGCGAAAAAGACGACCGCGAAAAAGGCGCCGGCCGCCCGCAAGACGACCGCGAAAAAGAGCACCGCCACGCGGCGCAAGACGACGTAGGCCTATCGCGGTAGAGAGGCGGAGGGGTTGCACCGGCTGCCGGTGCCCCCGCCGCCGAAGGCTACGTCCCGGTTGCGGCTTGGGCGATTTTGCCTTGCAGGTACGTGATCGCCGAGCGCAGTTGCGAATCGGTCGTCGGATCGCCTAACCGTGCGGTCTTCGGTTCGGCCTCGACCGTAACGATGTCGGGCGTGATGCCGACCAGGTTGATGTCGCGACCGTGCGGCGTGAGGTAACGGGCGGTCGTGATCTTGACGGCGGAGCCGTCGGGCAGCGGATGGATCGTCTGCACGACGCCCTTACCGTACGTCTTCTCGCCGATCAACTCGCCGACGCCGTTGTCCTGGATCGCGCCCGACGTAATTTCCGATGCCGAAGCGGTGTACTTGTTGACCAGCACCGCGAGCGGCTTGGGAGCGATCGCATCGTCCTCGGCATCGTACTGCGTGTCGCGGCCGCCGCGATCTTGCACCGAAACGATCGGTCCCGAGGCAATGAACTTCGAACTGACCTCGATGGCCGCGTTCAAATAACCGCCGCCGTTGTCGCGCAGGTCGAGGATGTACGCCTTCGCGCCCTGGTTCTGCAAGCGCGCGAGCGCCGCGCCCAGTTCCGACGCCGTGCTCGCCCCGAACACCGTCAAGCGCGCATACCCGATGCCGTCGGGCAGCAATTTGGCGTAGACGCTCGGCTGATGGATGGTATCGCGCGTAATGGAAACCGGCGGAATCGGCGCGCCGCCGCGTTCGATCTCGAGACGGACTTGCGTGCCCTTGGGGCCGCGCAACATCTTGGAATCTTGTTCGGTCGTCAATCCCTTCGTCGACTTACCGTCAACCGACACGATGACGTCGCCCGATTGCAGTCCGGCCTTGTCGGCCGGACCGTTGGGGATTACTTCGTTGACGTCGAGATACTTCGTCTTTTCGTCGACCGCGATGGAAATGCCGACGCCGCTGAAGTTTCCGCCGTCGAGGCCCTCGTTGAGTGCGGCGTATTCCTTAGGCGACAAGAAAACCGTGTACTTATCGTGCACGGAATCGAGCGCGCCGGAAATTGCGGCGTACGTTAGCGAACGGCTACCGAGTTTGGCACCGTAGGCGTTCACCGCCGCGCCGACTTCGCGTTCGAGCGCGCGTTCGTTCGCATCGGGATCGGCGGCCGCTCGGGGCTTTGCCAGGTGCGGATTCTTGACGCCGTTCTTGGTCAGATACGCCAGCAACTCCGAGCGCGCGCCGTCGAGCACCGTCTGGGGATCGACTTTCTTATAGAACTCCTGCGAGAGCAGCGAGTAGCTGATCTGCAGCTCGTCACTCTCCAGACCGGTCAGTCCCGAAGCGGTGGTCGGGGCGGTGAGCGCGGTCCCCAGGAGCGCGGCGGCGGCGAGGAGGGGCAGGGCACGATTCATTGGGCGGTTGTTACCTGTTGGCGGTGCGCCGGAGGTACGCTTCGGCTGCGGTAAGTTGTTGGTCGCGCGGCGTGCCGATGAGGGGCATATCCACGCGCTGATCGACGACGATGTCGGGCTCGATGCCCTTGTGCTGGATGTCCCGCCCGCGCGGTGTGACGTACTTGGCGGTCGTAATCTTGAGGGCGCCGCCGTCGAGCGTATTGTAAATGCTTTGCACGACGCCTTTACCGAACGTCTTGGTGCCGATCAGCGTTCCGGCCCGGTAGTCCTGAATCGCGCCGGCCGTGATCTCCGAAGCGCTGGCAGTAAACTTGTTGACCAGGATGACCAGCGGTTTGGCCCCGACGTAGGCGCTCTGGTCGGATGCCGTCTGACCGACCGCGGCTTTGCTGTCGCGGTCGCCGAAGCGGTCGATCGTCGAGACGATCGTCCCTTGCGGGATGAACAAACTCGAAATGTTGACGGCGGCATCGAGATAGCCTCCGCCGTTGTTGCGCAGGTCGAGAATGTAGCCGCGCGCATTGTGCGCCTTGCCCTGCAGCAGGGCCCGGCGAACTTCATCATACGAGGTGCGGCCGAAGTCGGCGAGGCGGATGTACTCGAAACCATCCTTCATTTCGGCGTGGACCGACGGCACGACGATTTGCCGGCGCGTGATCGCGATGGTGCGCGGCGCGGCGGACCCGGCGCGGCGGACCGCAAGGTGAACGACCGTGCCCGTACGGCCGCGAATCAGCCGTTCGACGTCGTCGACCTTGAGCGGAGCGACCGGGCGGCCGTCCACGGCCGTGATGCGGTCACCCGTCCGCACCCCGGCGCGCGCCGCCGGCATGCCTTCGATCGGCTCCACCAAAATCGCCTTGGTGCGCGGGTCTTGCACCATGTAGACGCCGATGCCGCCGAAGTCGCCGCCGCGCAGGGACTCTTCGAGCGAATTGATCTGGGTCGGCGACAGATAGGTCGTGTACGGATCGCCCAGCGACGAGAGCATGCCGCGAATCGCGGCCTGCGTCAGTTGGACCGGCGACGTCTGCTTGCCGTAGCGCGCTTGCGCGAGCGCCAGGTCGCGGTTGAGGGCCGCGATGTCGCGGCGTTGATCGCCGGTCGCGATCAAGACCGGGAGGCGCGGATTGGGAACGGCATGGGCTTTGAGATAGGCGATCAGCTCATGCTGTTCACCGGTCAACAGCGTTTGCGCGTTGACCGGTTTGTAATACGTGCGCTCCACTTGCCGGAAGGCGTTGTCGAGCATCGTCTGATCGCTGCCGTGCACGTTGCCGAGCAGCGCCCGCAACTCGATCGACGGAAAGCCGCTGGCATTGTCGGTGAGCGCCTCGTCGGGGCGCACGTCGTGTTCGTGCGCAAGGTACAGCGCCCCGCCCAGAGACGCGACGGCGAGAATCAACAGAGCGATGAGGGCTCGGAACGTTTTCGGCAAGATCCCGTCGATTTCTGCGGCAGTGGAATACGGTGGCAACGAGGACGCGCTCGGTGATACTTGAACGCGCCCCTAGACCCTTTCGGTTGCAACCAGCGTTACCTCGAGTTTACGCGTGAAACCCTCCTCCGTTTGTGGGATCGCTCGTTGTCTGATGTTGGCGCGTTCGGTTGTTGAAGCGGTACGAGATTCTGTCGTGGCCGCTTCGATCGGACGGTCCTCGCGCGTATCAGCTCGACGGCCTGAGTTCGTATTTGGGTTCGCTGTGCGCAGTCGCAACCGGCTGGCCCCCGCCTCGCGCGGCGGCGGGCGCGTTGCTGGCACTGCCTTGACAAGAGTGCCAGCCCTCTACAATAACCCCACCGCTCTGCCGCCAAAAGAGGCCGCGCTCGACCCGCGCGGGCCTGAAGCCGGCCGCCGGGATCTCGACCGTGTAACCCCGACTCCGACCTATCGCTCAGGGTGAACACGACCTCATAGAGGCCTGCGTGCGGTACTCCGAACGCTTTGTTCTTGTCTAGCCACCCCGCTTCTCGATCAGTGCTGCGGTCCAGACTGCCTAAAGCCAGCCGGGGATCGACCGCGCGAACTTGCCGTTTCGCGCGGCCATTATGTCGATTTCACGTCCCCGGGTTCGACGCATGGCTAGAGGCAAATACTGCCGCCCAAGGCAGAAAGGGGTTCGGAATGCGATTCATGCTGTTGATGATCCCGGGGGGATACGAGGATGCGAAGCCGGGCACCGTGCCCGGCGCCGAAGCCGTCGCCCGGATGATGAAGTACAACGAGGCCTTGCAGAAGGCGGGTGTGTTGCTCGCGCTCGACGGCCTACACCCGCCGTCGATGGGTGCTCGTGTCACCTTCCCGGGCGGTAAACCGAAGGTGACCGACGGTCCGTTCGCCGAGGCTAAAGAAGTCGTCGGCGGCTATTGGATGATCCAGGTGAACTCACGTGAAGAAGCGATCGTGTGGGCATCGCGCTGCCCCGCCGGCGAAAACGAAACCATCGAAGTGCGGCAGGTTCTAGAGGTTGCCGATTTCCCGGCGGACGTTCAGGAAGCCGCGGCGGCCTTTCCCGATCTGCAGGCGCGCGCAGCCCAATCCCCGAGCCCGTGACGCCAACCGGCGCCCACCGCGCAATCGATGCGGTTTGGCGGATCGAGTCGCCGCGGCCATCGCCGGGCTTGTACGCATGGTGCACGATGTTGGCGTCGCCGAAGACCTCGCACAAGATGCGCTCGTTGCGGCGCTCGAGCAGTGGCCGCCGTCCGGCGTGCCCGGTAACCCGGGCGCCTGGCTCATGGCAATCGCCAAGCGCCGCGCGATCGACCGCTTCCGTCGTGAGGAGCGGCGCGAGCGCAAGCTAGACGAAGTCGGGTTGGCGTGGGTCGTGCCGAATTCGAACGTGCCTCACACTTGACGAACAATGCACGCGAACGTTCGCTTCTCCTCGCGCGTGCCGCGTCACAAAAACCCAACGACTCGCATAAACCGTGACGCGAAGTCGCCCTTCGGTCGTGTCGATTTCGGGACTCTTCATTCGACAGTATAGGCGGACACAACTCAAGTGGGCGTTCCTGCTCGAAGTCTCCGGGCGCGACGAGGCGATCACCCCTTACGCGCCAGTTCCTCGACCTCGTCGGCGACGCGACTTGCTCTCTTCACGAAGTGAGCTCACCCTAGCGCCGACCGGAACCGCGCTTTCCATTGTGCGCAGCAGATCAAAAGATAGCTGGCCTACAAGCGGGAGCTGGGGTCGATCGGCACGCCGTTCACCCGAATCTCGAAGTGCAGGTGGGGTCCGGTCGCGTCGCCGGTTGCGCCCACGGCTCCGATCGCCTGGCCGCGCTGCACGTCTTGTCCGTCGGCGACGAAGATTTGCGAGCAGTGGCCGTAGAGGGTCGAGGTTTGGCCGCCGTGATCGATGATGATCGTGTTGCCGTAGCCGCCTTCCCAGCCGGCGT
This sequence comes from Candidatus Nyctobacter psychrophilus, assembly GCA_014305025.1. GTDB lineage: Bacteria > Vulcanimicrobiota > Vulcanimicrobiia > Vulcanimicrobiales > Vulcanimicrobiaceae > Nyctobacter > Nyctobacter psychrophilus. Next base: position 92,864 of record JACRTY010000005.1, on the reverse strand, counting down.
AAATGACTCGGCCGCCGGCCGAGGCCGTGATCGTCGCTCCCATCGGCGCGCCGATGTCGATGCCGGTGTGCATGCGGAAGCCGCGACCGTTGGGATCGTTACGCATGCCGAAGGGCGAGGTGATCGGCCCCGAGGCCGGCCAGGAGAATGCTCCGGGCGCCCCCTCGTTGACGGGCGGCGGGGCCGGCTGGCCCGCCAACTGCGCGGCCCGGCGGCGGGCGGCTTCCTCGGCGGCCCGCCGGGCTTCTTCCTCGCGCTGCCGTTCGCGGATCATCGCTTCGAGTTGGGCCTCTTGCGCGGCCGTGAGGTCTTCGAGCTGCGCGACTTCCGTGGCGACGGTGCGCCGCTGCACGTCGGCTGCGGCGACCAGCGCCGTGCGTTGGTCGGCGAGCGCGGCTAACTGGTATTTCGTTTGCTGGGCTTCGCGCTGGGAACCCGCGAGTTCAAGCTCGCGGCGTTCGAGCGCCGCTCGCGCGGTTTGCACCGCCTGCTCGGCGGCGCGGCGCGCGCGCACCGTTCGAACGTTGGCCGCGATCAGGTAGCCGATGTCGTCCCAGCGTTCGACGAACTCGGCGAACGACGTCGCAGAGAGTAGAACGTTGATGTAGCCGAGGTCGCCGCGCTCGTAGGTGTCGACCAGCCTTCGGCGCAGTGCGTCGTCGTGGCGCCGGAGGGTCGCTTCGGCGGCATCGAGTTGGACGCGGTTCCAAGCGAGGTTGCCTTCGTTGTGTCGGATGCGCGCTTCGATGACGTCGAGCGTCGCCGCGACGCGCGTGATGCCGGCGTCGGTCTGCGCCAGTTGGCGGCGTAGAACGGAAGCGCGCACGGTCTCGAACTGCAAGCGCGCACGGCGGTCCTCCAGGCGCTTCCGCGTGGCTTCGATCCGCGACTGCTGCACCTGAATCTTGTCGCCGACCGACGCGACAGCCGGGTGCGGTACCCCAATGAGCAGAGCAAACGCCCACGCCAACGCGCGCACGGCGAATTTACAGCCGAGTTTATCAAGGGAGGCTTTGATTTGGCGCAGGGCTAGGAGCCTAGAGCCGAAGTGGGCTTTGCCCATGAGGCTCGTAGCGACGACGCCCTGCGCAAAATCAAAGCCTCCCTTACGTCCGTAAGTGGCGGCCGACCGAAAACCACGACGCGACGATCCCGACTGCCGCACCGACGCCCAGCAGTTCGAGCGCGAATACGACCGCGTTGACGTCGGCGTCGTGCAGGGGGACGAACGGGAGCGCCAGCGCCAGCTTCGGCAGCAGTTGCGCGCGCGCGACCGCCAGCAGGGCGACGGCGAGCGCCGCTCCGCAGAGGCCGGCCAAAAACCCTTCACAGATGAACGGCAGCCGGATGTACCCGCTGGAGGCGCCGACCAGCTGCATGATCGCGATCTCGCGCCGGCGGGCGAACACGGTAAGGCGAATCGTATTGGAGATGATGATCGCCGCCGTCACGATCAAGAGGGCCACGATGCCCAGGCCAATGCGTCCGAGCACCGCCGAGAGCCGCACCAGTTTCTGCACGGCGTCCTGCGCGTACTCGACCTTGGCGACGCTCGGCATCTTGCGCAGCGCCGCTGCGACTTGATCGACATGGTTCGTATCGACGGCGCGCACGCGTAGCGCATCGGGCAGTGGATTGCTCGTCAGCAGCGACATGTCGATCTGCCCGCGCAGACGGTCGCGCATCTGGGCCAGACCTTCCGCTTTGGGCACGTAGGTGACGCTGGCGACGCGCCGATCGTGCGCGAGCTTCGCGGCGATTGCTTTCGCGTCGGCGGCGCCGGCCGTGTCCTTGAGAAAGACGCTGATTTGCACCTGGTGCAAAACGTCGTTGCCGATTTTTCCGGCCGTTTCACGGGTGAACAGAAAGGCTCCGAGCAGAACGATCGTCACCGTGACCGTGCCGATCGCCGTCAGCTGCATGATGACGTTGCGGCTGAAGTTGCGGGCAACCTCACTCAGAAAGAAGCGAACTCGTCCTGGGTCCAACGCTGTACCTCATGATCGGGAGTTCCGCAGTGTCCGCCGCCGCGCCGCCGGCGGCGTGATAGTAGCCGCGTTCCTCGTCGGCCGTGATGCGGCCGTCGTCGAGGCGGATGACGCGGCGGCGCATGCGGTCGACGACGAGCACGTTGTGCGTAGCGATCAGCACCGTCGTCCCTTTGAGGTTGATGCGGTGCAGCAAATCCATGATGTCGTTGGTGTTCGCCGGGTCGAGATTGCCGGTCGGCTCGTCGCACAGTAAAATCTTCGGGTTATTGACAAGCGCGCGCGCGATCGCGGTGCGCTGTTGCTCGCCGCCGGAAAGTTCGTTCGGAAACATGCGCGACTTGTGCGCGAGGCCGACGAGATCGAGCACGCGCGGCACCCCACGGATCACGTCGCGGCTGCGCGCGCCGGTCACCTGCAGCGCGAAGGCGACATTCTCCCAGACGGTCTTATCGACGAGCAGTTTGTAATCTTGGAAGACGACGCCGACGTTGCGGCGCAAGTACGGTACTTTGGAGCGGCGCAGCTTATCGACGCGGATGCCGTCGACGGTGACGCTGCCGCGGCTGGGCCTCTGCTCGCGGTAGAGCAGCCGCAGCAGACTCGATTTGCCGGTCCCCGAGTGTCCGACCAGGAAGACGAAGCTGCCCTTGGCGATCTCGAGGTCGATGCCGTCGAGGGCGCGCGTGCCGTTGGGATAGACGAGCGTCACGCCGCGTAGCGAGATCATGTGGATTCGACTTCGTCGAACCTGTAGCGTTCGGCCGTGGGCCGACCTGCGCTTCGTCGCGAGTCGGACAAAGTCCGATACGCTCCTAGCCCTGACATTACAGGGGTTTTTCGGCGCAGAAGCGGAGCAAGACCTGCTCTTATGAATTTCGATCTTACCGCCGATCAGCGCGCCATCCAGACGCTCTGCCGCGACTTTGCCGAAAACGAAGTCAAGCCGCGCGCCGAAGAGATGGACGCGCAAGCCGAGTTTCCCTACGACCTCGTCAAGAAGATGGCCGATCTCGGCTTGATGGGTCTGCCGTTCCCTGAAGAATACGGCGGTGCCGGCGCCGACACGATCAGTTACGCGCTCGCCGTCATGGAGATCTCGCGCGCCGACGCGTCGACCGGCATCACGCTCGCGGCGCACGTGTCGCTCGGTTCGACGCCGTTTGCGATGTTCGGTACCGAGGAGCAGAAACAGAAATATCTCGTGCCGCTGGCGCGCGGCGAGATGCTGTGGGGTTTCGGATTGACCGAACCGCAGGCGGGCAGCGATGCCGGCGGCACGCGCACGCGGGCCGAGTTGCGCGACGGGTCGTGGATCATCAACGGCACCAAGGCCTTCATCACCAACTCCGGCACCGACCTGAGCGGCGGAACGACGATCACCGCGATCACCGGCACGGACGAAAAAGGGCGGCCGGAAATATCGAACATCGCGGTGCCGCAGGACACGCCCGGCTTCACGCGTTCCAAGAAATATCGCAAGATGGGCTGGAAGGCGTCGGACACGCGCGAGCTGGCGTTCGAAGACGCGCGGGTGCCGGAGGACATGTTGCTCGGCGCGCGCGGGCGCGGCCTCAAGCAATTCCTCAAGATTCTCGACGGCGGACGCATCTCGGTCGCCGCGCTCTCGGTCGGCCTGGCGATGGGCGCCTACGAAGAGGCCCTCGCATATGCCAAGGAGCGGCGCCAGTTCGGTCAGCCCATCTCGAAGTTTCAGGCGATCCAATTCAAGCTCGCCGACATGCTGATGGAGATCGAGCACGCCAAGCTGATGATGCTGCGGGCCGCCTGGGAAAAGGACAACGGGCGCGAGTTCGAGATGAGCGCGAGCCTGGCGAAGCTTTACTCGGCCGAGGTCTCGCGGCGCGTCGTCAACGAGGCCGTGCAGATTCACGGCGGCTACGGGTTCATGGACGAGTATCCGGTATCGCGGATGTACCGCGATCAGAAGATCAACGAAATCGGTGAAGGAACCAACGAGGTGCAACGCCTCGTGATCGCACGGTTGATGGGGTTATGACGATGGCTAAGACTTGGAAATTCTGTGCGCTTGCCGCGGCCGCGCTGTTGGTGCTGGCGTTCATCGCGATCCGCCCCGCCTTCGCGTCACTGAAGCCCGGCGCGACCGCGCCCGAGTTTGCGACGCAAGCCTCGCTCGGCGGCAAGGTTTTCAACTTCGACTTGAAAGACGCGCTGGCCAAGGGCCCGGTCGTGCTCTACTTTTATCCGGCCGCGTTCACCAAAGGCTGCACGCTCGAAGCGCACGATTTCGCCGAACACATCGACGACTACAAGAAGCTCGGCGCCACGGTCATCGGCGTGTCGGTCGACCCGATCGACACCCTCAACAAGTTCAGCGTCTCCGAATGCCGCAGCAAGTTCCCGGTGGCCTCGGATGCGACGCACAAGATTTCACAAGCGTACGACGCGACCTTAGGCGCCGGTCCCGCGACGCTCTCCAACCGCACGTCCTACGTCATCGCCCCCGACGGCAAGATCGTCTACGCGTATACGGCCTTGGACCCAAGCAAGCACGTCGCCAACACGCTCCAGGCGCTGCAGAAGCTGAAAACGCCATAACGTCGACGTTTACGCGTAGTTAGCCAACTCGCACACCCTGAACCGAGCCTTCATCGAGGCAAGTTTCTTGTTCCATGCCGCGTCGTTGGTGACCAGGTGCGCCACCTGCGCGACGATGCCGCTGGCGATGATGACAGCATCGGGTGTCTTGAAGCCATGAGCCGCTCGAACCGTAGCCGCCTCCTGCGCCACGTGCAGGTCGATGTTCATTAAGCTCAAGTTGGGCCACCGCGTCAGGAAAGCATGAATATGGGGCAACCCTCGCGGCGCGGCTCGCAAGGGCAACACGAAAACTTCCGCGGCGGTTAGAGCGGATACCACTGCCGCATTGCGTCCATCATGGACGAGAACGTCAATGACGTGTTGAGCGACCGGTGAAACGACCTCGTTTCCGTTGAAGTAAGCGACGAGGGTCGACGTGTCCAGCAGGACGCGCTCACCGGCTGCGACTCGCTTTTCGAGCGCCGCCGTTTTCATTGGCCCCAGTCTTGCTCGCCGCGTACATACGCCAGTTCCTCCTCGGTAGTAGTGCCGAACAGACCCTTTAACGTGCCTGCGTAGCTTCGAGGAATCGCTCGAAGGAAGATGACGTCTGGGTGGTGGTCATCGATATGGACGATGAAGCGGCTACCTCGCTTCACGTTCCGAGCCTCGGCGATTGCGCTGGGTAACGTCACTTGATTCCGCTGCCGCACGGTGATTTCAGCGTCTAAACTGGCCATGGGCGATTCCTTCTGACTTCGACGATAGCTTCTTACCATAGCGCAAACGTCAGACAGAATCTAGGCTTTCGGACTATCGTCCAAGATGTTGACCGAACCACACCAGGGTTCGGGTCCAGGCGTCGGTCGCGGCTGAGGGAACGTATGATGAGCGCGTGTCGTCGAAGAACGCGTGGCCGGCTTCGGGATAGATTTTGACGTTGTGCGGGCGGCGCAGTTCGGTGAGTTTTGCGTCGAGCGCCCGCACGTCGGCCGCGAGGATGCTCGTATCGCGTTCGCCCCAACTGCCCGCGAGCGGCACCGTCAGTTCGTCGGCATAGGCGAGCGCGATTGGCGTGATCGAGCCCGCATTGCCGTCGGTGCCGTAGCGTACTTTACCGTAGAAGACGACCGCGGCCGCCAGCGTCTTGTTGTCGACCGCTTGACGCAGCGTGATGCCCCCGCCCATGCAGAAACCGGTCACGCCGATGCGCGCGCCCTTCCCGTAGGGAGCACTCCGCAGGTAATCGGCGGCGGCCGCGATGTCGGCGTCGACCGTCGCATCCACGAGTTTGGCGGCCACGTCGCGATACGGTGCGACGTCGGTGGCGCCGTCGCCGCTCGGCGCGCCGAGGCCCGTGTAGAGGTTGGGCGCGATGGCCGCGTAGCCTTGTTTGGCGAACCGGCGCGCGACGTCACGCAGCTGCGCATCGACGCCCCAGATCGCTTGCACGACGACGATGCCAGGCGTCGGCGCGGTCGCGTTGCGCGGCACGGCGAGGTACGCGTCGATCGTGCGCTCGCCGGACGTAACGCGCGGATGACTGACGACGAGCGTGCCGTCGTCTTCGGGCACGATCGGCGGGTGCGGTTTCCCGAAGTCGCCCGTTTGCGCATTCGCGGCGCCACAACGCGCTGCGAGGGCCGCAGCCCCCGCCGCGATGGCGACGAAGGTACGGCGACCGAAAGCGGAGGTCGTCGCGTGCTGGGGATCGGTGAGATCGGGCATGGCTAAGGAGCAGCCGGAGCGTCGAGTTCGGCGCCCAGTATGTCGCGATTGAACACGGCGAGATTCTGCCCGTTGAGCAACACCTCCACGGGATGTTGCGCCACCGCGCTCAAGAAATTGGCACTGCGTCCTTGCCACGGATAACGCCAGTCGTGAAGTTCGATGAGCACGATCGGGACGCGAGCCAGCCAATCGTGCGACGCGAAAACGTCGCGCTCGGCGCCCTGGACATCGAGCTTCACGATGAACGGCACGCGTTCGCCGTCGTTCGGAAGAAGGTCTGAAACGCTCAGCGATTGGAGTGCTTCCGGGTCGCTCGGCGGACACGCGCTCACGGTGAAACCGACGAACTTGGGGTGCGCGGGGTTGTCGATCTTCACGGTGGTGCCGGCGCGCCCGACTGCAGCATGCAGGGCACGGATCCGGCTGCGCCCCGCGACGTTCTTCTCGAGCAGGCGATAGTTGGGCAGCGATGGTTCGACCGCGACGATGTCCGCTTGCGGAAAAACCTCGGCCAGGTATCTCGTCGACAAGCCGATGTACGCCCCGCAATCCAAGATGAACGGACGCTTGCCGGCGGCCAGGAGTCGACGGTAAAAAGCGTGCGCCCGCGCGGAGTGCTTGAACTTGTTGAGGTCGTAGCTTCCCTCGAAGAACACTTCACGCAGATTGGCCGCATCGGTCGTGCCGGGGCGCAGCAACAGTTTGCCGGTGCCGAGGTCGATCGCACGCTCGTGACGCGGACCCCCGGAGGGCAGCAGCGTGCGGGCCAGACTCATCGCGCCGCGCATCCCGTAAAACCTCTGCGCGCGATAGAGCGTTCTCAGCCCTTGCGCGATGGCGCCGACGGACGGCAACCGTCTTATCACCGCAGGCTCATCATGGGCATGGCGCGACCGTTCGCTGCGCGGTGGCGGAGCACCGGCGCATACGCGCGACCGTGGTATCATCGCGCTCGTGACACTTGCAGGCGTCGACTAGTACTTAGTTGCAAGATTCAGCGCATTTATGATAGCACGAGGCATGAGTCGCGTTGCTCCTGAATTCGAGTTACCCGGCGACGAGCGCGCCGCGTTGTGTAAGCTTGTCCGGTCTCCTTCGGACGGAACACCGGTTAGTAGAGCGGGCGAACATTGTGTTGTTGGCCGACGAGCGTCGCTCCAATCAGCAGATTGCAGAGGCATTGCAGACACGCGAGGTGCGCGTCTGCAAGTGGCGTAGGCGTTTCGCGCGCGATCGAATGCGTGGGCTGCGCGATGGCGCCCCGCGGCATGCGCCCAACATATGGCGATTCGACCCAGCGGCGAATTCTTGAAACACTGGATAAGCCTCCTCCCTCCGTCGTGCGACATGGACGGGAAGTCTGGTTGGGCAGGCTTTAGGTGACGTGAGCGACGACCATGTCTGGCGCGTATTGCGCGATCGGAACATTCGTTGAAGCGCCGGCGCAGTTGGTGTTTCTCGAATGATCCTGAATTTGCCGCGAAAGCTGCGCAAATTGTGGGGCTATATTTAGACACCTGCATTTTACGCCCACCTACTCTTCCTGGTTGAACTAATTCGAGCTGTGGTTCTCGAAGATCGAACGCGACCTGATCGCCAGCGGTGTCTTCACATCGGTCAAGGACTTATCCCGGAAGATCATGCGCTACATCCGCCACTACAACGATGCACCCAAACCGGTGAAGTGGAAGTACTTTGACGCCTCGCCACGCATCGCATGAATACTACAGCTTCACTTGTTACAGTCCACTAGTTCCTATTGCACGTGCTATGCATCCAGCGCCTATCAACGTCAGCATCGAAGCGCCGTTTCGCCTCAGCCTGACTGAGCCGGTTTCGCTCCCTCAAGATCTGGCCCGCAGCGGCTATATCGTCGTCCAATTGTGCAACAGCGCAGGAGTCGCCGCGCGCATAACCGCGCGCCCTGAGATACAAGACGATAGCCTTTCGAAGGTCCCGCGACGATGCTTTAGCTGCCTGGGCCGACGCGGACTGATACCGCCAGTATCGTGCGGTTTCGACTGCCGAGCAGTGACTAGTCCCACGTGGACTGCAAAGCGGGCGCTCTGATGCCGGCATGGAGGCTCCGGAGACTGCAACGCGTGCCACAACGAGAGCCAGAACTAAAGATAGCATCATGCTTGACACAGCGGAAGCTCCGCGATTCGTCGTACATGTGTTCACGGCCGTCTGTTTTGCCTGCCTTCTCAGTGCGGGATTGTCGGACTGTGCTTCCCAGCAAGGTACGTTCCCGGCCGACCTGACGTCTCAACATCAGGGGGAAGCCGGTTTGGCCGAAACAGCCCCTCGGGGCCGGGCCGCGATTACAAACCGCGCAGCGGCTCCCATGGGCTCGCTGGACGGGTGTCAGGTGAATAGTGACCGGAGCATCAGCTGCTCCCCGAATTGCACCGTGGTGTCTCTTTCCCCGTATTTTTGGATGAGCTGCACCGTCGGCGGCGGAGATCCGACCGGCGGGGGGTTCAGTGGCTCTGGATTCGAGGGCCCTCTACCCGGAGACACTATCACCAACCCAGACCATCCGGGCGGAGGTGACTAATCAGCCAGGGCCGAGGGCCGGTAGTTCGATCGCCTCGAGACTCTGGGTTGTCGCCAATCGTTTTCGTCGCCAGTCATAGCGCTAAATGCCCCACGAGGGGAATCAAACGGGCGGGGGCCGGTAACGAATGTGTTGGATCGCGCTCCTAATCTCTCTAAGAAACACCGCCAAAACGGCCATCGCCTTGATTGATCAGACGATCCTTAAGCGTCGACGAGCGCGCCGCGTTGAGCAAGCTCGCGCGATCACCTTCGACCGAATACCGCTTGGTCGAGCGTGCGAACATCGTGTGCTGGCTGACGAGCGTCGCTCTAATCGGCAGATCGCTGAGGCGTTGCAGACGGGCGGGGCGCGCGTCTGCAAGTGGCGCAGGCGCTTCGCGCGTGATCGAATGCTTGGACTGCGAGATGGTGCTCGTGACATGCGCCCGCAATATGGCGATTCGACCCAACGGCGCATTCTTGAAACCCTGGATAAGCCGCCACCGGCCGCCGTGGGACATGGACGGGAAGTTTGGTTGCCCAGGCTCTGGGCGACGTGAGCGAGGCTCAGGTCTGGCGAGGGCTGCGCGATCGGAACATTTCGTTGCAGCGCCGACGCAGTTGGTGTATCGAATGATCCGGAGTTCGCCGCCAAGGCTGCGGACATTGTCGGGCTTTACCTGGACTCGCCTGCCAATGCTCTCGTGCTCTCGATAGATTAAAAGCCGTCAATCCAGGCAGTGGAACGTGCTCAGGGATGGCTTCGGCTGCCGGACGGCACGGCGCTCACCGGCGTCTCGCACTGCTACAAGCGGCACGGCACGACGACTCTCTTCGCTGCCTTGGACGTCGTGACAGGGAAGATCAAGGCCGGCCATTATACCCGTCGCCGCCGTCGAGAGTTCTTGCATTTCATGAATGACGTTGTCGCCCAATACTCTGATCGGGAAATCCATGTTGTTCTTGACAATCTCAATACGCATAAGCCGAAGTGCGACCGCTGGCCACCCAAACGTTCATTTTCACTTTACTCCGACGTACTCGTCCTGGCTTAATCGGGTCGAGTGCTGGTTTAGCATTCTGGCACGCCAAGCGCTTCGCGGGGGCAGTTTCATCCTCGCCGCAACAAGTGCGCGAGGCCATTGACCGATTCGTCGCCGCGTGCAACGAAATCGCCGCCCCGCGCCGTTCGAATGGAAAGCGACGAAGGTCCACGCCAGCAAACCCACTCATACTTACGCTGAACTTTGCAAGTGAGTACTAGCAGAGCCGGCGTTTTCCTACGACGCTCCGCAGGCGCAGCGGTCCAGGGTCTGCGGCTTGGGATGCTCGACCGTGCGGGGATCCACGGCGTCACGGCCGCTTTCTACGCGCGCTCGACGGCCCGGTATTACGACGACGCCTATAATGCCGGCGGCCTTTTCGCGTGGGAGCAAACGGCGATCGAACGCCATTTCGCAGCCGTCAAAACGCTGCTCCTCGGATCGGCCGGCGCCGGCCGCGAATTGCTGGCGCTGTCGGCGCGCGGGTTGCGCGTGTCGGCTTTCGAGTGTTCGCCGTTGCTGATCGAAGAGGCGCGGGCACGCTTGACGCGGGCCGGCATCGCAACGCCGCTCGTTCTGACCGCGCCCGACGAGGTTCCGCTGCTGGGCACGTTCGACGGCGCGATCCTGGGCTGGGGCGCCTACACGCATATCGCCGGGAGCGCGGCGCGGGTTGCTTTTTTACGCAGGCTGCGGGGTCAGATCATCGCCGGCGGCCCGTTGTTGCTGTCATTTCGCGCGCGTCGGGGCGACAGCCGAAGCATGCGGCTGACCGCGGCCAGCGGAACGCTCATACGCCGCCTGCGCCGGCGCGCCGAACCGGTTCAGCTCGGCGATACGTTGAGCGGTTCGTTCTGCCACTATGCGAACCAAGACGAGGTCGAGGGGGAACTCGGGCAAGCCGGCTTCAGCCTAGCCTACTATAGCGATGACCCGTATGGGCACGCGGTCGGGATAGCCGACGCCAAAAGTCCCATATGTCGCAGTCCGTAGGCCGGTGCGGCCCCTGTGCTGAAGTGCTACGCTCGTGACGCACTGCCGATCTCATTAAATGACTAGCGGTTCTACCATGCACGATCTCTCAGAGTCGGCCGTCGACCGTTCGTCGCCCGGCTATCCCACCATCGTTCGCGTTCCCGGCGCATCTGCGCCCGAGCGCTTCGCCTGGATTGCCGCCAACAAAGCGCAACTCGACCGGACCTTGTTGCGCTCGGGCGCCATCCGCTTGGAGGGCCTGGGTGCCGACACGCCCGAGTTGTTCGAGACCGCATCCGGCGTCTTTTTCGACGAAGCCGCCGGCTATGTGGGGGGCGATTCGCCGCGCACGCGCGTGAGCTCGCGCGTCTATACGTCGACCGAATATCCGCCCACGCAGGCCATCTCGCTCCATAACGAGATGTCGTTTGCAGCGACGTGGCCGGCGCAGCTGCTGTTCGGCTGCATCGTTCCGGCCGAGCACGGCGGCGCCACGCCGGTGGCCGACAGCCGCGCCATCCTGCAGGCGCTCGATCGCTCGATCGTCGAGGAGTTTACCGCGCGCGGCGTCTGCTACATCCGCAATCTACCGGGCGGCAACGGCTTCGGCCGGTCGTGGCAGCAGACGTTCGAAACCGATGACGGCGCTGCAGTCGAACGGTACTGTCGCCAGACCGGCAGCGAGTTCACCTGGAAAGCCGATGGGGGTTTGCGTCTGATCCAGCGCAGACCCGCCGTCGCCGTGCACCCGCTGACCGGAGAAACCGTCTGGTTCAATCAAGCGGATCAGTATCACCCCTCCACCCATCCGCCGACCGTGTATGAAGCGTTGGTCGGGGTGTATGGCGACGACCCCGCCGATCTACCCAGCAACGCGACGTTCGGCGACGGGGGGCCGTTCCCACCAGAGATGCTCACGACGATTCGGCAGACGATCGCGCAGTTGACGGTGGCGTTTCCGTGGGAGCGGGGCGACGCGCTGTGGCTCGATAACATGCTGGCCTGCCACGGCCGGCAGCCCTTCAGCGGGCCGCGCCGCATCTTGGTGTCGATGGCGTAATGGCAACCTCGGGCTCCGTGATCGCGCGGCGCGCCGCCGACGGTCCGGCGCCGCTCTCCTTCGCGCAAGAACTGATCTGGCTCATGGACCGCGCGTCGCCCGGCATTACGGCTTGGAACGTTGCGCGGGCGTGGCGCATCCACGGTCCGCTCGACCTGGCGTCCTTACAGGCGGCTTTCGACGCGCTGTCCGCCCGTCACGAAGCATTGCGCACCATCTTTACCGCGACCGACGACGGCCCACGCGCCGTCGTGCGGGCGCCGCAGCCGGTGCCGATCGCCCGCTTCGACCTGTCGGACTACGCCGAACACGGCCCGGCCGAAGCCGAGCGGCTGGTGCGGGAGCAGGCGCAGACGCCGTTCGATCTGGCCAATCAGGTCCCGTTACGGGTCATGCTCGTGCGGCTGGGCGACCAGGACTGGATCCTGTCGGTCGATACCCACCATATCGTGTCGGACTCGTGGTCCAAGAGCATCGTGTCACGGGAGCTGGGTCAGTTGTACGCCTCGGGTCGGCGTGGCACGACGGCGGCGCTCCCGGTGATCCCCCTCACCTTCTCCGACTTCGCTGCGTGGGAACGTGACGCCGGCCACACGCCGACCTTGGCGGCCTCGCTAGCGTACTGGCGCGCACAGTTGGCCGACGCCCCCGCGGCCTTGGACTTGCCGGTCGATCGCCCACGCGCGGCGGCGCCGCGTTTCGCGGGCGCGGGCACGGTCGCGATCCTGCCGCCCGACCTGCTGGACGGCATCAAGCGGCTCGCGCGGGCCAACGATGCCACGCTCTACATGACCTTGCTGGCGGCCTTCACCGCCCTGCTGGCGCGTTACAGCGGCCAGGACGACGTCGTGGTCGGTTCGCCGATCGCCGGACGCTCGCAGAGCGAAACCGAGGGCGTCGTCGGTTACTTTGCCAACACGCTGGTTCTGCGTACCCGCCTCGACGGTGAGCCGACCTTCGCGCAGCTGCTCGCGCGGGTTCGGGCAACGTGCCTCGAGGCGTACGAACATCAGGAAGTGCCGGCCGAGCAACTGATTCTCGAGCTCCAGAAAGGAGGCCAGCTCACCCAGGCGCCGCTGTTCCAAGTGATTCTGGCGATGGAAGATACGCTGCCCGACGTGCTGTCGCTCGATGGTCTGAAGGTGCGGGCCCTCGACGTCGACTTGGGCGCGACCAAATTCGATTTGACGCTGCGCATCGCCGAGGTATCCGACGGCTTGCGGCTCTCGCTGTGGTACCGTACCGATCTGTTTTTGGAAGGGACGGCGCAGCGGCTGCTGTCCCACTTGCGCACCTTGCTCGCGGCTGCCGTCGCCGACCCGACCCGGCCCTGCCGCGCGTTGCCGTTGCTCTCCGAGGCCGAGCGCCATGCGCTGCTCGTTGAGCACAACGCGACGACCGCGCCCATCGGCCCGGCAGCGGTGCACGCGCAATTCGAAGCCGCCGTGCGCCGGTCGCCGCAGGCGGCCGCCGTGGTCGACGACGCGCGGACGTATACCTACGCGGCACTCAATGCCGAGGCCAACCGGCTGGCGCACCGTTTGCTCGCGCGTGGCGTCGAGGCCGGTCAGCCGGTCGGGCTCGCCCTGCCCCGCTCGGCGCGCGCCGTCGCGGCCTTGCTTGGCGTGCTCAAGGCCGGCGCGGCCTTCGTGCCGCTCGATCCCGCGTTGCCCGAGCAGCGCCTGGCGGCCCTGATTGCCGAAAGCGGCGTGCGCCTGGTCGTTGGCGACTCGGTTTCCTCCCCGCGCTTGGGCGGGAGCGGGGTCGCGACGGTCGACCTCGACGGTGACGACAGCGGGGCGGGACCTTCGGGGGGTGGCGATCCCGGCCTCCCGATTTCGCTTGAGGGGACGGCCTACGTCGTCTTTACCTCGGGTTCGACCGGCGTTCCCAAAGGCGTCGCAGTCTCCCATCGTAACCTGCTGAACTATGCGACCGCGATTTCGGCGCGCCTGGGGGCGTCGCGCAGTGACCCGTGGACCTTCGCGACCGTCTCACCGTTGTGGGTCGATCTGGGGTACACCGCCGTTTTCCCGGCACTCTGTTCGGGCGGAACGCTGCACGTGATCGGTGACGATGTCGCGCTCGATGCCGCGCGTTTCGCCGCGCGCATGACCACCGCGGAGATCGACGTCCTGAAGATCACGCCGACCCACCTGGCGGCGTTGAGCGACCGTTCCGCCATGGCCGGATTGCTGCCGCGGCGCTGGCTGGTCCTCGGCGGCGAAGCCTGCCCGTGGAATCTGGCCGAGCGCGCCGCGGCGGCGGGAACGTGCGCGGTGCTCAATCACTACGGCCCGACCGAGACGACGGTCGGCGCGTGCACGTTCGCGCTCGGCGAGCGGGACTTCGGCGATTTGCGCCCCGCGACGGTGCCGATCGGCCGGCCGCTCGGCAACGTGCGGTGCTACGTGCTCGATGCCGCGCAGCAGCCGCTGCCCCCGGGAATACCGGGCGAACTCTACATCGGTGGCATGGGCGTAGCCGCCGGCTACGTCAACCGGCCGGCCGTAAGCGCCGAGCGCTTCATCCCCGATCCCTTCGGCGGGTCGGCCGGGGGCCGGCTATACCGGACCGGCGACCGCGTTCGCCGGCTGCCCAGCGGCGAGCTGGAATTTCTGGGGCGACTCGACGACCAAGTCAAAGTGCGCGGTTTCCGCGTCGAACTCGGCGAAATCGAAAGCGTCCTGGCGCAGCATCCGCTGGTCGGACAAGCCGCCGCCGTGCTGCGCGGCGCCGGCGGCGAGGCGCGCGTGGCCGCCTACGTCGTCCCCCGGTCGTCGCCGGCGTCGGCGCCGCCGGACGCGGGTGACGTGCGCACGTGGCTTGCGGAGCGCTTACCGGACTACATGGTGCCGGATGCGTTTGTCGTAGTCGAGCGCCTGCCGCTGGGGCCGTCCGGTAAGGTTGACCGCAGCGCTTTACCGCACCCCGACTCGCCGGAGGCCGAGGGAGGCACCGTCTCCCCGCGGACGCCGACCGAAGAGCGCATTGCCGCCATCTGGGCCGAGTTACTGGGCGTCGAGCGCGTCGGCGTCACGACGAACTTTCTGACGCTCGGCTTCCACTCGATCTTGGCGATTCGCGGCCTCAACGAACTCAATCGCGCTTTCGGCGTGCGCGTACCGCTGCGCAGTTTCTTCGATTCGCCGACGGTCGGGCAATTGGCGGCGGTCGTCGATGCAGAAGTCGCTCAAGCCGAGGAGCGCGAGTTCGAACGCGCGCTGCGCGAAGTCGAACAATGCTGAAACCCGTGTCCACGCGACTGGAGGAGCTAGCGCCCGCCAAACGCGCGCTCGTCGAAGCCCGCATGCAACAAGCGCGCGCCGCGCGTGCGGACGCGATCGTGCGCCGCGACGCCGCAGGCCCCGCGCCGTTGTCGTTTGCGCAAGAACTCGTCTACCGGATCGAACGCGCCGCCGGCGGTTCTTCGCCCTACCGCATTCCGCGTGCGCTGCGCATCGCCGGCCCGCTCGACGTCGAACGTTTGCGCGGCGCACTGAACGCGTTGCTCGAACGGCATCACGTCCTGCGCACGACGTACGCCGAGCGCGACGGCGAGCCGGTGGCCAACGTGGAACCGGCGCGCTCCCTCGAATTGCGCGCCGTTTCACTGGAGGCAACGCCGCCCCAGGAGCGTGAGCGTGCGCTCGCGCGGGTTCTCGACGCAGCCGCCGACGAGCCGTTCGATCTCGCGCGTGATGTGATGCTGCGCGCAACGCTCGTGCGCTTGCGCGACGACGAGCACGTCTTGCTGCTGATCGCGCACCACATCGCCTGGGATCTCGGTTCGCAGGGGATTGCGCTAGCGGAGATCGCGCAGCACTACGCGGCCCGGGCCGCCGGCGCGGCTCCGCTCCAGGCGCCGCTTCCCGTACAGTACGCCGATTTCGCGGCGTGGGAACGCCGTCGCCTGCACGGCGAACGCCTCGCCGAACTCCTGGCGTATTGGCGAAGCGAACTCGCCGGCGTCCCCGAGCTCCTTGCGGTTCCGACCGACGCGCCGCGCAGCAGCGTTCCGAGCGACGCCGGCGTGCGGCGCGAGGCGAGCCTGCCCGCCGACATCGTCGAACCGCTAGTCGCGCTCGGGGCACGCTGCGGCACGACGCCGTTCGTCACCTTCGCGGCGGCGTTTTCTACATTACTGTACCGTTACTCCGGCGATGAAGACGTGGTGCTCGGCTGCGCCGTCGCCGGTCGCACGCGCCCCGAACTCGAGCCGCTGATCGGCTACTTCTCCAACATGCTGCCCTTGCGGGCGCGTTTCTCGGACGATCCGCCGTTCGCCGACCTGCTCCGCTCATTTCGCGGCACGTTCTTGCGGGCGACCGAACACGCGGAGATACCCTACGAGAAACTCGCGCTCGAGCTGCAACCCCAGCGTCGCGAGGCCGCTTTCGGGCCGCTCTTCGGCGCCGCCTTCGATCTGCGCCACGCCGACGGTACGCCCGTCGCCTTGGGCGCCGCGACCCTGCACCCGGTGCGAGTCGAGCGCTGCGTCGCCAAATTCGACCTCAACCTGACCGTCGTTCTTTCACAAGGGGCGGGAGCAACGACCGCGTCACTCGATCTCAAAGGACGCGCGCAGCTTTTTGAAGGCGCGACGCTCGAGCGCATGCTGCGCCACTTCACGGTGCTCTTGCGCGGAATCGCCGCCGACGCGGACTGCCGCGTTTCGCGGCTGCCGCTCGTCGCCCACGATGAGCGACCTGCGCTGAGCCTGCCGCGCGCGCGCACCTCCTCAGGCGAGAACTTCGACACGCTTGATGGTCTGGTCGCCGCTGTAGCGGCCCGCACGCCGGCGGCGGTTGCCCTCGAATACGGCGACGACTCTCTGACGTACGCTGGGCTCGATGAGCGCGCGTCGCAGTTGGCGCGCCGCTTGCGTGCGCTCGGCGTTGCGCCCGGGGTCGGCGTGGCGCTCTTCATGGAGCGCTGCCCGGAGCTGATCACGGGAATCCTCGGCGTGCTGCGCGCCGGAGGCTACTATCTGCCGTTGGATCCGAGTCACCCGGCGGAGCGTGTCGCCTTTATGCTCGCCGACGCGCGCGTCTCGGTCGTGCTGACCCTCGAGCGGCTTCGCCCGTTGCTCGGCCGGATTCCGGACGTGCCGGCAACGCGGGTCGTTTCAGTCGACGCGCCGGCAGCCGACTACGCCGTGAACGGCGCTGCCGTGCGTCCCACGCCCGACGATCTTGCGTACATCATGTACACGTCGGGGTCGACCGGGCGGCCCAAGGGCGTGATGGTGGCGCACCGCGCCGTCGTCAACTGTCTCGCCTGGATGCGCGACGCGTACGACGTGACACCGCACGACGCGATACTGCTGCGCGCCCCCGCCACCTTCGATGTCTTTGTCGCCGAAATGTTTCTGCCGCTCATTGCCGGCGCTCGCCTCGTCGTCGCGCGACACGACCTTGCGGCCGATCCGCGCTACCTCGCCGACGTCGTCGAACAACGTCGCGTCACGCTGCTGCAGTTGGTTCCGTCGCAGTTGCCGGCCGTGCTGGAGACGCCGGGCGCCGCCGGTGCGCTCGCGCGCCTACGCCGGCTCTTCCTCAGCGGCGAAGCATTACCGAGCGCCCTGTTGACGCGCGTGCTGCACGACTGCCCGGGGCTCGCGGTCACCAACCTGTACGGTCCGACCGAAGCGACGATCTACGCGACGCATTGGGACGTCGACCGGACGCACTGGCGCGGCGGCCCCGTCTCGCTCGGGCTACCGGTCGACAAGGTGACGGTCGACGTGCGCGATGCGAACCTGCGCCCCGTGCCGCTGGGCGTGAAGGGTGAACTGTGCATCGGCGGCGCGGGACTCGCTGCCGGGTACGTCGGGCGCCCCGATCTGACCGCCGCGGCCTTCGTCGAGCACGACGTGCGCCTGTACCGCACCGGCGACGTGGCGCGCTACCGGACCGACGGGACGCTCGAGTTCTTAGGCCGGCGCGACGCGCAGATCAAGATGGGCGGCGTGCGGATCGAACTGGGCGAGATCGAGAGCACGCTCGTTGCGCTGCCGGAAATTGAAGCGGCGGCCGTTCTCCTGCGGGAGGATGCTCTCGGCGAGCCGCGACTCGTCGCCTATTGCATCCCCGCCGGCGGAAACAGCGAAGACGCGCGCGCGCACACGGAGCGCATTCGCGAGCGCGTGAGCGAGACGCTCCCGTCCGCGTTCGTACCGACCGCGTTCGTGTGGCTGAAACGCTGGCCGCTCAATGCCAACGGAAAACTCGACCGCGCCGCCTTGCCGCCGCCCGATGCCGCGGCCGAGTCGTATCGCAACATCGTGGCGCCGCGCACGGCCACCGAAGCCACGGTGGCGCAAATCTGGGCGCGCGCCCTCTCTGTGAAAGAGGTCGGCGTCACCGAAAATTTCTTCACGCTGGGCGGTCACTCGCTGTCGGCACTGCGGATTCTCGCGCACATCGGCCAACGCTGCGGTGTCCACATGCCGCTCAACGTCGTCTTCGAGCGACCGACGGTCGTCGAGATGGCGGCGTGGGTCGACGAACGGACGAAGTCGGCGGCATCACCCTCTCGTCCCACGCTGCGCCGTATCGCGCGAACGTTTGCCGACCTGCAACGCTGACGACATGAAACCGCCGGTAAGAGGCGTAAAGAAGAAATGATGGCAGCGCTTTCATGGCTGATGTTGACCCTCGCCTCCAGTGCGCCGCCGCCGACGCCGCCGCCTGATCTCCCCCCCGTTTTTCGCACGGCCGCGCCGGTCATCGCAACGCCAACTGCCGCTCCGTCAGCAAGTCCTTCCCCGACGCCGCGCGCGGTTACCACACCGCTCGTATGGCGTTTCGCTACGCCCGCTCCGGTCCGTACGACTCCGGCCGCGACCCCGCGGCCCACGCCGCGGCCTACGGTGCGTCCGCGTGATGTCCCGACGACTTCGCGTAACCGTGATGCTGTACGTTTTCTGACCGGCTCAGCATGGGCGTGCACGACGTTGGCCGGAACGCCCGAGAAGCACGAATACGTGCGGACCGCGGTCGGCTTCGATTTACACAACATCTTCGAGATGACCAATCGTCGCGTTGAACTCGACGAACACTATCGTTTCAACCCCAATGCGCAAACGTGGTCGGTCACGTTGGCGAACGGTGCGTACGTTGCGACCGCCGCGCCATGGACGGGCAACATTTGGACGTTCAACGGAACGACGCAAGCCGACGGCAATGGACGGGTCACCGTTCGAATGGTCTACCAGTACTTCGACGACTTCGTTTTTCGGCGCGACTTCCAGGTGCTCCGCGGCGACGCTTGGATGACCTATGCAGCCGAAACGTGCACGCGTTCCTGACGCCGGCAGGCATTTGCCCCTGAGCCGTTCCTTACAGCGGCCAACCGCCAAAGGGAACCCTGGCGCGGCAACCGGCGTTGCGACTCTACAAGATAACCGTGTCGCGGATCACGAATGGCGCGCTTCCGGTGTCCGTTTGCCCTCCACCCTGATTAAGGGGGTAATTGCTAGGGAGGGCATTTCGCTCCCCACATGCGACATTCGACCCTTGCCGCGGAGCGAGTACTTATGGTCTTCTGTAGAGGCGAAAACGCCAATCTAGGAACTACATGAATTTCTCCCTCTCGTCACTTTTTCAAATGGCTCGACGTGCCTCGCTTGTGGGAGCCGCAGCGGTCGCTTTGGGCGCGTTTTGCGGCGGCATCGCCGGCGCGGCCACCCTCCATCCCGGCGACAAAGTCTCGATATCGGTCTACAATCATCCCGAATTGGCCGTCACGTCGGCGACCGTTGATTCCACCGGAAGAATATCGGTTCCACTTGCCGGTCTGGTTCAGGCAGAAAATCTGTCACCGCGCCAGCTCAGCCGGAACATCGAAGTGAAACTTGCGCCGTACGTCCGTCGAGTTGCCGTCGACGTGCAGTTGCTGTCGCAGGGGCAAAACATCTTCGTTACGGGTGGACCCGGAGGGGTGTTAACGTATGCGCCCGGTGAGACAATCACCGGGGCATTGGCGCAGATACAAAACGGTACGGCGACCCAAGGCACGCCGAGCACGGCGGCCGATCCCACCTTGAGCGCGGCGCACAATCTACAAAACGGGAGCTACGGCAGCGTCGACCTCCATCACGTCGTCATCAAACGCGATGGGCGGACGTTACCGCCGATCGATGCTGAGCAGCTCATCGCCAAAGGGAATCCCGGACCAGCCTTGCAGCCCGACGATACGATCGTACTCGTCGACAAGCCGATCGCCGTGGTGGTCAAGGGCGAGGTCAGAGATCCCGGGACCGCGCACCTCGATGCCGACGAACCGCTCGCCAACGCGCTGCTCCAAGTGGGCGGCGCCGACGCCGTCACCGCGAGGACCGGTTTCCTCTTGACGCGCAACGGTACGGAACAAGTCGTCACGGCTTCGAGCCCGCAGTATCGTCAGCCGGCGCAACCGGGTGACTCGATCTACGTCGCTCACACGGCCACGATCGGCGTTGTGGGGCAGGTCTACAAACCCGGCGACGTCGTGCTCAAGGGCGACAACTCGCTGCTGAGCGCGCTCTATTTTGCGGGCGGTCCGACGACGTATGGTGATATTCGGCACGTTGCCGTTCTGCACCAGGGCGTTCAGACCCAGTACGATGTGACCAAATTGACGCATGGCGCGCCTTCCCAGAACCCGCAACTCGCCGACGGTGACACGGTTTTCGTGCCCGAGGGCCACAAGATTGACTTCCAGTCAATTTTCCGCGGCATCGTTTCCTTGACGTTCCTGCGGTACTTATGAGCACAGCACTCGGCGTCCGGCCGGCCGCGCCGACGTATCTCGTCTACCGCCAAAATGTTGCGTACTCGGCTTGGCAGCGCGCGCTCGACGTCGCGTTTGCCGGCGTTGCTCTGATCGTCACGGCCCCCATCGTCGCGGTCGCGGCGCTGGCGATAAAACTGGAAGACGGTGGGCCCGTGTTCTTCGTGCAACGGCGCGTCGGCCGTTTCGGCCGTCTCTTTGATCTCTACAAACTGCGCACCATGAAAGTTCAGGCGTGCGGCGACGCGCCGTCCCCGACGACGAACGGAGATCGCCGCGTCACGAGAGTCGGCGCATTTTTGCGCAAGACCTCGATCGACGAATTTCCGCAGTTCCTCAACGTCGTTGTCGGCAACATGGCGCTTGTCGGACCGCGGCCTGAGCAACCATTTCACGTTCGGTCCTATGCTGCCCCGTGGCAACAACTGCGGCACCTCGTCAAACCCGGCATTACCTGTCTGTGGCAGATCCGCTGCCGCCAGCAGATTCCACTGCATCTCCCCGATGCGACGGCGCACGATGTCGAGTACATCGGTCGTGCGTCAACCGTCACGGACGCCCGGATCGTGCTCGGAACGGTGCGTGCCGTCTTTTCTTCCCAAGGAGCGTACTGACTCATGTCGGCGACCAAAAAGCCAAAGAGAGTTGCGATCATCGGCACGGGTTACGTCGGCATGGCGTGCTGCATCGGATTCGCCGAGTTCGGACACCAGATCGTCGGCTATGACATCCTGCCCGAGCGTGTCCGGGCGCTCCAAGCCGGCATCACGCCGTATCGCGAAGCCGGCATCGGTGAGTCGCTGCTGACGCACCTCTTGAACGGCCGCGTCTCGTTCGTCGACGATCTACCGTCCGCCGTCAGCGCCGCCGACTTCATCATCGTGGCGGTCGGAACGCCGTCGCATGCCGACGGGTCAGCCGACATCACGGCCGTCGAGAACGTCGTCACGGCGCTGACGCAGATGGAATTGCACGGAGCGACCGTCGTCATTCGCTCGACCGTTCCGCCTGGGACCTCGGAATGGATTGCCGACGCACTACGCGGCAACGCGCACGTGGTATTCGCGCCCGAGTTCCTGCGCGAAGGCAGCGCCGTTCACGACTTCTTGAACCCCGACCGCGTCGTCGTGGGCGCCGAGTCGCGCGCGATCGGGATGCGGTACGGCGACCTCTTCGAGCATCTCTCCAAGCCGGTGCTCGTCATGTCCCTGCGCAACGCCGAACTCGCGAAGGGAATGTCGAACGCGTTTCTGGCGATGAAGATCAGCTTCGCGAATGAAGTCGCGAACCTGTGCGATGATCTCGACGCCGATGCGCTCGACGTACTTGAAGCGGTCGGCTACGATAAGCGGATCGGCCGGATGTTCTTGCAGCCGGGCATCGGCTTTGGAGGGCCCTGCTTCGAAAAGGACCTCAAGAGCCTCATCTCCGTTTCGAAATCGGCCAACGCCGATTCGCACATGCTGAGCGCGACGCTTCACGTGAACGACCGCCAGCCGCTGCGGATCGTGCGGACGCTGATCGAGGAGATGGGCGGCAGCATCGACGGCGCTCGGATCGGCGTGTGGGGACTGGCCTTCAAAGCCGGCACCGACGACGTGCGGGACTCGCTGGCCTTGCGGATCGTCGAAGAACTGGCCTCGCAGGGGGCTGAAGTCGTGGCCTACGACCCGGCAATCGACGGCTCAGCGATAAATCTGCCGTGCACCTTCGCGGGTTCGGCGCTCGAGGCCGCCGAAGCAGACGCACTGCTGGTCTTGACCGAATGGCCCCAGTTCCGCGCCGTGGATGCCTGGGCATTGGCCCGGCGCCTGCGGCAAAAAGTCGTCGTCGACGGCCGCAACATTCTCGACATCGACGCCATGAGCGCGGCCGGCATCCGTTATCGCGGCGTGGGACGCCGCCGCACCGCAGAATCCGTCGAGTTCGCCGAAGCGGGCTAGGCACTTAGGGAATAAGGAGAGACACCATGTTTCGCAATGTCAGTGATGTCCTATGGAGACGGCGGTGGGTCGTAGTGGCGGTATTGGTGCTGACCCTACTTGCCAGCCCTATACTCCTGTCGCTGTTACGGCCGACCTACACCGCCGAAGCCACCGTCGCGCAAGTCCAAGACGACAGCTCGCGTACGCCGATTCTTCAAACAGCTGATTTGCCCGCCATTGCGACCAGTGTGGCGGTGTTGCAGAGGGTGAAGGATCAGCTGCACATCGGCGCTCCGATCGATCAGATGCGCAAACAGCTGTCCGTGGGTTCGAAGACGGATTCAAAGACGGATGTGCTGCCGATCGATTACCGTGACAGGAATCCGGCGGTTGCACTCAAGGTTTCGAACGCCGTTGCCGACTCGCTGGTCGATTACTACCGTTACCTCGCTACGCGCCAGTATCGCGACTTGCAGTCGGCGCTGCGCGCGCAGCTGGCAGAACAGAGGAACCGCATCCGCGATCTTGACGGGCGCATAGCGAAGGCCGTTGAAGGCAACTCGTATTCGGCGTCGGACAAGGCGCAAGATACGCTTGCTGCGAGCATCGCCAGTCTCGAATCGCAACGCGGAGTCGCCTACGCAACGCTCGTAGCCGACCGTGCCTCAGCGGCGGGGCAAGGGACCAATGCAGGGCTCAACGGGGTGATCAACGAGCAATCCGCCGCGAGTGATCCCTATTACCAAGCGTTGCGCACCGGTCAAGCAAAAGACGCTTCGGAGCTGCAGTTCGAAAAGGCCGGGTACACCGATCAATATCCCGGAATAGCGGGCTTACAGGAAAAGGTCAGCCGTGAAACGGCAGCGACGGACACGGCCCGCAAACAAGCCGAGGTCAAGAACGTCGGAGCCAGTACGGCGCTGACCCAAATCCTGTTCGACAAGCAACATGCGGACAGCTTGGTAGCCGCCGACCAAGCCCGGGTAAACGCCGTGGACCAACAAGTCGCTCAAATGAAGCAGCGCTTGAGCGCGCTGTCCACCGCGGGCGTGTCGGCCGACGCGTTGCGCTTGCAGCGCGATGCCTCGCAGGCGAACTATCAGCAGATCTCCGTGAAGTTGCAAACGTCACTCGCCGACGAATCGGCGGCTTCAACGCTTAGTTCGCTGTTCGTGCTTAGCCGGGCACTGGGGGCATATCCATTCCTCCCGGCGTTCGCACTGGAGTTGATCGTGTCTCTGCTCATTGTGGGCGTCGCGATTGGTAGCGCCTATGCTGCCGAGGCGCTGGACCCGCGCATCCGCACGACCACGGACGTCGAGAACGTGTATGGAGCCTCACACATCGGATCGGTCCATTAAGTCAGGGTGGCTGGAAACAGAAGTACTATCATGGAACTAGCGGATTTCGCCCCGAAGCTCAACCTGCTGCGGGCGCGCATCGAGGCCGGACTCGAACGGCCCGTGGTGCTGGCTGTAACGTCAGCCCGTCGGGACGACGGCAAGAGCCTCGTCTCGTACGGGTTGTCGTGTAGTCTCGCTGAGGCGGACTATAAGGTCCTTTTCGTGGACGCGAGTCAATATGGACATCATGTAACGGAAAACTCGGCTCCGAAGATCTCGGATCATCCGGAGTTCGACGTTCGCACGTACGTGGCGCCTGGTAAGGAAGGCGCCCCCGATACGCTGGGCTTGAGCGGTCCCGGCATCACGGCGTCGGGTTCCGTTGACGCCGTTCGAGCGACGTTCGAACGGTTTCGCGAGACGTACGAGTACACGGTCATCGATATGTCGGTCTTGACCACGAGCAGCCTCGCGCTGCTTTTCGCGGCAGTTGCCGACGGCGTCATCGTCACGGTGCGCGAAGCGCGCTCCATAAGCAACGCGGACAAAGAGGTTTCGAATCTGCTGAGAACGGCGGGCGCGAACTTCATCGGAGCCGTTACAGCCGATTCAAGCGCCATCCGTGGCTTCAGGGCTGCGATGAAGAGGCACGGCGCTTTTTCCAAGATGCAATTTCCGCAAGAAGATGCGCGAAAGTCTGGTGCACGCGTTAGCGTCCAGAGCTAGGTGAACCGCTCCGGGATCTCGAGGGATCGATAGTCGGTGACGCGTCTTAGAGGAGCAGCGCGTCGCCGCACGGAGGAGTTGTATCGGCGTTACCGCCGGCACCGCGATTATCGTTTCATCCTGTATGCGTCTCCCCGAACCGGCAGTACGTCACTCAGCCTTGCTCTTAATGGCTATCTCGGCATCCGGTGCGCCATTGAGCCGTTCTCCGCAGATTCGGGCGGCAATGTTCGCGATCGTGTTTGCGATTTGCCGTCGCTTAAGCGTGAAGTAGCGCGACTTTGGTGCCGGTACAACGGGCTCAAGCATATCTGGAAACCGAACGGTTTTCCGTTTGAAGGGCAACCGGGGCTCAACGATTACCTGCTGACGGCGGCGACTGACCGAGTCGTTCTTTTAAATCGAAGAAACGCGTTACAACGTATCGTGTCGTGGCAGATAGCCGCTCAAGCGGACGTCTTTCACGTGTGGAAGGACGCCGACCGAACGAGGCTACTCAGTCATCGCTTTCAGCCACTCGACAAGAACGTTATCGAGAAGCAGTTGATCAATGAACGAGAAGCGGTCGCTGCCGTTCAAGGGCGGCTCGATGAGCTGGGCCGGCCGTACAAAATGCTCTGGTATGAGGATTTGTTCGGCAACGGCTCACGAGAGCGGATGCTCAACACGTTGGGCAACGTCATTGCGTTCATCACCGGCCGCCCTTTTCAGCCGAAGCTGCTCAAGAAGAGCGTGTTGGAGCTGCTCGATTCGACTAATCCGCAGATGAAGGTCAACTCGTTACAGACATATGAGCTCGTTCCCAATATTCGCGAGATTGAGGATCAGCTCGGGTGTGACGAGACTGGCTATCTATTTCGGTAGCTCCAGATCCGTGCTTAGCGAATTCACGGGGCGCCTTTCCGGTCGAATGACCCAGGACCCCACCACGCTATTCCCTCGACCGCTTCGATGCGATAGGCTAAGGCGATGAGCGCCCCATCACTGCACGCCCAGGTTTTGCTCGACCGTGACGCGCGCAATCGAGAGGTGCCGCCTTCTGCCGCGCACCGCATGCCCTTTGCTGACGCTTTGCGCGCCCTGGCGATAGGGGTCGTTATCGTTGCGCACGTGAGCTTACATTTCGGGATTGACCTGGAGGGGCTCGGCGCGGTCGGCGTGGATTGCTTCTTCGTATTGAGCGGCTTTCTCCTGGCGCCGCCGTTTCTGCGCGCAATCGTCTACGGGCACCGGTTTCCATCGATTGGTGCCTTTTGGATGCGGCGCTTCTTGCGAATCTGGCCGCTTTACGCCGCGTCAATCCTTTTCAGTATATTTTTAATGCTCGCGCTGCATCTACGCCATGCCCATCCGGCGACGGCACCCGATGTTGCCACGCATCTGCTTATGCTGCACGGGTTCTTCCCAGCGTATTCGGCCCGCACGTTTAACGGACCGCTTTGGACAATGGCCGTAGACGCCGAGTTTTACTTTTTGCTACCGCTCGGAGCATGGCTCGCCTATCGGTTCTGCCGCGGGGCATCGCCTTCGCAAAGCGCGCGTGTCGTTTTCGGTGTGCTCATCATCGCTACGGTGCTCAGTCTCGCGGTTCGTGCCATTGCCTACACGAAGATGCCGCAGGCGATGCAGCAGGTTTACTTTTCGCTTTCGACGGTCTACGCGCGCAACGTCCTGGGCATGGCCAGCACGTTTTCGCTCGGCATCGCGCTTGCGCTCGTGAATCTATTGCGAGGTCGACCGTCCGGTAAAGAGGCCGTAGCGGCAGCCCTTCTCGGCTGCATCGCGATTTCAGCGGCGATTGTCAGCGGGGGTGCGACCAACCCCGTCCTTCCGGTCGCCGTGACGTACGACCTCCTCGGCGGGATCGGCGCGGCGCTGATTCTGTACGGTGTAGGCGAGTCACAGTGGACGCCGGTCAAGCGGCTCGTGCGGCTGCCGTTTGTGTCGGTTGTGGCTGCGCTCTCGTACGGATTTTACCTGTTCCACGTCCCCGTCGAGCTTATCTGCCTCGCGATCCTGATAAGACTCCATGTCTTAGCGGATCATACCCTCGCGTACGGTTTCACGATGATGATCTTCTTCATTCCGCTTCTTGTTGCCATTGCGCTGTGCGGGCATCGTTTTGTTGAGGTGCCATTCCTGACTTTGAAGGAGCGCCAGCGAGAATCGGCCGGTGCGGTGTGACGGTGCTTCCTTCTCCCACATGCGTTCGAAGCACCCAACGTCGCTCAATTTTATGAGCAGACGGATGCTTCAAACTTTCGGCTTACGTAACCGCATTCATCATGGGCCGCCGCTGGTAGGCTCACACTTGTCGCCAAGGATGCGGCGACGTCATCGAGCGCCTAAGCTAAAGAGAAGCGACTGGAAAACATCATGGACGTCCGCACTCATCCGGAAGAAGCATTGGCGCTGAACGCGGCGCTTGCCGTGCCACGTAAACGTGACTGGCGCGCCGCCCTGGCCGGCCTCTTCGAACTTGACTCGCACAACGCGCGGCTGACGCCGATGGAAGGAATGCGCGGGATAGCAATCCTGCTCGTTTTTGTGTGCCACTACAACGGTATCGTCGGCGAACCCATCAAGCTCGCCGGATCGATCGCGCACGTGTCGCGCCTGATCGGGCTGTTCGGCGCCTCAGGCGTAGATCTGTTCTTCGTACTAAGCGGTTTCCTAATCTACCAAGCGGCGCTCAAGCCAAAACTGAACTATGGTCGTTTCATGCGCCGGCGCGCCGAGCGCATTTATCCTACGTTTCTTGCGATCTTCGCCGTCTACATCGTACTGATGGGGCTGCACATCGGGCCCTCGAAGCTTCCGCACGGAGCACCGAATGTCGCACGATATCTGGTTGCGAATCTGCTTTTGCTGCCCGGGATATTCAACATCCCAGCAATAATCGCGGCGGCATGGTCGCTAAGCTACGAGTTCTCGTTCTACATCGCATTGCCACTAGTTACGATCACGCTCGCGCTCAATCGCTGGCGGCGGCGTGACCGCATCATCTTCTTCGCGTTTATCGCCATCGCATACATCGCGGCGTGTGAGGCTCTCCCGCACGCCGCTCCGCGGTACGAGGCGGCATGGAGTGGGAGCCATGTTCGGATGGTGATGTTCGTTGCCGGGATTCTCGTTTATGAATTGCTTCATGTTGAGAGCTTCGTTGCTGCGATCACGAGGCGGGTTGAATGGCTGCTGCTCGCGCTCACGTTCGCCGGTGTGGCCGCCGTATTCGCGATCTTGATAATCGCCGCACGCTACGGAACGGCGCGCGAGGGTGACCTTCCCGTCCAGGTCGCGCTTCTCCAGGTCGTCCCGGTCTTCGTCGGCTACCTCGCGTTCGGGTTACTCGGACTGCGCCCACTCGGCCTAGCGGGCTCCTTCCTCGAACAGCCGTGGCTGCGTTGGACGGGCAACATGAGCTATTCGTTCTACCTCGTCCACTCTATCCCGATGCACTTCATCACGCTCGTCCTGCTGCGGCTCACCTTCGTGAAGACACATGTTGTTGCAACGTACCTGCTGGCGTTGCCGATAACTCTGGCGATCACGTACGTATGCAGCGGAGTAGTCTTCGCGTACGTGGAAAAACCGCTCTCCCTGCGCCCACGCCGGCTCGCGCGAAAACGACAAGGAGTCGTCACGGCGTAGCTTCTGCGCACTCGCCGAACACACCCGGCCCATTGCATTTAGCGTTCGGATGACGGCTGTTGGTCGTCGTCGAACCTTCCTCGGACTTGGAAAACGCAGCGTAGGCCGTAATGATTCAACCGGCATAACGACGAACGCCGAAGCGAATATTGTTACCCGTGCGAGGAGATGTCTGCAATCAGATCCCGCATTCGCTGGCGGGCGGCACCCCAACTTGCCTCCGCAAGGGCGCGGCGTCGACCTTCTTCACCGTATCTCGCGCGTGCTGAATCGTCGACAATCAGCCGCTCAATTGCGTCCGCAATCAATGTCGCATCGTCGCGGTCAACGAGAACCCCGGTACGCTCATGGATGATCGCGTCGGGGACTCCGCCGTACCGCAGTCCGAGCGCTGGTTTTCCGTAACTATTTGCCTCGACGTAAACGATACCGTACCCCTCGGCCATGATTCCTTTCTCGGTCTTCTCTTCGCGACTGAGAAGTGCAAAGAGGTCACAACCTGCGTACGCTTCTGCGAGCTGTTCGTCGCTGGCCTCGCCCGCGAATTGCATGTACGTGCCAAGCCCTGTGCGTGTCACGTTTGTGCGATAGAACTCGAGGTCATCGCCGCCACCGATCACGACCCACCGAAAGCGTCGTCGACGCTTCATGAGTAGCTCGGCAACCTGAATCGCGCGATCGTATCCCTTGTAACGATTGATCGACGAGAGCCGACCCGTCGTTAAGATGGCGAATTCATCCGAAGCGATTCCCAAACGCGCTCGAAACGCCGTACGCGAGGGGTTTTCGAAGCGGCGGTATAGGTCGTCGCCGCCGGCGCTGATTGTCAGGGTTCTTTCAGCGCGCGCGCCCCGCTCCAGCGCCAAACCGCGACTATACTCGCTCACCGTCACGACCCGGACAGCACCGCGAAGCAGTAGCGAGATCGGAACTTGCAGTTTTGGATGTGTCATTTCCAGTGCGTGCGTCCACGCGACGAGACGACCCCGCAACAGTGGTAGGTATGGCACGAAGGCCGGCGCCAACAAGACGTTCGTCACGTGGAAGAGGTGATTGCCCGGAAGCCACCGCGGCAATTCAGTTATGATCCGCGAGAGGTACCGCGCGAAACCAATTCCGGGTCCAGACGCAAATCGCTTTACGGTGCCGGGAAACGCAGCATCGAAACGTTCACTACCGACGGCTCGCGGCGCGAAAACCGTCACCGCTCCGACGGTTCCGTCACCCCACATCCGTGACACATACTGCTGAATTCCCCCGGTCGACGGGGGGAAGTCGATCGCACCAACGACCTGAGAAATCTCGCCGGGCCCGAACCGCCCTTTCAACGCAGCGATAAGCTGCTCATCGGCGGCGCCGGTGACTCAGGCCATTCAGCATCGAGGTATGCCCGCGCCCACAACTCGACGACGACCAGCGTCCAGGCAAGATGCGCGTACGATTGATCCCGCGCGAGAACCGCTTCGCCGACGCCTTGCAGGGCTGCCGCGCCAAACCAACCTCGCTGCGCCAGCCGTCCGCGGAAGAACGTGTCGTCCCGGATTTCGACGAGCGGCCCCGAGAGCCAGTCGATGATCGGAACGGCGAAGGGGCGTTTCATGCCCCACGCTTTTGGTATTCCATAAACACTGCTCAGCGCGGTTCGCAGCGCGATCTTGCCGTAAGGAAAACGCCGTAAGGTCGAATCGCGCAGATTCGCTCCGAGCCGCACCACGCCGTTTGCGAGAAACGGTGCGCGCGCTTCGATGGACGCCGCCATCGTCATCCGGTCGACGCGCGCGAGAACGCTTTCGGGCATCCACCGCCGAACGTCGTCACGTCGCGCGTAGCGCGCGGCTTCCTCAGGCGATCCATTGGCCATCGGCGCAAAAGCGGAATCCCCGTCTCGCACCGGCGTCGGTCCAAAGCCGAAAAGATCGGTGCCGCGTCCCTTCCATCTCTGCTCGCGCTCGGCCACGCTCAAACCGGCATCTCGCAGTTTGGCGAACTGCCGAACCGGCAGATGGGCGAAGAGCTGCGATAGACGGTTCCCGCGCGCAATCGAGTCCGCGACGTCGTGCAGCACGTATCGCGGGTAGCCGAACAGCACTTCGTCGGAGCCTTCCCCCGTTAAGAGCACGATCGAAGACGACCGCGCAGCGACCGATAAGAAATACGTCGGAAGCGCGGCCGGGTCTCCTACGGGTTCGCCGAGGGCAGCGGCGATGAAGGGCATGGCGCGAAGGTGCGATTCGCCGAGCGGAATAGGATGATGGCGTGTTCCCAGGTGGGCTGCGACACGCTGGGCTCCATCGAGTTCGGAGAATTCCGATCCCGGGTATCCGACGGTGTAGGTGTTCAAGCGCGTTCCGCCAGGGAGAGCGCGCGCCGCGATCGCGGCGACGGCCGCCGAGTCGATTCCTCCGGAAAGAAACACGCCGACCGGTACGTCGGCGATCATGCGCTCCTGAACGCTCTGCTCGAGCGCGCCCCACACCATCTTCGAAGCTTCGCGAACGGTACGCACCTCATCGATCTGGGGCGTGGAGGAGAGCTCGCCCAGCCGGCCGGACGCGCGCGTTGAACCGTATTGCCGCCAGTGCCCCGGTCGAAGTTTTTGGATGCCGCGGAAGACTGATTGGTTGGACGGCGGATAGCCCCATTGGACGATGTGTTGCAGCGCGAAGATGTCGATTTCGGGCGTTTGCCCGAGCAGGTGTAGTACAGGCCGCAGTTCGGAGCCGAAGACGATATCTCCGGACGGAAGCTCGGTTATGAAGAGTGGCTTCTCGCCGAAGCGGTCCCGCGCCAGCAAGAGATTTCCGTCTTCCCGCCCGTCCCAGAACGCGAGAGCATACATCCCGTCGATCTCGTCGAGGAACGCGGGCCCGTCGACCGTCAAACCGTGGAGCACGACCTCGGTGTCCGTCTTCGACCGAAATCGTTTGCCGCGTGCTACCAGGCGTTCGCGGAGCACGGTCGTGTTATAAACTTCGCCGTTGAAAACGATACCGCAGCTTCCATCGGGAACCTTCATCGGCATGTGACCGGCTGCGGATAAGTCGACGATCGCGAGTCGCGTGGCGCCGAGCCCCGCCTCCCAACATGCTGATTGAAACATTTCGGTACCAAAGTCGTCGGGTCCACGATGATCGAGCAGGCGCAATGCGGAAGGGAGCCTCTCGCGCAGAGCAGCCGATTGTTTTGCAACGTAGCCGACGATACCGCACATCGGAAGCTTAGTACTCCTGGGATGAAGCATCACCGAAGCGGATTCGTCGTGACGCCGTGGTGCCGAGGAATTTCTGTAGATTGCGCCGATAGCCCTCGTGTGGTGGCGCGGTACTGACATGCGAATCGCGATGGCGAACGCTTTGCTTCCGAGCACCCAGCAGGCTGGGGTACCGCTTCAAGCCCACCGCTTGGCAAACAATCTCGTTCGTCGCGGTCACGATGTGACGATGTTCACAATGAGTCCTTCGGCACCAGACTGCCGCTATAGAGTGAGGACGTTCCCCTTCATCCGGCCCGTGCATGTGCAGGTGTACCCCTTTAGCCAAGCGGCGCATCTCGCACTGACGGACTTTAGGGGTTTCGACGTCATCCATTGTCACGGTGACAACTATCTGCTATGGCGTTGGCCGTCGCAGGTACGAACGTTTCACGGCTCCGCCAAGGATGAGGCAAAAAATGCGCGTACCATTCGGCGGAAGGCGTTCTACCAAGTCATCATTCCCTTAGAAGCACTCGGCGCACGCGTCGCGCGATACAACGTCGCTGTATCCGAAGCGACGCGCCGGAGCATTTCATGCATTGATGAGGTCGTGCCGAACGGCGTCGATCTAACGCAGTTTCGACCTGGACAGAAGTCGGCCGTGCCCAGCATCCTGTTCGTTGGCGGACTCCAAGGTCGCAAGAGAGGCTCCCTTCTCGTCACCTTGTTCATGACACACATCAGGCAGCACGTACCGCAAGCGGAGTTATGGGTGGTTTCTCCCGACTCTGTTGAGGGCGAGGGTATCGTCTCGTTCGGACGCGTGTCCGACGATGTGTTGGCCAGGCTGTTTCGAAAGGCTTGGGTATTTGCCTCACCCAGTAGTTACGAAGGTTTCGGTGTCCCGTACATCGAGGCGATGGCTGCGGGGACGGCCGTGGTCGCGACGGCGAACGCCGGCGCCCTTGAGGTCCTACAATGCGGCAAGTATGGGATCGTCAGTGACGATGAAAAATTCGGGGAGAACATCGTGATGCTGTTGGAGCGCGAGAACGCACGGCAACGCTTGGCGGAAGGAGGTCTTCGCCGCGCTGCAGTCTACGATTGGGACGCGGTTTGTGCTTCGTACGAACGCATTTATCAGCGCGTGCGAGTTGCGCCGAACAAAGTGCAAAACAGCGGTTCGGATTAATTGAGGCGTTACATGCGCGTCCTCTTCGTTACTCA
Source organism: Candidatus Nyctobacter psychrophilus (assembly GCA_014305025.1). GTDB lineage: Bacteria > Vulcanimicrobiota > Vulcanimicrobiia > Vulcanimicrobiales > Vulcanimicrobiaceae > Nyctobacter > Nyctobacter psychrophilus. The sequence continues at coordinate 60,124 of JACRTY010000005.1, read as the reverse complement.
AACCGGCGCTTCGCTGGGAGGCGCCGAGCACAGCTTGCTGTTGCTGTTGCAGCATCTAACCGACGATGTGCAATCAAGCGTGCTGCTCTTCGAGGATGGCGCGTATGCGGAGCGCTTACGCAAGGAGGGTTTTCCCGTTGACGTCGTCGAGATGCCGGCGGAACTGCTCGCCGTGCGGCGTGAAAATCTGTTACGGCCGCAGTCCGCAAAGCATATTTTTCAGGCCGTTTCTCGGACGCGGCGCCGCATCGCAGCCGCGGCACCTGACGTCGTGCACACGAACAGCATCAAGGCACACTTTCTAGCCGGGCTTGCAGCGAGAATCGCCGGTGTGCCCGTCGTCATGCACTTTCGCGATTTTTTGCCCGGCTTGGGACGGTTCGCACTCGCGCTGGACGCGCGAACCCTCGCATCGAAACGGATAGCCTGTTCGCACGCCGTTGCCGCTTGGTACCCGGGTGGTCCCACCGAAACGATCGCTAACCCCATCGACGTCGCGGCGTACAACGACCTCCCCGAACGCGACGTTGCGCGCAAGGCGCTCGGCCTCGAAGCCGGCCTCGTTATAGGGATCGTTGGCCGCATCAACCGTTGGAAGGGCCACGATCGCTTCTTAAGGATCGCTGCACGGGTCAACCGGGAAATCCCGATCACGATCGCCGTGGTTGGAGAGGCTCGCTTTCGCGATGCGGACTTCGTGCCTGAGCTGCGCGCGCTGGCGCGCTCGCTTGGAATCGTGGACCGCGTTCATTTTCTGCCATGGCAAGAAGACCCACGCATCGCCTACGCAGCACTAGACGTGCACTGTAACTGCTCGGACCGCGAACCGTTTGGCCGCACCACTGCCGAAGCAGCGTTGGCGGGCGTTCCAACGGTCACATTCGACGACGGCGGCGCATCGGACATCATCGAGGACAGGATCAGCGGGCGGCTCGTACGCAGCGGCGACGAGGGGGCATTCGCAGAAGCCGTGCTCGAGTATCTCCAGGACGCTCCGCTGAGACGACGGGCCGGCGAAGCCGCTCGAACGGCAGCATCGCGGTTTGATCCGGCGACGCACGCCCGTCGCGTCGCCGAGGTCCTTACGCTTGCGGCCCGGAGTCGCTGACGCAACACGCACCCCGCGTTCTGCATGTCCTCGAAGCGACGCTCGGCGGAACGCGCCGTTACCTGCACGACCTGTGCGAGGCGACGAGTAACAGCGGGCTGTCGCAAGGATTAGCCTACGCGTCGGAACGATCGGACAGCGCATTCAATGAGCTGCGTAGCGCGATGTTGCAGTCCGGGTGGGCACTCTTCCCGCTTCCGATGACGAGGCAAGTGAAGCCCGTGCCGGATTTGCGCGCGGTGCTTCACCTTCGTCGCATCATCGCTACCTTCAAGCCCGACATCTTGCACGCACACTCATCGAAAGCCGGCGCAATCGCGCGGCTTGCTCGGCTCTCATCGTGGCGCGCCCCTCCCGTCTTGTATTCTCCTCACGCGCTTTCCATCGACCTCGGGCGTCGCTATCTCGCAATCGAGCGCGTCCTAGCTCATGCTACCCGAACCTTCGTTGCAGTCTCGGAAAGCGAGCGAGAAGATATCATCCGCTTTGGTCTTGCGTCAAGAAGCAACGTTCGCGTTATCCCTCCGACGATCGACATCTCGCGCTTCGCGCCCCGCGACCGTTCTTCGGCGCGCCGTGAGCTTGGGCTCGGAGGGAACCATATCATCGCCGCCATCGGACGTTTCGTCCCGCAGAAGGATCCGCTTGGCTTTCTTCGGTTGCTCGAGCGAGTGCGGCGAACCCGTCCTGACGTTAGCGGTCTCCTCATCGGGGACGGCGAGTTAAGCGGTGCCGTGCTCGCTGAAATGCGTCGTGCCGGTTTGGAAGGTGCGCTTGCGATGCCCGGGTGGGTTGCAGACGTTCGCCCCTATGTCGCTGCAGCGGACGTAATCGTGTCGACGGCGCGGTTCGAGTCGTTCGGCTACGCAACGGCCGAAGCGCTGGCGATGGCGATACCGGTCGTCGCAACGCGAGTCACGGGAACAGTTGACGTCCTGGGGCGCAAAAGCGAATGGATGTTTCCGTACGGCGATTGGGAAGCGGGGGCGATCCTCGCCGGACGGTTGCTGGACGACCCGGAACTCCGTGCTCGGAGCGGGTATGCGGGGCGCGAGCGGGTCAGTGCCCAGTTTGAGCGCCTCCTAATGACGAAGTCTTTGGAGCGACTCTACGGTGAAATTATGCCGGTCGCGCATCGCACCCAGTAGTGGCCCATGGTTCCGGCCGGCAGCCGACCTAGGTCCGTCAGGCGATCTTTCTGCCGGCGCCCAGCTTGCTGCTCGAGTGCGCATGGTTGAAGGGACCGGGACGTGCGGCCGTCGGGCCGCTCCTTTAAGAGCTAAACCGACCATCAACCAAAAGTAAACGCCAAGGACCGCAAGATGCGCGTCCTCACCGAGTTCGGCTCCCATGAGTGCAACCTGCACCGCAATTGCCGTGGCAATGAGGTCGATTTGTTCAGCGGGGTCTCCGAAGCGCCGCGCCTGGACCCAGCGGTGTACGGAGAACAGCAGCGCCGCCACGAGGGCGACGAGGTAAGCGGCAAAACCGACAGACCCCAGCTCGAGCCAGCGGGAGAGATAGCCGTTGTCGAGCACGGTACTTCTGCCGGAGGTGGACAGCTTCGTCGAGGTCCCGACCGTGCCCAATCCCTGTCCCAGCGGCTCTTCAATTGCTTGATTGAAAGCGTTCTTAGTCTCGTTTGCTCGGGCGATCGCCGAAGGGTCGTTCTGAACATCGCCGAGCGTACTTAAGCGTGACGTCAACAGATTCGTCGCACCCGATTCGCTGCCGTAGATGAACGGTAGCCCGATGCCCACCAGGAGGACAATCACTGCGAAAACGCTTCCGACCCCAATGAGCTGACGTCGCTGCGTACAAAACACGCAGTAGACGATCGTGCCAAGCGCGACGGCGAGATATGACGTGCGTACCAGCGAGAAGCCTAGCGCAAATGTACAGAGCAGCAGCGGAAGCATCAACCACCGTCTTGTCGTTACTCGGTGCAACGGCGTTAGAATGGCGAATACTAAAAAGGCCGCGAGCGTCCCCGGTGAGTTCAATGTCGCAAAGATGCGAAGCTGGAAGGGTGCTGCAACACCGATCGACGTCAGGTCCGAATTATGCACCCAAGCTACGTCCCATGGAGTGGGACGCGCGTACTGGTACAGGCCGTACAAACTCACGATAGTAGCGATCGTCAGCGAAGCGGTCGTCAAAACTTCGAACAGTTCGTGACGACGCAGCGACGCGTTGATCACCCAGAGTCCGGCTAACGTCGGGATACAGAACAATGCCAAATCGTAGAAAGCGGGAAATAGGTTTCCTGACGAGAGGGCCACAAAAAGGGCGTAGCCGAATGATATTGCCCACGCTCCTAAGACGAAATTCATATGGCCGCCATACCGCCGTCTCTTCAGCGCTTGCCAAAATAGCGGCAACATCAAGATTAACGGAATAAGGTTAATAACCTGAAACGACCCTGTGCCGGCTATCCAGTCCGCGACGCGGCGAACTTCGGGTACAAACGCCCAGGCTGCGACGATGATCCAGATGTAAACTTTTTCGCGCCGCGCAGCACCCGAAATCGCCGGCGTTTCAGAGGGTGCGTGCGACGTTGGAGTCAGCGCTTTGGAGGCGGTAATCATGCGAACTGCATCCGCTCCCCGGCGAACCACTCCAGCGTCTTGCGCAGGCCGACTTCAAGTGTCGTCGTCGGCGACCAACCCAGCCTGCGGGCGACCGCCAGATCAGGGCGGCGACGTTGGGGATCGTTTTCGCGCGCCGGGAGGTGCTGAAACTCGAGGGGACTGCTGCTGACGAGAGCCACCGCTTTGGCAATCTCCTCGACGCTACGTTCGTCATCGTTGCCGATATTGACGGGTTGCAGTGTCGCCATCTCAAGGCTGACGACCCCGATCAACAACTCGATCGCATCGTCGACGTACGTCATGGAACGAGTCTGCTTGCCCGTGCCTTGAATCGGGAGGGGTCGGCCCTCCAGTGTGGCCTGCATCAACGCCGGAATGAGGCGTCCGTCGCCGATCTCCATGCGCGGGCCGTAACAGTTGAAAAAACGCACGATGCGCGCATCGAGACCTCGTGTACGGACCGCCGCGGCGACGGCGGCCTCACCGAAACGCTTGCCCTCGTCGTAGCACGATCGAGGGCCGATCGGATCGACGTTGCCGAAATACGTCTCCGGTTGCGGATGCACAAGAGGGTCACCGTAGATTTCAGACGTGGATGAATACACGAAGCGTGCCGAGTGCTCCAGCGCGAGCTCAATTAGCGACATCGTTCCGACCGCGTTGACGGCGAGGGTTTCCCACGGGTGTGCGCCATATGCTTCCGGACTTGCGGGAGACGCGAGATGAAATATGCGGCCGATCACTCTATCCCGCACGGCTTCCATGATTGGACCGCGCAGAACCTCGAGCGGACGAGCAACGTCCAGATACAGGAAAACCGCTTTGCCACTTTGGATGGCCGATTCGACATTCCGCAAAGTCCCGGTCGACAGGTCATCGATGATGAGAACCTCCTCGCCGGCGCTCAACAGGGCGTCGACCAGGTGACTCCCTAGGAAGCCGGCACCGCCGGTAACGACGTTTAGCACGCGAATCTCCAGGTGGGTAAGAAGGGCCGTATCGAGTGTATCATCGGTCGCAATTGTGCTCTTCGGAAGGGCACCTTTTACGCCGGGGCCGCTTCGACTCGTGTAGTGCCGAGGACGCCTTCACCTTGCAGTCCGTGGGACGCCGGACGAAGGGGTCCTACGCTTAGGAGGCCATAATTCGGTAACTCCGGGGAAGGGCCGAATGTCGCTCGTGGGATGCGCAAGAGGCCTCAGTATCCGCGTTTACCCCTGATTTCGGGGAAACCAAGGCTTTTCGTCACTTCGTAGAACCGTCGAGCGTGCGATGCCTTCCTTCGCGCTTCCGACCGTCAGCGCTCTCGTTCCAACATATCGCCGGGTCAACGATCTGCGTCGGTGTATGGAGGCGCTCTTCGGACAGGATCGTAAGCCCTTGGAAATCGTCGTTGTGGCCAGGCCCGAGGATAGCGAAACGTGGAGCTATCTCAAGGGCTTGACGGCCACCCCCGTCCCGGTGTCCGTAGCAAGTGTAACGGTCAGTGGACAGGTTCAGGCACTCAACGCCGGCATCGAGATAGCTGCCGGAGAGGTCGTTGCAATCACGGATGACGATGCAGCACCGCACCCCGATTGGTGCGCACGCATCGCTCAGGCATTTGCTGAGCATCCGGAGGTGGCAGGCGTCGGAGGCCGCGACAACGTCCACCACGGGGACCATCTCGTAACTGGTGAGCGTGCTGTCGTCGGCATTGTTCCGAAATTTGGTCGCGTAACGGGGCTCCATCACTTAGGTGCTGGACCGCCCCGTTACGTCGACGTCTTGAAGGGCGTCAATGGTTCGTACCGCACATCGCTCGTTCGTGCGATTCGCTTCGATGAGCGTCTTCGCGGCACCGGTGCGCAAGTCCACTGGGAGATCTCTCTCGGTTTGCAGCTTCGGCTCCAAGGCTGGAAGTTGCTCTACGATCCGAATATACTGGTCGAGCACTACGTCGCAACCCGTTTCGACGAAGATCAGCGGAACTCGTACAATCCCTTAGCTCAGAGAAATATGGCCTACAACGAGTCGCTCATTCGGATGCAACATCTCACTCTGCCGGAACGATTTGTGTATGGATTATGGGCGCTTGGCATCGGAACGAGTGCGGCGCCCGGACTTCTGCAGTATGCCAGGTTCCTGCCCTACGCAAGCCGGGGCGTCACGGGCTCGAAGACGGTGGCCACCATGATGGGATTCGTGGACGCCTGGCGCGATTTATCGAATCAGGCAACGACTAGCCCGCGGGCGTAAACCTTAAGACCGAAATGCTGTCCGTGATCGGAACCGTAACGATACCATTGTGCACTTGCACCGGTTTCTGCACGAACCGCCATCCAGAGTCGTACTGGTAATAGTCCGCCGAGTTCACTGTCGGCGACATGCTTAACCGAACGTCGACCGGCGGGGGCGACAACACGACGTGCCCCTTGACATCCCAGGACGGAACCTCTTGCCAGAGCATAAGGTAATACGAGCCGTCATGTTTCTGGAGCAGTAGCGTATGCACAGCGGCGCTTCCAGAAGAAACATTCAGCGTCGGCTGACGCGGCGTAAATGGGTGGCCGGGGTCGGCCAATAGCTTGATGAGGGATTGCACCGCGAAGTACTGCGGTTTCGGCATACCGTTCTGGTCGACGAATCCCTCGGCTCCGGCCCCAGTTTTATCGCGCGGCTGATCGGAAAATTCATACCAGTAGATACGCTGTTCGCCGAGGTTGAAGCGTTCCGCTTGGCTGCGCGGGACGTAACGCGCAATCACTGAATCCGGCAGGCCGCAATGGTTCGCCTGGGGCAAGCCACTGTCAAGCGTCGCGTCGCCGTACGCGGCTTCGGTCACCCAGATCGGACGGATCTTTGTCGCTAGACGAACCCTGCTGATGTGCCTGGCGAGTGAACCGTAGTAATGCGTGCCCGGATTGCCATCGCACGACGCATCATGCAGATTAGCCGCATCTTCGATGTTATCGAGATTTTTGAGGAGTCCGAACCGCGCGATGCTAGACAATGCCGGGCCGAGGACGACGATATTACGGAAGGCGGGAGTTGATTTAATAAGGTGGTACAGCGTCGTTTGTTCGTCGAAAATGTCGGTTGCCCAATCAGGATTGCGTCTGTTATCGTATTCGTTCTGAGGCTCGACGAAATCGATGCATGAAGGCCCGAAAAGATTGAGAGTGGCGGCCATTTTTGATGCGGAGACACCGACGTTAAACGCTGCGCTGTGGTGAATGCCGTCGCGACACAGGTCATTGTATATCTGCAAGTGTTCCGGTCGTGGATTGGGGGAGCCATCCCGTATGTGACGGACGCCAATTGCGCGGAGAGACTGCAGTTCCTGACTTTGGGCGGTTTGATACGGAGTATTGCGAAAACTAAAGTGAGTATCGACTCCCCACGAGTCGACAAACGAGTCGGAGCTATGGACGGCTAATATCGGATCTCGAGCCGAAGGCGGCGGGAAACCCTGGCCCGGAAATGTGTCAGCCGCCGACATTCGCGCCAAGCTCAAGGCCGTAAGTGCAATCCCCAGTGTAGCCGTGGCTGGAATAGTCCAGCGCTTCAGTCCGACCATATCAACCTTTCTTTCATTACTCATTAAAATAGCCGTTTAACTCGACCACAGCTCCGTTTACAGGAAGGCACGAGCATATTGTGTTCGTGCTGAGGACGCCAGCACCCCGTGACAGACTTGAGTCAATACAACGATTCATGATAAGCTACGAGTTACGTTGATTGCGTGAGAGTACAATGAAAAAACGTCGCCGAGCGCCAGCTTGACCAAAGCCGCCGAGCGGAACGCCCGGCGGCTTTGGCACGACCTAGAGGGCTGCCGTTCGATCTACTTAAAGTCGAGAACGGAGATGTTGTCGCTGACGGGAATCGTGAAGCTGCTTCCGCGTTGAGTGACCGGCGTTCGCACCATCTGATACGAGGTGTTGAACGTGTAGTACGTAGCCGTGCCAATACTCGGCGGAAGATGGACGGTCGCGCTTTGTACTGGGACTGATATCTTAACGTGCGTTCTTGTGTCCCAAGATGGGACCTCGTTCCACAGCAATAACTCGTACGTGCCGTCGCTTTTTTGGAGCAGCGTGTGATGAATGGTTGCGCTCCCAACCAGGGCCCAATTGATCGGCTGTGGGGTACTGCTAGTCGCATCACCGACGACCTGCATTAGGTTCGTCATCTCTATGTACGCGGGCTTCGGAGAATTATTCGACCGGAGCAGTCCCTCGTCGCCTGCTATAACCTGGGGCCTGTCTTTGAGCGAAAACCAGTAGATTCTTGGTTCGCCGAGATTGAATCGCTCCGTTTGCGTTCGCGCGACGTACTTCGCCATGACGTCATCCGGTACAGCACAATGGCCGCCGTTGGACGAATTGTCGTTGTAGTCGGTCTCGGTCACCCAGACCGGCTTTGTCGGCCATGAAGCCTTTACGACGCTGACTCGGTGACCCAGTGTACCGTAGAACGTCGATCCCGGATTAGCGTCACACATGGCGCTGTGCGAGTTTCCGGCGTCCGAGATCGCGTCGAGATTCCCGAGTAGACTGTAATTTGCGGGATTGGAAAGAGCAGGGCCGAGCACGGTGATGTTAGAGAACGCGGGCACGCTCTTCATCGTATGGTATAGCAGGGTCTGCTCGGCAATGATCTTCTTCGGCCAGTTAGGATCTTTACTCCCATACCCTGCGAGCGCGTCCATCTCGTTCTGCGGTTCGACGAAATCGATGCATTGCGCCCCGTACTGGTTGATCCCCGAAATAATCGAAGCAGCGGTCGTAGTCTTGATGGGAAAAACGACCGAATGGCGTGTCCCGTGATTGCACAGACTTTTGAACATCGGGAGGTAATAGATGCCGGGGAGCACTGCTGCATTACCATCCCGCAGGTGCCGGATCGACCCCGAATTTAGCATTGGCCCAAGTGTAGAAAACTGCGACCCGTACGCTTGGTAGTCCCCGAAAACCGAGTTGGCACCGTATGAGTCGCTGAAGGCGAACGCGCTTTTCGGCGTCTCGGTGCGGAACTTAACACCTTGCGGCAACGTTTGTTGGATGGCCGCACCCCCCCAAAGTGGGGATCGCTGCTGAGCGGCCGACGTTCGCGGCAGTCCTGCGAACGTTAACGCGAGGACAGCGGCAGCAATGACGGGGCGTCGACAACGCTGTAGTACGGCGGCTTCGACTTGAGCTCTCATGAGAACCTCAATCCATCTAGTGTCGATCACAGACAACGACGTCTGCATCTTAGGGGCTTTTGGGCAAAAGCAAAGCCGCATGTGGAACATCCAACATGTTCGGTCAGCTCCGCTAGGGTGAAGTAGGCGATGACCACGCGTGAACGCGCTCGCCATTCCAACTACTCCACAGGCTAGTATTTTTTGGCGATTCCTCTAGTGCCCCGGGCGGGTCCGCCTTCGGCGCATAGCAGGCTACACGATCCCAAATAGGATTGCAACGGTGAGCCGGGCGGCCGCTAGACCGCTTACATGAGCGAACGTGCTGTAGCTAGAAAGGGCGCGCTGTCCAACACGTGTTTCGCTGCGCACGTCTAAGCGCTCTAGCGGTGCAAAAGTGCAACCCTACCGCGCAAAAAACCGCAAGGGCCGGCGAGTACCGACCCTTGCGGATGCAAAACCCCTTGTTCGATTTACTTGAAATCGAGTACGGAGATGTTGTCGCTGACGGGGATCGTGAAGCCTCCGCCACGTTGATTGACTGACATTGGCACCATCTGATTTGAAGCGTTGAACGTATAGTATGTTGCCGTACCGATGGTCTGCTGCAGATACACGGTCGCGCTTTGCGACGAGACCGGCATCTCAACGTGCCTTCTTGTGTCCCAAGATGGGACCTCGTTCCACAGCAATAACTCGTACGTGCCGTCGCTTTTTTGGAGCAGCGTGTGATGAATGGTTGCGCTCCCAACCAGGGCCCAATTGATCGGCTGTGGGGTACTGCTAGTCGCATCACCGACGACCTGCATTAGGTTCGTCATCTCTATGTACGCGGGCTTCGGAGAATTATTCGACCGGAGCAGTCCCTCGTCGCCTGCTATAACCTGGGGCCTGTCTTTGAGCGAAAACCAGTAGATTCTTGGTTCGCCGAGATTGAATCGCTCCGTTTGCGTTCGCGCGACGTACTTCGCCATGACGTCATCCGGTACAGCACAATGGCCGCCGTTGGACGAATTGTCGTTGTAGTCGGTCTCGGTCACCCAGACCGGCTTTGTCGGCCATGAAGCCTTTACGACGCTGACTCGGTGACCCAGTGTACCGTAGAACGTCGATCCCGGATTAGCGTCACACATGGCGCTGTGCGAGTTTCCGGCGTCCGAGATCGCGTCGAGATTCCCGAGTAGACTGTAATTTGCGGGATTGGATAGAGCGGGGCCGAGCACCGTGATGTTAGCGAATGCGGGCACGCTCTTCATCGTATTGTACAGCAGGGTCTGCTCGGCGACGATCTCCTTGGGCCAGTTAGAATCTTTCTTTCCGTACCCGGCGAGCGCATCCATCTCGTTCTGCGGTTCGACGAAATCGATGCATTGCGGACTGTACTGGTTGATCGCCGCAATAATCCCAGAAGCGGTCGTAGTCTTTATCGGGAAGGCCACGGAGTGACGAATCCCGTTCTGGCAAAGATTTTGAAACATCGGGAGGTAATAGATGCCGGGAAGAACTGCCGCATTACCATCCCGGAGGTGCCGGATCGACCCCGAATCTAGCATTGGCCCAAGCGTAGAAAACTGCGAACCGTACGCTTGGTAGTCACCGAAAACCGAGTTGGCACCAAATGAGTCGCTGAAGGCGAACGCGGTCTTTGGCGTCTCACTCGTCAATGTCACGCCCGGGGGGAGTGTCGACTGAGGTGTCGGCGAAGGCGTGGGTTGAGGCGTCCCGGCCGTAGTCCCTAGTTGATAGTGCGTTAGGATCGTAGATGCGGGCAGCGTGCTTCCATAAATTGCAACGTCCGACAGGTCACCGGCCAACGTTGCGGTGCGGCTGTTAAGAGCACCGCCAATGGAGAGCCCCGGATGCAACCGCTGCCGGCCATAGGTTATCGGTCCACGAGCGGCTCCGCTGCCGTCAAGATTTCCATCTACGTAAATTTGGAGCGTGGCGCCGTCGTACGTGGCGACAACGTGATGCGGCACGTTGGGAGATAGCGCTGTCTTCCCAGCCACCGTACCTGCCGTGGCGCCGGCACCAAGTATACTCCACTGGACTTGGTTGCTCGGCGTGAGCGCTAAGAGGTACGGCTCACCGCCGGAGTTAGGTCCTCCATAAGCGACGACCGAGACGTTTGTTCCCGACGTGTTGGCACCGCCAACTCGAAGCCATGCTTCGACACTGAGCGTACTTGCAGGCTCCAATTGCGCGTTTTGTGGGACCTGATCGAACTTGCTTCTATCGTAGCCGTATTTGCTGCCCCCAGGTAACGATTCTGATGCAGTCGCGTTGAGCCTCAGGCCTGGACCGCTGGCAGAGTCAAGGCTTCCATAAACCCCGTTGATGTGATGCGCCGCCGCGTCCGTCAGCGTGGTGCTGCCATCGTCAAGCGGATAGTAGGCGAGGGGATTGGCCGACAGCACCGCACTCGTATAGCTGGGAGGCGTCGTCGCCGAGACGGCGACGTGTTGACCGGACGTCGCTGAACGCGATGCGGGCGAGCCGGCAACCTGCGCCTGCGCGGGCATTTCGTTCGAGCCTGACGTCGGAAGAAGCGGTGCACCGGCCTGCGGACTTCCGGAACACGCGCTCAACAGCGTTGCCACACCTGCAGCAAAATAGGTCAGCAACTTGGTCTTAGAACACCGAGCCATTCAAATTCTCCCTGACTATGGCGCCTTTTTCGGCAATGAGGGGAAGCCTGATGATGGTCTCGGCGGCCCGCGCGCTGGGGATTAGGGCCCCCAGCATCGCGAAGAAACGGTGTGACCTGTATCCCCGGCTCGGTGGCGGGGAGCAGTACGGGCTGTGACTGAGCACTATGTACCTTCGTCCGCTGATGCGTCGGCCTTTACTTCCTGCGGAGCGCCGTCTCGATCTCAGGAGTAGTCAGAGTGGGGCCGCCGACTACTTGGATGAAGGCGATTACGTCGAGGAGCCGGTTCTCCGGGCACCGTACGCTATCTCATTCAGGCACAAAAGAGGTGAGCTTGATCACACCACGCCGAGCACTCCGTTATGGAAGACAAGCCCTGCGCCGCATCGACGAAGGGTACCGAAGCTATCGTCGCGACAGAAGTTACCACTTTCTCATCTACGCATGCGCTCGGACCGGCAGCACGTCTCTACGCCAAGCCCTAGACTGTTACGCCGGGATATGCACTGCGCCCGGCGAGCCGTTCAACGCACACCGCTTGAAGGGAAAAATCCCCGATTTACCGTCGCTGCAACGTGACGTAGACCGGCTGTGGCATCGTTACAACGGCTTCAAACACGTCGTACGATCCGATCGCTCGGTATTTCAAGAACACTCGATTGACGACCACCTTTTGACATCGGCAGCGAGCCGGGTCGTGCTCTTGAATCGAAGAAACGCTTTGCAGCGTGCGGTGTCCCTGCTCATGGGGCAACAGACTGGTGTCTGGCAACTGCGCAATAACCGCGGAAAAGTCTTGGACCATCGTTACGAGCCGCTCGACAAGGCGGCAATTCGGCAAGAGCTGGCCGATGAGCATGCCGCATCGGTCAGCGTAAAGCGTCGGCTCGATGAAAGCGGGCTGCCCTACATGACCTTGTGGTACGAGGATGTCTTTGGAGACGGATCGGTGGAGCAGCGGCTCCTTGCCTTAGGGGAAGTAATTGCGTTTATCACGGGGCGTCCGTTTCGCAGGTCGTCGTTGCATCGCAATGCCTTGCGGATACTCAACCCAACTAAGACGAGAGTAAATTCGGCGGAGACGTATGAGCGCGTGCCGCGCATTCATGAAATCGACGAAGAGTTCGGCAGCGCGGAGACGGGCTATCTTTTTCGGTAAGCTCGCCGCTAGATTTCTGCCTCTTGCGGAAGCGGCGCCCTTCGCCCGCCACGCAGACTTTCGCGCACGAACCGGATGTCATCGGTTCGCAGGACGAGGCTCGGCGGGGGGCGCTTGAGGAAGAGCGGATAGCTCACCATCATGAAGGCCAAGCGCACCAGTGTTGAAGCGAGCAACGCAAGTGCCGCTCCTATCAACCCGAAGCGCGGGATCAACATCAGCAGGAACGGAACCGCGGTGCCCAACCCCAAGGCTTGAAGAATCGTTAGGAACACTGGCCGACCGGTGGCTAGAAATGATTGGGCGAGCACGCTCGTCGTCGAGCTAATAACGACCTGTAAGAGGAGAATCTCCGCGACCCCCACCGAGATGCTGAAGGCGTGGCCATACAGAAATGGCAAGGCGGTTGGCACGACGAGTGCCAGCACCGTCGACGCCACGGCTGTCCCGACCAAGTTCACGCGCGCCGCGCGAGCGACGAGAGTGAGCGCAGCATCGAACTCGAGCGCCGTAGCGCGCGGCAGTAGCACGACAACCAGAGCCTGCGCGATGGTCGAAGGCAACCGCCCGATGGTCAGGGCAACCGTATACGCTCCTAGGTCGGCCGGCGATAAGAACTTGACGACGAGCGCTTGATCGATCTGCGCCGCGAACGTGTTCAGTATGTTGATCCCGTATGCGCCGAAGCCGTACGTGAAAAGGCGCCGCGTTGCTTCGGCGAAGTCCGGCAATCGGAAACGAATGAAGCGCCGCAGCGCGATCAAGCGCCAGACGGTTAGCAAGACCGTCGGAATCACATACGCGAGGGAGCTCGTGTACGGGTTGAGCCGATGGAAGCCGATGAGCGCGAGGAGCGTCACGAGCGTCCCGGCGGGTGGCATGTACAGAATGAAGTTCGATTGCCGGAAGTCGCCGCGCGCTTCGAGGAACGACTGCAATATGCGGGCGACCAAGAACGGCGGCGAGAGAAGCATCAGCCATTGCGTAAACCGGATGACGTGAACGTTGTAGTGCGATAGCCAATGCGGAACAAAGACGATGCCGGCGAACGTGGCCACAAAACCGAGAAGCGCGGCGTAGATGAGCGCAACGCCGAGTAGTTCCGAACTTCGTGCCCGGTCGCGCGCAGCGTAGTAGCGAAGCGCGACGGGCAACCCGAACGATAAAAGGCTGGCTAGCACCGCCGGCCAGAGCGTCATCGCCGCCTGTTCGCCCCGGCCTTTTGGCGCGAGCTCACGGGCAATGATGAGCCCCGTCGCGAGATTGACGCCCAGTACGCCAAACTGCGCTGCCAAGGTATGCATGACGGCTGCCCCGGCGGAGCGCGCTTCAAAAACCCAGCGTAGACGCCACCGCAACCAGTCGGTGCGACTCCGATTAGCCATCTACGAGTTCATTTAGAAGAAAAACGCGGCCGCGAAACCTCTGCGCGGTCCACCGGATCATCGTCGCCGAAGTGGGGTCATTTCGGCGCAGATCGCCATGGATATCCGTTCGCCGTCATCTGTTTGCGAGCGAGCATCCATATCCAAAACTTGTCGGCGGGGTTGAGGTCCTGCTTCCAGCTCCCCACTTTTGCCTTACGAATGAAGCCTTTCGGTTCTTTGGCCATGCCGCCGAACCGCGCGCCCAATTCGCCGCCGATCGGGATCGGCGTCCCGCCGTTCTCCGTCACCGCCTTTTCCGGCTCGTTCGCGCTGATAGCCGACCTCAATTGCTCGTCGGACCACTCGAGACCGAGGAACGTGATGCAGCTGCGCAGGACGCGCTCCGGATCGGCATGCAGGTCTTCGTAGCGGATCTCCATGAACTGCGATGGGGGCAAATTGCGGCTCGCTTCGCGCACTCCGCCGACATGTTCTTTCCAAGTCGTGATGGCTCGGCGGGCGTTACGAGGGGCCCAACGCCGACCCCATGAGCGCGAGGCTGCAAGCAACGAGGCCACGACGTCCCGCGGATCCCGCAGCACGTGGATGATGCGGGCGGCCGGCAAGAAGCCCGTAATCTCCGGCATGAAAAGCGCGTTGGACGGCGTCTTCTCGAGAAAAAACTCTCCTGGTGCAAGCGGCGCCACGAGCGGAGAGAGAAGCGAAACGAGAAATGACTTCAAGACTTGGTGAAACTGCTCGTCGCTGAAGTAACCCGCCAGTCCAACTCCACGAGGGCTGCCGGCTTTGCTTCGGCGCCATGCCGTTTCGACGGGCATCAGATAATGGTTGAAGATGTGAGTTTCTTGACCGGTATGGATCGCGGGATGGCACGACAGCAATCGCTGAACCCACGTCGTGCCGCTGCGCGGACAGCCGGCTACAAACAGCAGGTTCTCTCCGGCATAGTCAGGGCCGGGCGTCATGGAGATTCCGAGCTCCGTCTCAATGGACTGCAAATGATCGGGCGGGCGAGGGCACGGCGATGATCTGCTCCATGACATAGTGGAAGAGCGTCGATACGGCATCGTCCAGCGACAAGTGTTCGGTATCGAGGACGAGATTCGGCGCCAGCGGCTCTTCGTATTCGCCGGTGATTCCCGTAAAACCGGGGATTTCGCCGGCGCGCGCTTGGGCGTAGTGGCCCTTGGGATCGCGTGCCTCGCAGACGGAAACGTCGGCTTTGACGAACACTTCGTGGAAGAGATCACCGGCCGAACGTCGAGCGACGTCACGATCGGCGCGGCTGGGCGAGATGAAAGCCGCGATCGCGACCTGGCCCGCGTCCCCGAACAGGGTCGCAACCTCGCCAACGCGCCGGATGTTTTCGCTGCGGTCGCGATCGGAGAACCCCAGATCGCGGCAGAGCCCGGTGCGCAGGTTGTCACCGTCGAGCACGTAGCTTTGCACGCCGCGTTCGTGTAGGCGCCTTTCAAGCTGCATCGCAATCGTTGATTTACCCGCAGCGGGAAGCCCCGTCATCCAAATGACGGCGCCGCAATGCCCGTTGCGGGCGGCGCGCGCTTCTCGATTGAGGAGATGGCCCACTGGGACGATGTGGCTCGGATCGGTGCTTGGAAAACTCGCTAGGATCGTCCCTCCGGCAACGATCTCGAGACCATCGATGAGGATGAGACGGGCGAGTCCCGGATGCTCGTCGATCGTATCGAGCGCGAGAGATTCTCGGCTGCGGAAAACGACCTCGGCCACGTCGTTCCGTTGAGCGTTCGTAGCGTCGTGGGGCTCGAGCGTGGTGATGTCGACTCCACGCTCCAGGGCTTCGACCTGGACGTGTGCGAGGCGGGTGCCGATACGCATGCGCAAGCGATCGCGCACTTCGAGTGGACGCCGCCCGAGCCACAAAAGCCGAGCTCGGAACAGCGTCGTCGACCCAGGCATGGCGGCGGCATTGCTGACGATATCGCCCCGTTCGATGAACAGCGGCAGATCGAGCGTGAAGCCGACCGATTCCCCGGCCTGCGCCCGGCCTTTCGCAGGGCCCGGCCACGATTCGAGGGACTTGACGCGGGCGATGCGAGCGCCGGGCGAAAGGACGACCTCGTCCCCGACGCCGAGCGACCCGGCTTCGATGCGTCCGACAACGATTCTGTCAGTGCCGCGGCGGACGACGCCTTGCACGGCCATACGCAACTCTGCGCCATCGTGTCGCCGGATCGGCTCCATCGCCGCCAACGTCTCGACGATGGTCGGACCGGTATACCAGGGCATGGCTTTCGATTGTGCCGCGATGTTGTCGCCATCGCGCGCGGCGATCGGCACCACCGCAGTCGGAGCAACACCGATGCGGGCCAGCAACGGTTCCAGTTCTGCACGCACAGCCTCATACGCGTTGCGCTTGTGCCCCACCCGATCCATCTTGTTGATCGCGACAACGACTTGCCGGATACCGATGAGTTCGAGAAGCAACGCATGGCGCCGCGTCTGCTCGCTGACACCTTCGGCAGCGTCGACGACAAGCAGCGCTGCGTCGGCGTCGGAGGCGCCGGTCACCATGTTGCGTAGGAACTCTTCATGTCCCGGCGCGTCAATCAGGACGATTTCGCGCTCGCCGAGGTGCATCCAGATTCGGGTCGTGTCGATCGTAATCGCTTGGTCTCGTTCACTTTGCAGTGCATCGAGTACGAACGACCATTCGAACGGAACGCCGCGCCGTTCACTGATCGCGCGCAACTCGTCGGCTTTACCGTCGAGAAGGTTTCCCGTATCGTGAAGCAGCCGTCCGATCAGGGTTGATTTTCCGTGATCGACGTGCCCGACCGTCACGACCCGCAATTGTGGCTTTGGCATTACATGTATCCTCCGGTACGGAGCCGTTCGAACGCGTCTTCGCTTTCATGATCCATGATCCGGCCGGCGCGCTCGGGAGATTTCGTCGACACGAGCTCGGCAATGATCTCGTCGATCGTGGCCGCGTCGGAGTCGATGGGAACCGTGATGTTCTTCTCGCCAAGCGAACGGTAGCGCTTACCGTTGCGCGCGAGATAGAGCGGCACGATCGGGATGTTCTCACGCTGCGTGTAGCGCCAGATGTCGGTTTCCGTCCAATGGAGCAGCGGGTGGATGCGCAGGTGCGCCCCGTCCGGAATCTCCGTGTGGTAGACGTCCCAAAGCTCGGGAGGTTGCCGCACGACGTCCCACGAGCCGTCTGCCGCGCGGGGACTGAAGACCCGCTCCTTTGCGCGCGTGGCCTGTTCGTCGCGCCGAATACCGGCGATTACCCCACGGTAACCGTGGCGCTCGACGAGCGCCCGCAGTCCGGCCGTTTTTCTGGCCGCAGCGCGCGTGGCGGGCGGTAACGTCGGGTCGATCTCCGACTCAGGAGGGCAGTCCTCGTTATGCAGCTCGAGGTTCCACTCTTGGGCGATTGCGTCCCGGAACTCGTAGACTTCCGGTAGCTCCATTCCGGTATCGAGCAGGACGACCGGGAATGGGACGCTGCCGAAAAACGCCTTGCGTGCCAACCACAAGAGTGCGGTGCTGTCTTTGCCCATCGACCACAACATGCAGAGGGGCGAGACACGAAAATACGCCTCGCGCAAGATCGCAACCGAGCGCGCCTCGAGTTCGTCGAGGAGGTCCATCGTCATCGTCGGGGTTCTCCGATATCGTCGGTGCGGTAAGCCATATTTGCTACATCGGCACCGCGCATGAATAAGCCCACACACAAACGGTCGGGCTCGGCGCCGCCTGGAGGGCGCTCCCCCCTCCGTGCGCGCTCTGGGCGGGGCTATCCTCTCGCAAGTCGATCACACTAGCTGCCGGTCGGACAGTGCGAGCAAGCCGCGACGTTCCGAATCAACGCGGCAGCGGCGTGCGGCCAGGTTCCGGGGCTCACCGATCGAATCTCGGCCCGCCCGCGTGGGGGCAGCCGCGGCCGGCAGCACGAATCAGCGGCTTCTCGACGGTTCCCCAGGTCGCGTGTTGAGCACCGGCATGTCGGTCTTAGCGGACCGATATCGCTTCAGGTACCCGAGCGCGACGCGCATACTTGGCACGAGGCCCTTCAGAGCCGCAGGATTTCCGGCCCGCATCGCGCTAGCGATGAAGTGAATCGGCCCGACGAATGCGTACAAGATGGCGTGTAGCGGCTTGCGTTCGATGTACCAGTATCGTTTGAAGGTCGTGTACATCCGCGAGGCGGCACAAAACGATTCGTATTCTTCGCGGTGTATAGCCGAACTATAGTGGTCGTTGACGGCCGCGGGTGCCAGCACGATCTCAAAGCCGCAAGCGACGGAACGAACCGCGAAGTCGACTTCGTCCGATCCGTAGACGAGATTTTCATCGAAGCCCTGTAGCCGGAGAAGCCCGATGGGAAATGCGGTCGCATTGATGATAAATGTACGAAGCGGATGCCCGGGTTCGTAACGCTTCGATTGAAACCCGACGAAGCTGATATCGTTTGGGTACACGAGGTTGCCGCGCAACCGTTCAATGCCGGAGACGATGGTCTTCTCTCGTCGCGCAGAAGGCGTTGTATCGAATCGCTTCGCGATCTCTTCGAGATACGTTTGCCCCAGCGCGGCGTCATCGTCGATGAAGACCACGTGTGTTCCTGTGGCCGCCGCGGCGGCGGCATTTCGATTTGCACTCAGGCCGCGACGCGGCCCTTCGATAAAGGTTACTCCGGGATAGTTGCGCGTGACCAGCGTGGCCGTGTGATCGTCGGTACTATCATCGGAAACGACCGTCTGCCACACCGGATATCGGGAGTGAGCGATTGAGCTGAGCGCGACCGTAAGATCGTCAGGTCTGTTGCGCGTACAAATGCAGACCGAAAAACGGTACCTTCCGTCGATTTCCTCGTCACCCACGTCTGATCTGTCTCGAAGCAAACCTACGTCGCATATTTTCTGGTTTTCAGTGCCCCACATGCGACCTCACCCCCCGCCCACTGGCTGCTAAAGTAGCTTTGCATGCAAGCGCTTGGCAAGGCTGCCGGAGTTAGCACGAGCCAGCCTACTTCGCACGGCAACCGTGCACCTAAAGAGACCACGATTTAGGTCTTACAACAAGGGACGAACGGGGCATGGGGGCCGAAGTGCTTCCCTCGCTCCAGATACTCCGCTTCCATAAGTGACCTCCGGGGAATTCGAACGCATGCAATGCCGCGACGACCGATGGCTCATAAGGGCTGCGCCCGATTTGGCATCCGGGGAGTCTAGCGGAACTTCAACGGGCGGCGCGCTAGTCGCGAAAGGCGGCAAGTACAAAATTCGAGCGTCCGCCTGCGTTGAGACGGCGAGTACCGCTCATCCACAGTTCGTCGTGCCGCTTCGCTCACAATGCGGGACAGTTCGAGGTGCCGTGAATGTTCCCATTTCCGCGTGAATGAGCCAAGCTCGCAACGCTTTTTCTCTCCGCGCTGCAAAAGCACGTCTCTGGAGCCGCGCGGCGACGGCGCCTATGAAGAAGTCATCGATCTCAAGCGTCGCGGGCAACATCGCGCAAGTCTCAGGCGCGAGAACATCGCTACCGGAGGAAGCCGCAGTGTTCGCCGATCAAGGCTGTGAGATGACGCAGCCGGACTGATGCTTGAGAACCTTGCCGTCGCCGATTCTCACGGCGGCCGCATGCAGAACCGCGGCCTGTTCTAATCGAACTTTAAGCCAGATTACCGCAGCGCCACCTTCCGCGATTGCTTTGGATCGCTCCGAGCGGGGAAGTGCTATTCAACACATCTTCTGCAAACTACAATGCCACTCCGGTAATCGTGATGCAAGCGACGCCGGCTTGCGAGCACATCCCCATCGACTATGGGGCGAGCCATGGGGCGTTACGCTGCCGCAAGCGTATGAGCGAATCAACCAACCAATGACAACGCGGAGCGTGAATCACACTAACTTTTCGCTCCGGTGTCAGACCACTTGACAAACTTCCGCGTCGAGTATGACGTTACCGAGTCAAGACACGAACGAGCTTTCAAATGACGCTTCAAGCAACTGACGACACGATGACCGTGCAAAATATTTTGCGCGACCTAGCTGCCAATGATAGCCCCGCGCGACTGATAGGGGCCGCCAAGCGAATCTCATCAGTTTCTAATGATGGGCCGCTCGTCCGCTTCGCGATCTTGCGTAACATAACGCTGGAACCGACCATCCAGCCTCACATCGTGGTTGAGGCGGCGCGCGCCGGACTTAGGGCATCCGTGCACATGGAGGGGTTCGATAACGGACAGGACGTGGTGTTCGATAAGAAGAGTACGCTCTTCGCAGCGAGCCCAGACATAATCGCCGTCGCTCTACGCCTTCATTCTCTAGCGCCGGCTTTAGTGCAGCAATTTACCTCTCTGAAAGCCCACGATCTCGCTACGCTCGTTCACAATAGCCTAACAACTATCGAGACGTTCATCCGGGCAATTCGCGATCGTTCGACCGCCCTCATAGCGGTCCATAATTTTGAGATGATACACTTACCCGCGTATGGCCTATTGGATGCTCAAATGTCGGGCGGCCAAACGGAAACGTTACGGGCTATGAACAGGCGTCTGCGTGAAATCGTATCGCAAGTCAGCGGAGCCTTCATCATCGATGTGGAGCGCTTGGTCTCTCGCGTCGGCTATGAGAATGCGATCGATGATCGATATTGGCATGTCGGCCGTGCGCCATATAAAGCGTCTTTTCAACGGGACATCGCCCGCGAATATGTTAAATTGGCCCGAGCGCTGAAAGGCAAGAACAAGAAGTGCCTTGTGCTTGACTGCGACAATACGCTTTGGGGCGGCGTCGTTGGAGAAGACGGATTGTCAGGGATCAAACTCGGGACGACAAATCCGGGGTCCGCTTTTGTCGAAATGCAGGCAGCCATTCTGGACCTTTACAATCGCGGCATCCTACTGGCGCTGAACTCGAAAAATAATCACGCCGATGCGTACGAAGTCTTTCAAAGGCATCCCGATAGCCTTCTTCGCCCCGAACACTTCGTGGCCATGCGCATCAACTGGGAAGATAAAGTTAGCAACTTGCGGCAGATCGCGGCCGAGCTCAATATTGGGCTAGACTCGCTCGTGTTCGTTGACGACAATCCTTTCGAGTGCGAATATGTACGCGACGCGCTGCCGCAAGTCGAGACGGTCGAGCTTCCAGCTGATCCCAGTCGTTACGCCGGTATAATCCGAGGTATCGACTCTTTCGATACGCTCACCTTGAGCGAGGAAGATCGGCGGCGTAGCGAACTGTATCGCGCCGAGTCCGCGCGTATAGAACTAAGGACATCGGCGGGCTCTATGGGCGACTACCTTCGATCACTGGGTCTTAAAATTGCGGTGCACAAAGGGGATGCCTTTCACGTCCCCCGCATCGCGCAGCTTACCCAGAAAACGAACCAGTTCAATTTGACCACGCGTCGTTATTCGGAAAGCGATATCACGGCGATGTTGGCAGATCCGTCATGGCGCGTGTATTACGCCGAGCTGGAAGATAAGTTTTCTCGAGCCGGCCTCGTTGCGGTCGCTTTGACTCGCGACGACGGCGCGATTTGCACGATCGACAGCTATCTCCTGAGCTGCCGCGTGATCGGACGCGGCGTAGAGCAGGCCTTCTTGAGTAAGGTCGCCGACGATGCGAGGGAACGCGGCGCAAGAAGGCTCGTAGGCGAATTCATCCCGACTGCAAAGAACGCGGTGGCCGCCGACTTTTACGGTGCGTTAGGGTTCGTGAAGCGCGGCGAAACCGCGTGGGAGCTTGATACGACAGCTGCGATTGCTGTTCCAGATTGGTTCGTCGAAGCCAGCGCCGACATATAGAATGAGTTAGGGAGACCCATGGGTTTAAAAGACCGGTTAAGGGCCTTATTTGCGGATGTCTTCGAAACAGATCGCGGGATGATTGACGAAAGCATGACGACGAAAAATACGGCGGAGTGGGATTCTCTGCGATCTATCGTCTTGGCGACGACCATCGAATCGGAATTCGGGATCGAATTTTCGGACCAGGAGCTGGTTACTCTTGACAGTTTTCAGAAGATTTACCAATCGCTCATCGGAAAAGGTTTAGCTTAGTGCTAAGGCGGCTCAAACGCATGGTAGCAGCCGAGCACCTGTGGTACCTGAGCAGCAAGGCATACCACTCCGGCAATAGGCCTGCAGCGGTATTACTCAAGACAATCACTTTCTTGGTGTACAAAGCGATACTTTGCTATCAGTGTGAAATTGAGGACGATCTCGAACTCGTCCATTTTGGTTTCGGTTGCGCCATTCACCCGAACGTCAGAATCGGGCGTCGTGTGAAGATCTTTCACCATGTGACAATCGCTGCTGAAACGTCAGAACGGTCCGCGTCGCCGATCGTAATCGAGGACGATTGCGTCATTGGCGCCTACGCGATAATCTTGGGTAATAACCGAGGCGGAATCGTGATTGGCAAAGGCGCCGTGATTGCCGCAGGCGCGATCGTCAATCGCGATGTTCCTCCAGGCGCGACCATGGTGCCCATGCCGGCGCGTGCGGTTCCCCCCGGCAAAACGTATGCTTAGCTCTGGTTTGTCATCTTTGACCGGGAAATTGTTAAGCGAAAATTGCGGGCGTGGATGCCGTCGAGGGTTTCATGCGTTTCGAGTAACCAAAAACGCTTGGCCAGCAGATCGATGCAACCCTGATCCTTTTGCAGGACGCCTTCGATAATCAGCGCGGTCGAGACTCGGATGACGCGGCGGTTGCGTTCGTAGATGGGGGGTTGACGATGACGTTGACCAGGCCCGCTTCGTCCTGGAGTGTCAGGAAGACGAAACCTTTGGCCGTGCCGGCGCGCTGCCGGGTGATGATCATACCGGCCGACCTTGCAGACGAGATGGTTCGGCATCGCCGTTAGCCGCTCGGCGGCGAGCACGCGCTGCTGGTCGAGTTCAGAACGGAAATGCGCGATCGGTTGCGGACCGGTCGTTACGCCCGTTCCCCAGACGTCGAAGGTCGTCGTTTCGCGTGGCGAGAGGGGTGCGAAGGCCGGCTGAGGTTCGTCGTCGATCTCAACGCCGCGGCGACGGTGACGTTGACGTTGACGTTGACCAGGCGCCTCTCGTCCTCAAGCTTGCGGAAAATGAATCCTTTGGCCGTGTCGGGACGCCGCCGGGTGATGACCATACCGCCAACCTTGCAGACGAGATGGTTCGGCACCCTTTACAATCGCGGCATCCGATTGGCGCTGGACTCGAAAATACGACGCGGACGCCTACGAAGTCTTGTAAAGGCATCCGGTAGCCTACTGCGCCCCGAGCACTTTGTCGCAATGCGCCATCAATTGTGACGATAAGGTTACTAATCTGCGCCAGAAGCGCGTGAGCTCAACATTGGGTTAGACTCGCTCGTGTTCGTTGACGATACCAGCGGTCGGCAAGCGGCAATCGTTCGCGTTGCCACCGCCTTCGCGTCGGGATCTAGTGCGGGACGATCTCGACTCGAAAGCCGCGTTCGCGCAACTCGTCACGTAAGCGCCGTCTTCGAAGAGGATGACGCTGATGTCAAAGCGCGGCGGCAAGTGCGAAAGCAGCAGCTGCATGCTGCGCTCGGCACCACCTGCTGCGGCGCCGCTTTGCCCAACGAAAGTGACACGCAATCGCGCATCACCGCGACCTGGGCGGACGCCCGGCTTCTCGTCGGTTGTCTTCACCGCCTGCGCTTTAAAGCCGATCGACTCTGGCGCCTTCGGCAGCGGCCCTCAAGACCAGGACTGACTAGTCCGTATACCGAAAATGAGAGCATGAGAGCGTCGACGCGGCATGCGCCGCGGATTCAGTCCTGGACTCTTACCGAAGCGAAAGCGAAATTGAGCAGCGTCGTTCAGAGCGCCCTTGATGGTCAACCTCAGCGCATTACGCGGGGTGGTCGAGAAGCCGTCGTCCTCGTCGATGAAGCGACATACCGCGCTGCGACGAAGCCGCGCAAGACGGCTCTCGAGCTGTTCGCTCCATTACGCGGAGCTTCGCTCGATCTGGAGCGAAGCCGTGACGAGGGACCGGCCGCGCTTATATTTTGAGCGGTTTCCTGCTCGATACATGCGTCGTGTCGGAACTTGGAAGAGATTCGCCGGACGCTGGGGTGACTTCATGGGTCGCGGAAATGGACCTCGACGTTCTTTATCTGAGCGCCGTAACGATTGGAGAGGTGCAGCGCGGCATTGCTCTACTCGCCGATGGAACGAAGCGGCGTCGTCTCGAACGCTGGTTAGCCGCGGACCTTCTGAGCGGCTTCAGGAACCGAATCTTGTCGTTCGATGGCGACGTCGCACTTCGTTGGGGTGAGTTGCGAACGAGCGCGGAAAAAGCAGGCGGCACGCTTCCCATCCTCGATGCCATCATCGCGGCGACGGCGCTTTCTTACGGCCTTGCGGTCGTAACCCGCAACGAAGGAGACTTCGTCCGATCCGGTGCTCGCGTCTTTAATCCCTGGAGCGCTCGCCATTCGCGCGAAACGGCCTCCGGATAGCCGCCCCGTATTGCTCGGTCTATTGCATCCGTAAGCGGCGGGTTGACGATGACGTTGACCAGGCCCGTTTCGTGCTCGAGGAACGCTTGCGGATCTTCGGTTGCCGCGGCCCGCACATTGGCGTCGTCGAGAGTGAGGTAGCGCGTGACCACGCCTCCAGTGCCGCCGTCGGCGGCCGGGATCCGAATCGGGTCTCCAGGAGCCGTCTGTGCCGCGATCTTGGCGAGCGTCGATTTGCCGACTTGACGCGGCCCCAGCGCGTCAACGGCGCACAGAGGTCCACCGGCGAAAACTCGCTCGCGTACTTCAGCGCGGCATCCGCGAAATCATCGCGACGCTACGTAAGCGGGAGCGACCACCGTGGCTTCGATTGCTTATGTGACGCATCGTTGCCGAATCCACGGAACAGATATTAGAGTCGAATGGTCGACCTGCACACGGCAGACCTTTCAGCCACCGCGTATGCGGATGCATTCGCCTGGATCGAGGCGTCGGCGGTCGAGACACAACGGGTCGACTTCAAGGAAACGTTATCGGGGAAGCTCGAGAGCATAGTTGAGACTTGCTGCGCTTTTGCGAACGCCTACGGCGGTGTCGTCGTCGTTGGGTTCGTCGACCCGGATAGGACTAATGGTCAGCTGACTCCGACTCCGCGGACGCTCGATCTAGGCGATAAGGCGCTCTTGCGTCTCGATAGTACAATCGTCGACTTGGTGCGGCCTGGCATTCGTTTTGAGATCGCACGTTTCCCAACATCGTTGAACATGGCAGAAAGGCCGCAATTCGCGGTGATCAGGATTCCGGCAAGCCCCGTGAAGCCTCACGAGGTGTTACCGAATCATATCTTTCCGGTTAGGCGCGATCGACGAAATGATCGATTAGGTTCTGCTGAGATCGAAGCCATGGTTGTTAGTCGCGCTGGCGGCACAACGTCTCGAGATCGATGGAGCCCCGTTGCGCCGTATTCATCGGTTCAGTTCGGTCAGCCAATGATTGATGTCGCCGGTCCTCACATCGGTGTCTCTTTGTCGCCCGTCGATGCACATCTCGCCGACTTTGAACACGGGCGCGACGACGACGTATTTGTAGAGCAACTGATGCGAAGAGTGAGTGTCGTCGGGGAGCTGGCTTTCCGACCCGAAGAAAACGGCGTGTTCATGGCCGAAGGATCAACCGACCGACGCGGGACGGCAGCTGTATTCAAAGTCGTCTAAACGACTACAGCTGCGTCGACCACTCCCGGGTCCGTGCTGCCCATGGCTACGGGTTCGACGTGACGTTCTGCGCGGTAGGTAGGGCCTAACCTTGGAATTAGCGGCATATGTATGCTATGATGCATTGTGGAGGCGGCATGCATCGTAGGACCAGTATCTATCTCGACGACAACGCGATGAAAGCTCTGAAGCTGCTCGCTGTGGCCTCAGGCACGACCGTCTCCGAGAAGATTCGCGAAGCTGTTGACGTGATGCTTGCCGCGCAGGTCGGGAAGGTCGACTGGCCGGCGGAGATTGAGGCGATGCTCGAGCGCGCCCGCGCGCGGAAGCTCCCCGAACTTTCCGGCAAGGAAATAATGGCAGAAGTGCAAGCGGTGAGGCGTACTCGACGGGATGCGACCGAGAAGAAGCGTCACGCCCGCGCCTAGTTCGGGTGCCATTACGCGCGGTCTTCGATACGACGGTCTGGGTGAGTGCATTTCGCTCACAAAGCGGAACGTCGGCCTCAAGGCTTATATTGCGGGCATGCCTGAACGGACATGTTCAGATCGTGACGAGCCGGGATATTCTGCACGAGAATATTGAAGTCTTGATGCGTCCGATGCATCACCTGCCGCCTGCCGACGTTCTCGAGTTTGGTCTGTTTTTGGCGCGTACCGCGGAGCTCGTTGAGCTGTCTGGTGTCCCGCAAGGGTGTCGCGATCGCAACGATGACATGTTCCTTGAAACGGCGCGCATCGGCGCAGCGGAATATCTCGTGACGTTCGATCGCGATCTCCTCGACGATAACTTAGTGAATGCGCTCCAAGCCCAGAGGATCAGGGTCGCTTCGCTGGACGCGTTTCTTCAAGCGCTTCGTGCGGCGGGCATCGTCACCGGAGATACGGTGATGCCGAAGGTTCAATCCTGATGGCCAAGCGCCGCAATCGCCCGAGCTCCGTTGACCCGGCTTCGCAGTTAGACCCAGCACCGCCGATCTGCGCGAAAGAAGTTCTATTGCGCAACGGCGGCAAGATCCTGCTCGAGTCGACGGACCCCGCATCGGAACCGAACCTCGAAGCTGAACGCGCACAAGTCGCTCCATACTTGGCTCGCGTGGGCGCGTGGTTCGAAGCGGAGTTTGGTCAACTCGAGCTTCGCTGCGGGTCTCGAACTTGCGCTGCGCATCGCCGTCGAATACGGGATGCGCGTCAACAACGCTGAGCTGGAGCTTCCGGCGGCTCCGCAAGCCGTCGCCTTGTACTTGGTCGAACTCGCCGGTAAGCGGAAAGTCTCGACGGTCCGTCGGCGGCTCGTGGCGATCGCGCAGCAGCACAAACTGCACGGTCATGCCAGCCCGACCGCCGACCCGATCGTGCGCGAAATCTTCAAAGACATTGAGCACACGCACGGGATCGCGCTCTCGCCGGCCTTGGGAAGCGGCATCGCAGCAGATACTCGGGCACGTCGGCGTACGGCTCCTCCAACAGCGCGGATTCGGCGGAGCCGCACGTACCGGGTTATTGACTGAGCGATCCCGAAACTCGTGATACGATGCCGCCGCAGGAAGAAACGCGTGGACGTACCGTCGCGCTCAGGAAACTCCTTAAGGCGGAGGCAGACCGGCTCGACCGTGAACAGTGGCGTCGTGCCTCTCCTTCCCAAAGATTCTCCGATCTTTGGGCACTGACGGTCGCTTGGATGGACATACATGGAATCCCTGAGGAGCAGCGGCGACTTCAGAGAACTGTTGTCGCTCTTCAACGACGAGGGCGTTAGGTACCTCATCATCGGCGGCTTCGCTTTGGCGCATTACGGGCGACCCCGATACACAAAGGACCTTGATGTCTGGGTCGATCCGGCAGGCGAAAATCCGGGCCGGGTTTTTCGGGCGCTCGCTCGTTTCGGCGCTTCGCTCGGCGGCATCAACGAAGCCGACTTTTGCGATCCGGACTGCGTTTTTCAAATCGGAACCGAGCCGATTCGGGTAGATGTCTTAAACGACATCTCGGGCGTCGTCTTCGGCGATGCGTGGGAAGCACGACAACGGTCTTTCTACGCCGACGTTCCCGTGTTTGTGATTTCCCGGGACGATTACATCGCCAACAAACGCGCGAGTGGACGCCCGAGTGATTTACGCGACGTGGCGGCTCTCCTAGAGGATGAAGCATGACAAGCACGCAGCGCCAATCGGACGGCACGAGAATTCCCATCGCTCTTCTTGTGTTCTGTCGAAAATGTTGCACGTCGCCGTTCGGTTAGGGCGACCGCGCCGGACAGTACAGCATCCGTATCAATCGTCAATACCGCATCTGCTTTCTGTGGAATGAGCATGGTCCACAGCGCATCGAGATTAACGACTACCACTAAGGAGCACAACCATGCCCGGCGAGATGCTCGCGTTCGAGTTTCTGGAACCGCTCGGGATCACGCAGGCAGACTTCGCCGATCGCATCGGAATCTCGCGCGGCAACCTCAACACGTTCGTCCGCGGACGGCGCTCTCTCACCCCGGAGATGGCGAAGCGGCTCGAGCGCGCTCTGGGGGTCTCAGCCGAGTTTTGGATGCGACTGCAGGCAACGTGGGACGTCTGGCATGTGGAGCACGATCGCGCGCTTGCAAAGAAGTTCGCAAAGATCAAGCCCGTGCCGCGCGAAGGGGTACCGCTCACGATTTGATTTCGGGGGAGCGAGCGAAAACGGTGGTTTTCTGGAGCTCTGGCCGGATCAAGATAGAGGGCGGCACGACGTTCCACTTTCGTCACCGCGGGCTTCGACATCGTTCCGGTCCTGTTCTAAACTAGGCGTATGCCGAAACGAGAGGATGAGAGCGTCGACGCGGCATGCGCCGCAGATTCGGTCCTGGACTCGTACCCGAGCGAAGGCGACGGCTGCCACAACGCCATAGAAGTGCTTTTCCTGTCCGAGTGCCCTTGCATGACGCGTTGGGGATTCTCGACGACTGCGACAATCTCTGCCCATGCGATACGGCGCTCGGCCATGCGCTGCAACGTGTGCCTTGCGTCTTCAAGGTTGCCGGGAAGTCTCGGCGTCACGTCAACATTGTAACGGAACGCCTTGCTCATATCAACGTAGAGATGGATAGCGTCTGCCGCTCTATCACCGAAAGTTTCGCGCGTGTATTCCCGTAAACGTGTCGTGCGTTTCAAGCGGCCAAAAACGCTTGGCGAGCACGTCGATGCAGCCCTGATCCTTTTGCAGGATGCCTTCGATGATGAGCGCGGTCGAAGTGCGGATGACGCGGCGGTTGCATTCATAAACGGCGGGGTTGACGATGACGTTGACCAGGCCCGTCTCATCCTCGAGCGTGAGGAAGACGAAGCCTTTGGCCGTGCCGGGACGCTGCCGCGTGATCACCATCCCGCCGACCTTGCAAACGAGATGGTTCGGCATCGCCGGTAGGCGCTCGGCGGCGAGGACGCGCTGCCGGTCGAGTTCGGCGCGGAAGTGCGCGATCGGTTGCGGACCGGTCGTCACGCCCGTTCCCCAGACGTCGAAGGTCGTTATTTCGCGCGGCGAGAGGGGCGCGAAGGCCGGCTGCGGCTCGTCGTCGATCTCCATGCCGCGGCCGAGTTCTCCGCGCGCCTCGCGTTCGTCGAGCGCGCGCAAGGCCCACATCGCATCACGGCGCGTGGCGAACCACGGCGCGAATGCACCGGCGACGGCGAGATTTTCGAGCGCCTCCTTCCCCAGTTGCGTTCGGGCGGCGAACTCGCCGAGATCGCTGAACGCCCCGCCGCGCAAGCCCGCTTCGAGCTGCTCGCGCTGCCCTTCACCGAGCCCGCGGATGACGTGAAAGCCCAAGCGCGTCGCACCGTCATCGTCGACGAAGCTCCAGAATTCGCTTGCGTTCACGGCGACGGGTTTGACGACGACGCCGTGGCGGCGCGCGTCGTTGACGAGCACTTCGGTCGAATAGAAGCCCATCGGCTGCACGTTGAGAATCGCCGCCAAAAAGATCGCCGGCTCATGGCACTTGACGTACGACGACGCGTAGGAGAGCAGCGCGAAGCTCGCGGCGTGCGACTCGGGAAAACCGTAGTCGGCGAAACCTTCGAGCATGTGGTAGAGCTGCTGCGCGGCTGCGCGGTCGATGCCGTTTTCGACCATGCCTTCGACGAGCTTCGGGTAAATCTCGGCCATGCGCTGGCGCGAACGTTTGTGTCCCATTGCACGCCGCAGCGTATCGGCTTGGCCCGGCGAGAATCCCGCGGCTTCAATGGCCATGCGCATGCCTTGTTCTTGGAACAGCGGCACGCCGAGCGTTCGTTCGAGCACGGGCTTTAGTTTAAGATGCGGATACGTTACGGGTTCCAGGCCGCTACGCCGGCGCAGGAACGGGTGAATCATGTCGCCTTGAATCGGCCCCGGTCGAATGATCGCAACCTGCATGACCAGATCGTAAAAGCACGCGGGCTTCATGCGTGGGAGCATCGACTGTTGCGCGCGTGATTCGATTTGGAACGTGCCGATCGAGTCGGCACGCTGGAGCATGGCGTACGTGGCTGCGTCGTCGGGCGGAATCGTTCCGAGCGACAGCGGTGCCCGCGCGTCACCATAGCGGCGCCGGTGCAGCGCGAACGCGTCGCGCAGCAGCGACAGCATCCCCAGGCCCAACAAGTCGATCTTGATGAGCCCGAGGTCGGCTAGGTCGTCTTTGTCCCACTGCACGATCGTGCGATCACGCATCGAAGCCCATTCGACCGGCGCCACCTGCACGAGCGGGTCGCGCGTGATCACCATGCCGCCCGAATGAATGCCCATGTGGCGCGGAAAACCGTCGATCCGCCGGCAGAGCGCGAGCAGTAACGCGCCGGTCGCTTCCCCGATCTGTTGTGGTGCGTCGGGTTTGCCGTCCGGTGTTCCGTCGTGTGTGTCGGTTTTGTTGACCGTGCCGGTTTCGCTCGACTCCTTGCCTGCCGTGCCGACGCCGGCCAGCGATTCGGTCGCATCGTATTCCCTGGCGATCGCATCGATGTGCGCGAGCGACAGCCCAAGTGCTTTGCCGACGTCGCGGATGGCGGAGCGCGTCCCGTACGTGATGACCTCGGCCGTCATCGCGGCATGTTCGCGATCGTACCGGTCGTACACGTACTGGATCACCTTTTCGCGATCTTGATGCGCGAAATCGATGTCGATGTCGGGAATTTCATTGCGCTCTTCGGAGAGAAAACGTTCGAAGAGCAAATTCATGCCGATTGGGTCGACGGCAGTGATGCCGAGCGCATAGCAAACGGCCGAGTTGGCAGCGGACCCGCGCCCCTGGCAGAGAACGCCGAGTTCCGCAGCGGCGCGCGCGATGTCCCAGACGACGAGAAAATATCCCGCGAGGTCCATGCGCGCGATGATGCCGAGCTCGTATTCGAGCTGCCGTTCGACCTTCGATTCCAGCGGCTGGCCGTACCGTTGGCGCGCGCCGGCCATGACGAGCGTGCGCAGGTACGAATGCGTGCTCGACTCTTCGGGCGGAATCGGAAAGAGCGGAAATTGTCCGGCGAGTTTGTTGAGCCGAAACCGGCAGCGTTCCGCGATCGCCAGCGTGTTGCGCAGCGCTTGCGGATACGGCGCAAAGATGCGCTGCATTTGCGCAGGACTCTTCAGGTAGAATTCATGATTGGGAAGCAGCAGCGTGCCGGCATTCGCCAAGTTCGTGCAGCAACGTACGCATGTCAGCACGTCGCAGAGCGCGGCGTCGTCGGGGCCCGCATAGGCTACGCCGTTGGTCGCGACAGACGGCAAACCGAGTACTTGGGCGAGTGCCAGTTGCGCGTGTACGAGTCGCGCATCGTCGTTCCGTAAGTGATGTTGCAATTCGATGAAGAAGGCACCGGGAAAGACATCTCTCAGCAGCGCGTAACGCTCATGCGCGGTCGCACGGTCGTCGCGCAGGAGCGCCTCCTCGGCGTATCCATGCGCTGAGCCGGAGAGCGCAATGAGCCCCTTGGCTTTTCCGGCGAGATCGCTCAACCGTAAACGCGCGTCGCGCTTCTTGCCGCGCAGTTGGGCCGCCGAGATCGCGCGCATTAGGTTTGCGTAGCCGCCCTCGTCCTCGGCGAGCAACACGATGCGCGGCAGCCGCGCCGACTCTTGGGCCGTCAACGTACGCCGACGCTTGGGCCGCAGCTCGGGCAGATCGAGCGTCAGCTCGCACCCGACGATCGCCCCGACCTTGGTGGCCTTCGCATGCTTTGCAAACCGCACGGCACCGTAAACACCGTCCCGATCGGTCAGTGCCAGCGCATGGAGCTCAAGCGCAGCAGCCCGCTCGACTAACTCCTCAGGATGCGAAGCCCCCTGGAGAAACGAGAAATTCGACCGGCAGTGCAACTCGGCATAACCCGCAGCAGGCATGGGGCGCTAGCGTAAGCGAACATGCGTTCGTAGTCAATGGAATTGAAGCGGTGATGCTCAAATGATTACCAGCATGTAGGCTCCTTGATGGCTCCGACACAGTGCAGTATCATGGGGAGGTGAAAACTCTCGATTCAAAGGCGAGCGCCATCCTTACGGCCATTCGCAGCATCTTTGGTCTGAGCGAGGCGGAGTTAGCCGATTTATTCAACGTCCAGCGAACGTCTGTGATTGGTTGGCGCGAACATGGCATCCCACAATCGCGGCAAGCTAGCGTCGAACGGGTCCATGACCTCGCCCTTGCCTTGCAGCGCGAAGTGATTTCCTCCAGGATCCCTGAGATCGTTCGGACGTCGGATGCGTGGCTCGACGATCGGACGATTCTGCAAACGATCCGTAATGAAGGGGCCGAGGCGGTCTACGCCTACCTTCATCGACTCTTTGCCTACGGCGGCTGATGCGCGTTATTGGGCGCGGCGGCACCTATCTTCGGGTTGCGAAGCCCGAGTGGACAAATCCGCTCGATACATCGTTTTCAAAGGTGGCAGGCGGCCGCTGGAATCCGCCGACTGAGTTCGGCGCGCTTTATTTGAATCGCACGCTCGACGTTGCGGCAGCCAATGCAAGGTGGCAGCATCGCGGTCGCGCGATCGGATTGTTCGACCTGCAGCTCGATCGCAGACCGATACTCATCAGCCTTGATGTACCCCTTAGTCGCACATTGGACGTCGTTACGGACTTGGGCTTGCGCGGCTTACGCTTACCTTCGACATATCCGTACGGCATCGGATACGAACGTTGCCGACCGATCGGAAGGCGTGCTCGAAACGCGGGACTTGCGGGCGTTGCCTGCCGTTCTAGCGCGGAGAGCACGGGAACGCGGTGGCTTGGCGAAGAGTTGGCGTGGTTCGATCATGCCCCGCGGCTCTCCGAGAACGCGCCGCGCTTGCCGTTCCACGTATGGTACCCCGACCTAACCCCATAATGAGTCTAGCCTCAGCCTGGGTGGTGAGGTCGTTCTGTTTTATGCCGCCGGGTCCAGCACGATCTTCTGCACGTCGTCGGACTTGTCGACGAACATCTTGTACGCGTCGGCGGCTTCGGTGAGGCCGAAGCGGTGCGTGATGATGTCCTGGGGTTTGACCTTGCCGCTCGCGATGTAGTCGAGCAACGTCGGCAGGTAACGGTGCACGTTCGTCTGTCCGGTGCGTAGGCGCAAGCCCTTCGCGAATAGCGACCCGAGCGGAAACATGTCGACGAAGCCGACGTACACGCCGGGGATCGAAACGGCGCCACCCTTGGCACACGTGTAGATCGCCTGCCGCACGACGTGCGTGCGGTCGAGGGTCAACTTCGCGACTTGCTTCACCTTATCGAGCATGGCGTCGATCGTGGCGCCGTGCGCTTCCATGCCGACGCAGTCGATGACGGCATCGGGGCCGCGGCCGGCGGTGCGCCGATTGAGCTCCTTGAGGACGTCGTCCTTTTCAAAATGAATGGGTTCGGCCCCGAAACCTTGTGCGCGTTCGAGGCGGTCCGGCAGGCGATCCATGGCGAGCACTTTGGAAGCACCGAGTAAGAATGCGCTTTGGATCGCGAACAAGCCGACCGGACCGCAGCCCCAAATTGCGACGACGTCGCCCGGCTTGATGTCGCACTGCTCGACGGCCTGATAGCCCGTCGGGAAGATGTCGGTCAGAAACAAGACTTGCTCGTCGGTCAGCCCATCGGGGACCTTGAAGGCGTTCGCATCGGCGAACACCACGCGCACGTATTGCGCCTGACCGCCGGGGTAACCGCCGAACGCGTGCGAGTATCCGTACAATCCGCTCGGCGAGTGTCCCGTCACGATGTTGGCGGTATCTTGGTTGGGATTGGAGTTGTCGCACAGCGACGTGAAGCCGGCTTTGCAGTTGTTGCAGCCGCCGCACGCGATGGTGAACGGCACGACCACGCGGTCGCCGACGCGCACGTTCTTCACCGCATCGCCGACGGACTCGACCACGCCCATGAACTCGTGACCCAAGATGTCGCCGTGCTTGACGGTCGGGATGTAGCCGTTGTAGAGGTGCAAGTCCGAACCGCAGATTGCAGTCGACGTGATTCGTACGATGGCATCGGTCGGGGCGAGCATCGTCGGCTCAGGGACGTCGTCGACGCGGACGTTGCGCGGACCGTGATAGACCAAAGCGTTCATTGCGTTACATCCGTTCCGTTGAGTGCGACATCGCCGGCTTCCATGACCGACTTGAAGCGGCGTAAGTCCAGTGCGACGAAGTGCTGCGACGACGCGCGCGCGGCTTTCACGCCGAAAACGCCGAGGAACCCGCCCGGCGGCAGGTATTCGATCTCGACGCGAAGCTCGGTCCCGCGACCGCCGGGGGCCGGAATGAACCGAACGGTGCCGGCGTGCTTAACCGGCGCACGGTCCGCGCGCCACGCGATGCGCTCACCCGGAACGTCTTCGAAGATTTCGGCGTCCCATGAGATCGATTTGCCGCCGGGTCCCGTCGCCGTCCACCGCGAGTGCGACTGGCCATCCTTCGATTCGACGCGTTGCACGTTGGGCATGACGAGCGGCAGGCTTTCGAGGTCGCGCCATGCGGCATACACGTCGGCCGGCGAGCGCGCGATCGTCACGTATTCGTCGATGCGTGCGCCGCGCTTATAAGGAATGACCTTCGTCGAAGGTTCTCCGGCAAAGGTTCGACGTGCCGTGCGGCCGAGCATGACGCCGCCCGTCGCCAGCGCTGCTCCGGCGACCGAGGCGGTTACCATCCGTTGTTTCATACCGGTCTCCGTTCCCCAATCACGTGGGCGCAACGACGCTTGGCCGCCACTCCGAACGCCGCTTTAGTTATCCGAAGAAATTGCCGCCAGCAGCCGGCCGGCTTTCTCCGGCGGCATGGTCTTTGCCAGATCGGCTTGGCTGAGCACGCCGACGAGTTGGTGGCCGTCGATCACGGGCAGGCGGCGGACCTTGTGATCGGTCATCGTCTGCAGCGCTTCATCGAGCGAGTCGTCGGCCCCGATCGTTACGGGCTTGCCTTCGCCGAGTTCGCCGGCTCGGGTCGACTTCGGATCCTTGCCGGCGGCAAGCGGTCTTGATGTATCGTTTTGGCGCTCGCGGAAAACGCGCTCGCGTTCTGAGCAAGTAAGCAGCATCGACCCGTGCTAATCGTACGTCCCGCTCACGTACCAGCGGCCGCGTTCGGCGACGATGCGGCACAGCGCGCCGTCGGCGAGCAAAACGTCGTAGGCATCCTGCATCATCCGTGCCGAGCCCCGGGCGAGGGCACCGAGTGCCGAGCCCCACCATGCTTCATCGACGCGCCACGGGCCCGCGCATTCCAGCACGGCGTGGGAATCGACGAAGGCCGGCCGCCCGTGCCGTATGCGCACGTCGACCCGACGCGGCGGTACGATGCGATATGCAAGCGTTGCGCTCTCGGAAGCGAGCGACGCCGGTGCAACCAGCGCGGCGCGCGTCGTACGCGCCACCCGCTCGGCGGTGAACGGCTCATAGGCGAGCCGCGCTCGGTCGTGATTACCGGCCACGATGCGCGCGCGCAGCGCCACCTCGTCGCCGAGCGCGGCTGCCAACCGCGCGAGCGCGATGGCCACGATTTCCGGATCCGGATCGCGTCCGGCGAACAGCGAGAGTTCCATCCCACCTTCTTCCAGCCGGTCCGCGCGCAAACGGAGGCCGGTGACCGGCGACCGCAGCACCGTGCCGTCGAGGCGCGCGCGCAACAGATCGAACATCGTTGCGCTTTGCGCCGTCGGCTGCGCCAGCGCGGTCGCGAGGACGTGAATGTCGCCGTCTTCGCATTCGAGTTCGAGCCGAAGTGCGCCGCAGCGTTTGCCCACAAAAGCAACATCTTCCGCAACCCGGGCAACGAGCGTGCGGAGCGCGAACAGGAGCTGGTCCTCACGCTCGGCGCTCCCTTCACCGGCCAGCGCATGCTCGACGCTGACGCGGCGCGCGCGCGGAACGAGCGGCGCGTCGTCATGTCCGCAAGCCCTTGTGTGCCAACGCGCGGCGGCCGGTCCGAAACGACGCACGAACGGACCGTGCGGAAGGGCGGCCAGTTCGCCGAACGTGCGGATGCCCAAGAGTTCCAGCCGCGCGAGCGTGTCGCGCTCGAGTTCCAGCAGCCGCAGCGGCAGAGGCGCGACGAACCGGCGTTCTTCGCCCTCGCGTACGACCGTGCCGTCGTGCACGCGAGCAGCGACGCGCGCGACGAAGGGATTCGGCCCCAGCGCCACCCGCAGCGGCAGCCCGCGCAGCGCGTCGTCGCGCGTGAACGCTTCCCGCACGCTGCGCAGCCAGGCCCGTTCGTCGCCCGCAATGCCGCGCATCTCGAGCAGCGCCGTGCCCTCGCCCGCATCTTCGACCAGCGGCGAGGCTGCATCGAGCGCCTCGAGGGCACGTTCCCAGAGCCGACGGTGCTCGGCGGAAGCATCGCCGGCCGCGATGCCGAAGGCGGGAACGAACGCACAGGCGATCGGCATGGGAAGGCATCGTATACGAACGTATGTTCGTAGTCAATGCGGCCTTTGGACCTAAGCGCGGCCCAGCGGGGTGGGCCGGTGCGTCCTTACCGGTGCGTCCTTATTCGAAGCGGGGACGTAGGCGAAAGGCGCGATAGATCGCCAGGGGCGCCCATTTGGGAAACATCGTGGAGCGCTCGATCACAAAATACCGTTCCAGAGCCGGCAGCAACCGTTCACGCCGGCCCTCGTAGTTTTCGCCGGCCCGTTCGCGGGTGGCCGCGAACAGCAGCGCATCGAGAATGGGTGAAGATTGCGGAGCGGCGATCACGAGATTGGCGCCGGGTTTGAGAATGCGGCACAGTTCTCGGCACGCGGCATCGAGGTCGGCGACGAACTCCAGCGCGCTCACCGCGACGGCGCAATCGAACGCCCGATCGGGATAATCCGTCTTCTCGATCGAGCCCGTGGTCAACCGCGCGGCGACGCCGTGGCGTTTGAGCGTCTGCATCACCTCGGCCGGGAAAGGATGGATGTCGATGCCCCACAGCCGTTTACTGCGGCGTGCGAGTTCGAGCGCGAAGACGCCGCTCCCATAGCCGATTTCGAGCAGATCGCCCGGGGGTGCCGGCCCGAGAAGATCGAGCACCAGCCTAAAGCGGCGCCGCGAAACGAAGCTCAGGAGCGGCCGGTAATTCCAGTCCGCTTCGTCAACGGGCCC
The DNA here is from genome assembly GCA_014305025.1 of Candidatus Nyctobacter psychrophilus. Classification (GTDB taxonomy): domain Bacteria; phylum Vulcanimicrobiota; class Vulcanimicrobiia; order Vulcanimicrobiales; family Vulcanimicrobiaceae; genus Nyctobacter; species Nyctobacter psychrophilus. The sequence continues at coordinate 22,802 of JACRTY010000005.1, read as the reverse complement.
GGTCTTACGAAGATCGGCCAACGGCAAGAGGTGAAGTTTTGCGGAGGAAGCGGGATTCTTACGCATCGTATCCTCTCGGGGTTCGCCGTGCGGTAATTGCAGCGTTGTCAGCGCGCGATCCGAGCCCTGTTTCCGGACCCATGCACGGCCGGAAGGCAGGGGCGTTCCCGTACGGCGGCGAGCGGTGCTCCCGTTTCGAACGTCGTGCAAACAAAACACGCCGCTTTACCGGGCGCCGCACGCTTATGCTTAAGAACCGTAGCTTCGCTGCCGATGCCCGCGAGCGTGCAAAAGAGTCCCCCGCTGCCTGCAACGCGTACGCTTGCCGCTCGAACGTGAACGCGCAGGGAGGCGAAATAACGCAGTTCGTTGGACGCCGACTCCCCGAGCACGACGAAGACGGCATTCGCGCGGTGTGTTAGGCTCACCAAGCGCGTCCAAGCCGTTGCCTGCAGCCCGATCATCGGAATGACGACGACTCCGAAAGCAGCCGAACGGAGCACGATGTCGGCCGCGCGCGCAACGTCGCTTACGCCGTTCGCGTGCACGATCAGCAGCCGGCCGAGATCGACTCCCGCCGCCGCCAGCGCCGGCGGATAGAATGCACCCTCAGAGCCGGCAGGCGTTTCAATGAGCGCCCCGAGGCCGCCGTTCGCCGTCGCGGTGGCGAGCAGCCGAGCGGCCACTGCGGACCTTCCGGACCCGGCCGCGCCCTCGAGCGTCGCTACCGCTCCCCGCGGAAACCCTCCTCCGAGCGCGGCGTCGAGCGTGCCCAGTCCCGAACGCACGACGCTTTTTTCCGCCAGCGTAAACGCCTGGGGCGAAGCGCTCCGCTGCTCTGCCCCAAGCGCCGCCCGCAGCCCGGCAAAGGCAGCCCGGCGTACAGCGAAGGGAGGAACGGCCGACATGGGAACGCTATGCTAATCGAACATACGTTCGTAAGTCAAGCCACAAGTCGTTTCAGGATTGCAAACCTAACTTCTTTTGTATAACACAATCCATCGATGAACTATGTAACGCCCCGAAAGGAAAACTCATCGATGTCACGCTGACGCCTGGAGGCGATGCAATCGCATTCGATACGCTCGACGCGCATATTTCGGTTGCGGGTCTTCTGCGCGACGTCTTAGGCCTCAATGCGGGGCAACGCGCCGGTGGCCGCGCTCGCACGCCCGCCAAACTGGCTGCAGTACGGGCAAACGGCGCCAAGGGTGGGCGTCCGCGAAAGAAGGTTTCCGATGGCGAGACCTTTCCGGACGACGTCACGATTTAAGTTTAAGGACATCCGCGCGGCAGCCCACCGTAGAAGTTTACGCCGTCCACGCTCCCCGTTCGGCGCTTACCGGACGGTCGAAATACGCGTGTAGCGCTTCGGGCGCGAGCGGGCGCGCGAAGTAGTAGCCTTGCAATCGTTCGCAGCCTATCTGCTGCAGGTAGGCGGCTTGTTCGCGCGTCTCGACGCCTTCGGCGACGGTGCGTAACCCCAGGTTTTGGGCGACGGCGACGATCGCGCGTACGATCGCTTGATCGGCCATGTCGATCAGGATGTCGGCCACGAACGAGCGATCGATCTTCAGCGTGTCGACCGGCAACCGTTTGAGATAACCGAGCGATGAGTAGCCCGTGCCGAAGTCGTCGATCGACAGCCCGACGCCCAGACTCGCCAGCGCCTTTACGTTGTCGACCACGGCTTCGGCGCCGACGTACGCACTCTCGGTGATCTCGAGCTGCAAGTGCCGTGGTTCCAGACCTGTACGCTCGAGGGCACCCCGTACGCTTTCGATGAAGTTCACGTCATGGATCTGACGCGCCGAGATATTGACGCACATCGAAAGCGCGGAGTGACCCGAGAGCACGAGGCGCTTGGCTTCGGCGCAGGCGCGCGAAAGCACGAACTCGCCGAGCGGAACGATCAATCCCGTCGCCTCGGCCAGCGGCACGAATTCGGCCGGTGCGATCGCGCGGCCGTCACTCTCGAAACGCAACAGCGCTTCGCACCCGACCGGTAAGGAAGTTTGCGCATCGACGATCGGCTGGTAGATGATGCCGATCGCTTCACGTTCGATCTCGCGCCGCAGGGTGCGTTCCAGTTCGACTTCGTGCAGCGCGCGGGTGTGGAGTTCGGGAACGTAGACCGCGACGGCGTTACCGCCGCGTGCTTTGGCCGCATACATCGCCGCGTCGGCGCTACGCAAGAGTTCGTCCGGCGTCGCGCCGTCGCGCGGGTAGAGCGCGAGACCGATGCTGCCCGAGACGCAGAGCGCGGAATCGCGATAGGGGACGGGCTGCGCGAGCGCCGCACACAAGCGTTCCGCAAGCGCCAGCGCGTCGTCTTCGTTGCCCGCGAACACGATCGCGAATTCATCCCCGCCGGGACGTGCCACCATCGCGTCGTCGCGCACCGTTCCCGAGAGGCGTGCCGCGAGTTCACGCAAGACGTGATCTCCGGCCGCGTGCGAAATCGTGTCGTTGATTGACTTGAAGCGATCGATGTCGACGAAAAAGACGACGACCGGCTCTGCGGTCACAGCGGCCCGGCGAACTGCGGCGGCGAGTCGCTCGGCGAGCAGCGTGCGGTTGGGCAGCCCCGTGAGAACGTCGTGATGGGCGAGGAAACGCAGCCGTTCTTCGGCGTGCTTGCGTTCGGTGATGTCGAGGATCGCGCCGATCAGCCGGCGCGGCTGACCGCCTTCATGGAAGAATTGACCCCGTTCGTAGACGTAGCGCTCACGGCCGTCCCGCGTGCACAGACGATGCTCGATCGTATACGACCCGCCCTCGCGGCGCGCGCGGTCGACCTCGCGTCCGATCGTGACGACATCGTCGGGGTGATCGAATTGATAAAGCAGCGTTGGTCCTTCGAGCGCCGGATCGACGCCGACGATGCGATAGAGTTCCGTCGACCAGCGCGTTTCACCCGACGCGAGATCGGTTTCGAAACTTCCCAGGTGTGCGAGTTCTTGCGCCTCGGCGAGGGCGGCCCGGCTTTCGCCCAGTGCTCGCGAGACCGCCAGCCGCGCCGTCGCGTCGATTGCGAGCACGATCCGTGCGTTTTTCCCGCGGAAGACGGTGCCGCTCGACATGATGTCGGCATAGAAGATGCTGCCGTCGGCGCGGCGGTGACGCCACAGCGTTTGCGCGGTCGTCGGTACGTGCGCGCGACGCAGAGCGTTCAAATGTTCGGCCAGCCGCTCGTTGTCTTCGTGCGGCCGGATATCGGTCACGCTCATCGTCAGAAACCGTTGCGGTGAATAACCGTACGCACGGCAAGCGGCCTCATTGACGGCGAGAAAGCGCAGGCTCGCGAGATCGAAAATCCACATCGGCTGCGGGTGGCGGACGAAGATCGTGCGATAGTCGTCCGTGGGGCGGACCTTGGGCATCAGGCTGTTCGTCGGCCCTGCACGACGCGCGTGCCGGAGAGCCGGTCGTGCGGCTGGATGCGGAAGAAGCATCCCAGGAGCGCGGCCGCCGTGAGCGCCGAACCCAGTCCCAGGACGGAGCGCCAAGCGCTCTGCCCGAGTGACGGGTGGGCAAAACGCGTGGTCACGACGCGCAGCTCGAAGATCAGCATGCCCAGCGTCTGGCCCGCCACTCCCACGAGCACCGCGCTGTAAAAGAAGTAGACGAACAGGCTTACGAGCACGGCCGTGCCGGCTTGGACCAGCGGCAAATGTTGCATCACCGCTTTTAGTATCGGCGTGGCGTGGGCGGCCGACACCCCTTTGGCGCTCTCGGTGACGGCGGCGCCCGCCCCGGTTTTAAGAATCGCGGCAATGATGATCAAGTCAATGGCCAGCGCCACGCTGCGGCGCCAGAAACCCGCACAGTCACGGCGACGCACCGTCGACGACGCGGGGGCTTGCCGCGCAACGGGCGGCTGCGCGCGCAACCCGTCGAGTTTCGCGCGCCAGGTTGCGGCGAGCGGAGAGGCCGCGAAGTCGCGCAGAGCGCTCAAACGGTTGGTTGCATACGGAATGGCCGCGCTCCATTCGCCGATGCGCAGCGTCGGTTCGGCGTCGAGTTCGCGGCGTTGTTCCGCCAGCGCTTCCATGTCGACGCGCCGTCCGATGGCGTGAAAGGTCGCGATCGAGATGCCGCCGAGCGCTTCCTCCAAGCCATCGCAGCATAGGAGGCCGACGCGATCAGCGGTGTACTCGGTTCGTCGTAGCCAGGCTCCGAAGACGAGCGCCACCACGGGATTTTCGCGCCCGGACGCGGAGAGCAGTGACGCGAGGCGCGTATGGCCGGCGGCGATGTGGGCGAGTTCGCGCGCGATCAGGAAGCCGAGTTCGCCGCGCCGGAGGTGATCGACGTATTGGCTCGACAGCACGAGCGCGTACGGCTCCCCGATGCCGACTGCCGTCGTGGCCAGAAACAGATCGTCGCGCACGAAAATCTGCGGCGGCGCGATGCGTAGCCGCGCCGCCAGCGTATGGACCAGCTCTTGAATTTCGGGCATCTGACGGCCGTCGATGCGGATGCTCGAACCCAGCAGCCGCCCGCGGCCGACGGAGACGAACACCATGCCGGCGACGATCAAGAGCACGAAGCCCGAGAACGTGACACTTTCGAGAAACGCGCCGACCAGCGCGATCGTAAGCGGCGCCGCTAGTGCGCACAGCCACAATGCTCGGCCTTCGCCGGCTACACGAAGACTGTCGCGGCCGGTGAAGAGGTCGCTGCCGCGCAAACCGTCGCCTTCGCGGGAACCGTCGGACTCGCCGTCGCGGTGCTCCTGCCGTTGTGCAGCGGAACGCGCCGCCGCCGCGGCCGCAGGGGCGCCGGGCGGGCTCTTTGCCGCCTGCTGCTTGGCCATGGGGCAAAGTTAACTCCCGCAGGGGCGCGACCTTTTCTCAAAGGGTGGTTGACAGGTTGTACTATTAGCGCTATTGTACTAGTACGATAGTACGCCAGCACATTAGGAGAACACGATGAACCGCCCGTATCGCAATCCCAGCACGAACCCCCACCTCGATAGCGCCGACCTCACCATCCACCGTCCGACCGTCATCCCCGCGCCACGCACGCCCGAGCGCCTGTTCAACGGCTGGGGCGTCCGGCTCTAAAGCCGGCAAGCCCGCAGCGACGAAGCGCCGGCGAACGACCGAGCGACGTGTCCACGATGTTCCGCGTCGATCCCCGTAGCGGGGTCCCCATCTACCTGCAAGTCATCGAGCAGGTGAAGCGGGCGATCGCTCTGGGAACGCTTGCGCCCGGCGAGCAGTTGCCGACGGTCAAATCGCTGGCCCTGGGTCTGACGGTCAATCCCAATACGATTGCCCGCGCTTACCGCGACCTCGAACGCGAACACGTCATCGAAACGAGTCCCGGACGCGGCTCATTCGTCCCGGCCGGCAACGCACAGACGGATTCGCGGCGCGCGGCGCACGACGCCGCCGAAAAGGAACTTGCCGATGCCCTGCGCGCGGCGCGCAGCTTCGGCCTCGACCGGCGAACCGTCACCGCGCTCATCGAGCGCGCGCTGGACCACTGGTTTCCGCACGACGAACAGGAGCGAGCGTGACCGCGCTTTCGATTAAGCACCTTACCAAACGCTACGGCTCGTTCACGGCCGTGGACGACCTCTCGGTCGACGTCGAGCCCGCGAGCGTGTGCGGTTTGCTTGGCCCCAACGGCTCGGGCAAGTCGACGACGTTCAAGTGCCTGCTCGGCCTTGCGCGGGCGACGTCGGGCAGCGTCACCATCGAAGGCGCTCCGCTGCAGCCCGGTACGTTCGACTATCTGGCGTACGTGCCGGAAAAGAGTGCGCTCTACGAATGGATGACCGTCGAGCAGCATCTCGAGATGGCGCGGCGCGCGTATCGCAAGTACGATGCTGCGCGGGCTCGGGAACTACTTGCGACTTTCAAGCTGCCGCCGAAGAAGCTCGTGCGGCGGCTGTCCAAAGGCCAGCATACCGCGCTGGCGCTGGTGCTTGCCTTCGCGATCCGTCCGCGCGTGCTCGTGCTCGACGAGCCGGCCAGCGGTTTGGATCCGATCTTCCAACGGACCGTGCTGGATTTGATCATCGACGCGGCGGCGGGCGGAGCGGGTGTCTTGTTCTCATCGCATCAGATCGGACAAGTTGAACGCGCCGCCGATCGGATCGCCGTGTTGCGCGAGGGCAAACTCGTACTGGCGGGCGACATCGACACGCTCAAGGGCGATGAGAAAATCGTCATCGCTGCGTTCGATGCGCTGGTGCCCGAGATGCCGGAACTCGCCCACGATCCGAACGTGCGCCGCATCGAGCGTGGCGGCCGCATCGTGCGCCTCTACACCGACGGCGAGAGCGAGCGCATCGCGGGCAGGGTCGCCGCGCTGCAGCCGCGTTCACTCGACGTCGTCGACCTGACGCTCGAAGACATCTTTCTCGGCGCCGTCGGTGAGGACGGCGCTGCACCGCCGATCGGAGTGGAATCGTGATCTACGTTGAATGGCTGCGCGCCCGTAAGCGGCTGGCGATCTTTGCGGCGGTACTGGCGGCGCTGGACTTGCTCGTCATCGTGCTGCTGCAATCCGGTCACTGTTATGCAAAGATCGACGCGGCCGGCGTCATGCATGGTTGCCGAGCGATCGGCTGGGCCTCGGGAAGCGACACATCGCATAGCATACCCTTGGCTGTCTTCGTGCACGATCAGCTTCGCGGCACCACAACCCCGCTCGATGCGTTTCTTGGTTTCGGAACGTTGATTGCTTTCATTTTCAGCATCGGCGTGTACACGAGCTTGCATGCGCAGGCGCAGTCGCTCCACCTCGCGTTTACGAAGCCGCTCTCCAGGACACGCTTGGCGCTGAAGTTCTTCGCCGTCGATCTGGCGTCTATCGGCGCGATGTACCTCATCGCAACCGTCCTCGCCCTGATTCCGTTCGCGGTCGTCGGCTCACTGGGACGGATCGTCCCGCCGACGCCGACCGTCATCGTCGCGCTCGGCGGGATCCTTTTGTTGTACGGTTGGATGCAGGCGTCGACGGCGTGGACGCAAGGAGGACCCGGCGGCATCGTTGCCGCGCTCTGGATCGCGTTCGTGATCGTTCCGTCGCTGACACAAACGCCGCTGCCGCAACTCAACGCAGCCGCGGGTGTGCTGTGGCTCCTCGATCCCCTTCGCTATCTCGGCGTCAACAACAGCCGATGGGCCTTTACGTGGACACCGGCCCTCGCGACGTTCGGAGTAGTAGCGCTCGCATGGGGTCTGGGCATCGCCGCTTGTGCGATTGCCGTTATCAACTGGAACCGCGTGGAGGTCTAACCGATGCGTTATCTCGGATCGAATTTCTCCATTGTGCTCGGCGCCTGGCGCCTGCGCGTCTCCTTCGCGCTCGAAGACGACGTCGACGATGCGCCCGAGCCGGTCACTTCACGACGTAACTGCTCGGATACGCAGACCCGACGTATTTCCATGCACCGTTCGTGACCCTGTAGAAGTAGACGTTCGGGTTCTGCGGGTCGCCGTTGTTGGCGAACGTGATCGGCCCGATCACGGTATCATACGTCGAGGTCGTGTTGAGCGCGCGTTCGACCGCAAGCCGGTCGTTCGCACCCGTCCGCCGGACGATCTCGATCACGATCTGCGCGGCGGCGTAGGAGAACGTCGAGATGGGCGTCATCGGGCCGTACTTGCGCTCGAAGTCGTTTTTGATGCGAAACGCCCCGGGGGCTAAGGTCAGCGGTGGCATCGACGTCGAGATCGTCAAGCCGTTGACGTTTGGACCGTACTTGTCGATCGTCTGCGCATCGAAGAAACCTTGCGAGCCGAACAACGGTCCGGCATAACCCCCGGCGCGCAGCAGCGGCACGATCGGGCCCATGTCCTTCGTCAAGCCCGCCAGGAAGATGACGTCCGGCGCTGCCTCAAGCGTCCGTTTCGCCACCGCGGCGAAGTTCGGCTTCTCCCACGCGAACTGTAATTCGGTCGACTTGATCTTGTCGCCGAGCATCTCTTCTTGAAAACCGTCGGCGACGTCGGGCCCGTAGTCGCCGTCCTGCGTCAGCACGACGGCGGCCTTGGGTTTCACCGTGTCGCGCACGTAGTGCGCCGCCAAGCGTCCCTCAACGGAATCTTTGGTGGCGAGCCGGACGATGTTGCCGTAGCCGTGCGCCGTGAGCCGGTCGTACGTCGAGGCCGGACAGATCACGGGCATTTTATTGTTGACGTACGTCTGCAGCGCGGCTTCGGTGATCCGTCCGCTCAGGTGGCCGATGACGGCAACGATCGTCGGATCGTCACAGGCGAATTCGGCGTTCACCAAGCCGGACGCGAGCAGATTTTGATCGTCGAAGGTGCGCATTGCGTAGAGACGATCGAGCGCGCCGCGCCGCGCGTTGGTGTCGTCGATCGCCGCGCGCACGCCGTTGCCGATCTGTTCGCCTAAGCGCGTTTCGTCGCCGGTGAACGGCGCGACGACGCCGAGGGTGATCGTACCGCCGAGCGGCGTATCGCCGTACACGGCGAGCGCCGGGCGGGTCGACGCTGCTGCGCCGAGCAGTGCGCCCGCGGACGCGAGGAGTTCGCGTCGCGTCAGCGCCATGCGAAACCACCGTACGTCGTCACCATGAAGGCGATCGAAAAGACCATATTTGCCACGAAGACGTCTTCGTTGAGCACGAAGAGGTTCTTTGCCGAAGCGAACAGCCGATTTTCGTAGAGGGTCAGGCCCAGTGCAGCGCAAACGCCTGCGTAGTAAAGCGGACCGACCGCGCTCAGCACGCCTGCGCCGGCGAGCAGCGCCGCCATGAGTAGGTGCAACGCGAGCGGCATCACGCGGCCGCTGCGGACGCCGAAGCGCGCGGGAATGGAACGCAGATTCTGCGCCACGTCCACCTCGCGGTCCATCAGCGCATAGATGATGTCGAAGCCCGCGACCCACACGGTCACCGCCACAAACATGAGAGCCGCCGGCCACGCAACCGTTCCGCTGACGGCGATGTAAGCGCCCAGCGGCGCCAATCCGTCGACCGCGCCGAGCACGAAGTGGACGCCCCACGTGTAGCGTTTGCAAAAGGGATAGGCGACGATGCCCAAGGCCGCCAGTGGCAACAACCGCACGCACAGCGGGTTGAGCGCGGCGGCGGCGATGACGAGCACTGCGAGACCGAGTACCGTGGTAATGAGCATGGTAGCGGGTGCCAGGGAGCCGTTGGCCAGCGCGCGTCTGGCCGTGCGCGGATTGCGGGCATCGATGTCGCGGTCGAAATAGCGATTGGCCGCCATCGCTGCGGTGCGGGCCCCCAGCACGGCCACCGTTATCCAGACGGTTTGGTAGACGGTGGGCAGGCCGCGCGCCGCCAGCACCGCACCGGCGTACGCGAACGGCAGCGCGAACAGCGTGTGCGCGACGCGAATCTCGCGCAGCACGAGCGCGAGCAGGGCGGCGGACGAGCGCGCGCGGCTAACGCTCATCGTTGCCCGACCGCACCGTGGGCGTGCGGCTTCCTGCGCTGTTTTCCGCAACGGAACCGAGCAGCCGCGCCAGTGCGCGCTCGCCCTGGCCCGACCACGCGTCGGCGCGTGTGGCCATACGGGAGAGCCCGTACTCGTTCCACCGCCGGGTGACCAGCGCGCGCGTCTGCGCGTCCATGATGATTTCCGGGGGCCACGTGCGCTCGTAACCTTCATCAGCGCGCTTCCGGGTCGCATCGATGCCGAGCTTATGTCCGAGTGAGACGAGATGCGAACCGCTGTGATCGAGATCGTCGACCGGACCCGGCATCACGACCAGATCGCGCGACGGATCGACGTTGTTGAGCGTGAACCACGCCACCGCGCGCACGTCGTGCACGTCGACGTCGTCATCGACCACGAGCAAGGTGCGCGTCAGCATCAGCATGTGGCCGAGCCCCCAGAGCGCATTCATTACCTTTTTGGCTTGCCCGGGATACGACTTCTTGACCGACACGATGCACAGATTATGAAAGCCACCCTCGACCGGCAAATTGTAATCGACGATCTCGGGCACGACCATCTGCAAGAGCGGCAAGAAGAGTCGTTCCGTCGCCTTGCCGAGCCACGCGTCTTCCATCGGCGGTTTGCCCACGACGGTCGCCGCATAGATGGGTTCCCGCCGGCGCGTGATGCACTGCACGTGAAAGGTCGGGTACTCGTCGGCCAGGCTGTACACGCCCGTATGGTCGCCGAAGGGCCCTTCGACGCGCAGGTCGTCGTTGTCGACGTAACCTTCCAGAATGAACTCGGCGTCCGCCGGAACCTTCAAATCGATCGTCTTGCAGCACACCATGCGCACATTGCGCCCGCGCAAGAATCCTGCGAGCGCAATTTCGTCGACGATCGGCGGCAACGGCGCGGTCGCCGCATAGGTGATCGCGGGATCGGCGCCGATTGCGACCGCAACCGGAACGCGGCGGCCCCATTTGGCCGCATGGGCGCGACCCTGTTTATGTTTTTGCCAATGCATGCCGGTCGTCGTCGCATCGTAGCGTTGCAGCCGGTACATGCCGACGTTCTGCTGTCCGCTTTCGGGATCTTTGGTGAAGACGAGCGGCAGCGTGATGAACGGTCCGGCATCGAGCGGCCACGTCGTCAGCACGGGCAGTTTCATGAGATCGACGTCGGACTCGACGATTTCCTGGCATGCCGCCCTCTTCACGGTACGGGGGACGGCGAACGCGGCAGAACCGATGGAAAATAACTTCGCGACCTTACCATTGACGGTAGAGGGGACGTTGAGGCGGACCGCGTTGCGCACGCGTCGGGCGACTTCTTCGAGATTGGCCGCTCCGAACGCAAGCGCCATCCGTTTCTCGGTGCCGAACTGATTCAGGAGCACGGGATACGCCGAGCCTTCAACGTTGGTGAACAGCAACGCTGGGCCGCCCGCTTTTACGACACGATCGCTGATCTCCGCGATTTCTAGCCGCGGGCTGACCCGCGCCCGTATCTCGATAAGTTCGCCCGCTCGCCGCAGCGCCCCGACAAATTCCCTAAGCGAATCGAAGGCCACGCTATGCCAAGCCTTCGCCGTGCGCCGCCGATAACAAACGGCGATCGAACGACAGGAGGCGCAACGTCGGTAGTTCTTCCTGAAGGCGTTTAGCGGCGGCGAGATGCCAGAGGTCCGCCCCACGCAGAGGCCAGGAGCGGCCGAGGCGACGCACGGTGTCCCAGCGTGGTGAAATCGTCGTCGGGCGCCAACGGTCGCTTGTCAGCGCTGCGTACGCCGCGTTGCTGCCCTCGGGAGTGAGGGTGCCTTGGCGTTCCATTCGGGCCATGACGGCGAGCGTCTCGGCCCATGCAAGCGATGAGTAAAAACGCACGTCGCTCGCTTCAGCGTGCTTCCGCGCTTCGTCGCTGTTATCGTCCGGGAGCAATGCGGATAAGAGCGCCGAAGCGTCCCAATACGTGACCGCACGGACTGGTGTGGGCAAGTCGGGAGGCGTGATTAGCCGTCGCGATCTTCTTGAAGCATACGCTGAGCAATACCGGACGGCACCGCAGGGAGCGGGGGCAACTCGATGCTCACGCCGGATAGGGGCTCAATCAGTCCTTCTTGCTCGAGTCGCCGCAGCCGGTCATCGAGCGTGAGAGGTCCTTTTGAAGCAGGAATGAGCCGCGCGACTGGCTTTCCCCGCTCCGTGATCACCCACTCGCGCCCGCGTTTTACGTCGCGAAGGAGTTCGCTCAAGCGGGACTTTGCTTCTCGCACGCCGGCCGTTCGTCGCACCATGCATGTGGTTCTTGTGGTTACGGCGGGCTGCTACCTGCCGCAGGCATTGGGGTGTGCCCTACCGGCAAGAAAAGGAGCGCGGGCGACGTTGTCTTAGGTGGGTGCCAAAGCGCCGTGTGCTCGCAGTCGAAACGCGAGCACGATCAGTGCGATGCCGCCGACGATCGCGTAGATCGCAAGTAGGTACACGAGCGCAACCAGCGCTGCGACCGGGAACGCGACGAGCCAAATCCCGACGATGAACGAAAGCACGCCGGCGATGAACAGAAAGATTTCGCCCGACACGTCGCGGCGAAGCCGAAACGCCGCGACGACCTCGAGGACGCCGGTGATGATCGCCCAGATGCCGACCAAGAAGCCGAGGGTGATGGCCGTGAGACCCGGTAAGAAAAACGTGATCAGTCCAATTGCGATGCCGACGATGCCCTGGACGAGGATCGCCCACCAGTGCCCGGTGTCGGGGTGCGCGAAGCGCAACGCCGTGACGACGTTGAGGATGCCGTCGACGAACATGAACGCGCCGAACAGCACGACGAGCACGAATATGGACGAGATCGGATACAGCAAGATCACGACCCCGAAAATGACCGCCACGACGCCGCGCAACAGCGGCACCCACCAATGCGAGGTGATGCGGGCAAGGCCGAGTGGGTTGGTAAGCGACGTAACCATGCCCGGTTCGTACCCGTCAGCTCATAGTTCTCTCACGATGAAGGCGCGGTGTGCCACTCATGGCGCAGGCGACCGCTGGAAGGCCGCTTGCGCGCGACGTAGCACGCCGAGGTCGTCCTGTTCGAGAGCCCGGTCTACGGCAGAGCGCAACGCGTTCGTTCTCAGCGTGTCAAACGCAATGCCCGCCGCCTGGGCGAGGGTGGCGAGAACGGCGCGTTCGTCGGGCGCCGGCGTTTCACCGTCCTGCTTCGGTCCGCACGCCAGAACGCCCACGAGCTGACCGCGTGCGATCATCGGAAACGCATATCCGTGTGTCAGCGCACCGGCCTCCGTCTCCGTTGTGAGATCTTCCAGATCGACCGGTTCGGCAAACGTGCGCAGCCTGACGACGACAGGTCATCGTGTTCGAGTGAAATGGCAGCGGCCTCCGCGGAACTAAGCCTTAACGCGTAGTCACGGCCCTCGCCTTGCAAATACAGCGCTGCATTCCGAACGGCCGCGTGCCGTGAGACACCGGCTACGAGGCGTTGCGCGAGCACGCTCGGGTCGGAGATGTTCGGCGCTTCGTGTGCAAGGCGACGCAGCGCCGCCTCCGCGCGATGCCGTTCGCGAAAGAAGACCGTGTCGACGGCGTGGTCGACCCGTTGGTGGATACGGCTCAGAGAAATGCCGATTCCCAGTGCGAGTACCGCTTCGAGCAACGCGCTCTGCACGTGTCCCAGAGATGTAAAATATTTGCCGAGCAAAAACTCTAGCAGACTGAACGCCGCGACGACGAGCGCGGAGATGATTCCGAAGACAAGCGCCCGATTGACGACGAAACCGATGTCGAGCATGCGGTGCCGGAGAATCGCGTATCCGGTTCCCAGCGGAATCGCTGCAATGATAAGAACGAACGGCGCTTTCAGGAACTCTGAAGCGCCCAACTGTTGCAGTGCGACCGCGACGAATAGGCCGCCCAGACCGATACCGATGGAGAACGCGATCCAACGAAGCCGTTGACGATCGGCCGGCAGTGCCTCTCGCGCGCCGGTCAAGAACCCGCTGGCTAATCCGGCCACGACGTAAATGATGAGCACAATCGAAAGGGCGGAAACGATGTTCGTTACTTGCGACCAGGCCACGTCCAAAGCGATGGTCGTAAGCGGCGCATACACGGCGATCGCCAGCGCCACAGCGGTTGCGTACGGATTTGCGTGCTCGAACAAGCGGCGAATGCCACGCGTGCTCGGCGCCGGGAAGATCGTCGCGAAACGCAGCGCCTGCATCAGCCCATAGACGACGGTCGCCGAACGTAGTATGTCGAGGACCCCCGCAAGCGTCGCGCTGTACCAGGGCCAGCGCGCCACCACAAAGATAGTGCTGATCAGGAACGCTGCGAGGGCGCGCGCATCGGCGCGTTGGGGTCGTCGAAATACGATCAGAGCGGCCACGACGACAAAAACGATACGAATGAACTGAAACAGGGCCCCGAGGACGTAGGCTGCAAGCACGTCTCGGTTCGAAGCCGGCTGCAGGAACGTGCGCAACAACGCCGCTCGAGACCCGTTCTGTGATTCCACTTTTAACCGAACGATGGTATCCGGTGCCGTAGCGGGGAAAAATAGGATCTCCCGGTCGGAAAAACGATCGTTTACCAGTGAAATCCGGTCACCGGCCGCGATGCCGGCACGGGCCGCGGCGGAATCCCTGTCGACACCGTTGACGAGATATCGTCCTCCACCAAGAGGGGTCGTCGCCATCCCGAGCGTCGAGCCGGACGACAGGTGAAACAGGTCGCCGACAATGAGGACGAGCGCGCACCCGATGGCGGCGAGCGCCAGCGGTCGCCACAACCAAGTCGGCAGCGTCGTGCGCGGCGTTACTTCAGCGATGCAATGAACTTCTCCACGGCGGCGTAGAACGCTGCCGGCTGGTCGAGCATCGCGAAGTGCCGGGCGTCGGGAATCGCCACGACTTGGACGTGGGGTGCGCCGGCGAGCAGCGATTGGTAGAAGGCGACGCTCTGGGGCTGCGTGTACTGCAGGTACTTGGGGGCCGACTGCGTGTGATCGGGAGCGTAGTACGGCATGATTTCGAGCAGTGGGATCGTGATCTTCGACAGATCGGGTCGTAAATCGGCAGTGTAGTCTTCGACAAACCAGGCTGCGACGGCTTTGGGGTCGCTCGTGGCCTCGAGTTTCGCGGTTGGATCGACGAGCGCCGGATCGGTCGTTCCCGTCGTGCTCATGTATTGTTGGTCGTACGCGAGTTCGCTCGCCGGGTCGGCGTTTGCGATCGCCCCTGCCGCCTGAGCCGCAGCGGTCTTGCGCTCGTCCGGCGACATGGATACAGCCGGCGGCAAGATCGGTAGTCCATCGACCGCGATGATCGCCTTGAGCCGGTTCGATTCTTGCTCGCCGAGCATGATCGCAAGCGTCCCGCCGAGGCTGTGCCCCATCACGATCGGCCCCTCGATCTTGTGCTGATCGAGCAGCGCATTGAAATCGTTTGCGAACGTGGCGAACAGCCGCGTCTTGGTCGCGGCGGGACGGCCATCGAAGCCGGGCAGGGTCAGCGCATAGATCGTGTACTGCGGTTCAAAATGCGCGATCGTCCCGTACCAGCTCCACGGGCCGCTGCCCAGTCCCGGGATGAGAATCAGCGCGGGTTTTCCGCTGCCGTAGCGGTCGACGTGGAGCGTGCCGACGTCGAAGGACTCGGCCATGGCGGGTGCCGGCGCAAGCGGTGCTGCGCTCGCCGGCGAGCCGTGCGCAAACGAAGAGATGAAAGCCAAGATGAACGCGCAAGTAGAGACCGAAACGGCGCTGCGGCGAGCTACGGGTGGACGCACGATAGGGCTTCTTTCTCCGGCTCATGCCAGAAGTCGTGAGAGAAAGTAGATGGGCATTTCGCAGAGCCGCTTACGCCGCGACGACGCCGATGAAGCGCGTTGATCGCCCATAGCCAAGGATGCGTTTGTCTCTGGTCGCGAGACGGCACCCGAGCGTGGCGGCCGTGGCGGTGATGATCCGATCTGCCGGGTCCCCGTGGAAGACGCCTGGCAAGCGCGCAGCCAGTTCGGCGATCTCGGCGGAGACCGGCGCCTCCATGATATCGGCCCGGGCGAACAATGCGCGAACGTAAGCCGCTGGGGACTCTTCGACTATGATTCGACCCTTGCTTGCGAGCATGCCGATCTCCCACGCGCTGATGGCCGAGATGGCGATGGCGCGTTCCCGCGCCGCACGCTCGATGGCACGCATCGCTTCAGATCGCAGGCTGACGCCGGAACGAAACCACAGGACCACGTGGGTATCCAGCAAGATCAGCGCTGCGACTCCCACTGCTCGTCGATCGGCTCAATGATATCGCCGAGGATGGTGACTGGCCCGGAGCCGAAGAGGGGTGCAAGCTCATCGTCGGGCGGCACAAGACGCGCTACGGGTTTCCCACGTTTTGTGATCGTGACGGTAACGCGCTCTCGCTGCACGCGGTCCATCAGTTCGAGGCACGTAGCCTTGAAACGTGAAGCCGGGATGGTCTTTGTTGCGTGGGTGCCGCTGGGACTTCTCATGGTCACCTTTCGTGACCAGTATATATTAGGCGCCGTATCGATGCAAGCCGAGCGCACGGACACGTGAAGAGAATCGGCCTGAAGGCCGACCCTCGACCGATTCGATGGGTGGGGTTTCGTTCAGGAGCGCTGGTTCTTCACTCGCGGCGGCGGCGTGGCGGGCCACCGGAGCGCGCGCCGGCGGGGCGGAATTCGCCGTTGCCGCGCGACGGGCGCGAGGCGTAGTCGTCGTCGCTTTCCGTGCCTCCGCCAAGCACGGCCTTGCGGCTGAGGTTGATGCGGCCTTGCGAATCGATCTCGACGACCTTGACCATGATCTCGTCCCCGATTTTGACGACGTCTTCGACCTTCTCGACGCGCTGCGGCGCGAGCTGGCTGATGTGCACGAGCCCCTCTTTGCCCGGCAGCACCGCGACGAACGCGCCGAAGTTCATCAGCCGCGTAACGGTGCCCATGTAGGTTTGCCCGACTTCGACATCTTTGGTGAGCGCCTCAACCATCTTCTTCGCTTTGTCCGCGCCTTCGCCGTCGGGTGACGCGATAAAAACGCGGCCGTCGTTTTCGATGTCGATCTTGACGCCCGTGTCGGCGATGATCTTGTTGATGATCTTACCGCCGGGGCCGATCACGTCTTTGATCTTGTCGGGGTTGATCGTCAGCACGATCATGCGTGGCGCGAATTGCGAGAGTTCCGTCCGCGGCGCGGCGATCGTTTCCTTGAGCTTGTCGATGATGAAGAGCCGCGACTTCTTGGCTTCGGTCATCGCTTCGCGCATGATGTCGATCGTGATGCCGGCGACCTTGATGTCCATCTGGATGGCGGTGATCCCGTCGACCGTGCCGGCGACCTTGAAATCCATCTCGCCCAGCGAATCTTCAAGCCCTTGAATGTCCGTGAGGATCGCGTGCTTCTTGCCGGACAGGACGAGCCCCATTGCGACGCCGGCAACGTGCTTGGTGATCGGGACGCCCGCGTCCATGAGCGCCAAGGTCGAGCCGCAGACCGACGCCATCGATGAAGACCCGTTGGATTCCAGAACTTCGCTGATGACGCGCAGCGTGTAAGGAAACTCATCCACCGCCGGCAGAACCGGAACCAGCGCCCGCTCGGCGAGATGCCCATGTCCGATCTCGCGGCGTCCCGGCGCGCGCATCGGTTTGGTCTCGCCCGTCGAGTAAGGCGGGAAATTATAGTAGTGCATGTAGCGCTTGTTGGGAATCGCCATGATGCCGTCGAGGCGCTGTTCGTCGCTGATGCTGCCGAGCGTTGCCGCTGAAAAGACCTGCGTCTGCCCGCGCGTGAACACGCCCGAACCGTGCACGCGCGGCACGTAATGAACCTTCGACCAAATCGGACGAATCTCGTCGGGCTTGCGGCCGTCGGGACGAATCTTGTCGTCGACGACCATGACGCGAAGCTCCTCCTCCTCCATCGCCTTGATGACCTTCTCGAAGTCCTTGTTGTTGGGGTCTTCGAGCTTGGTCCGAACGTCGTCGTCTTTCTTCCCGCACCGTGCAATCGCTTCGGCGCGCGTCAGCTTGGCGAACGCGCCGTTGCGCTCACCTTTTTCGGTGACGCGCATGGCGGCGGCCACGTCTTTCTTGAAAGTCTTCTCGACCCACGCCTTGAGTGCGGGATCGTGACCCAGCAGCGGAAAGGAACGCTTCGCTTTGCCGGTTTTCTTCGCAAGTTCGTCGATCGAGGCGACGATTTGCTTGATGGCATCGTGGGCGAAAGCCACGGCGCCGAGAAAATCGTCCTCGGAGATCTCGTGTCCGCCGCCCTCGACCATCATGACGGCGTCGGCGGTTCCGGCGACGACGATGTCCATCCCGCCGGTCTCATATTGCGGCAAGGTCGGATTGACGATGTAGTTCTTGGCCTCGTCGCGTCCGACGCGTACGGCCGCGACGGTTTTCTCAAACGGAATGTCCGATACGGCAAGCGCCGCACCCGCCGCGCACACCGCCAGCACGTCTGCGTCGAGTTCGGAATCGATCGACAGCACCGTCGTGATGATCTGCACGTCGTTGCGGAAACCGTCGGGGAAAAGCGGGCGGATCGGACGATCGATCTGTCGAGCCGACAGCACGCCGTGTTCTGACGGGCGGCCTTCGCGTTTGATGTAGCCGCCGGGAATCTTTCCGGCCGCATACATCTTTTCTTCGAAGTCGCACGTCAGCGGGAAAAAGTCGATGCCTTCCCGGGCTTTATCGGAGGCGGTGACGGCGGCGAGGACGACATTTTGATCGCCGTAGCGAACGAGGGCGCTTCCGTTGGCTTGTTTCGCCAACTCACCGGTCTCAAAGACCAGCGTCCGCCCACCGATCTCGAGAGAGACGGTATCTGGCACGATTACTCCTGATTCTTTTGTTCTTACGTATCTTGTAAACGCTCGGGGATTCGCCGCAGATGAGTTACCGGCCTTCGTCATGGTCAGCCGGCGGTACGCAGCTCCGCCGCGCCACGCTTGGCGACGCGCATGTGCTCGGCACACTGCGTGCGCAGATGCGGGCGGAAGGGAGCGCGCAGGCGCGCGACGCGATCGAGGCATTTGAACGCTCGTGCGCGGCCTACTTCACGCGCGAGTTCTCCCGCGCCGAGCCGAACGTGCGCGCGTGGGTTGCCTGCGACAGCGAGCATGTCGTCGCAACGGCGGTTCTGATGATCCTGCCGACGTTGCCACGGTTGGATAGCCAAGGCGCGGTCGATGGCCGCGTGCGCGACGTCTACGTGCTGCCGACACATCGCCGTCGCGGCATCGCGCGCGCCTTGATGGCGTTGGTGCTCGACGAAGCCCGCACGTTGCGCGTGGACCGTCTGTCGCTTGGCGCATCGGTAATGGGCCGTCCCCTCTACGAGTCGCTCGGCTTCGTCGCCAAGCGCGACGAAATGGTTTACGAGCGCAGATTCTAGCGGGCGAGCCCTCCGATGAAGGTGCGTAGGTCGGCTGAAAGTTTGCGGCGCGACGCGGGGTCTTCGTAGATGAGGTGTCCGCTGTCGTAGTAGTGGAACTCGACGTGGCCGAGCAACGTCGGGTCGAGGCTCAGATGGCCGATGGTATATTCCGTTCCGGCGAACGGCGTCGCCAGATCGAAATAACCGTTCCCAGTGAAGACGCGCAGCGAGGGATTCTGCGAAAGCGCTTGGCGTAGATCTTCGGTCACGGCCGGCGCGAGCACTTTGCCTTCGAAGCCGCCGTTCTCGCGCCGAAAATCCCACGTCTTGAAGACTTCGTCATAGTCGTTCGTCCGGTACGGCAGCGCCGGATTCCAGCGCAGCTCCGTGCGGGTGTACGCGTTGAACAGCACCGTATAGACGGGGGTGAGGGCGCTATCGGTGGGGTCGTATTCGGGTTGCGAATCGTTGGGATTAGCATCGATGCCGAGGAAGCGCGCGTCGAGCCGGCCGATCGTGCGGCGCCGGTCGCGCAGTAACTCTTTTTCGAAGTAGTCGGGACCGACGCGCAGGTTCGCCAGATCGATGTAGCGTTGGTTCAAACCCGTGTCGGCGTGCAACGTCGCGGTGATGCGCCGGCGCTCGGCGGGATCGAGCCGGTCGCCCTGCACGAGTGCCATCGTGTATTCGCCGAGCGCGAAGCGGCGCACATCGGCCAGAAATGCCGCCATATCGGGATGCGCTGAGGGAAGCGCGTGATGGTACCATGCGGCAGCGGCTTCCGACGGGAGGAACAGCACGAACGGCAGATCGTTGTCGGGGGCCGGGATGATCGTTTTGTAGTCGAGCGCCGTCGAGAGTAAAACGACGCCGTTGCAATCGATGCCGCGCTGGTGGAGGACGTTGACCAGGTTTGCCGAGCGGGTCGTCCCATAACTCTCGCCGATCAAGAATTTCGGACTGTTCCAGCGCTCGTTGCGCGTGATGTAGCGTTGGATGAAGTCGGCGAAAGCCGCAGCATCTTGATCGATGCCGAAGACCTCTTTGGCGTGGCCATCGATGACACGCCCGTAACCGGTCCCCGGTGCGTCGATGAACACGAGATCGCTGACGTCGAGAAGACTCGATTCGTTGTCGACCAGCCGGTAGGGAGGCGGCGGCGTCGTCATTGCGTTCGACGTCACGACGCGCTTGGGCCCGAAGGCGCCCATGTGCAGAAAGAACGTCGATGAGCCGGGTCCCCCGTTGTACACGAAGCTGACGGCACGGTGCGCGGGGTCGCGAACGTGATCGAGCGTGTAGGCGACGTATGACATCGAACTGAGCGGTTTGTCGGCCGCATTACGAACGACGAGAACGCCGGCGGCCGCCGTGTACGCCAGCCTGCGCCCGCTTATCTCGACGGTGTGATGCGTGACCGTCGGTCTTTCTGAGGGCAGCGGCGGTGCCGGGGGTTCCGGTGACGGCACAACGCGCAGGTCGGCGGCACAGAGAGGCGCCGAGAAGGCACAAACGCAAACCAACGTGGCGAACAACGCCCGAATTCCGCTCATGCGTGCGGCGTTGCCGCCGGATATGGGGTCGCCCTGCCGCCGCGGTTTGGATTCGCCTGCCGATGAGCCGTCCGATGCAACGCTCTGCGGTGAGCGTACGTTCATCGGATCGGAGGATACGCCGATGCGAAAACGCACGAAGCGCCTTCTGCCGGTCAACGTACCGCGGCTCGGGCCGCCCACGAATCTCCGGCCGGCGGGCGCGCACACCGACAAGCGCCGCAAGACACGTGCCGAAGAGAAGGCCGCCTTACGCAAGGCGGTCTTTTATTACGGGCCAGTCGCGCGGCTGCCAGCGGCGTTCGCGGCCGGCCGCACGTCGCGGGCGCGGCCCCGCAAAGACGGCGCCCGTTCTTCTTGCGAAATGGCGTTGGGCAGATCTTCAAGAGGGAAGCCAATCCCGCGCTCGCGGTGTAAATTACCAACCAATCTGGAGGTCTTTACCGTGTCTCTTCGCGAGCGCTACATCGCGTCGAAACTGCCCCGAGTAGCTCGGGGCGCGCACTCAAAGGTCCAATTGCTCGAACAAATCCTCTGCGACATCGGAGTACCTTTCGTCTTCATCGCTTCCATCGTTTCCAGAGATATTCCGAGGCTCGTTCTAACGAGCGTGTGGGCGGATTTCCACGTTACCAGCGCAAGCGCCGTCTCGTCGCGAGCGCGTTTGATCCGCGAAGATGTCTCGAGCCTGGCAGCTACTACCGTCATGTCGGATAACGGGATTCGCTGCGGTTGAGTGCCGGTTTGCCGGCGGCCACGACGCGCACCATCGCGTTGACTTTGTTAGCTGACCGGACGTTTCTATGTCACAGGATCATCGTTTCACGAGTTAGGACGGAAACGCTGCCTGGCTCCCGCATTAAGGAGACTCACGGCCCCTGAGGCAGCTTTCGCACTCCGGCAGCGACCAGATCCAGGGTGTCTCAAACCCGTCGGTTCCGGGATTCAAGGTGGCCGCAGGGAATTACCGTGCGGGAGACTATTGCAAGGCCTATGGACGTAGCTAAAGCGTTGCTACTTGCCCTAGTTTCATTTGTCGCCCTCGCTGGCCCAGCCACCGCAGCGCAGGCGAGCCCGGCACCTGCAGCCGCGGGAAGTCAAGCAACAGCCCCGGAGCATGCGAAAGCGCAGGTCATGATCGTCGGCGTCGCTCATCTCGTTGCGCGCAAGGACGTTCACAACAGTAAATTTACCGACAGCTCCTCTCCTCCAAGCGTCAGACGCGAGCGCGTCGGCAAAGTCTTGCATGTTCACGAGGTAGCCTCTCAGCAGTGCGGAAGTGGCGTCGGGGTGAACGCCGAGGTCGTGCACAAAACCTACCACGGCTGCGATACGATCGAATCGGTTGTTCAGCGGCGCTTGGCTGCCGACCCGTAGCTGACGTACGACAGCCTCGCGTTCTATAAACGACCCTTTCCGATCGCATCCCTCCACGTAAAGTTAAAAGTTGCCTACCAATCCGTTCACTACCCGGCTGCTCTCGTCGAATGACGTACATCTGATGGAAGCTATGCGGACAATGTTCGGCGAAGCCTTTGAAGATGTGAACACCTACAACAGCGCTCGACCAGATGGTACTTATCTGGCCGACCTACTGCGCCGAGAACACTTCATTGCGCTCGTTGCGTTGAAGGATGGCTTGGTCGTCGGCGGACTGGCGGCGTATGTGCTCGATAAGTTTGAACAAGCGCGCAAGGAAATCTACATCTACGATCTTGCCGTTACCGAAGCGCACCGGCGCTTGGGAATCGCCACGGCATTGATCCACTCGCTCAAGCGGATCGGCAAGGAGCGCGGAGCCAACGTCATTTTCGTTCAAGCGGACTATGGCGATGACCCTGCCATTGCGCTCTATACGAAGCTGGGCCAGCGCGAAGACGTGCTGCACTTCGACATTGCGGTAAATTGACAAATTTTTCGAGGCTCGGGCGGTGTCTCCGCGTCAGCGAAGACGCGTACGCCACATCCATGCAAGTCGCGCTGTCCCGCAAATGACCCTATTCGCAAGTGCACGACGCGCAGGTCTTACGAAGGTGCTCGTCGCGACCACCAACGCGTTCGAGCGGATCGGCGGCCGGGGTCGGTGAACGGGCGCTGGTGAGCCGACAGATTGAACTCCGTGTCGCTACAGACGCTCCTACGCTCGCAGACGCACGCCGACTAATTTTGGAATACGCGGCGTCGCTTCCGTTTCGGGCCTGCCTAGAACATTTCGACGAAGAGATGAACGCCTTTCCGGGTCGCTATGCACCGCCGGCTGGAGTGCTCGTAGTAGCGTACGTCGACAGCGCAGCGGCGGGCGTCGTGGGCTTGCCTTGAAGGCAGGTTCATTGATCCTGTCGCCTTCATGCAGATCGATTGCGCGCCTTGCGTTCCCGTCTAGGAGCCCGTCGGGGTTTCGCCGCTTGATTTGTGCTATAGTGTAAGCAATGAG
>JACRTY010000019.1 GCA_014305025.1 Candidatus Nyctobacter psychrophilus | reverse complement strand
AACTCGCGACCCTCGCCTTGGCAAGGCGATGCTCTACCGCTGAGCTACTTCCGCGAACGACCCGAGCCGATTCGGTGCAGCCGGACGACTTCCTCGAAAAGTGACCGCTGATGCAGCAGCGTGGGCGAGCAGAGACTCGAACTCTGACGGGTTGCCCCACTGGAACCTAAATCCAGCGCGTCTACCAATTCCGCCATTCGCCCACGGGCCGCTCGGCCGGCATTGGAGCGTAGCGCACATCGGGACCTGCCGGCAACGGCCGATACTTCTACCGAAGGGAGAGTTCGTAGGTCTCGTCGTGATGCAGCACACCAGCCGCCGGCTCGGGTTCCTTTGCGCAATTACCCTGGCCTTCGCCTTCGTGATCAGCCTGGCGGCCCTCGCGGAATTCCGGCATCTCAGCGCGCAAATTTATGCCGGCGACGACTTGGTCGCCATGGAACTCGCACAGCGTGATGCGCTGCTGGCCCTCGTCAACGAAGAGACGGGCGTGCGCGGGTACGTGGCGACCGGCGACGAGAACTTCTTGGACATCTATGTGCGGGGGCGCCGGCAGTTCGCGACCGCGCAGCGCACCATCGCGGCGAGCGCGGGTCGGTTCCGCATGACCGGCGAGGAAGCGGCGCTGCGGGTCACCGGCTCGCGCGACATGCAGACGTATTTTTCGGACGAAATCAACTTCGTCGCGCGCGGTCAGCGCGTGCGCGCGACGCGCGAACTGTCGCTTGGGAAGTTTTTGTTTGACCGGTACCGCCGGCTGGATGCCGACGTGCAAAGGCGGGTCCTCGCCACCTCCGTGCGCCGCACCGCCGCGACGCGCAGCGCGCTCCGCGTCGCCGAAGACCTGACGCTTACGACGATTGCCTTGCTGGCGTTGATCGGCATACGGTTCATTCCGCTCGTGCGCACCGGGGCCGGGTTCGAACGCGATGCGCTGAGCGATTCGGTCACGGCGCTCGGCAACCGGCGAGCGTTTCTGGAACGGCTCGAAGCGCGCAGCACCGAACCGCGGCCCTTTTCCGTCATCGTGATCGACCTCGACGGGTTCAAAGCCGTCAACGATACGTTCGGACACGCCACCGGCGACCGCGTGCTGTCGCTCGTGGGCGAGCGCCTGCGAGCGGAGTTGCGCGTCGACGACGTTGCGGCGCGTCTAGGGGGCGACGAGTTCGCGGTTTTGCTCGACGGCGTCGGCTCGCGCGACGCGGCCGAGAGCATCATGCAACGACTGTGCGGGGTGATCGAGCGTCCCCCGAGCGGCGAAACCAACGCCGTGGCGCGGGTGGGGGCGAGCGGCGGGGTGAGCGTGTATCCGGACGACGCTCATCGGGCCGATGCGCTCATGGAGCGCGCCGATCAAGCGATGTACGCCAATAAAGCGCGCCGTCGCGCCGCAGCGGGGGGCACGCCGGCGCCGGGCGGAGCGGCGGAGCGCGGCTACGAAACCGCCCGGCCATGACGCGGCTTGCCTTTTGGGTCGATGCGTCGGCCGATCACGGCGGGACGTTTCCGTTTCCACTGGGGGCCGGGCGCGTGATCAAAGGCTGGGATGAGGGCGTCGCGACGATGCGCGTAGGCGGGAAGCGGAAGCTGATCGTCCCGCCGGCTCTGGGCTACGGCGCGCAGGGTGCGGGCGGAGTGATTCCACCGGGGGCGACGCGGCGCTGCGCTGCGGCGAACGTTACGCCACGCCCGGGATTTGCGCCCCGAGCGCGACGTGCGCATTCGCGAACGCAGACAGGACGCGCGCGTTGATGGCGTGGCGCAGCGCGAATTGGCGTAAGGGTGCGGTGCGCACGACGGCGCGTACGATCGCCCAGTCTTTGGATAACGCTTCGATGCCGATCCATTCGATGTCGCCGAGCACCGCGTCGCGCCATGCTTCTTCGCGAGCGAGTCCCTCGATCACGTTGCGCACGACGTCGAGCGCCTTGGCGACGTCGCTTTGGGGATCGACGGGAACCCGGTAGTCGACGCGGGACCAGTTGCGGGATTGGTTGGCAACGGCGGTCGTGGCACTATGGGGAATCGTCACCAATTCGCCGCTCGCGTCGCGCAACTGCACCATGCGTAAAGTGAGCGCTTCGACGATGCCGCTGTAGGCGTTGATCGTGACGTAGTCTCCGACGACGTACTGGTCTTCCAAGAGCACGAGAAAGCCGTTGATGAAATCGCGCACGAAACTCTGCGCCGCAAGCGACAGGCCGATGGCGGCGAGGCCGCCGATCGTGAAGATCGAGCCGACCGGGACGCCGATTTGTCCGAGCACCGTCAGCCCCCCAGCGAACACCAGCACGAAGCCTTTGAAACCGCCGAGTGCGCGCGCGATCGTCGGGATGCGCAGAAGTTGACGGGCGCGATCTTCGGCGTTGGAGAACGGAGCCGCGCGCCATGCGCCGGCGATGCGCGCAATGACGATGTCGAGCGCGCGGTTGAGTAAACCGACGATGATAATCGTCGTTGCGACGCCGAGCGTTGCGCGCGTCAAGGTCGCGGCCAGCGGCGAGGTTTGCGGGAACAGCGAGAAGCCCCAGGTGGCGGCGATGAACCACGCGAGCGCGAGCGCCCAGAGCAGCGCTTCGGCGGTTGCCCGCCACAGCGCGAGGCGCCGTTCCGGTTGGACTGCGCGCAGCGAGATGGCGAGAAAGCGGCGGCGGCGGCGATGGACTGCCGCACCATCGGCGGCGGGTTCAGCAGAGGGGCGCTCGGCTCGGGCGCGCGCCGTTCTCTCTTTCACGTCGTGCGTGAGCGCTGCGATGCGGCGCGCAAGCCAGAGTCGTAGCCCCCAGACCAGGACCGATGCCAATGCCAGCACGATGGCGGCGCGAGTCACTTCGGCGAAGCTGCGGCGCTGTACGGCCGGTTGGCGGCGCAACAGCGCACGCACGAGCGCGCTGTCCAGCGTCCCGCGCCACTCGGCCGCTAAGGCGTCGACCGTCGTTTGATTGTAGCGCGCGTCGGTGGCCGTTATCGTGACGATCGGCAGCGGATCGGTGTGCTGCGCGTCGACGACTTCGAGGACGTCGACGCCACCGGTGCGTTCAATGTGAACGCGCAGCGAACGGGGATCGTAGGTCGTTTGCTGGCGCGAACCGGAGCCGGTGGTCGCCACCACTTCGCCAAGCGAGGTCTCGATGTCGTTGACGCGCGTGGCGATCGACGGCGTCCCGGCGCTCGCGCTCGGGGGAACGGCGACGCGGAACAGGGTCGCGCCGTCGAGCACGATAGGCGCCGTCGTAAAGAGGCCCTGCTGCTCTTCACCAGCCACGGTGCTGGGCACGGCCGTCGGCGGCACCAGCGTTTGTGCATTCGCCGGACCGCTCCACAAGACGTACAGTGCGAGGGCCGCGACGGCGGCGGACGCAGAAGAGCGGCGCTGGAGCATGCGCTTGCGCTTCGACGAGGAGGCGGCCGCGCTTGCGTTTGCCCGCCTACGCGCCGGGGGAAAGTGTGACGGCCAGGTTCCCTGAGGTCCCTTGACGCACTGCGGTGGGGCCGACATGATGGGACGAACTCGTCGCCCGGGCGTTTCATGAAAGGATTAACCGTGTCACCCGAGCAGCCGGCCGACCCCGGATCCGAAAACCTCTGGTGCGGCCGTTGCCTGGACCGGTACTATTCCGCTGCCGCGACCACGTACATCGGGACGCCGTGTCTGCGCGATAACTGCGACGGCGTGCTCATGCACGGCATACCGGCGGCGCGTCCGTACGCGGTGCCCGACGTGTCGGAAGCGGAGGGCGGGTTCGTCGCGTAATTTACCAGAGTGCTCCGTCACCGACGATGATGTAGAGAATCTCTCCGACGCCCCACAGCAATCCAACGAGCGCCCAAATCAGCTTCTTTCCCGAACTTAAGTCGCTGCGGCGAGCGATGTCGATGAGCATCAGCACGAGTGCAATCGGGTGGAGCACGATGGAGAGAATGATCTCGAGCAGTAACTTCATGGACGTCCCATCTCGTATGAAAACCCCGAGCGATACCGTCCCGGGGTTTTTGAGGTGATGCACCGCGAAGGACTCGAACCTTCAACCAATTGATTAAGAGTCAACTGCTCTACCATTGAGCTAGCGGTGCGTTCTCCGTGAGTTCGCCGAAGCGGTCGTGCGCCCTCTGGGACTCGAACCCAGAACCAGCGGATTAAAAGTCCGATGCTCTAACCAATTGAGCTAAAGGCGCGTGCTGCTGTGTTCGTTATCGCCGCTGGGGACGCCCTTGTCACCGATCACGTCACACCAGCGGCGTGTCAGCGAGTCGGCGCTCGCGTGAACGTCTGAAGTTCGCGCAACGGTGCTTCTGCTTCTTCGACCGCGTCGATGCGAGCACCCGACGGTGGGTCCGCGAGCACGGCGCTGACGAAGCGATCTACTTCTGCGGCGTCGCCTTCGACGTCGATTTCCAGGGCTTCGAGATCGCGTACGTTTCCTACGCTCCCTGCAACCGCGAACCGCTCTGCTACTTCCAACACGCGGTCGCGAAACCCGACGCCGACGACGCGGCCCTTCAACGTTACGATCGCGCGTTTCACGCAACGGGACGGCAACTTCCGCGCATATAACCCGTCTTCCCAATGATGGTGTACGTTGCAACGCATAACCCGGGGAAGTTCCGTGAACTTCGGGCGATCTTCGCCCCCGCGGGCTGGACGCTCGCGGCATACGAGGGCTACCAGGACGCCGCTGAAGGTGACCGATCGTACGCGGAAAACGCAGCTTTAAAAGCGCGCGCATTGTTCACGCAGATGGCGCACAGTGAGCCCACGAGCGTTTTGGGCGACGATTCTGGGCTTGAGGTTGCCGCACTCGGTGGGCGCCCAGGGATACGGTCGGCGCGGTACGGCGGCAAATCGATGACGTGGGCCGAGCGGCGCGCGCAGTTGCTGGGCGAACTCGGGTCGCGCAAACGTGTCGAACGCTCCGCCCGCTTCGTTTGCGCGCTGCACTTCATCGCCCGTGACGGCACGGAAACCGCCGCGGCCGCGACGTACGACGGATGGATCGCTCACGAAGAACGGGGCCACGCGGGCTTTTCCTACGATTCCATCTTCGTTGGCGACGACGGCCGTACGTTTGCCGAATTATCGGAGCGCGAAAAGAACCGCATCAGCCACCGGCGTCTGGCTGCCGACGCGTTGCTGGCAGCACTTGGGAACCGTGCGTGCGGATGATACGGCTTTGGGGTGGCTGACGGGATCCGAACCCGCGACCTCTAGAGTCACAGTCTAGCGCTCTAACCTGCTGAGCTACAGCCACCGCGTAGCGCGCCCGGAGGGAATCGAACCCCCATCTTCGAGTTTAGAAGACTCGTGCCTTATCCATTAGACCACGGGCGCACGATTTCCGGCCGCTAGTCGGCCGTCTAAACGTTTGTCGGGCTGTTCCCGACCTCCGCCTGGCGCTCGGGATAACGGATACAGCGCCCCACTTTGCCGATTGAACCGCCCGTCAGCAACGCTCCCGACGTATGTGAACTCACGTCGGGATGACAGGACTTGAACCTGCGACTTCGTCGTCCCAAACGACGCGCTCTACCAAGCTGAGCTACATCCCGGTCGTCAATGTCAGCGCCTCGAGCTTTTCGGTCGTCGGACTGAACCAGCGACTCAACGGCAAACGCGAACGCCGCTCAAGATCAACGTCCCGCGCGGCGTTCACTATTCATTTGTCTGCGAAGACGCTCGTGCGCGCTATGCGCGCTGGTGCGCTTCGTCCAAGTGCCCCGGTGGATCTTGCGAGTTCAATCGCCCTCCTTCGGTGCTTGGGTACTGCTTCGTCTCGAGACACCCTTACTATACCCTGATGGGACGCCGTTGTAAAGCAGGCGTAAAGGCCAAGTGCGCGGACGCACGAGTTAGGCGCTCCTAATTTAAAGCATCCTGAAACGCGCCGCACGAAGGCTGTCGTTCCACCCATGAGCAGGGCTCGATTCCATAACACTCCGCCTTCTTTATTCGAGGTCATGACATGAAAAAACACAATTACGTCTCACGCGCAGACGCTCTCGGGAAACTCGCCATGGCGCCACTTGCCATCGGAGCGCTCGCCGCTTTACGCACCGGAGCCGCCGCGGCAAACAACAAGTCGGCGAAAAGCGCCGTGAAGTACGTCGACCATCCCGTCAGCGGCAAGAAGTGCGATGCGTGCCGCTTCTACATCGCCGCCAAGCACGATCCGATGAAGACGCGCGGTGGTTGTCAGATCGTGCAGGGCTCGATCTCGCCGAACGGATACTGCGTGGCCTGGGCGAAGAAGTAACGATGTAGCGTGCGGAGGTTGTCGGCGCCGCCGGCAACCTCCAACCCGAGTTCGAGGACCGACTTACGTATCGCCCAAGCGCAACACGGCCATGAAAGCTTCCTGCGGCAAGTCGACGCGGCCAACGCGCTTCATGCGTTCTTTGCCGACCTTCTGCTTCTCCAGCAGCTTGCGTTTGCGCGTAATATCTCCGCCGTAACATTTCGCCAGCACGTTCTTGCGCATCGCGCTGACGGTCTCGCGGGCGATGATCTTGCCGCCGATCGCGGCTTGAATCGGTACGTCGAACATCTGGCGCGGAATCAGTTCCTTGAGCTTCTCAGTGAGCGCACGCCCGCGCGATGCCGCCTTCTCCCGCGCGACGATCGACGACAGAGCGTCGACTGGCTCGCCATTGAGGAGAATCTCCAGCTTGACGAGATCGCCTTCGCGGTATCCGATTACCTCATAGTCCAGCGACGCATAGCCTTTGGTGCGTGACTTCAGGGCGTCGAAGTAGTCGATGATCACTTCGATCAGCGGCATCTCGTAAGTGAGGATAACGCGTCCGTCGGCGAGGTACTCCATATTGGCAAGGGCCCCGCGCCGGTTTTGCGTCAACTCCATGATCGCACCCACGTACTCCGGCGGCGTGATGACGGTCGAGCGCACGTACGGCTCTTCCATCAAGGCGATCTTGTCGCGTGGAGGGAGCTTGGCGGGATTGTCGATCGATTCGGTGCGGCCGTCGCTGTAGCTAACATGGAAAACCACCGAGGGCGACGTCGCGATAAGGTCGAGATCGTAGTTTCGCTCGAGCCGCTCTTGAACGATCTCCATGTGCAGCATCCCGAGAAAACCGCAGCGGAACCCGAAACCGAGTGCGATCGAACTCTCGGGCTCGTAGTGCAACGCTGAGTCGTTGAGGGCGAGCTTCTCGAGTGCTTCCCGCAGCTCGGATACCTCGACGCCTTCGTTGGGATAGAGGCCGCAGTAGACCATCGGAACGATCGGCTTGTAGCCGGGCAACGGCTCGGGCGCGGGACGCGCTGCTTCTGTCAGCGTATCGCCAACGTCGATGTCGCCGAGAGATTTAATGTTGGCGATGACGTAACCGACGTTACCGACGTCGAGCGCCCGCGTCTTGCGCATGAGCGGCTTGAAGACGCCGACTTCGGTCGCCTCGTACACTTTTCGCTGATTCATGGACATGAAGCGCGTGCCGGCGGCCAGCGTACCGTCCATGACGCGCACGTACGAGACGACGCCGCGATACGGATCGAACTGCGCATCGAAGACGAGACCCCGGACGTAGTCGTCGCTGCCGCGCGGCGGTGGGACGCGTTCCACGATTGCTTCCAGAATGTCGGCGATGCCGATACCCTCCTTCGCGCTAGCGAGGATCGCATCGCCGCCCTCGATGACGAGCAGCTCTTCGATCTCCTTTTTGACGCGCTCGGGATCGGCAGCCGGCAAGTCGATCTTGTTGATCACCGGGATGATCGTCAGGTTCTGCTCGAGCGCAAGATGGTAGTTGGCAAGCGTCTGCGCCTCGATGCCCTGCGCCGCGTCGATGACCAACAGCGCCCCTTCGCAGGCTGCGAGCGAGCGTGAGACCTCCGATGAAAAATCGACGTGTCCCGGCGTGTCGATGAAGTTGAGTTCGTACCGTTCGCCATCGCGGGCAACATAGTCGAGCGTGACGGGATGCATCTTGATCGTGATGCCGCGCTCGCGCTCGAGGTCCATCGCATCGAGCAGTTGCGCTTCCATCTCGCGCTGCGCCACCGTGCGCGTCACTTCCAGCAGACGGTCCGACAAGGTCGTCTTGCCGTGATCGATGTGCGCGATGATGCAGAAATTACGGATGTTGGAGGCGACGCGTGTAAGGCCGGTCCGCACGGTGTGGGCGGACGTCACTTGGGGACCATGTAGGGCTTTGCCCGGCGTTTACCTGTGTGCACGACTCGGCGCAGTCCAATCGTACACCGGTTCAGTTGAGCCACGTCATCAGGGCCGGTAATAATAACAATACGCGGGAGGCAGCGAACGCAGGGCCCAGCCGACCAGCAAGATGACGACCAGGAAGGAGAGATCGAGACCGCCCATCGGCGGAATGATGCGTCGGACCGGCATCAGTACGGGCTCGACGATGCGCGCGAGATAGACGCTCCACCGCCCCTGCAGGCTCGGGACCCACGAAACCAACGCGTAGAGCAGCATCGCGAACCAAAAGATCCGCAGCACGTAGCCGATTACGATCCACGTACTGCACGAGACGGCGGTCACAACGGTTACCTTCGGCAGAACTGCCGGCGATGCTTTGCTCCCTCACGAGCCGGTGCGATGGTCGGCGCTGAAAGAAACTTCAGCGCAAGCTAGCGAGCACGGCCTGCGGGACGCCTTGCAGGTAAGGCGTCGGATCGATTACTCTGCCGTCGAGCATCATTTCATAGTGGAGGTGCGGTCCGGTCGATTCGCCGGTCGAGCCCACCAGGGCGATGTGCTGGCCCTTGGTGACGCGTTCTCCCGGCGTAACGTCGGCCCGCGAGAGGTGCGCGTACCAGGAATGGTAGCCGTTGCCATGATCGATATCGACCTTGATCCCGAATCCGCCGTCGTAACCCGCGGCGGCCACGGTGCCATCGGCCGCCGCTCTCACATTGTCGCCGTAGTCGGCGTCGAGGTCGACGCCTTCATGGAATTCCGGCCATGGATCGGCTCGCCAACCAAACGGTGAGCGAATCGCGACGCCGTCGCCGGCAGGATTGAGGGACGGGATCGCAGCGAGCACGCGGACGCGCGCGAGTTCTTGCAGCCGGCGGACGTTGATGACGTGCAGCGCAAGGCGGCGTAGGTTGTCGTTTGCGCGACGCAAGTGCGCCGAGTTCGTACGCACTCGTTCGATGCGCGCCGCGACCGTCGCAAAATCGTCATTGGGACGGTACGCCTGCACATGCGTCGCGGGTCGTGGCACACGGGCATGCCCCACAAACGAATGCACGCGTCCACGACGGCCGCCGACGATCAACTGCTCCATCTCCGCATGCTGACGTTCCAGCACGCGAACCTCACCGCCGAGCGCAGCAGCTTGCGTGTCGATGGAGTGTAAGCGCACGCGTTGCGCGCTTTCCAGAGAGCGCAACTCAGCCGCCCGGACCTCTTCGCGATGCAGCGCCACGACATACGATCCCGCGATCGCAACGAACGCCGCTACGGAGAAGCCGAGCGCGAACCACAGATGCGCGCGCGAAAATTGCAGGCGAACGACGCGGTACCCGGCCGGAGGAATGATTTTCACCAAATAACTCCCCCTCACGGCGTCGCGAGCACGCCATCGCCGTTGCGCGCCATCGCGATCGCCGTCTGTTCCTCTTTGGAGACGCCCTGCTGGGGGGTGAAGTGACGCACCGCCTTACCGTACGTGCGCGTCTCCTCACGCGCGAAAATGCTCGTGATTACGACGCCATCCCCTTGGCTGTTGAGCAGCGCGAGCGTGAACGATTGATCGGACCCCACGTCACTAAACGAGTTGTAGCGCAAAAAGCCGACGCGCAGCAGATCGCGCGCGAGCGCCGCCTCAATCCGCTCCAACCGCTCTTCCGTACGTTGCGCGAAGGCGGCCTGCGTGGAGCGCTCGCGGACGAATCCCTCGTCGGCATCGCCTGAACCAGACGCCACGACGGTTCCGGCCGCCGCGTCGGCGCGCCGCAAGCGCGGCGCAATAAACGTCGCATGATAGAGGCCGATAGAAACGACGGCCACGCCGAAAACCAGTCCGGCCAGTGCGCTGATGGGCATCGTGGTCCTCCTGAGAGACCCCGCCGGGGGCCAGGGAGACCGCGGCACACGTTAGGGCCTACGTACCGTTGCTACCTTCCGGTCCTGGCGGGGTTGATAGGGTAACGTTGCGCGGAGCCCAACCCCCGCCAAGGCGAAACCGAGTATAGCACACGGCGCAATCCGCGCCATCACGGCGTTTCGGCGAGCGCATCGCCCAGGGTCAACGCGGCGTGGCCGACCGCGCGAACGCTTGCCGCAGCCCGGGCGCGCGCGCTGCGACGCCGAACACGCGGGCGCACGAGCAGCCGGCGCACGGCTGCTGCATGGAGCAACTCGTCGCAGTGCAGGATCGCGAGCCGGGCCGCCAGCTCGTAGTTCACGGATTCCTCCAATCGTCGGATCATGCGATGGTTCGATAAAAAAGCCCCCGCTGATGCGGAGGCTCGAAATGACGGCGGAAGCGGATTGTTAACCGCTAAACCATTCGGGCGACCGCGGGCAAGTCGACGTAATGACGCCGCAAAGAAGGGAGCCGATAGGCATCGGGACGTTAAAAGCGGAGCGGATAGTCGTCATCAGTTCGCCTCCTTTCTGCGGCGCACGAAGCACACGTGCGCGGCACGCTCACCCTAGCACGCTTTGCGTAGCGCGTCAATGCGGCGTGCACGCACGCATCGTGCGTGCATGTGCTCCTGCACGTCGACGACCGTCGAAATTGCAGCGTGGCTCCGCTCTACACGCTTCGTAGGGCGTCATAGCGGGACGCTCCTACGGGTAACGCGTTGGAGTGTTGAACGGGTTGGGCGTTCCCGGCATCCCCGGCTGCTGCGGATATCCCGGATACCCGGGCCCATAACTCACGCTCGGTGCCGGGAACGGGTTGTTCCCCGGTGACGGATAGCCCGATGAGAGCGGCGCCGGAGTCGACGGCAATTCGTCGCCGTACAACATGAGCAGATAACCGGTGTCTTTTCTAAGGACCAGCGGCTGCGTATCGGATACGGACACCACGCTTCCGTTCAATTTCGCATCCGCGTCAAAGGCGATCAGCGACTGATGGTGGTGGCGGCCCGACTCGAAAAGCGCGATCGTGAATCCGCGACCGTCCTTCTGCTCGTCGGCGGGAATCGTAAACCGTATCGCCCCTAGGCCGTAGAGATCGAGCGGCGTTGCAGAGTTGACGTAGCCGCGGACGAGCGCTTTGCGGACACCGTAGGTCTGAACGTTGCCGCTCGGTTCGGGCGATGGGGCAGCCGGAGCATCGTCGGGGTAGGCGATCGTCTTGGTTGCAATTTTCGGCGGGCTCGGTGACGGCGCCGGGCTGCCGGCCGGCTTTGCTCCGCGAGCGCTCGGTGCTGCCGCTGGACTGATTGATGGCGATGGGCTCGGACCGAACGATGGCGCAGCGCTCGATGGGCTCGGCGGCACGCTCGCCGGAGCAACGGAAGCGGTTTTCGAACGCGCCGCGCGACGTATGCTCGTCAGACTGGGGCTCCGTCCCGCGGCTTGAGAGGGCGCCGCCGAGGACGCAGCCGGAGCGGGGCTCCCCAGCTCGACGGCGACCGTGAACCCGTCGGCCTCGGGCAAGGGAATCTCTTTGAGGTCAGCGGCCAGGAATACCGCGCCCTCAACCACGCGTTGCCGGCTCTGGGTCCCTTCGCCCCCCGGACCCTGCGGATTGTTGTAGGCCGGCGGCCCCGGAATGGAAAGTCCGCCGTTACCGATGTTGCCTTGGCAGGCCGCCAGTGCGACGCACGTCGCCGCGAGGAGCGCGCCCGGTGCGCGCGAGCGAAGTGAATGCATCGATTCCCGCACTTCGCCACCGTCGGGGCAGTTCTTTCGCACGCTGTGATGGTCGGCCACGGCGGCTACAGGCTTGAGGCTCGCGGGCTGCTAAGAGCGCGCGCATGAGCGACCAGGTCGACATCCGAATCCGCCCGAGCGGCCCCTATCTCGTCCGCGGCCCGATCACGCTGCACGATGCCGACGGCAGCGTGCTCGACACCGCCGGCAAGGACGTCGTCGCGCTCTGCCGCTGCGGCGGCTCCACGACCAAACCGTTCTGCGATGGTACGCATTCGAAGATCGGCTTCCAAGCGGCCACACAGGCGGTGAACGAAAGCTGAGGATCCCATGGTCAAAGCTCTGGCCCTAGGAGCCCGTCGGGGTTGTGGTTGGTTTAGTCGCATAGCACGCTTGTGAGCG
>JACRTY010000035.1 GCA_014305025.1 Candidatus Nyctobacter psychrophilus | reverse complement strand
CGTTGAGCAGAGTCATCACTTAAGCGGGTGTCCGACTATGCGGGGCCACCTCTAATGTCGGGACCTGAACGTTGTAGCTGGCCATCGTTCGAACGTCAGCGATTTCATTGTTGTCGGAGCGTGTAAGCTTTCCGCTGACCTGAGGTTGATTCGATCCTCCTGCGATCCAGTAAAAAATGGGATTCAGTATCTGTAGGTCCCCGGATGGAAGCGCGGTTTTAGTTCCCGTCCCGTGGTCGTAATTCTTGACGAGGGTTCCCGGGATCGTCCATCGCACGTTTGAGGGAGAGCCATATGACCCAGACCCCGTGCTTGGGTCCCATGCCACCGCAAGGCTTGCTTGTTCCCCGACCACGGTGTTCGTCGTGGGCGGTGGAGTTCCACTGACGATCGCTTTCAGATTCGTGTCGGTTATTTTCAGTGCAGGGCAGTGCTGATTATTGACAGAGCACTGAACGTAGAACGTAATCGTTTGCAAGTTATCGGGGCCGCAGTAGTGTTTGGTGCAGTCGGGATTCGATACGGTTCCATCGAGGTTAAAGGTCGCGTAACCAACTGCAGCAGAGGTTGAAGCGTTAATAGCGACGGTCGTTTGATAGGCCCGGTGGTCGACGGCGGATTGGCCGAAACGGTAATACCGTTAGTCGGAGATGTCACGCTAAAGGTGAGAGTGGAGCCAGCGTCTATGCCCGGAAACGTAACAGGGCCATAGTTCATAGTCTGCCCTTGGATCATGCAGCCGCCAGGGCACTCGTCAACCGTGCTATCGCTCGATGCGTCCGTACGATGCAGCGGCTTCGTAAGATGTACAGGCTTGGGTAGAGGCGTCGGAGGCGCCGGAGGTGTCAGACCCGAGGAAGCATGCTTCGGGGACAGAGCGCCTGAAGAAGCTGACTGTCTGGAATCTGACTGCGGACTTTGCGACAATGGCTGCGGAGCAACGGAACTCCCTGAACTTCCGCAGCCTGCCAGAACCGCGATCCCACACGCTTTGCAAGAACATGAAAAACACGGCGCATGCGACACGACACCTTTCAGCTGAAGGCAGTTTTCGGCTCAGGGATCGCGGTTAACTTCCCTCCCCACAGATTAACCGTGCTGCTACGCCACCGGTTCACAACGCAACGTCGCGGGCAAGCGACTCCTTCGCGACGAGCTTGC
Source organism: Candidatus Nyctobacter psychrophilus (assembly GCA_014305025.1). GTDB lineage: Bacteria > Vulcanimicrobiota > Vulcanimicrobiia > Vulcanimicrobiales > Vulcanimicrobiaceae > Nyctobacter > Nyctobacter psychrophilus. The sequence goes on along the minus strand of JACRTY010000035.1, from coordinate 11,817 downwards.
ACTACGCTTTTTTCGAAGCGTTCTATAAGAACAGCGGCTAGACTCGGGCTTATAGCCGCGGTTCTAGATGGCGAGCGCGTCATCGCACCGCACACCTCGCACCGATAGTACGGGGTCGGGCGAGAACGAGGATCGACTCCGCGGGCGGCCCATCGCGACCAGCTCGATAATCTAGGCCAACGCAAGTCGCGCCCATGTCGAGTTCGTAGCGGCCATATGAGTTGACGTGCTCCCAGATTAGCGGGGTTAGCGCACGCTGATCCAGGGCTGTAAGCCGCCGTTGCCAATGCGGCCGTGCCAGGACCTGCTGCATCATCAAGGTGTTGATGTAGACGAGGGAGTTCTGCAGCAGATGCAGGGAGAGCATCGTGGTTTCGTGATCCTCGTGCCGGTTGCTCGCGAGTTCACCGCGCTTGGCGAAGAACACGAAGTCATTGGCGCCGTTCCACTGTTGGATGACGTTGCGCCTCCGTCAATAGCGCGGCATGTGCAAGAAGACTTTGCGTGCGGAGTTTTCGCGGTTTCGCGACGTGAGGTACGTGTAGACGACGGTGCTCTGAATGTTGCTGTGGCCCAGCCAGTCTTGGACGAAACGCAGGTCGCCGCCGGCGTCGAGCAGGTGAGTCGCGATGCTATGCCTGAGAACGTGGAAATGCCGCTTCGCCGGCGGAAGGTTCGCCGCGGCGCCGTAGGTCTTCATCAACCAATCGAGGGTTCGACGCGAGATCGGGTCGCCGCGATTGCTCGTGAAAAGAACCGGCGATTCGTGCCCGCGCGTGCGTAAATAGGTCCGCACCGCTTTCGCCTCGTCGGACTGCAGTGGGTGCTCGCCGGAGTAGCTGCCCTTGAGCCGGTGCACCAGGATGCGCAGCTTCTTGAAGTCGAGGTCGCTCGTGCGCAACAGGCCGACCTCGCTCGCGCGCAACCCATGGCGATAGGCGATCAGAAAGATCGCTTTGTTCCGGCGGTGCTCTCGCACGGAGCCGAACAGCCGGGCCGTCTCATCCGAAGTCAGGAACTTTATCGTGTCCGTCTTTGGGCGGGGCATCCCCGCAGTATGCTCGAAATATTCTGAGCAATATCCGCCGCCTTGCTGACTCCGCCGAGCACGGATCATAGCGCCTGCAGGTGGCAGGAAAACAGCAGTAATGAGCAATTCTGGCTAAAATCGGGTCCGGTAGACCCTAATACCGGCCGCCCTCTGCTCTAAGAGGCGAAGTGGCGGCTCACGACACGAGTGCTCGTTTTACCCCAAAATCGTACGTCGGCATGTGCGGCCGGGACGTTGAGACGGAGTTCATCGAGACGGAAGGCGAGCACCGATGGGCGGTTGAGGCCGAGCGTCGCGATCATTCCGTCGCGCGGTGCCTCGACGACGAGGTGTGCCAACCGGACCTGGGTCACGACACCGGCTGTGAAGAAATGCGCGGTACCGCGGCACGGGGCCAGCGCCGGAAGCAGCGACATCAGCGGAAATCGAAACGACTGGCCGCCGGCTGCATCTCGTATCGTCATCCGGCACGTAAGGCCCGCGGCATCATGGATGCGGACATCCGTCCCATCTGACGTTTCGTCGATCTCGAAAGCCGCGAGCCTTTTCGGTAAGCTCCAAATAGCGTGACCGCCCTGCAGCGACGCATCGCTGTCGACGTCGAGACGCGGTAGCCAAAAACCGAACCGACGTCCTATTCGAACGAGTGCGGCGACGACGCACAGCTCGTGGTAGACAAGCGATGAGCCGCGTTCATACGACAGGAACGCAAGCCCGCCGAGCGTCCTTCCCGGCCACACGTGCACGATGTGCACGCCGGCCGGGAGGATGCGGCGCACGGCGGCGACATCGACCGCGTGCAGGGTCGCCGCACCCCAGCCGCGCAGGCGCCACGGCGCCGGCGGGTACGGCGCGGCGGGCTCGGACACGAAGTAAACTTTGCCGGTATTCGCCCGGCTTCCGCCTGCTATGCGAGCGACAGCGGGCGATAGCGAAGCCGGTGCGGGCGGGCGGCTTCTTCTCCCAGGCGCGCTTTCTTGTTGGCTTCGTATTCTTGGTAGTTGCCTTCGAAGAAATAGACTCGTGAGTCGCCCTCGAAGGCGATGATGTGCGTCGCGATGCGGTCAAGGAACCAGCGGTCATGGCTAATGACCAGCACGGTTCCCGCGAACTCGCCGAGGGCGTCCTCGAGCGCGCGCAGAGTCTCAACGTCCAGATCGTTCGACGGCTCGTCGAGCAGCAACACGTTCGCCCCGGAGAGGAGCGTCTTCGCGAGATGGAGCCGCCCGCGTTCACCGCCCGACAACGTGCCGACCTTCTTCTGCTGATCGGCGCCTTTGAAATTGAAGCGCCCGAGATACGCTCGGGATGGCATCTCGAAGCGGCCGACCTGCAACACGTCGCGTTCGCCGCTGACGTCTTCGAACACGGTCTTGTCGTCGTCGAGCGATTCGCGCGTTTGTTCGACGACGGCCAGGCGCACCGTGGGTCCAATCACGATCTCGCCCGCGTCGGGCTGCTCGCTGCCCGCGATCATGCGGAACATCGTGGACTTTCCGGCGCCGTTGGGTCCGATGACGCCGACGATGGCGCCGGCCGGAAGCGTGAAGTCGACGTCGTCCATCAGCAACCGGTCGCCGTAGGCTTTGCGCACGCTGCGGAAGGTGATGACGGTATCGCCGAGCCGTTCGGCGACGGGAATGAAAATCTCACGCGTCTCATTGCGGCGCTGATACTCGTAGCTCGAGAGTTCCTCGAAGCGCGCGATGCGGTTCTTGCTTTTGGTTTGGCGGCCCTTGGTACCCGCATTGACCCATTCGAGTTCGCGGCGCAGCGCTTTTTGCCGCGCTGATTCCGCGGCTTCTTCGTGTGCCAGGCGCTCGGTTTTCTGATCGAGCCAGGAGCTGTAGTTGCCCTTCCACGGAATGCCGCGGCCGCGGTCGAGTTCGAGAATCCAACCGGCGGCATTATCGAGAAAGTACCGGTCGTGCGTCACGGCGACGACCGTGCCGCCGAAGCGTTGCAAGAAACCCTCGAGCCACTCGACGCTTTCGGCATCGAGATGATTGGTCGGCTCGTCGAGCAGCAACATGTCGGGCTTGGAGAGCAGCAAGCGGCAGAGCGCGACCCGCCGCTTCTCGCCGCCCGAGAGCGGCCCGAGCAGCGCATCCCAGGGCGGCAGCCGCAAGGCATCGGCAGCGACCTCGAGTTGTTGTTCGAGGTTGTCGGCGTCCTGCGCGAACAACACCGCTTCCAGCTTCGCTTGTTCATTGGCGAGCGCGTCGAAATCGGCGCCGGGATCACCGTACGCAGCGTAGATTTCGTCCAGCCGTTTACGCGCGGCCAGAACGTCGCCCAGCCCTTCTTCAACCGTTTCGCGAACCGTTTTGTCGGGATCGAGTTTGGGTTCTTGCTCGAGGTACCCGATCGAAATACCGGGCATCGGCACGGCATCGCCGTCGAATTCGCGCTCGACGCCCGCCATGATGCGGAGCAACGTCGATTTTCCGGCACCATTGAGTCCCAAAATGCCGATCTTCGCGCCGGGCAGAAAGCCGAGTGAGATGTCCTTGAGGATCTGGCGCTTGGGCGGCACGACCTTGCCCACGCGCAACATCGTATAGACGTTACTCATAGGTGAGCAGGTCGGGCTGCGGCCGCAGCTTCATCGCATCGGCGGGCGTGAGCATGTCGGTGTCTTGGGTGTAGAACAGTTTGAAACCGTTGTGGAAGTGCGGGTCGTGCGTCGAAATTGCATGATACTTGATCAATTTGATCGACCGGCCGCCGAAGCCATCGACGTGAAATGTCGTCGCCAGTTCCGGATGATACCGTACGGCAGAGCGGTTGGCGATCATGTCGAGCGTGAACTGGTGGATAGCGAACAGTTTCTGCGGGAGATGGTGCGCCCGCACCAGCCCTGCCAGGTAGTCGCCGACGCCGTTGACTTCGGCTGCGGTCGTGCCGCCGATCGTATGCCCGGGTACTTGCGAAGCGGTCATCTCCCATTCCGGATCGAGGGCCAGGCCGACGTCGGATTCGCGCAAGAGCGACTCGTAGTGCTTCACGAGCGGTAAAAATGTCGCGCGTCCCGGCTGGATGTCGATGATCAGAAGCGCGTTGATGCGGCGCGCTTCAGTCAAATATTGCCGCACCGTCGCCGTATCGGTAACGCCGTGATACGTGCCGCCGGGGCCCGGCGCGCCTTGCGCGATGACGGCGATCAGTTCGAAGGCGGGGATGACCGGACGCCCGAAACGGTCGTACGCGCGCGCTTGACGTAACAGGCGCGGCGCGATCCCTGAGGGCGATGCGCTCCCGAGCACGCCCATGGCAGGGACCCCGGCCGCGCCGTAGTACGCGACGACGCGGTCGTGCGGGAAGAGCGGCTTGCCGCTCGACAAGAACTGCCCGAGCGGTGTGTGCGGCGCACTGGTTTGCGTCGCTGTCGCAGACGGCGCCGCCGATGCCGCCGGTGCGCCCGACGGCGCGTTTGCCGAGGATGAACTGGTGGCCGACGGGTTTCCGCAGCCGGCGGCCACTGAGGCGAGAGCGACGGCGCACATGGCGACCAGCGCATGAACAATATTCTTATGCATAAGCGTCGGGTCGAATTGCGCGTGCACGCCGCTCGAGTCCTCGCGAAACTTTTCAGGACTCAGCGGCGAGCGCGTTTGACAAGCCGAGCCCACCCATGATAGCCTGCAACTAATTCATTAGTTCGCAGTTCTTTCAGCCGCGGAGCTGGTTTAGGAGCTTGTTCCCGTGCGTCTTTTCCGGCGGTTGTCGTGCCTGAGCGTAGCGCTCGTCGGCTATGGGGTTCCGACATGCGCTAGGGCGAGCGCAACGGCAGCGACGCTCGACGTACCCACGCTCGCGTCGCCACTACCGCTCGGCGTGGAGGCGACACCCTGGCCATCGTCGCTGCCCAACGTCTCGCTTGCCTGGGACGTGGTGCACGGGCGTCCGGCAACGGAAAAAACGGTTGCGAGCGTCGGCAGCGACGGCCGCTTCCTGTACGTGCGCTTCGTCGCCGAACAGCGCGAACCGGTGACCGCGGTTCAGCGAACCAACGACGTCGGGTCGGGGAGCGACGACGAAGTCTGGGTCGATCTCTGGCCCAACGGGTCAAGCGGATTTTCCTATCAGTTCATCGCCAATCCGGTCGGCACGCATTACGCAACCTCTTCGGAAAATACGATCTATCAGCCCACGTGGGCGTCGAGGGGCCGACCGCACGGCGGCGGCTACAGCGTCGACATGCAGATTCCGCTGGCGGCGATCCGCGGCGCGCACGCCGGATTATGGAGAGCACAGTTCGTGCGACTCGTTCATGCGACCGGCGAAGAACAGGTGTGGACGTACGGGCAAGCACAAACCAATGCCGACGCGATCAGCTATGCCGGTTCCATCATCATGCCGGCAGTCGCGGCGGGCAGCCGTCCGCAGCCGCGACTCGCGCTCTACGCCCTTGGCAGCATTGCAGCAAGCAGCGCCGGTGGCCCAACGTCACGTTCGGGCGCCGACCTCTCGGTGCCGATCACGCCGACCGCGTCGTTCTACGCGACCATTCATCCCGACTTCTCCAACGTCGAACTCGATCAGCAGTCGATCGCCCCGACGGCGTACCAACGGTACTACAGCGAAGTGCGCCCCTTCTTCACGCAAGGCGCGGGTTTTTACAACCAGCTCAATTGCGACGTCTGCACGAATATCACCGAACTCTATACGCCGGCGATCCCAACGCCGCGCCGGGGTTATGCCGTCGAGGGTAACCAGGGCCGGATCGGTTTCGCGTCCTTCGATTCGGCCGGTGACGGCCGCAACGATGTCGCCAGCGTCCTGAATTACCGCACGCCCGACCACGTCTGGGAGGCGACGATCCAACGCGTCGCCGTCACGACGCCGACGCTGCTCGACGACACGACGACGAGCGGCTTGAGCTATTACGATCAAAAGCATATCTCCGCGTATTTCGACTACGGCAACGATCACGGCTCGAACGTCGCGTTGCCCGATGACGCGCAGCGCTACGACGTCGGCGGCGGCTGGGGCAGTCAAACCTTTGCGCTCTTCGGTTCCATGCGCAAGGTTGGGGACGACTACCAGCCGGCCGACGGCTACGTGCAGCACCCGGGCATCGCGGGCTATGCAGTGTACTCGAACAAAATTTGGCTCCTGCATGGCGCCAGCCGCTTGCAAAGCATCAGTCTGGGCGGCGTGCTCGACCGCTATCACGGCCGTAGCGCCGGCCTCAATCAAAGCGACAACGAGTTGCTACTCGACGTGCTGACCAAAAGCGCAATCGACGTTGCGCTCACGAGCGGCTCGAGTTACTTGCGGACGAGCGACGGTATCTTCACGCCCGTTTCGCAGAACGGCATCAACGTGCTCTTCGGCAGCGGCTCGAATCAGAACTCCGGTAACTTCGGACAGCATGGTTCGTCTTCGGCCTATCCCACGACGGTCTCGTACGATACCGGACGCTACGGGAATGGCCGGCTCGACACGTGGGTGCGCAGCCGAACGTTTGCCGCCGGTAAGCGCGGTTCGCTGACGCTCGAACTCGACGACACGGCGCAGTGGTTCTCCCACGGAACCGACAACGTGCAATGGTTCGAACGTATCGGTTACGCCTATCAGCTCACCGGGGACTCGTCACTCGCGCTTGGCGTACGGCGCATCGTCGGTTCGCCTCCCCTTCCCAACGGCGGCGGCAACTGCATCGGCGTCTGCTCGAACGTTTCATTCGCATATCACCGCAAGACGCAGCGCAACGAGCTGTACCTAGGCTATGGCGATCCGAACACCTTGGTTACGAGGCCGCAGTTGATTTTCAAATTTATCTACTACGTCGGCGCCGAAAAAGGGACATAGCCCGGAAGTGGGGCGCACGCGCCACGTTCTTAGGAACTCGGCGCGCTCGTACTTCCCGATTCGAGCGCCGTCACTGCTTCATCGAGCGATCCGAAGCGCCGGTAGCCGTCGAAGGTTTCGCTGAGCGCCGCGCTGCCCGTGAACGGACCCATGCGGCCGCTGAAGTCGCCGTGCAGGGAGCGCGGCAGCCACCCGACCCGTGTTGCTCCAAAATCGATGTCGATGAGCGCCGTCCGAGCAAGCTGCGGCAGCACGTAGGGGGTGAACGCTTCGTGAAGGACGCGCGCATGGTCGGTATCGACGAGCAACGTGCCGTGACCGTGCAGACGGTCGTGCAAATCGCTTTCGAATGCGATCGCAACCGTCGGCGGAGCGCAATGCTCGCACGCCGCCGCCGAGAAGTGATATTCGTTGCCGTACGGGCCCCATGGCTCGTGCTTCTGTTCTTCGGCCGCTTTCCCGAACGGCGCATCCGACCCCGGACGCAATCCGGTCTTCTCGACGACCCCACCGATGAGGACGAACCAACGGCGCTCCTCCTGCCGCCGCCGAAAAAAGCCGGCGTGCGCTTCGAGGCGGCTGTCGGTTTCGAAACCGACGAGTCCGTGCTGGGCTTGCGCGGTCGCGGCCATGACCCGCGCCATGATCGCACTCGGCTCGCTCGGCGACGCGGGCGCCATGGGAACCGCGGCCGAAGCAGCGGCCGACAAGAGCGCATACGGCAACGTTGCCGCGATCGTGCCCAAGCGCATTGACCCGAGGGTTCGCGCCGCCGCTCCGTTCATCCGCCCTCGCGACGCTGCGCAAGCGTGCGTTCGGTGCGTGGCAGCCCTCGCAGTAGCCACCGTTCGAGCAACCGTAGCGGGAACGTGTTCCACGGATCGTGGGAGACCAACGGTTCAACCAAAATCGCCCGCAGGCCGCAAAGCTTAGCGCCGATGACGTCGGTGAACAACTGGTCGCCGACGACGACGGCAGCCTCGCGCGGTAATCCCAGCAACCGCAAAGCGCGGCGGAAACCACGCGGCAACGGTTTGCGTGCGTTGGCGACGATCGGCACGGCCAGCCGCTCGGCAACGGTGCGCGCCCACGGCGTGCCGTTGTTGGTCACCATGATGATGCGCACTTCATGGTGCACCGCCTGGCCGATCCACGCGGTCACCTCCGGTTCGGGTTCGAGGGCACGATACCCGACCAGCGTGTTATCGAGGTCAACGATCACGCCGCGCACGCCGTCGGCGCGCAGGGAGCGGAAATCGATGTCGGAGACGTGGGGCACGTACGACATCGGATGAAACCACGCTTTCATGCGTGACCGCCGTCCTGCGGCACGAAGAGCTGGAGGGCGCGTTTGTCGACGGTGAACTCGGCGGGCGTGCACGTCACCGGCTCACCGTCGGCGGACACGCGATGGCGGCGGCTCGAACGCACGATGAAGCGCGTGCCGCGCAGATCGGTGACGCAACTCGCTTGCGCGAAGCGTTTGCGCGCAAGCGCTACCACGACGCCCAGCGCGTCGCGCCACGTGCGCACGTCAACGCTGTAGAGTTCGAGCAACCCGTCGTCGAGCCGGGCTGCCGCGTTCTCGACGACGGCGCCAAAGCGGTAACTGTTGGCAATGGTCAGTTGTACGGTTCTAAACGACCGGGAGCCGCCTTCGGTCTCGACCTCGAGGCGATACGGGCGCATCGCGCGCAGGGAACGCAGGGTCGTGACCGGTACTGCGAGCATCCCTAAGCGCGCCTTCACGCCTTCGGTCTGACGCTCGGCAACCTGCGTGGAGAGTCCGATGCTGGCCTCGTTGAAGTACGGGTGCCCGTTGACCGACGCGACGTCAACGGGCTTCAGTCGGCCGCCGTGCAGCAAACCGCAAGCGGCATCGAGATCGAAAGGGATCTGAAGGGTTCTCGCCAGTTCGTTGACCGTACCGAGCGGCAGCACCAACAGCGGCACGCCGGCCCTGCGGATCCCTGGAAGGGCCGACACGAGCGTTCCATCGCCGCCGCCGATGACCGCGGCATCAACCTTTCCCCGCAGCGCGGCAATCGAATCCGCGAGCGCGCCCTTGCCTTGCCCGCATGGGACGACGGTAACGTCATGTCCCGCGCGGCGTAGGGCCGCCGTGGCGTGCTGCAGCGCGCCCTTGCCGCGGTGGGCGTGCTCGTTGACGGCCAGGAGCACGCGGCGTGGCGCAGTAGGGCGGTTCATGCTTGTCGGTTCGTTCCCCATTGCGGCAACCTTGCGCGCGCTGATCGGCGTCGCGGCGCTGGGCTGGGTGCTCGCCTGTTCGCCCCACCCAGCGGGCCCGCGACCGTTGCGCTTGGCGGAACTGCAGGATCCGCCGGGACTGGACCCCTTGGTGACCGACAACGCACAACTGCAGGACATGGCGGAACTGCTGCACGGCTATCTGCTGGGTACCGACGCAGCGGGGCGCTTTACGCCCGACCTCGTGACGGAGATACCATCGCTGGCTAACGGCGGCATCGCCGATAGCGGCCGCACGGTGCGGTACCATTTACGGCGCAACGTTCGCTGGCAAGACGGCGCGCCGTTCGATGCGCGCGACGTCGTCTTTTCATTTCGGGCGGCGATAGACCCGCGCAACAACGTGCCGGACCGTTCTGGCTTCGACGACGTTGCTTCGGTAACGGCGCGCGGACCGTACGACGTTACCGTCCGTTTGCGACGACCGTATTCGCCGGCGCTCGCGACCTTCTTCAGCGCCGGCGCGAACGATCCGTACCCGATCTTGCCGGCCCACATCCTTGCGCGCGAGACCCAACTGAACACCGTCGCCTACAACGAAAGGCCCATTGGTCTAGGACCGTATCGCCTAGTTTCGTGGGTCCACGGTTCGCGACTCGCGTTCGCGGCCGATCCGCACTTCCGGCGCGGCACGCCGCGCATCGCGCACATCGACGTGACCATCGTGCCGGATTCGAACACCGAGATTACCCTGTGGCAGTCGGGCGCCTTCGATTATCTCAATGTTCGCGGTCTAGCGGGCGGGCGCGCGATGTTGACGGGTGCACGTAGCGTGCGCGATGCGCAGCAGTTTCTGGCCGACCATTACCAATTCAACTACGTCATGTTCAACGTCGCGCGCGGCCCCTTGCGGGAACGCGCCGTGCGCCAAGCGATCGTGCGCGGCGTCGACGTCGCCCGGCTGGAACGAACCGTGCGCGGCGATCTCTATCGTCCTGGTGACGGCGACCGGCTTCCGGGTCAGTTTGCGTACGATCCGGCGATACGCCAAGCGGCATACGATCCTACCGGGGCTAATCGGCTGCTCGAAGCGGCGGGCTGGCGTCGCCAAGGCGACACGCGACGAAGGGGCGGCATGCCGCTGACGCTCGAGATCGTCGTGCCCGCGAATTCGTCGGGTGCCGACCGCTTTGCGTTACAGTTGCAGAGCGAGCTTGGTCAACTCGGCATCCGCGCGCCGATCAAGACCTACCAGTACGATCTGCTCTTCGCACCAGCGCAGGAAGGCGGCATTTACGCCTACGGTCGCTTCGATCTCGCCTTCTACGGCTGGCAACCGGGCGAAGACGCCGACCATTCATATTTGTTTCGGTGCAATACCCGTCCGCCGAACGGTGAGAACTACGGTCGTATCTGCGATCCGCGCATCGACCGTGACGCCGCCGTCGAGCTCGGATCGACGAACCCGGCCGTGCAGATGCGTGCCGATCGCGCGATGCTGCGCGAACTCGACGCGCAGAGCGATCTGCTGTTCTTGGGCTTCGACCGCGAAGCGCTGTTCGCTCGCCGAGGCCTGCTGGGCATCGAGCCTTCCGTACTCGGCCGTCACTTCTGGAACATTGAACGCTGGCATTGGCAACGCTGATGCCGCCGAACACAACTCCGCCGCGCTGGAGCGACGCTACGACGCTTCAGACGGCGTCGTCGCCGCGGTCGTCGTGGCTTGTTCGTCCATTTGCTCGCGCGGCGCTTGGGCCAGGCCGGGCTGGACCTCCGCATTGGTGAGTTCTTCGGAAGGCCGGACGGCATCAAGGGCGACCTTGATGATGCCGGCGATCGGGACCGCTACGATGAGGCCCGGTAAGCCCCACAGTTCGCCGCCGATGAGCAATGCGAAGATGATGGCGAGCGGACGGATTCCAACCGAGCTACCGACGACGCGGGGCGCAATCAGATGCCCCTCGAGTTGATTGATGATGACAAATCCGACGACCACGTAGATAGCGTCCTGAAAACCATTGGCGAACCACGCGCTGACGACCCCGGGTATCGCTCCGGCGAACGCGCCGAGATACGGGACCACGTCGAACACACCCGCTGCGATGCCGATGATGATCGCGTACGGAACGCGCAGCAGCAGCAGCATCATCGTTGCCAGGATGGCGACGAACAGCGCGACGATGATCTGGCCGCGGACGAAACCACCGACGGTATCATCGATCGCTACCAAAACGTCGATCGTGCGGCCGCGCGAACGCTCCGGCAGCATGCCCAGGAAATAGCGCTTGATCACTTCGGCTTCGGCCAGCATGTAGATCGAGACGACCGGTACGAGGATGAAGAGCCCCGCGACCGTCACGATGGCAAAGAACGCCGGGGCGATGGACGACAGCAAGCCGGCGCCGCGTTGCTGAAGATTCGCAACGACATCGTTCAGGAGATGCCCCGCGTACGCTCGCGCTCGGCGGCAGCTTGTCCAGCAGCGGGCCGTGTTGAATGAAGTCGGTGGCGCGGCGTTGGAGCGAGGGTAGGTCTTGGAGTAGCGTTTGTCCCTCGTACGTGATCTGCGGGATCAGGTACCAGACTCCGAGCATGACGAGGCCGGCGGCGCCGCCGTAGATGATCGTGAGCGCGGCCCACAGGGGCAGCTTGCGGTTGAGCCAGTGGATCGGCGGATAAAAAAAGTGGGTCTACTGGAATCGTAGTGGGCGATTGAAGGGCGCACAGCGCCCGGATCGCAT
>JACRTY010000038.1 GCA_014305025.1 Candidatus Nyctobacter psychrophilus | reverse complement strand
CGCCGACCTGCAGGTAAGGAATGAAGCGCGCTTGCGGTTGGACAAAGTTGTAGCGGAAAATCAGCGTGCTGCCCGCCAGGACGTTACCTGGGCCGTCGAAGATTCCGCCCCCGAAAATTTCTCCCATGATTTCGAAATTTCCCGCGAGCAATCCCGGCCCCTGCGGATCGTAAAGCATCACGCCGAGGCGCAGGCTGTTCAGCGAGTAATCGACCGCGGGCCGGTTATTCTGGGCGGTATCGAAGAAAAAGTAGGCGCCGGAAACGTCCTGGAACTCCAGTTTACCCTTGGCAAACGGATTGTCGGTCGAGCGGCGGCTCACCATTTCGAGCGGCGGCTCCGGCGAACCCGCCTGCGCCGCGGTGAGCCCGAGCAAGAGAAATGCGCAGAGAGAAAAAACCATCTTCATCTGCGCGCGATCAAACGACAGCGACGCCGGGTTGTCAACCGCGCGCATCGTCGCGCTGTCGCCGGCAGAATTCACGGAAGTCGATAGGCTTCGACCACGGCGAGGCCGCTGGTGCCATTCGCTCCCCGCACGATCACGGTGTAAGCGCCGGGCGCGAGGGTGCGGACGAGCACCGCTTCGTGGTCATTCGCCGGCGCCAGTTGCGTCTCGACGATTTCCGCGGCCTGGTCGCTCCGCCAGTCGTCATTCATGCCTAACGACACCCCGTCACGATCGATCAATTCGAGCGTCGGATCGGCCAGCCGGCCGGCCAAGCCTAACGATGGACCAAGCGCGCGCACGATCACTCGCGCGGCCGACTGGTCCACGATAAAACCGCCGATCATCACGTTGTCGCCCGTCTGCACAAGGCCGCGGGTGGAGATGTTAGCCAGCTCGGCCGGCGCGGTCGCGTCGAGATCGTAGATCTCGACCAGGCCGATGCCGATCGTGTCCTCCACCCCGCGCAAGATGGCAGTGTAGGCGTTGCCGTTCGCGGGCAGCGTGACCAGCAATGCCGCTTCGCGCGGATCGTTCGGCGCCACGCCGCTCGTCGCGATCGCGGCGCTGTTCGTGTTCGTCGACCAGTCATCATTTGAAGTGATGAGCTGGCCGGCGCTGCCGCGCAATTCCAACGTCGGGTTGAGCAGCACGCCGCGCAGCGTCCCGTTCAAACCTAACGACGGACCAAGCCCGCGGAGGAGCACGGTTTTCGGCGCGCTGCCGGTGAGGATGAATCCCCCGATCAACGCGTTGTCACCCGTCCCTACCGGCAACCGCGTGGAAATATTCACCAGCCGCGCCGTCGATCCGCTGGCCGCGGCCAAGATGTAATCGCGCTTAACGTTCTGGCCATTCACGACCGTTGCCGTTGCCTGCTCGTCCGCTAACCCGCCGCCGCTAAAGGTGACGCTATAGGCGCCGTCGTTAGGCAACGGCACTGTGTATCCGCCCGATGGCGCGGTGACCGCGTAGAAATTCGCGCCGGCCACCGTGACCGTAACCCCGTCGACGCCTTCGCCCGCATCGTAAGACCCGTTCGCGTTCGTATCCGCGTAGACGACGCCGGTGAGCAGCGGGACCGCAATCCCGAGCGGCGCCGCCAGATCTTCCGTCACCAATTGCGGCCCGACGTCGCCGTTGCTGCCGTCGATCACGCCGACTCCGATCTCGCGCAACGTGGCGTCGTGCAGATTCAGCCGATGAGTCGGCGGCACCTGCATTCCGCCCGTCGCGACCGAGTCGCTCCAATCGAATTCAAACGCCGCATGCCCGTAGAAGACCGTTTCCGAATGGGAAAAAGTATTCTCGCCGTAGGTGCTCCAGGCGTAACCCTGCGCGAGCATCCGCGAACCCGGGGTGCTCCCGTCCGTGCCGATGTGATCCTGGTAGGCGAAGGCCAACATATCCTGCGAATGCACGCGCGCGGCCGCGAGTAGCTTGCCATTGAAAGCGAGCGGCGGCGCGGCCGGCAGCGCGTTCATCTGCTGCTGGAAGAGCGCGAGATTCACTCCGAAATACTGCAGCGCAGACAACACCTGCGGATCCGTGGTGGCATCGAGCCGGGCTCCTTCGGCGGCGGGATTCGCCCGGGCGCGATTGATCAATTCTAGATCCTGCTGCTCTTCACCGGTCGGTTCGCCGATCGAATAAAGCTGCGCCGCCGCCTCGGCCCGCCCGACGAGTGCGACACCGGCGCAAAAAAACGCCGCGACCAGCCGTAGAGAATGAAAAGCGAGTGCCAATTTTATCCGGTGTTCTTCGCCCAGAGGCTCGACAGAAAAAGCCACCCGCGCCGGGAACACAAGTTAAACTTGGACGACGTAATGCTCGCGCACGTAATCCTCCACCGCGTCATGCCAGTCGCGCGGTCGGTTATTCGTGAGGCGGCACAATTTCCCCGTCCCGAGCACGGTGTAGACCGGCCGCCGCGCGACAAAGCTGGTCATGTCACCTAACGACGAAGCGCCGACGGTGGTCGCGCGCATCGGCACGCCGTGGCGATGACAGCAATCGAGCGCCCATTGTGCGTATTCCTGCCAGCTGCATTCGCCGCCGTTCGCGAGATGGAGTAGTCCGCTGACCGAGTCATCGCGGAGCAGCGGGCGTAAGAGCGCGGCAATATCCTGGGTGTACGTCGGGGTGGAAAATTTATCCGCCACCGCCGCGACGTTTTCCTCCGTGCGCGCCT
>JACRTY010000031.1 GCA_014305025.1 Candidatus Nyctobacter psychrophilus | reverse complement strand
CGCTCACAAGCGTGCTATGCGACTAAACCAACCACAACCCCGACGGGCTCCTAGCAGTATAGCGTGGCGAGCAGGTGCACCCGACCCGACTTGTTCACTTTTCATACCGCCGATAAGCGAAGGTTATCGACGGCTCCGCCGCTGCGGTGAACTACCGACGCGCGCCCGGATGGAAGCGATGGCGAGTTATGCTCGTCAGTCCGAGGACGACTCGCTTCGCAAGATGTGCGACCGCATTCAGGCGCGCGCGATTCGACGCTGCGGCGAGTTGCTTTCAGCGATCGAACCGGCACCGGGCGCGCGCAGTGATCGCGAACCTCGTGGCGGCGGCGACACTAGGTTAACGCGTAAGGGCGCAGCCGAAAGCGCAGGCATTTCGGAACGTCAACGCGTGACGGCGTTGCGCGTCGCGAAGGTGCGACGGACGTTCGAGACCGCTGTGGAAGCCAATACGCGTGCGCGAACAGGCGCGCTGCCGCATTTTGCCACGAAAAAGTGGGTCGGAAACGCGTGCGTGGACCGACGCGCGCCCGGTTTGCTACGGTGCGGCTTCGGTGTAACTTCCCTCGCCGACCACCTATCGCGGGGTCTGGTGCCTGCGACGGTGACGGAAATGTCTTACATTGGAACGACGTAGGAGGGCTGATGAGGGGCGTAGTCGTGGGATTGCTTGTGCAACGTCCCTCATGGGGTTTGGTCTTCAATTGCGGTTCCGCGATGCACGCCAGCGAGCGAAGCAAAGCTGGCGAATTCACTGGTCTATTCACTGGTCTATTCACTTGTCTATTTGGGTGACGTACGTGTCACCCCATTTGGACACCGGTGTCACCCCATTCGGACGCCCGTGTCACCTTATCGCGACAGCGCTGTCACCCCAAAGAGGTGACGTCTATGTCACTGCATGGGGTGACATCCGCGTCACCTCTTTGGGAAGGTCGAGGTCATCGCCGGTCCTCGGGCGCAATATCCATAGGTCCGCCGGAGCCTTTCGTATCTCGGTGCACGCAATTAAAAGTCCAGGCCGTTTCAAGGCCGTGGACTGTCGGGCTGATCCGGTTCAGTTCGCCGCTTTGGATCGAATCTAAGAATCGCCGCGCCCGAGCTTGGCATTCATCGAAACCGTTCGCAAGAAGGTTCGTGGCGAACCGCGCTTCGTTCTTGACCCACTTGTCCAAGGTTTCGTGTTTCCCGATGAGTCTTAACCGCTGACCTTCAGCGAAGAACCAGCGAGCGAAGCGATCTGCGTCGTCGTTGATGGGCGACAGTGTTGCGTCGTCGCTCTCCGGCACTAGGTGTTCATGGTCCGCGGCGCTGTGAGCCGGCAGGATTGTATATTCGGGCGTCCTTGGACCGCGCGGACGGACTTCAATGGCTCCTATGGTCTTTAGGGCCTGGAGGGCTCGAATGACGGAACGAATGTCGATATTGGCCATACTCGCGATGCGCCCGCGGCCTGGCGTACACTTGTTGGTCGTAGCCTTGGCGTGAGCGCACAGCACGAGGTAGACCTTTAGGTCTGACGCCGTCTTAATGCGCGGGATCCAAGCCACGTCCATCATCGCGAACTGCTTCGCGCCGTTTAGACGTGTCGGTCGCGATTTCACCGAGGGTTGCAAAGGTTCACGTCACCGCGTCTTGCACGGCGATCGCGTCTAGCCGCGCAACGATGGCCGCGAGGAGAGCCTCGCCGAGATCGTCGTCGAACTCTGCGTGCGTCGCCCATCCGCCGATGACCCATGGCGCCTTTGACGTCGGCCCGGAGACGAACTTTCGACTGGCGGTCACGACGAGTCGGCAGGCGCGCAGCGTAATCCCGGGCAGCGTGACGTCGAACGTAGCCTTCAGCGCTCCTGGCCGGTCGATCGAGGTGACGGCCGATATGTCGAACGGTGGAACGCAGGAGCGCTTTTCGGAGGGGTGAACGTCGTTGCTGGTAGCCGATCTATCTGAGCCCGCCGTTTGTCCCGGCGGGCTTCTTCGTGCAGTCATGTCGCCGGCGGCGCCTCCCCCTCGTCAGCCTCCATTGATTGAGAGCACGCAGGGCATTCTTCGGCGTCGTCCGTCGGCGCGAACCATTCGCTACACATTCGGCACCATATCAAGCCGCTGGTATCGCTGTCGCCGTTCATTGAGCCGTACCTGAGAGGTACTCGTCGATCGCAGCAGCCCTTCTTCGTGCCGTCATACGGTGTGCGTTTGCTCGTACTGTTCGACAGCTGAGAGTGGCACCCGAACGCTCCGCTCTCCGATCCTCAAGCTCCCAATTTCACCACGTTCGATGAGCCGGTAGATCGCAGGGAGCGACACGGACCACCGCCGCGCGAGCTGTGCGGCGCTGAGATGCGATGACGCTATATTACACCGCGGAGACGACTCCGCACCGCGGCGAGACCTGCGCGATTTAAACTCTGTTACCATATGAGTCTTGTAGCACAGGACTCAGCGCTAAAGATGAGAAAGCGGCACCGCGTTCCCTCAGCCGGTCTCATAAGTTTTACGCTTGGAGCGGCCTGCAGAATGTTCGCCGATGTTCACTAGTTAGGGCAGCCACGCACGGAGTCACATTGTGTACAAAGGAGCGCGTCGTCGACGCGGAGCCGGCACCATCTCTCGGCGCGTGCGGAAGCTGCCGAGCGGAAGAATTCAGCGGGACTGGGTGTTTCGTGCCTCTTCGACCGGCTCCAATGGCCGACGTGTACGCCGCTGAATATGTGCACCAACGAAAAACAAGCTCCTCGCTAAGATCAAGACATGCTCCTTGAGCCATAACGGCAGTATCCCAGCGACGATGACCCTTGAGCAATTCGTCGAGGATCTCTACGCCGATCGGCTATCCGGCCGTAGAAAACCAGGAACGCTTCGAGCTTACCGCGTGCGCCTCGCGCCCGTCCTTCCGTTCCTCGGCCACGTTCGTATGCACAAGATCGACCGTGAGCGGATCCGGCGAGTATATGAACTCGTCGCTGACAGACTTACCGCTGCGCAACTGGCGCGCGTCCACTATGCGCTTCACGGAACCTTGCATGCGGCGATTGCGGAAGGGTTGCTCACCGCGAATCCTGCGCGTTATTGTTTGCCCGTTGGACGCGATGAGAATCAGTCCACGTAAACGGCGCGGTCGCGGCGAGGCTGCGATCTATGAGAAGACGCGACAGTGGAAAACGAAAGACGGCACCGTCCGCGCGAAGAAGCAGTGGATCGCCGCCGTCAGTGAAGGCTTCATTCTCGATGAAGATGGTGCGACAAGGCGGCTGAAGCGACGTCGCACGTACCTTTACGCCGACACGAAGCAGGACGCCCAAGAAAAGCTCCGCCGGCATTTCATGGAGCACGGCGGCGTCCCGGCTTCGCACAAAACCTCGACGCTCGAGCGGTTCGCGGCGGACTTTCTCGCCGGCGTGCGCGCGAACTGCCGAGCGAACACGGCGCGATCGTACGAGCAGGTTTTGCGATCGCACATCTTGCCCCGCCTCGGCAGCCAGAGACTCGAACGGATCGACGAGAACCGTGTTCGCCGTCTCTACGACGACTTACGGCGCGACGGGCTCTCGCCGAACAGTTTAGCAAAAGTTCACGCCGTGCTCCGATGCGTCCTCAATGTCGCCAAGCAGCAGCGAAAGATTTCCACAACCCCGCTCGACTTCGTGAAAGCGCCGCGTCACAAAAGCCCGCCGGCGCGCGCAATGACGATTGAGCAAGTCGGCGCGCTGCTGCGCGCGGCTGGCGGGCATCGCCTCGAGGCGCTCTTCGTTCTCGCCGTGACGACGGGCATGCGGCAAGGCGAACTCTTTGCGCTCCGGTGGGATGCGATCGACTCCAGGACGCGCTCGCTGTCAGTGACGCAGTCGATCGAAGAGGTCCAGGGCGAGCTGCGCGTCGTCGAGCCCAAGACCTCGACGGGACGGCGACGCATCGAGCTCTCCGAAATGGCGATCCAAGCGCTTGCTCGGCGCCGGGAAGTCGCTTCGGGGGAGGAGCATCGCAGCTCGTACGTCTTCCCCGCCCCGACCGGAGCGCTACTGCGCAAGAGCAATTTTCTGCGGCGCGTCTATTTCCCGATCCGGGCTGCGGCCGGCATCCCGGAGACGGTGCCGTTCCACGCCCTACGGCACACAGCGGCGTCGATGCTACTCCTGCAGGGCGTCTCGCCGCGGGTGGTTCAGGAGATGCTCGGTCACGCCGATGTGCGCCTCACGCTCCAGACTTACAGCCACGTACTGCCGACGCTTCAAAGGCAGGCAGCCGACGCCCTCGACCGGCTGCTCAGCGAGAACGAAAAAGCCGAGATTGGCGGTACATAGGCGGCTCAACAGGTCAGGCTTGGTAACGCAGAGCCCGCCAGAAGCCTGGTCTGGCGGGCTTTTCTCCAGAGCCGACGATCGGACTTGAACCGATGACCTGCTATTTACGAAACAGCTGCTCTACCAACTGAGCTACGTCGGCGCATGTGGCGAGTTGCGCGCCTCGCCGGGTTCAAGTCACGTTCGGGGGTCCCTTCATCGCCCTACGTGCGGGACCGGAGGATTCGCGTCAATCTGTATACAATGAAATCAAAATGGAAAAGACAACGAACCGCCACACCCACGAGCACCAGCACGACGGCACGACGCACGCTCATCCCCACGAGCACGTCAGTCACGAGCACGAGCACCGGCATGGCGATGGAACCGCGCATTCCCACCCGCACGAGCACGCCGAACACGACCACATCGAGGACGGCTCGCAAAAGCCGGCCATCGAGGGGGCGCACGAGCACCAGCACTAGCGGAGCATCACCTCGGTAGTCCCCGGGCGACTGCGGCCCCGATCCCGAACGACATAGAACGTCGCCTCTTGGGGAGGGAATCCGTGCCGCCCGTGATCTCTGGAAGTCAGGACTTTGTCGCTCTCGAAGACCGCTACGGAGCGCACAACTATCATCCGCTCGACGTCGTCATCGATCGAGCGGATGGTGTTTGGGTCTGGGACGTGGACGGGCGGCGCTACCTCGACGCGCTCGCGTCGTATTCAGCCGTCAATCAAGGGCACGCGCACCCGCGCATCTTGGCGACCTTGCAGGAGCAGGCGCACCGCGTCACCTTGACCTCGCGTGCGTTCCGCAACGACCAGTTGGGGCCGTTCTGCCGCGAACTCGCCGACCTCTGCGCAAGCGACGCCGTCTTGCCGATGAATACCGGCGCGGAAGCGATCGAGACCGCGCTTAAAGCCGCGCGCCGGTGGGGTTATCGCGACAAGGGCATTCCGCGCGATCGCGCCGAGATCGTCGTCCTCGAGAACAACTTCCACGGGCGCACGACGACGATCGTCGGTTTCTCCAGCGACGAGGCCTATCGCGCCGACTTCGGTCCGTTCACGCCGGGCTTCGTGTCGATTCCGTACGGCGACCTCGAGGCGCTTGCGCGAGCACTTGGACCGCACACTTGCGCGTTGCTCATCGAGCCGATTCAAGCCGAAGCCGGCGTCATCGTGCCGCCCGACGGCTATCTCGCCGGGGCCGCAACGCTCTGTCGGGAGCGCAATGTCCTGTTCATCGCCGACGAAGTGCAAACGGGGCTGGGCCGTACCGGCGCGATGTTCGCGTGCGATCACGAAGGCGTTAAACCCGATCTGTACGTGTTGGGCAAGGCCCTCTCGGGCGGTTACTATCCGGTGTCGGCCGTCGTCGGCCGGCGCGACATCATCGAACTCTTCGAGCCCGGTAGCCACGGCAGCACCTACGGCGGCAATCCGCTTGCCTGCGCCGTCGCGCGCACGGCGCTCTCCGTGATCGTCGAGGAGAAGCTCCCCGAGCGGGCGGCGAAACTCGGGCCGCCCTTCATCGAACGGCTGCGGCAGATTCGATCGCCGCGCGTACGCGAGGTCCGCGGCCGCGGACTGCTCGTGGGCATCGAATTGTCGGTCGCCGCGCGCCCCGTGTGCGAAGCGTTGGCGCGCCGCGGCGTGCTCTGTAAGGACACGCACGACAACACGCTGCGCTTGACGCCGCCGCTCGTCATCGATGAAGCGACGCTCGGCTGGCTCGGCGATCAAGTGGACGCCGTGCTGACCTCCGCCTTGTAGTCGTTGATGACATCTCTTTAAAAATCTAGCCATTTCCGGGGGTGCCCCTTTAGAATGCGGGAGCGCGCGCCTAATTGCCGCGTCGTACTTGCATCGTGACGAAGGTGGACGCAATGGTACTCTCGCTCTTTCTCGCGGCAACGCTTGCGACTGCTGCGCCGGCCACCAAGAACAGATCGCAACGCGTCCGCTGCTGCGCCCAGGGGAAGTCCTCGAGGACATTCCGGGCCTCGTCATCAGTCAGCACAGCGGCGGCGGCAAAGCCAATCAGTATTATCTGCGCGGTTTTCAGCTCGATCACGGCACGAATCTCGACGCCAACATCAACGGGGTGCCCATCAACTTAGGCTCGCACGCCCATGGGCAGGGCTACTCCGACATCAACTATCTCATTCCAGAACTCGTCAGCTACGTCGAATTCAAGAAGGGTTTGTACTTCGCCGATCAAGGTGATTTCGCCGTGGCTGGCGGCTACGATCTCTACTACCGGAACACGATCGAACCCATCTCGGAGTTCACGCTTGGGGACTTCGGCTACGACCGGCCTTTTTACGGCGGGCTCGCCGAAAGCTGGCGCGGGCAATTTGCTCTATGGGATCGAGATTGCTCACGATAAGGGGTCCTACGTCAAGCCCGACGAGTACCACCGGTTCAACGGCGTGCTGCGCTATTCGCAATCGAACGGGCCCAACGATCTTGCGATCACGGGCATTGCCTATAACGGTGCGTTCAACTCGAGCGATCAGATTCCGCAGCGGCTGGTCGACAGCGGCGCCATCAGTCGCTTCGGGTACGTCGATCCAACCGACGGCGGGAACACGTACCGCTACGCGCTTTCCAGTCGGTTCACGCATACCGGTCCAAACGGGGCAACCAAACTCAACGTCTACGGCGTCAACTCGCTCCTGAGCCTGATCTCAAACTTCACCTACGACCTTTTCGACGCCAACGACTATCACAACATCGTGGCACGACGTCGGTCGGCGGCCCCGACGTCCGTCAAGGCATCGAGCTCGCGAATTTTTATACGTCGACGAAATACTTAACGTTCGATGCCGATCTGGCGACCACCACGGCGCGGTTCCTGACCGACCCGCTGCACCAGGGTACGCGCGTACCCGAGTCGCTCGCCGCCGTCATCTCGACGGGTGCGACGGCGCATCACCTTCGACGTATTCAACATCTTGAACGCACGAACCGCCGATGTCACCTACTTCTACGGTTCGTGGCTCCGGTCGGACGCTGCGAACCCAGCCTTGGCGAACGATCCGGCGATCAACCCGGCACTTGGCGGCACGGGGGTCAACGATTACCATTTCCACCCGTCGCAAGCGCGGACGGTACGCTTAACGCTGACGGCGGGACTCTAAGCCCGGCGCCGGGTCACTCGGGATGCACGTTTTCGTTGTGGGTTTGTGACGCGCGCTGCGAGGCTGCCGTCACCACCGAGCGCGTCAACGGTGTTTCACTCCGAGCGCCGCTCTTGTGCTCGGGATGGTCCCCGCCGCGCGGTAAAACGAATCCCGTAAACATCAAGCCGGCGCGAACGAGCGGCGGCGCGAGCGCCTGCAAGCGCAGCGCCAGCTTTGCCTGCCACGAGACGATGACGCGCGCCGAACCCTTCTCGGTCCCATTGAGGATGACGCGCGCCGCGTGCTCGACCGAGACCGACGTGAGCGGCGTCGCGTCGGCGAGTGAAAAGAGCGCATACTCCTTTTCGGATTGACCGATGAACGTTGCGTGCGGCGGACTGCCCGTGCGCATCAGGCCGGGAATCACCGTCACGACGGTGATCCCGTCGCGGGCGAGTTCCGCGCGTAAGCCCTCGGAGAAACCCAGAAACGCAAACTTGCTTGCGCAGTACGGCAATAAGTGCGGAACGGCGATAGCGCCGCCGATCGACGTGATGTTGACGATGCGTCCGGCGCGGCGTTCCCGCATGCCGGGCAGAACGGCATAGGTGGCGCGCAGCGCGCCAAAGAAGTTTGTTTCCATGGCAGCCTGAAAATCGGCGAAGGTCAGAGCGTCGATCGGACCGACGCCGATGATGCCGGCCGCATTGATCAGGACGTCGACGGTCCCCAGTTCGGCCGTCATTCGCTCGAATGCGGTCATGACCGAGGCATCGTCGTCCACATCGCAGATTGCCGTCACCGCCACCGCGCCGCGCGACGTGAGCTCACCGCGCGCGACGTCGAGTTCATCCGCTTGGCGGGCGCAGATGCCGATGCGCGCCCCACGGCGTGCGGCTTCACGAGCGATTTGCAAACCAAGGCCACGGCTACCGCCGACGATCACGACGGCTTTGCCGGCGAGGCTCAGGCGCAAATGCCGCGTCCGCAGCGCCGCGATGGCGGCCGCTCCGGCGGAAGCGGCCAGCGCGGCGACCCTGGGCGACGCGATTAGTTTCGCTGCTCGTTCCATAGCGAGTCACTCGTACCCACAACGGCGGCACAGGCGCGTGCGCCGGAAGTTTATGTTCGCTTAATCTTTCGACGCTACACTTCTCGCCATGCGCGTGCCTCGAACGTTCGTGTCTTTCGCCGTGCTCGCAATCGCTGTACCGCTGGCGACCCGCGGCGACGCCGCAACGGCGGTGCTGCCGGACGGCCGAACGATTGGGCCGGCCGGCTTCACGGTGCCGGTCGAAGGTTTCGCGTCCAATGCGGTTCTCTCACCCGACGGCGCGTACGTGGCCGTCCTGTCCGCGGATGGCGGCGCGATCGACGTCATCGATACTCGTGAATCGCTGCTCACAGAGCGGCTGGCTGTTCCGTCGGCAACCGATCTTGCCTGGACGACCGACGGTCTGTACGTCACGCGGGGCTACACGGGAAAAATCGCCCGCTTCACGTACGCGCCGCCAACCTCCGAAGACACCGGGCCCACCTTCATCAAACGCGATGAACTGGACGCCGGCGGCATCGGCTTGGTCAACGGCATCGCCGAAGATTCCGCGACCCATCACATCGCGGTCGCGCGGACGGCGGATCGCGCCGTTCTCGTGCTCGATGACGCGAGCGGTGCGACGCTTGCCACGCTCCAAGCGACCGCACAGCCGTTCGACGTCGCCTTCGTCGGCAGCACGGTCGTTGCGGCCGATTACGACAGCGATCACGTCGACCTGTGGGAAAACGGCGCCGGTTCGGTAACGTCGCTCGTTACCGGCGCGCATCCGACGCGGATGCTAGTCGACGGAACTCGCGCGTACATCGCCGACGCCGACGCATCGGACGTAGCGCTTCTCGATGTCCCGACCCGCACGATCGTTCGGCACTACGACCTCGCCGCCACGCCGCATCAACCGCCCGGGCAAACGCCGTCGGGCATGGCGCTCTCGGCCGACGGCACGACGCTCTTCGTCTGCGAATCGGGCTTCAACGACGTGGCCGTCGTCGACGTGCGCACCGGTGCACTTCGCGCGCGCATTCCAACCGCGTGGTATCCGATGGCCGTTGCGTATCTGGATCGGGCGACCGTCGGGAAGAAGGACAAGCGTAAGAAAGAGCAGTTGTGGATCGCGAGCGCGCGCGGACTGGGGCAGCAGCCCGACCCGGCGGGTGAATGGAACGGGCGAATGACCGGCCTCCTGCAACACCTCGTCGTCGATCCGACGCAATTCGCGCGTTGGTCGAGCGAGGTCGCGCGCAACGACCGCTTCGTTGCGCGCGCCGTTACGCGCTCGATGCTACCGCCTATTGCGCACGTCGTCTTCATCGTCGTCGAGAACAAACAGTTCGATGAGGAGTTCGGCGACGAGCCGCGCGCCAATGCCGACCCGTCGCTCCTGGTCTATGGCCGCCACTTCACCCCGAATCTGCACGCGCTGGCGGAGCGCTACACGATGTTCGACGAGTTCATGGGCAACGGCGACGCGAGCGTCTACGGTCACTCGTGGACCGTACAGGGCTTCGTCAACGACTACCAAGAGCGCAACGCGCGGGCGCGCGACGATTCATCGCCCGCGATCGAACATCGCGTACCCTACTCAATCTGGCCCTATCCCGAGCGCGGTGAAGACAATGTGCCGATTGCGGCGCTCGACGCCGATTGGTACCGCGATCTCGCCGAATTGCCCGACGGTCCACGCACCAATCCAAGCGCGGTGTTCGGCCCCCGCGGTGAACTGATCGACGAACTCGCACGGCGACACGTTTCGTTCCGCGTTTACGGTGAGCAGATGACCTTGGCGCCCTCCGGTCACATCGCGGCGCACCTCGCGGCTCATGCGGCTACGGCCTGTCCCGGGGCGCACATCGATTTCGACATCCTCGATACGCACCGAGCCGATCTGTTTACGAGCGACCTGCGTTCACACGGGCTTTCCGCGTATACCTATCTGACGTTGCCGACGGATCACACGGCCGGCTCACGAGCCGGCTTCTACACACCCGAATCGTACGTCGCGAACAACGATCTCGCGCTCGGCCGGATCATAGCCGCACTCTCGCGGCGCCCCGAATGGAAATCGACCGTCGTTTTCGTTTCGCCCGACGATCCTCAAGGCACGGGCGATCACGTCGACGCCAAGCGGATGCCGGTCGTTGCGCTCGGCCCATACGTACGCCGCGCCGCCGTCGACCACACGCTGTACAGCTTCCCGTCGCTATTACGCACGGTCGAAATGCTCTTCGTTTTACAACCGCTGAGCGTCGAAGATGCGGCGAGCGTACCACTACTCGATGCTTTTACGGGACATCCGGACGCACTCACCTATACACCCCTCTCCGAAACGATCGGTATGTCGAAGAATCCCGGCAAGGCGGCCACACGTCGATTCGAACTCGACGGTCCCGAATCAACGAAGATTCCCGACCAGGAGTGGATTGCGGTACACGGTCGAGACTCATTGCGCTCGCACCGCGCGTACCTAGCACGACTGGGCATGCCCTCGCCAGGATCGGTCGCCGTCGATGAAATCAAAGCTAAGGCGAGATTTTGAAGCCTTGCACGAAATCGCCGTCGTGCTGCGCCCACACGGTCCACACCGTCTTTGTCGCCGCGTCGATGGCAAGCGTGTGGGCTTCGGAGGCAATCCGCATCTGCGCGACGATCGAAGGCGCCGCATGCGCATTGTCGCGTAAAACGGTGATCATTCCGCTCCCGGCGCACGCGATGACGTGCGCGCTGCGGTCCAGATTGCACTGATCGACGCGCGCCTGGATCGGCGTCTTGCCGACCAGCGTCCCGTTGGTCTCATATGCCGCGAAAATGCCGTTAGCCCCGCCGATGAGCACGTGGCCGAACGATGGGTCGTATTGGAGCGGGTGGTTGTTCTTGATGTCGGGTGTCGCCACGGTTTTCGTGACTTTAAGCGTCGTCGGGTCGACGATGACGAATTCGTTGAGATTCGCGATGTTTTGGTAGACTTGGTGCGTTACCGGATTGATCGATAGATATTCGGGCTTGTGACCCGGTAAGGTGACGGTGCCAATACTCTTCAGCGTCTTGGCATCAATGACGAAGATGCACGTTCCATCGTCTTCGTCGGCATAGATGTGGCCGTTCGAGGGGTCGTACGCGATCGCGTCAACGGGTCCGCCAAGGTCGTCGGCGGTGCGCAACACTTTCATCGTCACCGGATCGATCTCGGCGACGCTTTGGTCGGATTGACCCGTAAAGACATGGCCGGTGGCTTCATCGACCGCGACGCCGTGCAACGGCCCGACCTCGACCTGCCCGAGCACCTTCCCGGACTGCGAATCGACGATCGTAAGCGCTTCACTTGCCGTGTGTGCGGCGTAAACGCGATGGCGTTGCGGGTCTACGGCGACATAATCGAACCCGCTGCGAATCGGAACGCGCACGGGCGGAGCGACGGCTGATAGCGGCATACCGGCGGTTGGTCGGTCGCAATGCCGGCGTTCTCCTTCTTGACACTCCACACGGTTGTGAAGTATTCGTTCCGAAGATTTTGTGTCGGTTCGATCGACAGAAGACGATACGGGCGTCGCGATCACGACCGACATCGACGTAAACGTAACGACATTTGACGTTTTCGTGACCAGCTTGAACGCGCGCGGCTTCGCGTTCACCATGCTCGACTACCACACAGGCGCGCCCCTGCGGGGAGCAGTTTACATGGGAAACCGCGCGATAGCCAAGTTTGCCATCGTACTGCCGGCGGCGGCCATCGAGAAGGCAGATAGGCGGCTACGCAGTTCAGCTGCCACTCCGCACGATATTGCCGTCGGGGACGAGGCAAAACTCTACGGCTTTCAACGACCCGGTTCGAAGATGATCGATGTCTTTCGCGTCGAGGACCGCGGGCGCCGATACCATCAGCGCGCCGATACGTTGTCGACGCTTTTAAGCGCCAGTTAATCGAACGTGTTTTACACTGTTTGCGGTTGCCAGAACCGAGCCAAATCCCTTCTTCTTTTTAAGGACCAATCGTGCGAAAGATTTTCTTGGCGAACCGCTGCATCGGCAGCGGCTGGTTTAGTTGCTGCTGTATTCGCGAGCTCCACTCCCGTGCTCGCGGCCCGAACGCACCATGGCGCATCTGCGGTTGCTGCGGCAGCGTACCCGCATTTCGAGACCCGTATTTTCACTCGCGGTTCGTCGACGCTGTTCAATCCCGATGGAATCGTCGTCACGAAGCATTACGTATTCGTCGCGTATCAGAACGCGTCCGATACGAACCCCACTCCGAGCACGGTCGTGAAATACAACCGTCAAGGCGTTGTCCTCGGTGCAGTTACCATCAACGGACGGTGCAACGGGATACGACTTAACCCATACACGCAGAAGCTCTGGGCGCTCGTCAACAATGATGGGCTCAACGGCACGCCACCGCGTCAGCCGGCGCTCGACGTCATCGAGCCGAACACGCTGCAGACGATGCAGTACCACTTCGG
Source organism: Candidatus Nyctobacter psychrophilus (assembly GCA_014305025.1). Taxonomy (GTDB): domain Bacteria; phylum Vulcanimicrobiota; class Vulcanimicrobiia; order Vulcanimicrobiales; family Vulcanimicrobiaceae; genus Nyctobacter; species Nyctobacter psychrophilus. The sequence continues at coordinate 1,002 of JACRTY010000031.1, read as the reverse complement.
CAAGGCGCAACCGCACGGCGGCGGATACGATGACCTCGCGTTCATCGGCGGCCGCGCCTTTCTTTCCGCCTCCAGCCCAACCTTGACGCCGGCGGGCGTCAACGACAAGCCCATTGCCGTCGAGGTGCGCCTTGAAGGCGGCGAAGCGGACATCAAGCCGATCCTTTACGGGAACGGCTACGGCTTGAATCTCGTCTCCGGCAAAACCGAGCGACTAAACGTAACGGATCCTGATTCGTTCGCAGTCGACGCGCAAAACGACCTCATTATCGTGAGCGAAGGCGACGCCCAATTGATCGTCGTTCGCAATCCCGGCGGACCGGATCAAAAGGTCGCACGGCTGCCGGTCGGTATGCAGCTCGACGACGTAGTCGCGACGAAGGGCACGCACGGCACCTTGTTCGTTGCAGATTCGACCTTGAACGTGGTCTATACCGTCACAGCGACCTTTCCGCGCGGCACCGACTTCGCGGCTGGGCCGCTCGGCGCACCCGTGCAGAGCTTCATCGGATCCCTCGACCCGACCACTGGTTATCTCACGCCTCTCTTGACCGTCCGGGACGGCGTTGTGGACCCCGCTAGCTTGATTTTCGTCGCCCCGGGCTCGTAGGGCAATGCTCCTGGATCGTTACGGATTAGGATCCGCAAACGGTCGGCGACCGTCGATGAGCCACTTCCCTTGGCGGCGCGTCACGGCGATTCCACGTGGGGCGCCGTGCTCGCCGCCCGGCGGCTCGACCGCGCTAAAGATTTAAGTCCACGATAACCGCGGCTTACGATTTCGTTAAGCTAACACTGCCTAGATTCATAAAGGCGGAAGTACGTCCGCCGGGCGGACCAGTTGATGGCGCCCGGTGCCCCTTCACTTTATAAGGAGATGCCGAAATATGCGCAATGTGCGTTCATTTCGAACATTAGCGGCAGCAGCATTTGCGCTGGCGCTGATCTTAGAGGTGGCCCCGCATAGTCGGACACCCGCTTAAGTGATGACTCTGCTCAACG
>JACRTY010000047.1 GCA_014305025.1 Candidatus Nyctobacter psychrophilus | reverse complement strand
GCGGGCTGGATATCGTCAAGGAATGCTGGGCATTCGTGCCCGATGTCCGCGCCGTGCGCGCGCCCGGCGCATTGGTCGAGGAGTCCAGCCCAATCGGCCAATTGCTCGACGAGTTCAGCGATTTCGTCGCCACACGCGCCGCCAATAACGTCTACGAACCGGAGTTCGCGGCGACCTTCCGCGCGACAGGCCGCGCGCTCCTCGAAGACGCCCTGCGGAGCGACGAAGCGGCGCAGCCGATCATCGTCGCGCCCGAACCGGTCGCGGCCGGAGGGGCGGCATGATCCTCCAGCGGCTGAAGATCGAGAACTTCAAGCGCCTGAAGGAGGTGGACATCCAGTTTCCCTCCATCGGCATCATCGGCGTCGTCGGCACGAACGGCGCGGGCAAGAGCACGCTCTTCGAGGCGATGCTCTGGGCGCTCTTCCGCCCGAACGCGATTGGCACGGACAACCGCGATGTCGTGCCGCGCCGCAGCGCCGGGTTGACGACGAAGGTCGAATTAACCGTTGAGACGAACGACAACGTTTACACGATCACGCGCAGTCTGCGCATCACCGCCGGGGGTAGCCAGCGCGTCGAGGCGACCATCTTCCGGGGTGACGACCCGGAGCCACTCGTCACCGGCGCGAACCCGGTCTCCGATTACATCCGCGCGACGCTGCTCCGCATGAGTCCGCAGTCGTTCACGACTACCTTCTTCACCCGCCAGAAGGAACTCGCCTTTTTCGGTGAGGTCGGCGACACCGAGCGGCGCAAGGAGATGCAGCGGCTGCTCGACCTCGATGCCATCGAGCGCGCCCAAACGAAACTGCGTGAGGAGCGCACGCGCGAGCGCCACACCCTCACCGCGCGGACGAGTCAACTCGCGGAAGAAACCGACGCACGCGACCTCGATGAGGATCTCCGTCGCGCGCGTGGCGTGGAGGACGAGGCCACGGCGGCAGTTGCGCGCCTGAAGGCAGATTTCGACGTGCGGAGCGCCGTGTACGAAAACATCGCGGCGCGCTTGGACGGATTGCGGGCAATGCAGCGGCAGTTCGACGGGTTGGCGGCGGAGCGGGGGGCGGCGGAAACGGCGAAAAGCGCCGCCGAAGCGACGCGCGACGATGCGTCGCAGCGGATCGGCGCGCTCCATGCCCGCGCCCGACGGGCGGAGGAGATCGCACCACTGCTCGCCTCCCTGACCGACACGGATAATGCGCTCGCCGCCGCTGAGACTGCTGCGGTCCACGCGCAACGCGTCGCGGAAAGCGCGCGTGATCTGCGGGAGTCCGAGAATCGGACCGCCCAGCTGAGCGCATCCGCGGACGCGACGATTGCCGATCTCGATGCGCTGCGCGACCTGCTCTTCGATTGGGAGACGCTCGATCACGAACCGCCGGGCGTCGGGCGGGCGCGGATGGTCGCCGCGAAGTTGACTGCCGCCGCGCCGCTCGCCATCGCACGCGTCAAGGAACGCGATCAGGTGCGCGCGCTGATCCGCGTCGCGGAGGATGCCGGTCGCGCCGCCGACGAGGCGAAGCACCGGGCAAACAAGCGCGCCGAGCTCGACGCGCGCTTCGCGGTCGTCGTCGCGGGTGGCGATCCGGCCGGTCGCGTGGCGGAATTGGAGCGGCAGGAGCGCGCTCTCACTGAGGATGTCACGCGGCTGGAAACGGAACTTGCCGCCTTACGTGCCGAGCATGCGAAATACGCGACGCTCCGCAAACGCTGGGATGCGGCCGAGCCGGACGCCGATTGCCCCACCTGCGGACGGCCCTTCGCCGAGGACGACGCGGAAATCATGTTCGCGTCGCTCCATCGCTCGATGGAGACCTGCACGCTGGAGGGGAAAAAGGTCAACGCACGCCTTGAAGAGACACGGACGGCGGGTCGCACCGCAAGCGGAGCGTTGCAAGCCGAGCGGGAGCGACTGCGGCAAGCGGAGACGATTACCGCCCAGCGTGATCGGGCGGTCGCGGAAGAGCGGGACGCCGCCGCCCGTGCCACCCACGCCGACGAACAATTGCATGCCGCGCTCGCGGCGGCGGGACGGCGCAAGCCACCGACCGAGCAGGATGTCCGCTCGTTGGAGGCCGAACTCTCCCTGCTCGAACGCGCCGCCAATGCGGTCGGCGCGGCGAACCGGCTCGCAACGCAACTCGATCAGATCACCACGCACATCGCCATGCAGCGTGACGCGCTCGCCGCCCTCGGTCCGCCAACCTATGATGCCGCCCGGCACGAGGCGTTACGGCAGGAACGGGTGCGCCTCGTCTCCTTGCAAACCGAAGTGGCACGCATTACCGAGGAACTGCTTGCCCTCCCGGCGGAAGAGGCGCGCCGCAATGCGGCAGTCCAGAAGCTCGCAGCATGCGACGCGGCAATCGCCCGGACAAGCAGCGAGCAGGCGGCGCTCGGCTACAGCCCGGATGCCGTCGCGCAGACGGAAGCGGAAGCCGGTGCGGCGGCAGAAGTGGCGAATCAGGTGCAGAGCACGCTGGCAGATGCCCGCGTCACGGTCGCGAATGCCCACAATGGCGTTGAACGGATCGAAGCCGAGCAGACACGCCTCGCCGTCCTCCGCGCGGATGTGGACCGGCTCGGCGCGTCGGTGGCGCGGTACAACCTGATGGACGACGGCTTCACCGACTTCTCCGTCTCGCTCGCGGCGCGCATTCAACCGAAACTGGGTGAGTACGCGAGCGATCTGATCGAGCGGATGTCCAATGGCCGGTACACCCGCCTCGCCTTCGACACGAACTATACCCCGGCGCTCTATGACGGTGATTTGGAGAAGTTTCCCGTCGAAAAGTTCTCTGGCGGCGAGCGTGACATCGCCGCGCTGGCGGCCCGGATCGCCCTCTCCCAACTGCTCGCCGCACGCGGCGGTCACGAGATCGGCTTCATGGTGCTCGATGAGGTCTTCGGCTCGCTCGATACCGAGCGACGCACGCTCGTGTTGGAGGCGCTCGCCGCGATGGG
>JACRTY010000014.1 GCA_014305025.1 Candidatus Nyctobacter psychrophilus | reverse complement strand
CACGCTCGACGGTGTACGATTATCTCGATCTGTGGAGTTGGGACGGCACGCTCGGTACGCATCCGGCGAGGACCGCAGGTTGAGCGGTCTGACGGATTGCTTACGTCAGGCGGCTCTCGCGATGATTAGCGGTTGCCAGCGCCAGGGCATGAGATCATCGATGCGTCGCGCGGGGTGGTCGGGTAGTCGGGCGAGCACGTCGGCAAGGTAAGCCTGGGGATCGACGCCGTTCAGTTTGCAGGTGGCGATCAGCGTGTAGATCGCGGCGGCGCGTTCGGCGCCACGATCGGAGCCGGCGAACGTCCAGTTGGCGCGGCCGAGCGCGACGCCGCGCAGCGCCCGTTCCGCCGCGTTGTTCGTCATGCAGATGCGGCCATCGTCGAGGAAGCGCGTGAGAGCATCCCAGCGCTTGAGACTGTAGGTGATGGCCTTGGCGAGTTCGGAGCGCGGCGACAGTTTTGCGCGCTGCGCAATGAGCCAGACCTGGAGATCGTCGACGAGCGGTCGCAGACGCTCCCGTCGGACCGCGAGCCGCTCGGCCGCCGACTTGCCATTGATCTCGCGCTCGATCGCGAACAGCACGTCGATCTTCGCCACGGCCTCGATCGCGATCGGCGCCTTCGCCACCTTCGCGAGATCGAAGAGCTTGCGACGGGCATGCGCAAAGCAAGCGGCTTCGACGATCGGTTGTGGCTTGCGAGTCGATGCGTACAATCCGTTGAAGCCGGCGTAGGCGTCGGCCTGCATGATGCCGCTGAACCCGGCGAGATGACGTTCGGGATGTGCCCCAGTACGATGGCGCGAGGCATGGAACACGGCGGCTGGCGGATCGGGACCGCCGAACGGGCGGTCGTCGCGCACGTATGTCCACAGGCGTCCCGTCGTCGTCCTGCACTTGGCGAGGATCGGCACGGTCGTGTCGTCGGCGTGGATGCGTTCGGCGGCGAAGACGTGAGCGCGGATGCGCGCGATCAGCGGTTCCAGGCTCGCCGCGCAGGCACCGACCCAGTCCGCCAGCGTCGAGACCTCGATCGCAGCGCCTTCGCGGGCGTAAATCTCGCTCTGGCGGTTCAGGGGGAGATGGGCGCCGTACTTGGAGGCCAGCACCAGCGCGAGCAGATGCGGACCGGCACGCCCCCGTGCGATTGGATGCGAGGGCGCGGGCGTCTCGCTGACGCCCTCGCAATCGCGGCACGTCATCGTCTCGCGCACGTGCTGCACGACCTTCCAGCGGCGCGGCTCGCACTCCAGCGTCTCCGTGACGATCTCGCCGAGCTTGCGCAGCCGGATGCCGCCGCACTTGCCGCAAGTGCAGGGCGCTGGATGAACAACACGTTCGCGCGGCAGATGATCGGGCAAAGGACGGCGCGCCGGCTTGCGCGCATCAGTTGACCGTCGTCGTTCGGCAATCGGTGGGGCGGCGATCTCCGCCTTCGCCTCGATCTCGGCCTGCGTCTCTTCGAGATCGGAGATGGCGAGTTCGAGCTGTTCGATGATTTGCTTGCCGCGCTCGGAGGTCTGGCCGAACTGGGCGCGCCGCGCCTTGGCAAGCAGGAGCTTCAGCCGCTCGACCTCGAGCCGGAAGCAGGTGCGTTCGCTCTCGGCGAGATCGGCCCGGGCCTGGGTCTCAATGAGGCGCTCGCGTTGCGACAGGATCAGCGCATGGGCGGCGGCGAGGTCGGTCGGCAGCGACTCAGAAGGCGCGATCACACCGTTAGGGAATCACGGACGCCGGCCTCGTGGGAGACGCGCGCAACGTTGTTCACAGCAATCCAACCTTACCCTGCCGCGAGCGGACGCCAGGTGCGCTGCGGCGCGCGCCAGTCGATCCCCTCCAAAAGGTAGCCGAGCTGCGCCGGCGTGATGCTCACCGTCCCATCGGCGATCGAGGGCCACAAGAACTTGCCGCGATCGAGCCGCTTCGAGAACAGGCACAGACCCTGGCCATCGTGCCAAAGCACCTTCAAAATGCCGCCCCGCTTGCCGCGGAACACGAAGATCTGCCCGTCGTGAGGATCGCGCTTGAGCGTCTCCTGGACCTGCAGCGCGAGCCCGTTGAAGCCGCGCCGCATATCCGTGTGCCCGGTCGCCAGCCACACCCGGACGTTGCTCGGGATCGGGATCACCGGCGATCCAGAACGTCGAGCACACGGGACAGCGCGTCAGCATCGACATCGGCGTCGACCTTCAGGCGTCGTCCGCTTCCAAGATCGATCTCGATGAGACCTCTGGTTCCCTTGCTCGCACGGCTTATCGGAGGTCGGACGATCGGCGGAGACACAGCCGGCGCCTCGACGATGTTCACCGGAACGAACGGCGCGACCGCGGTAGCCGGAACGCGCGCCTTGCGGCGCCAGGTGAACAGGACGCTCATTGCGACGTCGTTGCGACGCGCCACGTCCGAGACCCTCGCGCCGGGCGCAAGCGTCTCTTCGAGAATCCGCGCCTTCTCGTCATCCGACCAACGTCGTCGACGTTCCACGCCCAAAACATCCGCTCGCATCTGCGACTCGCCTTAAGTCTAGCCTTAAGGTCGGATGCAACGCGTCAAGCCCAAATGGCGCAAGGCGGTCCTCGCCGGATGCATACTTTCATTCTCTTCGGGGGTGGATAGCTCATCGTACGGACGCTTCGTACTCTCTGCGCATCCGGTTCCGGATGTCGGCCCGCTTCAGGTGCTCGTCAGAAGGCGATCAAGGCCGAACGAAAATCCGGCGCATCGGTCGCCGATCTCGCACAGAAGCACGGCGTTACGCCGTCCTACATTTACCGGCTCTGAGCGAGCGAGTGTCTTAGAGTCTGTCCGGGAACATCACACGGGGTTGCATAGCTTTCGCATCATGAGTCTGATTGAGGCGAGGCGGAAGAAGGCCAGCGCTTTTCGCGTGAGGTTTTCCCAATCTTTGGCGAGCCGTCTGCATCGGCCGAGCCACGCGAACGTGCGCTCGACGATCCAGCGTTTGGGCAAGACGGCGAAGCCTTTGACCTGATCCGAACGCTTGACGATTTCAAGGTCGAGGTGGGCTTGGGTCTTCTTCAGCGCGCGCCGGAACCGCGGCCCCTGGTAGCCGCCATCGGCGTAGAGTTTGAGCAGGAACGGATAGAGGCCGAACAGGGTCGCCATCACGAGCGCGCCGCCGTCGCGGTCCTGAATATCGGCGCCATGGACGATGGCGTGCATCAGCAGACCTTGCGTATCGACGAGGATGTGGCGCTTGCGGCCCTTGATCT
>JACRTY010000054.1 GCA_014305025.1 Candidatus Nyctobacter psychrophilus | reverse complement strand
TCCGTTGAGCAGAGTCATCACTTAAGCGGGTGTCCGACTATGTGGGGCCACCTCTACCCATCCGACAAATCCTATGCCGAAACGTAGCGATGAATCGTTCTCGCGAGCGATTTCGCACTCGCCTCTGATGTCGTCCGCTGTCCACGTTTCATTAACACCGATCATTCCGAAGCCGCCCGCTTCGCTTACCGTTCGCGCCAGCACCCCGGTAGCCGCCGGCGCCATAGGAGCATTGACGATCGGATAAGTGCACCACCAGGTTTCCGTTAATACTGTTTTGATCACGACGGTTTTTCCCCTGAAAGACCTAGGGCATCTCTGATTTAGTCCCTTTTTTATGGTACACTACCGAACGATGAGCGACAAGCGCATTTCGTTCGCTGGTGCGGAGTTCGGATGTCACGCCAAAGTGACACAACGGGCGAAATTTCTGGAAGCGATGGAGCGCGTCGTTCCTTGGCAACGCCTCTGCAAGCTCGTAGAGCCGTACTATCCCAAGGGCGAAAGTGGCCGGCCGCCAATCCGGCTGGAGTTGATGCTCCGGATTCATTTTCTCCAACATTGGTACGATCTCAGCGATGCCGCCGCTGAGGAGGCTTTGTACGATGTCGTCTCGATGCGCAGATTCGCCGGTGTCGATCTGGGCAACGCGCCGGTACCGGACGAAACCACGATTTGCAAGTTCCGCCACCTGCTGGAGCAGCACAGCCTTGGCGAGAAGATATTCGATGACGTGAAGGCGCATCTCCAAGAGAAGGGCGTATCGATCGGCACCGGCACGATCGTCGATGCGACGATCATTGACGCACCGAGCTCCACGAAGAACGAACAAAAGGAACGGGACCCGGAGATGCACTCGACCCGCAAGGGGAATCAGTGGTATTTCGGCATGAAAGCTCACATCGGCGTCGATAGCGCGAGCAAAACCGTGCACACCCCGTGACCACGGGTGCCAATGTTCACGACAGCGAGGTCCTTCCGGACCTGCTCCACGGAAACGAAACGCGTGTCTGGGGCGATTCCGCGTACGTCGGCCAGACCGACGTGATGCGTGCGAAGGCTCGTCCGCACAAGACTTTACGAACAAACCCGCGTATCGGAACCGTCCATTGAGTGACGACGAAGAGCAGGCGAACCGGCACAAGTCCTCAACCCGTGCACGCGCCGAACATCTTTTTGGGATCGTCAAAGGGATGTTCGGTTTCCAGAAAGTTCGCTATCGGGAACTTGCGAAAAACAAGGACCGTCTGTACGTATGCTTCGCGCTTGCCAATATTTTCGTTCAAAAAAGCAGTTAACGCGGCTCGCAGGGGCGTAGCCTGTCCAAAACCCGATCGATTCGTAAAAATCGAACGAAAACCGGCGAAAAAGAGATCGACCGTCCAGAATCTGAAGCGGAAGAACGTGCCGGAAACGCTACGTTGAGGGCCAAGTCGTAGGAAGCGGGCTAAATCTGAGCTGCCCTAGCCAGCATCCTCGAACGATTGCGCCGCGGCGAGACGATCCTGAGCCTCATGACGCGTTGACGCCGTAGCGCATCGGTTGCCGTCCCAGCAACCGCAATGGTGCGAACCCGACCGGTCTTCGTCTTCTTCTCGACGACGCCGGCGCGCGTTTCAGAGAGATATGGCGGCCGACCACGGGCGAAACCGTTCGCGCAGTCGGAGCGCTCGCTGCGCTGAGTCTGCGATGCTGCGCGCGACCCGGGACAAGGGCAGCGCCCCCTCCGTGCGTGACCGAACCGAGGCGAGAAGGCCGCGCCGCGCCCCGTGCGATACCGGACAGGACGATGAGTGACGACGGTCGCGCGGCGCTCGACGCCGCTGCGAGCGCGCGCGTTTCCGACCGGCATCGTGATCTACGCCGCCCGGCGGCGAAGAAACGCTCCTGCGCGAAATGCAGGCCGTTGCGCGAGTCCGAACAGTGGGTCGCGCGGTAGCCATGCGGTTGCCATCGGTAGCCATCGCAGGGTATCTGACGCTTCGCGAAGCTGCGTGCTCCCGAGACTGCAAAGCCTTGTGATGAAGGGGAAGCGACGTGAAGTTTCGTGAAGCCGCGTGACGGAGGACGGATTCGAATCCCGTTGGGTCGCTTGCAATGACCGTGCCCGTGCTCGAAACCGCTCGCTTGCGATTGCGCGGACACCGGCTGGATGACTTCCAGGCGGCATGTCGCTTGTGGTCTGATCCCCTCGTCACCAAATACATTGGTGGTAAACCATCGACGCAGCAGCAAACCTGGGCGCGGCTGCTTGCGTACCTTGGACACTGGTCCGTGCTCGAGTACGGCTATTGGGCGATCGAACACGCCGCGAGCCGCGTGTTTATCGGGGAGGTCGGCTTTGCCGATTTCAAGCGCGACATCGATCCATCGATGAAAGACGCCCCCGAACTGGGATGGGCGCTCTCGACGGACTTTCACGGAAAAGGCTACGGCACGGAGGCGGTCGCGGCGGCGATCGCTTGGGGCGATGAACGGTTCGGCCATGCCCGCACCGTGTGCATGATAAGTCCGCAGAACTTAGCGTCGACTCGCGTAGCCGCAAAGTGCGGGTACGTCGCGTTCAAGGAAACGACGTTCAACGATCGCCCCACCATCTTCTATGAGCGCCGGTGACCAGGGCCAACTCACGGCGAGAAACTTGAGCTGGACCATGGGTTCATCGTCGCGACTGAGAAGGACTGCTAAATGCGTGAATGGTCTCACGATGCGCCCAAAGTAGGGTGCGAAAGGCTGGCACAATGCAGCGCGCAACAGCAGATCCCGTGCCCTGCCAGCGATGTCGTCACCGGCGCGACATGCATGAAACCTTTGCGGGCGTGCGGATGTGCCGCGCGTGCACGTACATCGGAATTCGGTGGCCGTGTTCGCTGACGCGATTGCAAGAGGAAGCCCTGCTCGAATCGCTAGCCTTCGAACCCGGGAACAACGACGATCCGTAGCGCCGCCGTTTAGGCGATCGTCCCCCGAGCCGATTGCGCTCTTCGCGGGCACGGCGCAGTTCGCGTTCGATCGGCCACTCCCGCGTGGAGAATCGCCACAGCATCACGAGATTGAGCGGCGTTCCGGGATCAACCGTGATTTCGGCCGCGACCCTACCGTTACTTCTTCAGATTTACCACGGCCGAACGCCTTACCGAAACGCCGACAAGTCGACCGCAACCAGGATGCCGATGGCGGCGGTCACGCCGCCCACGACGCCCGCAGCCCACGGCGGCATCGCGCTCGTGCGGCCGCGCCGCAGGGCGGTGTCGGTGATGATGTAGCGCAACGCCCCGTACACGCCGACGGCGGCCCCCGCCAAGGCCGTGGCTATTCCAAAAGGCGTCGAGGCGTGCGCGTGGGGGAAGGCCGGGTGCGTGACGACCGTCAGTTCACGCTCGAACAAGGCGAAGCGCGCGACGACGAAACCGAAGGCGACGAAGGCCAGCGCCGTGCGCATGTAGGCCAGCAGCGTACGTTCGTTGGCGAGAACGTCGGTTGCGCGGATCTCGCTCGAATTCACGAAGCGGCGCCGGCGCGTACGCTCACCGCCGCCAACATGGCCGGTTCCAGGGCGCGCAACGCCGTGCCCTCGCAGGGAAGCGCAAGCGTATCGTGACGGCGCAGTAAGCCGTCCGCAGCTTCCAGCGACCCGGTAACGACGAAGACATACGACGTGCCCGCGGGCGGCGACCACGTCGCATGGCGCTCGACGCTGGTCAGCATCACGTCGGCAATAACCCGGTCACGCAGTGCGAACACGTTGAGCGCATGCGTCACGCCCTTACGCGGGACGCAGACGACGGGCCGTTCGCCCGGAAACGCGTAGAGTGCGCCGGGACGATCGAGCGCAACGGGCTTGCCCCCCTGCGGGCGCAACACGACCCCGGCTCCCCCGGCAACGATGAACGTGCGGTCGTAGCCAGGGAAGTCCGAGAACGGGGCGGCACGCTCGATCGTCGTCAGGGATAGGCGCCAGCGCGGCGCCGGTCCTTCATCCACCGCGATATCGTCGGTCATGCCGCGGCCGTTCTTCCACGCGGTACGCCGATAGTTTTGGTGCTGAAGCAGCATGATCGGTGCGCTACGCGCAACGCTTGCGTTCGGCCTTCAGCGGCGCCGGCTCGACTCGCCGGCGCGATCTGCTCACTTACCGGTCGCCGTTGCGCGCTCTTCGGCGGGCCGCATGCGGTGCGTCAGATTGAATGCGCTGTTGATCAGGCCGACGTGCGAAAACGCTTGGGGAAAGTTTCCGACTTGCCGCCGTAGCTGCGGATCGTATTCCTCCGCCAGCAGCCCGACGTCGTTAGCGAGGCCGAGGAGCCGTTCGAACAGCGCGCGCGCGTCGGCGTCGCGACCGGCCAGCACGTAGGCGTCGACGAGCCAAAAGCTGCAGGCCAGAAATGCGCCTTCGCCCGGCGGTAGCGGGTCGGGCCCTTGCGCGTCGGACTGCGAGTAGCGCATCACGAAACCGTCGTGCAGCAGTTCGCCTTCGATCGCCCGTATGGTGCCCGCGACGCGCTCATCATCGGCCGGCAAAAAGCCGACCGCGGGGATGAGCAGCGTGCTCGCGTCGAGGGCTTTCGAACCGTAGTATTGCGTGAACGTCTTGCGCCGGGCATCGAAGCCTTCGGTGCACACTTGCGCGTGTATTTCGTCGCGGACCTCTCGCCAGCGTTCGGCCGGACCGTCGAAGCCGTGCTGCTCGACGGCCATGACGCCGCGGTCGAGTGCGACCCACGCCATCACCTTCGAATGCGTAAAGTGTTGCGGATCGCCTCGCACTTCCCACAGTCCCCGGTCGGGCTGCCGCCAGCGCCGTTCGACTTCCTCGACGATCGTGCGTGAGAGGGCCCATTCATCTTCGAGCGTCTCGATGCCGTAGCGGTGCGCGGCCGAGAGGAGGTCCATGACCTCGCCGTACACGTCGAGTTGAAACTGACCGTGCGCGCCGTTTCCGACGCGAACGGGTTGCGATGCCTCGTAACCGGCTAGCCACGGCAACTCGGTCTCGGGAATACGGCGGCCGCCCCGAATGCTGTAGACGATCTGCAATTCGGCCGGATCGCCGGCAACCGCGCGCAAGAGCCAGTTTCGCCACTCTACGGCACTGTGGTCGTGCCCGGCGCCGAGCAGTGCATAGAGCGTGAAGGTCGCGTCGCGCAACCAACAATAGCGATAATCCCAGTTGCGTACGCCGCCGATCTTCTCCGGCAGCGAAGTCGTCGGCGCCGCAACGATGCCGCCGGTCGGCCGGAACGTCAGCGCACGCAGGGTGATGAGGGAGCGTACGACGGCGTCGCGATGCTCGCCGTCGTACCGGCACACGTCGCTCCAGCCTTGCCATGCTCGCTCGGTGCCCGCAAACATGTCGCCGAACGTGCGAGCCTTGGGCGTAGGTTCGTGCGACGCAAAGTACGACAATTCGAAGTCGACGATATCTCCGGCGCGCACGCTGAAATCCGATAGCGTACGCATCCCTTCTGCGCGTAGGTCGGTGTCGGCGCCCAACAACAGCGCATCGGGCCCGGCAACGGCCAAGAGCCCGTTCTCGGTGCGGCGCACCCACGGAACGATCGAACCGTAATCGAAGCGCACGACGTACTCCAGGCGCATGGCGACGGTCCCCTCGAGTCCCGTCACTCGACGCGCGATGCGCAGGCCACCTTCCAGCAGCATCGCGTCCGTCAGCACGATGCTTCCGGAATCGCAGGCGAAGGTCGTCTCCAACACAAGAGAATCGCCGCGATAGCGGCGTGAGACCGAGCGGATGTCACGTGCCGGTGCGATCGACCAACAGCCGTTGTCCCGTCCGCCGACGAGCGCAGCGAAACACGCCGGGCTATCGAAACGCGGCACGCAGAGCCAGTCGATCGAGCCGTCGCGACCGACGAGCGCCGCGGTCTGCAAATCGCCGATCAGTGCGTAATCTTCAATGCGGGGAGCCACGCCCTCCGTTTACGCGCCGAAGCGTCGCGCGTCCCGCGCCACGGAAAGCGGGCGCCGCAAGCGAAGGAGGCCCGATGGCTTACCGCTGGATCGTGGCGACCTCCGTGCTCGCGCTCGCATGCGCCGCAGCGCTCACCCTAGGCGCCGAACGTGGTCGCTTGCGAGCCCAAAGCGCGGCTCCGCAACCGACGGTGGCCCACGGTTTCGCCGTGCGCGTCATCGCGCACGTCGACGAGCCGCGTGAGATGTTCGTTACATCCACCGGTGAACTTGTCGTGGCCACGCTGACGGATGCGGTCTATGCAATCGACGATGCCGAAGGCAACGTCAAACCGCCTCGCGTGTTCACGCGCATCGACGACGCTCCGGTGGCCGGCGTCGCTCGCGGCGGTGACTCGCTGTATATCGGCTCGCAGCACGGTGTCTGGCGGCTTCCCTTCCACGATGGCGATCGCCGTCCCGAAGCCGGGCCCAAGAAGATCGCCGCCGTGCGCGCCGGCGGCGGGCGCGGTCACATGACGACCAGCCTCGCGTTCGCCGACGGCCGCTTGTACGCAAGCGTCGGTTCGTCGTGCAACGCGTGCGCGGAGACCGATCCGACGCGCGCGACGGTGCTCGAGATGAAGCCCGACGGCAGCGAGTTGCATCCCAAAGCCGTGCACATGCGGAACGCGATCGCGCTGGGAACCAATCCTACGACGAGCAACGTGTGGGCCGGCGTCGCCGGACAGGACGAACTCGAGCACGGTCATCCGTACGAAATCTTCGATCCCGTCACGCTGCACTCCGGAACGGCTGATTACGGATGGCCCACCTGTTATGAAAACCGCCGCGCCGCGCAGCCGGGCGCCGATTGCGCCGGCATGACGGTTTCGCGCGTCGTCTTTCCGGCGTACGAAACACCCGTCGGCGTGGCGATCTATCCCCGCAACGCGACCACGCACGCATTTCCGGCTTCCTATCGCGGCGGCGCGTTCGTTGCGCTCCACGGCTCCTGGCACAAGCCCCTGGTCCCGCCGCGCGTCGTCTTCGTACCGCTGCACGGCGATGATCCCACGAGAGCCGTCGACTGGAACGATCCGAGCGTCCAGTGGACCGCGTTCTTGAGCGGATTTCAAAGCGCCGACGGTTCCCGCACCGGCCGGCCCACCGGCGTCGCAGTCGGACCGCAAGGCAGCCTTTTCGTCGGCGACGACTTGGCCGGGGTCATCTACCGCATCACGCCCTCGCGCTAGCCCGCTGCGCGCGAGCGAATGCGGCTCGCGCATGCGGAAGCGCTGCGTTCACGTTTGGGACATATGTCGATCATAGCGATGCGCGATGATCGAGGTCATGTGCTCGCTCGTTTCTCCTGCGGCAGCGCTCGTGAGCGGCGGGTCGGCGTCCGTCGCCCGTACGATCGCGGAGGCGCTGGCGCGCTTCGGCGAAGGCGCGCTGGCCTTCGCGCATGCCCGAGGCATTCGCATCGTGCCGCTTTCACCGTGTCAGCGTTACCGCGATGCGTCGGTGGCGCTGCGCCGTCTGGGCGCCGACGTCGACGCCTGGCCTGTGCCGCCGGCCGGGCTGTTCGTCGTTGAAGAGAAGACCGTGTATCTTCGCTCGGCAACCCCGATGACGGTCGCGCACGAGTTCGCGCACGGTCTCGATTGCGCGCTCGGGGAAGGGGTGTATCGCAGCGGCTACGATACGGCCGTCCGTAGCGCCTTCGCGCGCACGAGCGCATTCGTCACGCCGTATGCCGCAACCGGGCTCGATGAGTACTTCGCCGAGTCGCTGCGTGCCTATGTCGAAGTGAACGATTCCCATTCGCCGTGGCCTAGAGCAACACGCGAGCGCTTACGCGCCGTGGACCCCGCGATGTTCGGCTTCGTGCACGAACTCTTCACGACCGTTCTGTCGTCCGAGCGGGTCGCGGCCCTAGAGGGCGCGGCTCCATAAGAGTCGCACCTCACCCCGCCGAAAACGGTCTCCATGGCATGGCCTCGTGTAGGAGCCCCGTTCGGGGGCGCAGCAAACGGCCACATCGACGTCACGTACGACGCCGAAGCGCGACTGCTCGGCAGCGTGATCGATTTCATCAAACGTCGGCGCCTCCGCCACGCCGACGCACCATCGCAACAGGCAACCACTTCAAAAGCGACAACGTATCTCGCGACGTTGTCGCAAGCTTATGGATCGCTGCCGGCGGGCGTCCTCGCCGAGCAAACGCCGGCCGTGACGGCGCTCGTGATCGATCCCGCGATCTTGCATGAACTGGCCCGCGGTAACGCGCGTGCCCGTGCCCACATCGCACGCGCCGCCGGCGCGCTGGCCCGCATCATGATTCCGGCGACGGCGCTTCTGGACGCGCGGCTCGCTGGCGTCGCGGATGCGGTTGGTTCGATCGCGCCGATCGACGCGGAGATCGCTCGCGCCGCCGGTGAATTGATCGGGCGTGCCCGCCTCGCGATGCCGCTCGATGCGCTGACGGTGGCGCTGGCCGCCCGTCAACCGTCGGCCGCTCTATTGACCACCGACCGGATCGGCATGGCCGCGCTCGCCCGCGCTGCCAACCATCCCGCCCTTCATCTGCTCACCCTGTAAGGGAGCGGCGGCAACAACACGTTCGCTACCGATCGCCCAGACCAGCGCCACAAGCAGAAAGTTCGCGACGAGCGAGCTTCCGCCGTAGGAAAAGAACGGCAAGGTGATGCCGGTCAGCGGAAAGAGCCCGATCACGCCGCCGACGATGATGAACACTTGGAAGCCGAGCGTTGCGGCCAAACCGCTCGCGAGCAGTTTCGCATATAGGTCGGGTTGCGCTTGCGCGACATGGAGCGCGCGCACCAGGACGAGCAGAAAGGCGCCGACGAGCACGATGCCGCCGAGCGCACCGAATTCTTCGCTCCACGCGGCGAAGATGTAATCCGTTCCGACCGCCGGGATGTAGTCGGGGTGCCCGAGCCCGTAGCCCGTTCCGAACAGACCGCCGGCGGCCAGCGAGAAGAGCCCTTGCAGCGCTTGGTAGCCGCGGCCGAGCGGATCGGCGAATGGATCGTGCCATGCCGCAAAGCGCGCGATGACGTACGGATAGTGCTGCACCGCAAACCACACGGCCAGACCGAACAACGCCGCGCCGCCGACGATCAGGTCGACGCGCCGTGTGGCCAGGTACAACATGGCCGCAAACGTCGCGAGCAGCAGCGACGCCATGCCGATGTCGCGTTCGAAGACGAGGATCGCCATCGACGTCGCCCAGCCGAGAAACAGCGGGCCCAGATACTTGAGGTTGGCCCGAATCGACCAGGGCCGGGCGGCGGCGATGACGTCGGAGGTTTCCGCAAGATAGCCTGCCATGAAAAGAACGATAAACAGCTTGATCAATTCGACGGGTTCGTACTGTACGGGCCCGATGCGAATCCACAGCTTCGCCCCGTTGACTTCTTGACCGAAGAGCGCAACGAGCAAGAACAACACGATCGAGCCCAGCACCCAGACGTACTTGTACGCCGCAAAGCGGCGGAACGCGTCGAAAGCGGGAGCGGCTGCGATGACCAGCGCGAGCGAAAGGGCGATCCAGACCTCTTGCTTTCGCGCAAGATCAGCCGACACGCGTGCAATCGTCGCGAGACCGAGCGCGGAGACGAGCACGGCGAGCGCCGGTAACAGATCGTCGCGCCGCGCATCGAGCGGCGAGCGCAGCACCCAGATGAGCGCGCCGGCCGCCAAGGCGGCGAGCACCCAGGGGGCGCCAAGCGCGCCGCGCGGCGTCAGCGACAGCGCGAACCCGCCGATGGCGAGCGCTCCCGCCATCGGCGTGAGGCGGCTAGCGAGTATTCGAACTCGTGACGTTCTGGGGCCGATCGGGGAACGGATGCTGCAACGCGTACGAGCCGAACGACAGCAAGGCGATGATCAACATTCCAAGCGCCAGAAGCACCCGAATTCCCGCCCGCGGCGCGCCGGCTTTGATCATCGGCGTCGGTCCTAACGGGTCGCGCCCAACGACAAGCGTCAGATCATCGAAGGTGCCGCGGCCGCGTGCCGTCGCAAGGATGCGCGCGACGACGTCCGCAGCCGTGCCGCCCCGCGTGAGCGCGTCGCCCAGTTCGTCATCGTCGATCGCGCGATGCACCCCGTCGGTGCAAAGCAGCACTTGGTCGTCGGGAAACAATTCGACGTGCGCGATCGACGCTTCGAGTTTCGACTGCGTTCCGAGCGTCCGCCACAGAACGCCGCGCGGGCGCGGTTGAGCCGGACGGCTGCTCTTGGCGCTGGGCACCGTTGCGTCGGCGAACATCGCGTCGTCGACGGTCAGCAGTTCGATGTTTCCCAGCCGCAACAA
The DNA here is from genome assembly GCA_014305025.1 of Candidatus Nyctobacter psychrophilus. Lineage (GTDB taxonomy): Bacteria > Vulcanimicrobiota > Vulcanimicrobiia > Vulcanimicrobiales > Vulcanimicrobiaceae > Nyctobacter > Nyctobacter psychrophilus. Next base: position 65,092 of record JACRTY010000054.1, on the reverse strand, counting down.
ATAAGCGCGAGCGTCCCCGACGTGTCCGACCAGCGCATGCTCGCCGACGACGAGCGCCGCCGTGAGCGACGTGCCGCTGCCGACGAAATCCTCGTGGCTGCCGCTCTCGTCGAATAAACGCCGGTTGGCGTGATCGAGCGCCCCGAGCATCAAGGTCCGTAGACTGCTCGGTGAGGCAATGCGGGCGTACGACCGAGCGCGATGACGGCGCCGCAGGTAGTCGCGCAGGGATGCCAGCGCCGACTGCGCGGTCGGTAGCCCGCGGCTGACGCGTCCGAAGCCGTCCGCGACGGCGAGTAGCACGACGTTGGGTGCGATCGATTCAGCGAGATGCGCGTCGCTGTGCTGTCTCTGCTGCAGTCCGGGTTCAGTTCGAGCGGCTACTTCCACGGGGTTACTCCGCAATAAACGATGCGTGTCAGGCCGACGTCGATTTCGTCCCCATCACGCAAGACCCACAAACCCTCGATGGGCCGCGCGTTGACGAGCGTTCCGTTGCGACTGTCGAGGTCGCGGACGCTCGGGACACCATCGGAGAGATCGATACGTGCGTGCAGACGACTCACCTGCGCGTCGGAAATGACGAGCGTCGCGGTCGGCGCGCGGCCGATGGTGATCGGAAGCGACGCGCGAACCGTGCGCGTCCGCCCTTCTTCCTCCACGCGCAGTACCACCGCCTGCATGGCTGCGAGCACGTCGTCGCGGCTGCGCCGCCGGCGGCGCGGCAACGCGGCGACCAGGAAGAGCGCCGCCGCACCGACTACGGCGAGACTCGCCTGACGCGGATCAGACAGCAGCGGGGCCATCGCCCACGGCGTCCACGAGCAACTCGGTGTCGCCCAGCGCCAGCACGTCACCGCACCCAAGCGCGCTCGTACCGACCCGCGTGCCGTTCAGAAGCGTTCCGTTGGAGGAACCCAGGTCGCGCACGTGCGGCACCCCGTCCTCGATTTCAACGACACAATGGCGGCGCGAAACGCGCGAGTCGGCAAGAACCACGTCGCATGCCGGCTCCCGTCCGACGACCAGCGTTCGGTTGAGCGCAACCTCGCGGCGCGGTGCAATTCCTCGACGCACGCGCAGGACGAGGCGCTCCGCTTGGGGACGACTAACGCTTGAGATCGTAATCGTTCCGGCGGCGACGCTTGCATCGCTTCGCGCGCGCACCTCGGGCGTCCGTTGCGGCCTCCTCGACCGCTCCGCGAGCCGGGCTAGCATGGCGGTCCATTGGCGCTCGAGATACGGTAATTCATTTTCCAAGCGCGCGTAGTCGCTGGGGTGCAGCTGTACGGTGAAGCACCGGCCGCGACGCTCGTCAACCACCGCCGCGGCCTCGAAATTCGCTACGAGTTTGCGCGCGATCTGCACGGGCTCGAGCGCGCTTGGAAAAGCGAAGGCGAAGGTACGTTCCACGACATTTGCGCAGGCGGCTTCCAAACGCGCGAACGGGTTCCCGTTCATGGTGCGTGAGACTGGGGCAAATGCACGAGGGACGCAATGTAAAAACCATCGCGGCCGTCGATGCCCGGCGGGACGAGGAGATCGCCGTCTTGGACGAAGTCGGCATAGCGCTGCGGTATCGCCGCACGAACGAATGCTGGGTCGGCGGCGAGGAACGCGTCGACGACTGCACGCCCTTCGCGCGGATCGATGGAGCAGACGCTGTATACCAGGCGACCGCCGCATTTGGTCTGCTCCGCCGCCGCGCTCAGCAACGCGCGTTGCGAGCGCGCGAGCCGCTCGCCGTCGCCCGGACGCTTGCGCCACCGCGCTTCAGGATGCCGCCCGATGATGCCGATCCCCGAACACGGCGCATCGAGCAAAACGGCATCGGCCGGCGATCCTGCGGCAACGTTCAACGCATCGCCCAGGATGGGCCGCACCGCGGCGATGCCGGCTCGTTTGAGGGCCGCCGAAAGCACCGCCATCTTCTTGGGGTCGCGTTCGATGCTAACGATGGTCCCGCGGTCGTGCAAGCGGGCAGCCATCTGCAGCGTCTTGTTGCCCCGCCCGCTGCACAATTCGAGCACCGCTTCACCCGGTTGCGGCGACAGCAGATCGACCGGCATGGCCGCGGCTTCACTCTGCACGTTCCAGCGGCCGTCCGCGTCATCGCCGGCGGGCGTACCATCCAACAGCAGCGTTTCCGCGACGTAGGGGGACGGCTCCGCCGCCATGCCGCGGGAGTCCAGGACGCTACGCACCTCGCCGACATCGCAGCGCAGCGTATTGACGCGCAGCGCGGAACGCGGCGCACGGTTGACGGCGGCCAGCGCAGCGTCGCTTCTCCCGTTCAAAGCGGCGATGAACTGTTGCGCGATCCACGTCGGTACCGAGCGCAGCGTGCCGAAATAATCGGCGTCACTTTCAAAATCGGGCCGTTGCGGTTCGCGCGGGCCCTCAGCCTGCATGCGCCGCAGCACCGCGTTGACCAGACCGGCGGTGCCCTTGTGTCCGTGCCGCCAGGCAAGGTTGACGGTTTCAAAGATCGCCGCGTGATCTTCGACGCCGTGCATGAAGCGCAATTGGTACACGCCCAAACGCAGTATGTCGGCGACGGCCGGTGCGAGCGGTTTTGCGCGAGACCCGACATACGGCGCGAGCAGCCAGTCGAGCAGCCGCCGTTGCTTGATGGATCCGTAGGCGAGTTCGGCGGCGAAGGCACGGTCGCGAACGCCCAACTCGGCGCGCCGCGCGCGCACGTCGAACGCCGCCTGTGCGGTCCGCGCGTCGGGCCCGAAGACGTCACGCACCACCGCAAATGCGACGCCGCGTGCGTTCACGGTGGGCGTGGGGCGCGCGTCACCGGTCAACGCGATAGAGGCCGCATGGCCCGAACCCGTCGCGCCGCGTAGACCGCTCCGCTCGTCTCGCCACGGTTCGGCGCAATGAGCCGGTCGACGACGACGGCGCCGTCACCGCAGGCGACGCGCAACGCGGGTCCCTCCAGCATGCTGCCGGCAGCTGCGGCCGTCGAATCGCCCTCCGGCGGTAAGGCCTCGTGAACGGCGATCAGCTTGCACGTTTCGTCGCCGAACGAGGCGCGCGCAAGCGGACCGGGCGATAGCGAACGAACTTTGTCGACGACGCGGCGCGCCGGCCATGTCCAGTCCACGACCAAGTCCGCTTTGCCCAACGGCGGCGTCATCGTCCGCTCGACCTCGGTCTCGCGGCCGGCGACGGCCTGCGGCGTACGAGCGAGCGCGCCCCGCGCCGCCTGCCGACACGCCTCCGCCAGCATTTCAGCACCCAGCCGCGCGAAGCGGTCGTGCACTTCACCGTACGTTTCGCGCGGGCCGATGCGCGCATCGTGCTGGAGCACGATGTCGCCGGTATCGATTCCGGCGTCCATCGCGATGATCGTCACGCCGCTTTGTACGACGCCGTCGAAGATCTGCGCTTGCAGCGGCGTCGCCCCGCGGTACAACGGCAGCAGACTCGGGTGTACGTTGAGCGCCGCGATCTGCGGCAGCGCGAGCAGCGCGCGGGGGACGATCTTGCCGTAGGAAGCAAGAGCGAAGAGGTCCGTTGGCGCGCTGCGCAAGGTCGCGGCAAGTTCGCGCGGGTGCTCCGGTTCGAGCGTAGGAATGCCCAGTTCCGCCGCCGCGACCTTCGCGGGCGTCGCCTGCAGGCGCTGTCCACGTCCGGCGGGGCGGTCCGGCTGCGTGACGACGAACGCACAGTCGACTTCTGCGGCAAATGCGTGCAGTGCCGGCACGGCAAACGTGCTCGTGCCGAAAAAAACGCCGCGCAGCGGTCTAGGCAGGAGCAGCCGCGGCGTCGGGAGCGGCGGCGGAGCCGGCGACTTCAACCTCGGCCAGAGCCGCTTTCTCTTCGTCGGTCACGGCAGGCCGGATGTTTTTTGCCGTGTCGATATACAGAATGCCGTTGAGGTGATCCATCTCGTGCTGCAGACAACGCCCAAAAAGGCCGGCGCCGTCGAGTTCGACCCTCTTCCCGTTGCGGTCCAGGCCCGCGCAGACGACGTGCTCGTGCCGCGACAGATCGCCGACCATGCCGGGTACCGAAAGGCAACCCTCGATCGATTCGATCTCCCCTTCGACCAGCGTAAACTTCGGATTGACGATGACGAACGGACCATGCTTCTCATCATCGTCTTGCAAATGAACGACGAAGAGACGCTTGGAGACGTTGATTTGCGGCGCCGCGAGGCCGATGCCCGGCGCATGGTACATCGTCTCGAACATATCGTCGATCAACTGCTGAAAAAGCGGGTCGTCGAGTTCGTGCGGTTGCACTTTTTTAGCAACCTTGCGCAAGGTGGGATGTCCATCGATGATGATCTCGCGGAGGTACGGCACGTCCCAATTATAACGCGAAACGGAAAGGCGTCAAAGGATGTAGGTGCTCAGGTTGGCGCTCTCCACGATCTCCGAGAGCCGAGTGCGCACGTATTCGGCATCGACTTCGACGGTGCCGGCGTCCTCGGGCGCCGCGAACGAAACGTCTTCGAGAAGCCGTTCCAGAACGGTATGCAGCCTGCGCGCTCCGATGTTTTCGGTCTGTTCGTTCACCCGCATCGCATAGGTGGCCAGCTGTTCGATGCCGTCGGGCGCAAAGCGCAGCGACACGCCTTCCACGCCCAGAAGCTGCACGTACTGTTCGGTCAGCGCGTTCTTGGGTTGCGTGAGGATCGTCTTGAAGTCGTCGACGGAGAGGGAATCCAGCTCGACCCGAATGGGGAAGCGGCCTTGCAGTTCGGGGATCAGGTCGGAGGGCTTGCTCATGTGAAATGCGCCCGCCGCGATGAACAGCACGTGGTCGGTTTTGAGCGCGCCGTGCTTGGTCGTGACGGTACTACCTTCGACGATGGGCAGAATGTCACGCTGCACGCCTTCGCGCGAGACGTCGGGACCGCGATTGCCTTCACGGCCGGCGACCTTGTCGATCTCGTCGATGAAGATGATGCCGTTTTCGCCGGCGCGCCGGAGGGCTTCACGTTTGACGGCATCGGCGTCAACGAGTTTGGCTGATTCTTCTTGGGTGAAGATCCGTCGCGCCTCGGCGACGGTCACGCGCTTACGAACCTTTTTCTTGGGCAGCAGACCGCCCAGCATCTCGCTCATGTCGGCGCCGCCGCCCATCGAGGGATCCCCGCCGCCGATCATGCCGATCGGCAACTGCGCCGACTCCTCGACCTCGATGTCGACCAGGCGAACGTCGTAGAACCCGCGCAGCACGTCCGCGCGAGCCTGGTCGCGAATGGACTTCGCTTGTTCCGGCGGCGCGGTCGCCGTCGCTGCCGGCGGCGGCTGCGTTTGCATCTGCGCGGCTTGCTGGCCGAACGTGTTGCCGAAGATTGAGCCGAGCGACTGTGCGAAAGCATTCATCGGCGGCGTGGATGCGGGCGGTTTGGTTTCCGGAAAGAGCACATCGACGACGCGCTCGATCGCAGCCGCGTCGGCCGCTTCGGCCACGTCGCCGCGCCGCTCGTCCTGCACCATGCGGATCGCCGCCTCCACGAGGTCGCGCACCATCGACTCGACATCGCGCCCGACGTAACCAACTTCGGTATATTTGGTCGCTTCGACTTTTACGAACGGAGCCCCGGCCAACGTCGCAAGGCGCCGGGCGATCTCCGTCTTTCCAACGCCGGTGGGACCGATCATCAAGATATTTTTCGGAATGATCTCGCCGCGCATCTCACCTTCCAACCGCTCGCGGCGATAGCGATTGCGCATTGCAATGGCAACCGCACGCTTAGCCTTGCCTTGGCCGACGATGTAGCGGTCGAGTTCGGCGACGATCTGACGGGGGGTGAGTTCGGCAGCAACGGGCATCAGCGGCTACCTTCGACGCCGGACGCAGAAGTCGTCCATTTTCGTCGTTAGGGCGGCCGCCCGTTCCTTCGGGGACGCGAAATGCTTGCACCGCAAAGCACGGAAAGTAGGGTTTGCCCCCATACGATAGTCTGCGCCGGTGCCGTAGGATGGGTCCGACGGCTCCCGTTTCGGGAAGCCGCACTACTGCGGCGAGATGCATCGTATGCGCGCCACTTTTCAGAAGAGGGTCTGAACATGGCAATTCCCCGGTTTGGATTGACCAAGACGTTTGCGGCCGCGTTCGCGCTCGGAAGCTTACCAGCGGCAGCGTTGGCGCAAACCGCCCCGGTCGCACAGCTCAGCTCGTTCACGCAAGTGTATCCCACCTATCGTCAGGAAGTTCGGCCAGTCGCCTTTATTCCGCAACGTACGTTCACCGTCCGCGAGGTACCGGTAGGCCGATTGAATCAAATCGTCGATGTCGACGGTTCCGTGGCGCACATCATGCCGACGCGGCAAAGCGCACGAGCGGCCGTCATGCCGGGGTTCCCGTTCAGCAATCCTTATAATGGCAAGCCGCTGCTGTATCATGGCGGATCGATCCAGCACTCACCCAAACAAGTCCTGATCCTGTGGGGCTTCGGCACATGCAAGAGCACGTGCAGCAATGACCCCTACGGCACCGTCCCGTATCTGTATACGTTCCTCAAGGAAGTGGGCGGGGCACCGTACTTCAACTCTACCACGCAGTACTACGAGAAGGTCGGGAAGTCGGTAACCCACGTCACCAATCCGTCAAATACGTTGTATAGTTACATCATCGACAACAACCCGGCTCCGGCGCATCCCACGGGCCCACAAGTTGCGAAGCAAGCGCAGGGGGTGCAAGCGTTCCTCAAGCTGTCCAACAACCGGGACTTCAACTATGTGGTAGCCCTGGGATATCACCACGACCCGTCCGGGTTTTTGTCAGGCCAGTATTGCGCGTACCACACGACCTACGGCACAACGGCGAACTACCAGCCCTACACCGTTTTCCCGTACGTTGCCGAGGTTGGGAAAGCTTGCTATGCCGATACCGTCGACGGATCCGATGACGGCGTCACCATAACCTTAGGCCACGAGGCCGGCGAAACGATCACCGATCCCGGTTTGGCCGCTTGGACCGACGCGCAAGGCTACGAAAACGGGGACAAATGCAACTACGTCTTCTAAAACGACAATTTTCACGGGTATTCGTTCCCAGTGCAGCCGCTGTGGAGTAACGCTGCCGCCAACTGTTCATTTTAAGCGATACTATTCGGCTACGCTCACGCCTCCGCGCCGCGCTCAGCGTGGCGCGGAGGCCCGCTCGTCTTCAAGGCTTCGGCCAATTCGTCGTAAAGGTACGTCATCGTTTCGATCCCGCCATAAAACTGACGGAGGTCGAATTTTTCATTGGGCGCATGGATGGCGTCGTCGGGTAAGCCGACGCCGATTAGCACCTGCGGGAGGTGCAGGATGCGGTCGAAGCTCGACACCGGGCCGATCGTGCCGCCGGTGCCGATGAAGACGGGCGCTTTTCCGAAACCGCGTTCCATCGCGCGTGCCGCTGCCAGGACGGCGGGATGGTCTCGCGAGGTCGAGACGGCGCGCGTGTCGCCGCCGTCGCTGATCTCGAGGCGGACGCCCGGCGGCGCCACGCTTTCGAGATGTTCGCGCACCACGCGCCTGACGTGCGTCGGGTCCTGACCTGCGACCAGACGCGCCGAGATTTTGGCATGCGCCCGGCTCGGGATGATCGTCTTGGCACCCGGCCCCTGATAGCCCCCGTCGATGCCGTTGAGTTCGAGGGTCGGCCGCAGCCACGTGCGTTCCAACGCTAAGCGTCCATGTTCGCCGCCGCACAGCAGGTCGACGTCGAGTGCCTGCGCTTCGCGCTCTTCATCGTAGGGCAACGCCGCAATGTCGGCGCGCTCGGCGTCGCTTGGTTCCCGTATGCCATCGTAAAAGCCGGCGACGGCGACGGCGCCGCTCGGCTCGCGCAACGTCGCGATCATTCGCGCCAGCGCTTCGATCGGATTGACGACCAGACCGCCGAAGTACCCGGAGTGCAGATCGGATGCCGGGCCGTGCACGGCCACTTCCCAGTGCACGAGCCCGCGCAGCGAAACGGTCAACGAGGGGACGTCTTGCGCGAACACCGCCGTATCGGAGACGACGACGACATCGCAGGCGAGCCGCGCTTTTTCACGCGCCAAAAACGTCTCGAAGTTGGGAGAGCCGATCTCTTCTTCGCCTTCCACGACCACCTTGACGTTGAGCGGCAGCCTTCCGCGCGTGCGCAGGTGCGCTTCGAGCGCAGCCAGATGCATCAGGACTTGACCTTTGTCGTCGACCGCGCCTCGACCGTAGAGTTTGCCGGCGCGCACCGTGCCCTCGAAGGGCGGTGACGTCCACAGCGCACAAGGGTCCTCCGGCTGCACGTCATGATGCCCGTAAATCAGGACGGTCGGTGCGCCCGGACAGCCGAGCCAGTCACCGTAGGCGATCGGCAGCCCGTCGGTTTCCAAGACCGTTGCATCCATCAAACCTGCCGTTCGCATGCGCGCGACGACGGCTTCCGCCGAACGCCGTACTTCGTGATGGCGCTCAGGGTCGGCGGAGACGGACTGGCAGGTGATCCAAGCTTTGAGTTCTTGAAGATAGCGCCGGCGGTTAGCGCGAACGAAGTCGATCGTCGCATCCGTGTCAATCATCCAACCTATTTCGACGGCGCCCTTCCGCTTCATCGCTTGGTCCACGCCAACCAGACCGAAGGCCGTATGCACGGAGGGACGTTAACGAAGCAGCGCGTAACAAGTGGGCGGCGCCGGCCTAACACGTTGAGGCGTGTTTTGTCTTGGCGAAGCTTCGATGATTGGACGCCCCATAACCTCTCCCATGCTCGTAGGGCGGCAAGAAGAGCTTGCCGTTCTCGATGGCGCGCGCCGCGCGCTTGCCCAAAGCCAAGGTTCCATGGTGCTCGTCGGCGGCGAACCCGGGATCGGCAAAACGCGGTTGATCGCGCAGTTCATGCGCTCCGCCGCCGAAGGCCGCTCGCGCAATCTTGCGACCGCGGAGTGCCTGGAGCGAGCGCAGCAGCCGTTCGGTCCGATCCGAACCTTCTTGGAAGCATTCGAGCAGGCGGCAAGCGCCGTGGAGCGACCCGCTAATGTGCGAACGGCCCAACGTCAATTGGCACCAAGCGGACAGCCGGCTCATGAAGCCGCCGGCACGGAGACGATCACCGCTCTCGAAAAGGCGCAGCTGTTTCCCGCCCTCGCCTCCTTCTTCAAACTCGTGGCCGACAAGCGAGCGACGGTCGCGGCCATCGAAGACATCCAGTGGGCGGACGCGTCGACGCTCGATTTTCTGACTTTTTTTGTTCCGCAGATTGCAACTATGCGTCTCATGCTGATCGCGACGTACCGCTCCGACTACGTCGAAGGCAACGCTCCGCTCACGAAGGCGCTGGCACGTCTGCTGCGTGAAGCGCACGTTCACCATATCGTTCTGGAGCCGTTGTCGCGCGGCGACGTTCGCACGCTGATGGCCGATGCTCTGAGTGACCTTTCGCTGCCGGTGACAACGAAGCGTGATATCGAAGAGCGTTGCGACGGTAACCCGTTCTTCGCCGAGGAATTGCTGAAAAGCGCGATAGCGCGTCCGACATCCGGTGACGCGCCGCTGCCGCTGTCGATCCGCGCGACGATCATGGAGCGGTTGTCCACCTTTACTGAAGACGAACGTCGCGTGCTGGCACATGCCGCGGTCCTGGGATACCGCTTCGATCCGACGCTTCTCGCCATCGTGATGCAGCGAGACATCGACGCATTGCTTCCGACATTACGGCGAGCGCGAGATCTGCAGATCATCATCGAAGAGTGCGGAGAACGGGCGTTATGCCGGTTCCGGCATGCCTTGACACGCCGCACGATCTACGACGATATGCTCGGCTTCGACGCTCGGCGAATGCACGAGCAGATTCTCTCAACCCTAGAGACGCTCGGCGATGCGCCCAAGCATATCGACGAACTCGCGTACCACGCCTGGGAAGCGAAGGATGCAAGGCGCAGCCTCTCTTACAACGAGCGCGCAGGTGAGACCGCCTTGGCGCTGGGTGCACTACCGGAAGCCGCCACGAACTTCGAGCGTGCACTCAAAGCGGCGACCGACGCGGGTGACCGCGCACGCTTGCTCACGCGCTGTGGAGCCGTCGCAGAGCGCGAAGGGCGCTTTGGTGACGCAATCGCGTTGTGCGAAAAGGCGCTCGAGCTGCACTTGGATCGCAACGAATATCACGAAGCAGCCACCCTCATCGGTTGGATCGTCGGAGATGGCATCAACCTCGGTGACACGACCGGGCTCGCTCGCGGCCAGCGCTTTATGATCGAATTCGGCGACCGCTTGAGCGCCCCCGAGCGCAACAAGCTGGCGGTCTACATGGCGAAGATATTGAGCACGAGACATGATTTTGTGCCGGTCGAACAGCTCTTGTCCGATGTCCGGCCGTTAGAGCTTCCGTCGAGCCAGCGACAAAACTATATTTTGACGCAAATGAACCGCCATACATACCGTGGTGACGTTGCAGCCTGGAAGCACTCCGTGACCGATTTCTACGGCTTTGCTAATACGGTGCTGGAGTTTATGCGCCTTATCGGATTTTATACGATCGCGCAGGCCGGGACACACGTTGCCGCACATGCCGAAACTCGGCGCGCTCTCGACGACGGAGACCGGCTTGCCGCCCGCTGCGGCTCCCCGGCTGCCATTGTTTTCGGCACGAGCGTGCGCGCCGTCTATCTATGGTCGTACGGCGAATTGGTTGCGGCGCGCCGATGCGTTGAGGAGGTGTTGACTGCGGGCGAACCCTATGTCGCTCGTCTTGTTGCAGCGTGTATAGCGCCGCTGCTCGCGCTCGCGCTCGACGATGACACGCTGGTGGTTCGTAGTTTGACGGACGACGTGGCGAAGGCCGTAGGGGCCGGCGACTGGGACGCTGCGCGGCTCTGCGGCGCCCGCGGCACGTGGCTGGCAAACCAAGGGCGGCTCGCCGAAGCGCGTCGCGATCTACGGTCGGGCTTGAATACGATCAGGGCCGCCGCGCCATTCTGTACGACGCTGCTCGTGAGTTGTGCGCGCTATTTGGAAGAGCGTGACCTTATGCGCGTTACCGAGCTGACCGACCCGTCGAAACTGCACCCCGAGGATGCCGTAGGCCGCGCCACCGCTTCACTCGTTGCCGCCATCATCGCGCAACGACGCGACAACGCCGCGGAGGCTGAACGGCTGGCCGCCGCGGCAGCGCAGATGTATACCGCGCTCGGTTGGCCGATGTTTGAGGCTCAGTCGCTGGAGGTGGCAGGACGGAGTGCGGAAGCGCTCGCGCTCTACGAACGCTGCGGCGCAATTGCGGATGTGCGCCGCCTTGCGCTACCGGCTTCGGGTCGGACGGCCGACGATGACAAAGGGCCGCTGTCTCCCCGTGAGGAAGCGATTGCGGACTTGGTGACGCTTGGATTCACGAATGCCGAAATCGCGGAACGGCTGTCGGTGAGCCCCAAGACGATCGAGAAGCATCTCGCCTCGATCTTCGCCAAGCTCGGCATCCGCTCGCGTGCGCAGATCGCTGCCTTCATAACGACGAACAGCGTCAACGCGCGTGAGCTTCCATCGTTCCTCACTGAAGGCGCGAACGCACGCGGTCAGTAGTGGATGCCCTTCTGATATTCGCTCACCGGAACTTCTCGGAAATTCCGGGGATCCGCACGGATGAGTCCGGTCGCAAAGTTCTGATTCACCGTCCCAGTCTCTCCGTTCGGAACGTGCTGGAGCACCGTCGTATCGTTCAAATAGTGAACGAAGCCTGCAGTCGAGCGATCGATGCTGTCTTGGACGTTGCGGGCGTTTGCCATCGACGCGTTGAAAACGGCGGAGTTCCGTTGCTGGACCTCCGCGTTCGCCTGCAGAATGGCTTGCGTCTGCCGCCAGCCGGCCGCAATGTTCTCGTGCACTTGCTCCCCGCGCCGCTCTTGGTTGACGTGGTAGCTCTCAAAGATCGCCAGCAGCGTGGGCAGCTCGCGCTGGAACGTCTCCGCGGGCGCGGAGATCATCTTCACCGATAAGGACCACCCGCCGTACTGCCCGAGCGGCGAGACCAACGCCACGCCGTCGAAGCGCCCGGGCCGACCGCCGCGCAACGTTTCCGTCCCGATCAGCTCAGCGGCGGTGCCCATTCCCGGCGGCACGCTCACCCGCGTCTCGCGCTCGATGTGAAGGTGCGAATCGGGTCCACCGCGCTGCACGACGTACCGGGTCGCAGCGCTCAACGCTTGCGCGGGCTCGGCGGTGTACGGAAGTGCGGGCCACCCAGGCGTACCGGCGAGCGAGCTGCGCGGGTCCGCGAAGTTCAGGCTTACCTCCTGGTCGACTTCGGAACCGTCCGGCCCAGTAGCCGCGAAGGCGCCGTCGCGGAGGAGGATCGGGCGCCACCCGGCCGGTATGCGCGCATCGACGGTTCCGTCCGACGCTTCGATCGCGTGAAGGGGCTTGACCGCCGCAGCACTGACCGCCGGCGCCGATGACGGAACCATCATTCCGCGCACGCGCTCGAAGAGCGGATTGATCGAACGTGCGATGCGGTCGGAATAATCGAAGAGTATCCCAACACGCGACCCGCCACGAGGTTCGAATGCGGTGATCGCGATGCCGCGCACCGGCGCTCCGCGCAACGTCGCATCGAAGGCTCCGATGGTGATCGCTCCATTGGCGCTACGGACGGCGCCCAACATGTGCGGCCGACCGTCGAAGTATCCGCGCAGACGCCTTAGTCCGGCGACGAATGCGTCTTGGGTAGAATTGACGCCGCGCAGGGAACCCACCATAACGCGGCCCCCGTTCGCGACATCGGCCGAACGCAAGCCGCGCGGGGCGGCGTGCTGCGGAAGCATTCTTCCCTGAGCGGCGCTCACCGCCCCGGGGACGGCCGCACAAGCCAGAAGGGCGGCGCTGGCGGTGATGCTCAAGTACCGAGAGACCGTGCGTTGAAGATATAGAGTCGAATACTGCATTGGTCGACGCTACACGGTCCGCCAATATAAGCGTATGGGGGAATACCCTACTTCCGGCGCTCTCGCATCGCTTTTCACGCGGCTTCGACGACGATGTCGTCGTTGGTATCGATATCGATGCACCGGAAAGAATGGTCGTGGACCGGATGCCCATGCGGTTTGCCTATTCATGAGCGGTGGGCACGCGTCTTGCGCCTGACAGCCAGAGCCGCGCGTCCTGCCACTCGCCGGTTTTACGGTAAGCGCCCTTGTGTCGCTCACGGTGACGACGTGCCGGCGGCAGCGTCGTCACCGGTTCATTTTTTTTCCCTCCCGAACGAATCAGCCGTTCGGGAACCTGATCGAGCATCAGTTCCGCGCAGCGACTACGGTACGCATTGCGAGATGTCTACAGTCTCCGTTGCCGTTTTGGTTCCGTCGCTCACGGTGATCGTCGTCTGGCTTCCTCCAGAAGCACCACTCGTGCCGCTCACGGTAAACGTGCCTGGCGGGCTCGTCGGCATCACCGTAGCAACTGCTGTATTGTTGCTTACGGCTGTAAAGGTGACACTAAAGCCGGCTTCGGTTGCGGTGAAATTCTCTGGTACTCCCGCCCCGCCATTGCACGCCGTCCCGGGGGGTAGGACGGCGACGGTGGTCGGGTTGAGTACGATAGCGCTGCCCGATGGACTGGGTGATGGGCTGGGCGATGTGGACGGGGAAACGCCGGGACTGGGTGAGGTTGAGGGAGACGCGCTCGGCGCCGGCATCGAAGCGACCATGCTGGGCCTCGGTTGCGATGGGCTATGCGCGGACTGCGGCGTAAGCGCCACATCGCCGCCGCTGCATGCAGCGATGGTCATCGCCAGAACGGCCATCGCCGGCAAGACGACGGATCTTACGGATCTGAAGGAAGGCATCGTTTTTCCACTTTCTGAATGCCGAAAGCGGCTATTCGAAAGTAGCGTACGCAGCCGCTCGATGCAAAAGTATGGGGGTAAACCCTACTCTATTACGGGAAGACCGCGAGCGCGCAGTCAAGCGCTAAACCCTACACGACTTCGACGATGATGTCGTCGTTCGTATAGATGTCGATGCGCCCGGCGACTTCTAGCGATGCGCGCGCTATTTGTTCGGCGCCGAGCGTACTGTGCCGCAGGAGCGCCATCGCTGCGGCTTGCGCATAGGGACCGCCGCTGCCGACCGCGGCGATGCCTTCGTCGGGTTCCAAAACGTCGCCGGTTCCGCTGAGCACGAAGAGATGTTCCGCGTTGCCGACCACCAGCAGCGCCTCTAGGCGCCGCAGGGCCCGATCTTGCCGCCAGTCTTTGGCCAGTTCGACCGCCGCCCGGACGAGGTTGTCTTTGTATTCGGAAAGTTTGTTCTCGAACTTCTCCAGTAAGGTGATGCCGTCGGCGGCGCCGCCCGCAAACCCTGCGAGCACGCCGCCGCCGGCAATGCGGCGCACTTTGTGCGCGCCGTGCTTCATGATCGTCTTGTCGAAGGTAACCTGCCCGTCACCCGCCAGCGCGAGCTTGCCGTCACGGCGGACGGCGAGGATGGTGGTGGAACGGATATGCATGCCGCAATATCCCGCATGAAGTGAAGCGCGCCCTGGTGTTCCTGCTTCCTGGTCGTCCGTTACGGGACGCCGTTAAAGGTTCACCTCGAAGTACTTCGTCAGCGGACTGATGTCGAAAACGTTGCCGTTGTGATCGACGCGACGGTTGAACGTGAAGACGAAATTGTTGCCATCGGGCAGCGCTTCCATCCACGAGATGCTGCCCACGAAAGAGCCCTCGCGGGCGTATCCCGGCTGTCGCGCTCCCAAGCCGTACGTGTTGTACGTTCCGGCGTACTTGACGAGCGACTGCGCGGAGATCGAGAGCGACGTCGGCCCGTCCAATATCTCATAATACGTGATCCCTCCGTAGCAGTCAGGGACGATCGTAGCTCGTTGAGGGGTGAGTACGGATGGTCCGGTCCCAGGGTCGTCGCACAGCACTTCGTTTGGGCGCCGTCCGCTTGCCGCCGTCGCGGTGATGACGGCGTCGGTTATGCCGATCGGTGCGAGGACGTTTGCGTCGATCCAGTTGATGTAGTTTTGGCCGGTCGCTTTTTCGATGACGCGGGCCAATAAATAGTAGCCGTCGTTGGAGTAGACTTCTTGGGTACCCGGAACCGACGACAGCGGCGTTCCGTAGAGGTAAGCAGTGAACTGATCCTTTGTGAGTGGACCATTTAGCCCGGCCGCACGCTCGATGCCGTACATGTTGAACTCGGGTGCGCTCGCGCTCGAATCGTGGAGGCCGGCCGTATGATCGACCAGTTCCTGCACCGTGATCGCGTTGGCGTTGGGATCCGGCGTTTGGGTTGGCAACAATGGCTTCGTCACGCCGAGATACGGATAGACGAGCGTCGACGGGCTGATGGTGTTCGATGCGTAAAGCTTCGTGATTGCAGCCGTCACGGGCGCTTTCGAAATGCTCGAAACGCGCATGATCGACGTAGGTAGCGTGATCATATACGAAGGGTCGGCCGAATTAGTGTACGCATGCGAGAACAAAACGGTGCCGCCGGTCCCGACGGCGAGTTGCCCGGCGCGGATGCCATACTGCTGCATGAACGATTTCATCGGCTGATCGAGGGCGCTGTACCGCGCCGATGCCGCGCTACCCGTAATCGTGAAACCCGACGAATCCGTGCTCGGCACCGTCGAAGCCGGTGTTGACGTCGGCGGAGTCGGCGCGGACACCATGTTCGCGCCGCCGCACGCGCTGACCGCGAACGCTAAAACGCCGATCGCCGGCAAGCCGACGGACTTCAAAAAAAGCACGCGAATTTCGACTTTCACAAATGCCAGCGCCCTCTCTTCCCGCCGGCACCACGCATGATGCCGGCGGGGCTTGGAAACGATCGCTACGGGGTTATAACGCTAAGCCAATCGGGATGTTTAGGCCCGTCGAACTCCCCGTTACCGTGAACAGCGGTACTTGATTGCCGCTGGCGCCCGGAGCGTAAACGGTCAGCGAAGCGCTGCCGGAGTTCGCGACGTACATGTTTCCGGCAGCGTCGAAGGCGAGCTGCGTGGGCCCGGCAAGGAGCGTGTTCGAACCTCCGAGCGTGCGCACCGGGGCAACATTTCCCTGCGAACCCGCTGCATACACCGTAATGGTGTTAGCTCCGGAATTGCAGACGTAGATCGCGCCGGTAGTGTCGACCACGACGCACTCGGGACCATTGATGCCCGTATTCGAGCCGCTGATCGTACCGGTCGGCGCTACGTTTCCGGTCGCACCGGGAGCGAAAATGAGGATGCCGGGCGATCCGGTCGCGCTGGTCGTCAAGAGATCGCCGGCCGCATCGAACGTGAGGTTGGTGGTCCCGGCCAAGCCGGTGTTCGGACCCGAGAGCGTGGCGATCGGCGCAACGTTACCATTTGCGCCGGGAGCAAACTCGAGGACGGCGTCGGCCGTGCCCGATGACTGAAAGCAGGTGACGCAGTTCGCTACGTACAGGTCACCCGACGCATTAAGGAACAGACCGTCGGCGCCCGTAAGCCCGGTATTCGAACCGGAAATGGTACGAACCGGTGACACGTTGCCGTTTGACCCACTGCTGTATTCCGTGATCGCGTGCGGGCCGGACGCGGGAGCGTTCGAAACGTACGCGGTGCCCGAGGCATCGAATTCGATCCGTCGTGGATAGGCGAGGCCCGTATTCGATCCGGCGATCGTCACGGTCGGCGCGATGTTGCCATTGGCAGTCAACCGATACGCCGTGAGCGCGTTCGAACCGGCATCCGTCGTGTAATAGAGCGGTGACGCGACCATGCTCGGGGTCACGCTTGGCATCATGGTCGGGGTCGTCGTCGGCGCCTTCGTGGGCGCCGAGTGTTGCGGGGTAAGGGCGACGTTGCCGCCGCCACAGCCGATAACCGCCGCCCCCAAAAGCGTGGTCGGCAGTGCAAGGAGTTTGGCGAAACGCATGTTCAGGTCGCTTTCTAAGAGCTGAGGAGCTATTCGAAAGCAGTGTACGCGATCTCGAACCTCGGGAGCATGGGGGTAAACCCTACCCTCTTAGGCTTATCCCACGTGGTGAATGTGCAGCGCAACATTGGTGCGCTGCGTCGCCGTGCACTACGCGGCGATTCGCGAACGATCGGTTCTGGTCGCGATTTTGGAACTTGGCGGCGTCACGGTCGCAATTGCCGTATTGTTGCTTTACCGCCATGAAGTTGCCGCTAAATCCGGCTTCGCTTGCGGTTGAAATTCTGGGGTTGTGCCGCCCCGCGGGCTGGGTGATGTGGACGGAGACGCGCCGGGACTGGGTGTGGCCGATGGAGACGCGCTGGGCGCCGGCATCGAAGCAATTGTGCTGCGCTTCTGTGGATTGGGGTTGTGCGGCGATCATCATGGCCAGAAGCGCCATCGCCGGCCAGAGGAAGCCTTTGAAGGAATGCATCGGTTTTCGCTTTCTGAATACCAAAGCGGGCTAGTCGAAAGCAGCCTACGCGAGCGGACGTTGCAAAAGTATGGGGCTAAACCCTGAGTCTATTAGGGTTTACCCCCATACGCAGGGCGCGCAAAGCGCCGTATGATAGCGGCATGGACGCCGTTGGCGGCCGGCGGATTCCGTCGGCCACTTCGAATTGGTCGCTGCTTTCCGACCGTGAGCGCCAGATTGCGGGCTGCGTGGCGCTCGGCTATTCGAACAAAGGGATCGCCGGGACGCTCGAAATCACCGAAAAAACCGTCGAAAAGCACCTGACGAAGATTTTCCACAAAGTCGGGGTCCACTCGCGGGCCCAGCTTCTGCTTTTTATCGTGTCCGAAGGCACAAAGTAGGGTTTACCCCCATGCGCAAGCGCGGCGGCGACTCATATGATTGAGCACATGAACTGGTCCATGCTTTCCGAGCGCGAACGCGAGATCGCCCTCGGGGCTGCGCTCGGCTACACCAACTACGGAATCGCCAGCCGGCTCGAGATCGCGGAGAAAACGGTCGAGAAACACCTGACCAGCATCTTCCGCAAGCTCGACGTCAAGACGCGCGCTCAACTCGCAGCGCTAACTCCTCACGCCACCGGTCCACGCGCCGAAGTGCACGTTCCGCGAGCAATCGCCTCCGTTCGCGCTTATCGCGGACACGAGGCCCCGGCAGTTCTGAGAAGTAGGCCCACGTAACGTTGGCCGGCTGAAAATCGGACGTTTGCGCGTTTTGCAGGTGCGCGACCACGGCGCCCAGCGCCGTGTCGGCGGGCACGTCGAGCGGTTCGAGGCCGGTGAGCACCCGGGCCGCCGACAGCGCCGCGATGGTCCCACACGCCGCCGCCTCGACGTAGCCTTCGGCGCCCGTGATTTGACCCGCGAACCACGTCCGCTCACGGCCCCGCAGGCGTAAGTCGGGCAGCAAGAGGCGCGGCGCGTCCAAGAACGAGTTGCGGTGCATGACGCCCAAGCGCAACCACTCAGCCTGCGCGAGACCGGGAAGTTTCCCGAACGCCTCCTTCTGCGCCGGCCATGTAAGCCGCGTCTGGAAACCGACGAGATTGTAAGCGGTGCCTGCGGCATTCTCCTTACGAAGTTGCACGACCGCATGCGGCGTCGTGCCGGTCCGCGGATCGCGCAGCCCCACCGGTTTGAGGGGCCCATAGCGCAGCGCGTCTTCACCGCGGGAGGCCATCTCTTCGATCGGGAGGCAGCCCTCGAAGTACGGAATCTTGCCGGCGGCTGAATCGGCTTCGAACCCTTTGGGTTCGTGCTTCGGCAGTTCGCGTAGGTCGCGCACGAACGCTGCGTACCGTTCGCGATCGAGCGCGATATTGAGATAATCCGCGCCGTCGCCCTTATCGTACCGCGACTTGGCGTAAAGCTGCGTGAGGTCGAGGGAATCCGCGGCGACGATCGGCGACGCCGCATCGTAGTAGTGCAGCCGCGGCCGTCCCGCCGGTCGCGGTGCAGCGTGCTCGAGAAGCGCGTCGATCGCGTCGGCAAGCGGCTGGGCAGGTAGCGGTCCACAAGCGACGATCGTAGCCACCCTAGGGTCGATCGTGCGGACCTCCTCGCGTCGTATGCGCACCCGCGGATGGACAGTCAGGCGCTGCTCGACCAGTTCCGCAAAACGCTCGCGGTCGACGGCGAGTGCCCCGCCGGCCGGTACCGCGGCTTGGCGCGCGCTCGAAATGATCAGTGAATCAAGCCGAAAAAGTTCCTCTTTGAGCAGACCGACCGCGTTCTCCAGGGACGCACCGCGCAGCGAATTGCTGCACACGAGTTCCGCGAAACGATCCGTCTTGTGAGCCGGCCCGCGCACGTGCGGCCGCATTTCGTACAGTTCGACGTCGAGACCGCGCTCGGCCGCCTGCCACGCCGCTTCGCAGCCCGCCAAGCCGGCACCGATGATTCGCACCACCGCAGAATCGCTCGCGCGCGGCAACCGACTACGCTTCGACCGGTTCCGCTTCGACGTGCTCGGCTGCCGCAATCGCACTGGTGTCGTGCGACTTATCGCGGCTGCACTCGTAGGTGGTCACGCCGCGCTTGGTCTTGGCGACGACGTACGCTCCGCATACCGGACAGGGCTCAGGGACGACCCGGTCCCACGAGACGAAATCGCACGCCGGATAGTTGGCGCACCCGTAAAACGCGCGGCCGCGGCGCGATTTGCGCTGGACGATCTTGCCGCCGTCCTTGGGGCAAAACGCCCCCGTCTCAACGAGAATCGGCTTCGTCGTCTTGCAGTCCGGATAGCCCGTGCACGAAATAAACCGCCCGAACCGGCCCGTTTTAATGACCATTGGCTTTGCGCAGTTGGGACAGACCTCGTCCGTCGGCTCATCGCGCAACTCGACTTTGGGCAATTTTCGTTCGGCTTCTTCCAGTTCGTGCTCGAACGGGCCGTAAAATCGCCGCAGGACCTCGACCCAATTCTCGTGGTTGTCCTCGACGTGATCGAGTTCGCTTTCCATCTTCGCCGTATACGCCAGGTCCATGATGTCGGGGAAATGTTCGGCCAGCAGGTCGTTGACCGCCATGCCGATCTCCGTCGGGCGGAAACGGCGTTCGAGCTGTTCGACGTAGCGGCGGGCTTGAATGGTCTCGACGATCGAGCTGTAGGTGGACGGTCGTCCGATGCCGTTCTCTTCGAGCGCTTTGACGAGCGTCGCTTCGGTGAAGCGCGGGGGTGGTTCGGTGACGTGCTGCTTGGGCTCGAGGCCGCGCCGTTCGAGCGCTTCGCCGGCTGCAAGCGGCGGCAATAACACGCGTCCCGGTTTGCCGTTTTTCGCAGTCGGACTCGCGTCCGAGCCCGCTTCATCATCGCGGCCCTCTTCGTACACGGCGGTATAACCGGCAAACTTGAGCACGCTGCCCGTCGCTCGCAAAAGGTAACGTGCCGTGCCGCGAACCGGCTTTGCCGCTATATCGGCTGCCGTTTGAGCGTAGACGGCCGCCGCCATCTGCGAGGCGACGAACCGCTCCCAGATCAGCGTGTACATCCGCAATTCGTCACGTTTGAGGATACCCGCGAGCGACGCGGGGGTGCGGGTCACCGAGGTCGGACGGATCGCTTCGTGCGCGTCCTGCGCTCCTTCGCGAACCTTGAACTGCCGCGAACCGCCTTGGAATTCGCGCCCGTACGTCGCTTCAACGAAGGCGTTGGCGGCTTGCTGCGCGGCATCGCTGATGCGCGTCGAATCGGTGCGCATGTAGGTGATCAGGCCCTGCGTCCCTTCGGACCCCAGATCGACGCCTTCGTACAGCGCCTGAGCGGTCTGCATCGTCTTCCGCACCCGGAACTTCAGCTTGCGCGACGCTTCTTGTTGGAGCGTCGAGGTCGTGAAGGGCGGCGCCGCATTGCGCCGGACTTCACGCTGCTTGACGGCGCTGACGGAAAAGGCGGCGTCGAGCAGGTCGGCAACGATTTGATCGGCACGGCCGCCGTTATCGACCGCTGCCTTCTCACCATCGACCTCGACCAAAGCGGCCGGGAAAACGTGCTCTGAACCACGCTGCCGCAGCAGCGCGGTGATCGACCAGTATTCACGCGGGACGAAGGCATTGATCTCCCGCTCGCGGTCGACGATCAGCTTGACGGCGACCGACTGAACGCGCCCCGCCGAAAGGCCGCCCCGCACCTTGGACCACAGCAGCGGCGAGATCTTGTAGCCGACGAGCCGGTCCAAGATGCGCCGCGCTTGCTGAGCGTTGACGCGGTCCATGTCGATCTGGTGGGCCGACTGGAGCGCATGCAGCGCCGCTTCCTTCGTGATCTCGTGCAACTCGATGCGTTTGGGATGTTCGAGCTTGAGCAGCTCGGCCAGATGCCATGCGATCGCCTCGCCTTCGCGGTCGGGGTCGGTCGCCAGGTACACGTCGGTGGCCGCCTTGGTCGCGCTGCGCAGCTCCTTGATGATGTCGCCCTTGCCTTTGATCGTAAGGTAACGGGGGGCGAAATCGTGCTCGACATCGACGCCCAGCGTGCTCTTGGGAAGGTCGCGAACGTGTCCGACCGAGGCCTTAACGACGTAACGGGGAGGCAAGAATTTCTTAATGGTGCGCGCCTTCGTCGGTGATTCGACGATGATCAGCGGCTTCTTCAAACGTCCCTCGTTTCGGGTCCTCGAGACCCGAGTCTCGGCTAAAACGCCACTAGTATAGCGCCGCCTGTCAAGTGCATACGACACGCGGAACTTCAAAAATGTTGCATATTGGCCGAACGCGGTATAAGATGCAACCAAAGACGTTGACGAACGAACCGTTGACGTCCTTACGCTACGATCGTCCGGTGATGGACGAGGAGGACGAATTGAACGAAGATATGATGGACGATAACGACGCCAACGGCTCCGCAGAGTCCGAGTCAGGCGGCGTTTCACGCCGGCGCCGGAGCAGCGGAACGCGGAAGAGCTCCGGTACGACGGGCGCTCGTAAGGCGAGCAACGGACGCAAGAAAGCGACCGGGGCGCGCAAATCGTCGGCTAAGAAATCGACCGGCGGCCGCAAGAAAACCACGGCCAAGAAGACGACGCGCAAGTCGACCGGCGGCCGCAAGAAATCGACCGGTGGCCGCAAGAAATCGACGACGGCCGGCCGCAAAAAGAGCACGGCGAAGCGCTCGACCGGCACCCGCAAGAAGACCGGTGGCCGCAAAGCCGGCAGCGGGCGAAAGAAATCGACGGCGAAGAAAACGACCCGCCGCAAAAAGGCATCATAGTTCATCAACGCGGCGACCTTAAACACGGGTCGCCGCTTCGTTTTAACAGTAGTCGGCGCTACGCGACCGCGGCGGGGACTGCCGTGAGATCGGGGGCATTGCCGCCGTGCTCTTCCACCCAATGACAGGCAGCGACGTGTCCGGGGGCATAGGTCTGCAGCGGCGGAACTTCGACCTTGCAGCGGTCGAATGCAACGGGGCAGCGGGTGTGAAAGCGGCAGCCTGAAGGCGGATTGACGGGCGAGGGAATGTCGCCCGTCAGGATGATGCGCTTGCGCCGTATTTCGACCGCGCGATCGGGAATGGGGATGGCGGACAGCAGCGCCTGCGTGTAAGGGTGCAGCGGGTTGTCGTACAGGTCGTCGCGATCCGCGATCTCGACGATCTTGCCGACGTACATGACGGCAACCCGCGTGGAGATGTGCCGCACGACGGAGAGATCGTGGGCGATGAACAGATACGTCAAGCCGAACTGCGCCTGGAGATCCTGCATCAGGTTGATGACCTGCGCCTGAATCGAGACGTCGAGCGCCGAGACCGGTTCGTCGGCGACGATGAATTTGGGGTCGACCGCGAGCGCGCGTGCGATGCCGATGCGCTGGCGTTGCCCGCCGGAGAACTCGTGCGGGTAGCGGTTCGCGTGGTACGGCTGCAGCCCGACCCGCCGCAGCAGATCCTGCACGCGCGCGTCGACGTCTTTACCGCGCGCCAACCCATGGATGCGCAGCGGCTCCCCGATGATGGCGCCGATCGACATGCGCGGGTTGAGCGATGCGTAGGGATCTTGGAAGATGATCTGCATCTCGCGGCGCAGCCGGCGCAAGTCCCCGGGGCCCAGCGTATGCACGTCGTGGCCATCGAAAATCACTTGGCCCTTGGTCGCCGGCAGCAAGCGCAGCACCACGCGTCCGGCGGTCGTCTTGCCCGAACCCGATTCCCCGACCAGGCCGAGCGTCTCGCCCTGACGGATCGAAAAGTCGATGCCGTCAACGGCTTTGACGTCGCCGATGTGCCGGGAGAAAACGCCCGCGCTGATCGGAAAGTACTTATAGAGGTCGCGAACTTCGAGAATGTCGGGGCGGCCGTTCATACGGCGACCGCCGGTTCGCTCGGCGCGGTCAGTGCGCCCGTGGCCGTGCCAGGAATCTGCGGCGCCGATTCGGTCGTCAGGCGGCGTTCGCCGGCAGTGCGTTCATCGTACAAAAAGCAGCGTGCGACGTGTCCATTCGAGAAGTCGTACAGCGGCGTCGGCGTATCGCAGATCGGCATGCGGTATTTGCAGCGCGGCGCGAACGAACAGCCGGCCGGCAGGCGCAATAAATTTGGCGGCTGTCCTTCGATCGGGACGAGGCGCGAGTGCTCGCGGTCGTCCAACCGGGGCAGCGACTCCAGCAGTCCCATCGTGTACGGGTGCTTGGGGGCTGAAAAGATCTGATCGGTGGTTCCATATTCGATGAGGTTGCCGGCATACATGACGAGCACGTTGCGGCACGTTTCGGCAACGACCCCGAGATCGTGGGTGATCAGCACGATCGCCGAACCCAAGCGCTCCTGCATCTCGTTCATCAAGTCCAGGATCTGCGCTTGGATCGTGACGTCGAGCGCAGTCGTCGGTTCGTCGGCGATCAGAACGTCGGGGTCGCAGGAGAGCGCCATCGCGATCATCACCCGCTGACGCATGCCGCCCGAAAGCTGGTGCGGATATTCACGCACGCGTTTTTCCGGCAGCGGTATCCGTACTAAGCGCAGCATGTCGATCGTCTTGGCGAGCGCGTCGCGTTTGTTCAAGTGCAAGTGCAGCCGCACGGCTTCCGAGATTTGCGCGCCGACCGTCAGCACGGGATTGAGCGAGGTCATCGGATCTTGAAAGATCATCGCGATGTCCTTGCCGCGAATCCGCCGCATTTCGGCCTCGGATTTGGTCAGCAGGTTCTGGTCGCGGAAAACGATTGAGCCGCCGTCGATGCGTCCCGGCGGAATCGGGACCAGCCGCATGATCGTCAGCGCACTGACCGACTTGCCGGAGCCCGATTCGCCGACGATGCCCAAGGTCGAGCCGCGCTCGACCGAATACGAGAGCCCGTTGATGGCGCTGACGAAGCCGTCGTCGGTCTTGAAACCGACGGCGAGATTTTTTACCTCGAGCAGCGACAAGGGTACTGGTGTCCCGACGCTAGATTCCGGTGATGCTGAGCACGACCGCGAAGAACACGAAGCCGATCGCGACGTAACTGGTCAACCGCGCCAGTTGCTGATCGAAGCCGAGTCTGGGCCGGTACGCCGACTCCACGCGTCCGCCAATCGTGCCCGAGAGCCCCTCCTGTTTCGTCGTTTGAACCGCCAGCAGCACCACCAGGCCGACCGCCAAAATCACGAAAATCGTCGCGAAGGTGTGCGTCAACCAAGGCAGGTTGGCCGCCATCGCCGTCTTGTGGGTCAAGCCCAGATTTTGAAGTTGCGGGTAGACTTGCGGTGAGAGCGTCGCCGCCGCGTTCGGCGCGCCGCGCGGCGGCGCGGCGCTCTTCACCGCTCCCAGCGGTGCCGGCGTCGCTGCAGCAAGCAGGGTGACCAGAGAAAGCATCGCGGTCCTAGTTTATCTCGGCGGGGCCAAACCCCCGCTGAGGTCGACGGCTAGGCTCTGCGTGCTTCTGACGCTTGCTCTACTGAGGCGGTCTTTACGCGGGCAGCCAAGTTTTCGCCGGAGAGGCCGAAGCTTGCGCGCTGCGCGGGCTGCTTATCATGTTGGATGAGAATGTGGGGAACGCCGATCCGTTCGATCGTTACGTCGAGGCCGCGGTCCGAGGCGAATTCCGCCACGGCGGAGCCGAAACCGCCGGCGAGAGCATGCTCTTCGAGCGTAATGAACTTACGGTGCGTCTGCGCGAGTTCGAAGAGCAGCGCCTCATCGAGTGGGCGTACGAAGCGCATGTTGACCACCGTCGGCTTCGTGCTGGCTTCGTCGACTAAATCGTATGCGTCCAGGGCGACGTCGCACGTATTACCGAGGGCAAGCAATGCGACCCCGCGGCCCCGGCGCAGCACTTCAGCGCGTCCATGGACGAGCGGCTCGGGGGTTTCCAGGTGATTCCCTGCCGAATTGCCGCGCGGATAGCGGATCGCCGCCGGCGATCCCAAGGTGAGCGCATGCTGGAGCATCGGAGCGACTTCGGCCTCGATGCGCGGAGCCATGATGGTCATGTTCGGCAGCGTACGCAAGTACGCGATGTCGTAGAGGCCCATGTGCGTCGGACCGTCGTCGCCCGCGACGCCGGCGCGGTCCATGCAGAACACCACCGGCAGATCCTGGATGACGACGTCGTGCACGACCTGGTCGTACGCTCGCTGCAAGAACGTCGAATAGATCGCGACGACCGGCTTCATGCCTGCCGTCGCAGCGCCGGCGGCGAAGCAGACGGCGTGCGCCTCGGCGATCCCGACGTCGAAATAGCGCTCCGGGTGCTTCTTGGCGTAGCGCTTGAGTTGCGTGCCGTCGGGCATGGCGGCCGTGATCGCGATGACCCGGCGATCCTTGTCCGCCGCCACCGTCACCGCATCGGCAAACGCTTCCGAAAACGTCGCTCGGGCACTGGACTTGAATTCGATCTTGCCGTTCTCAAGTTCGAAGGGGCCCACGCCGTGAAAGGTCCGCTTGTCGAGTTCAGCCGGTTCAAAACCCTTGCCCTTGACGGTGCGGACGTGAAGCAGCACGGGCCCTTGGATTTTCGCCGCGTCGGCGAGGACGTTGCACAACGTGTCGTAATCGTGCCCGTCGATCGGGCCGACATAGCGAAAACCCATCTCCTCGAAGATGACGGCCGTCTTGGGCTCGCTCGACACAAACCGCATGCCGGCCTCTTCCGCCGTCGACAACGCCTTGCGCGCCGCCCCACCGAAGGGAACGTGCGCCAGCACGTCCTTGAGCGTCTCGCGCGCCGCGTTGAAGAGCGGCTTGGAGCGCAAGGTGCCGAGGTAGCGGTCCATCGCGCCGACGTTGGGCGCAATCGACATCTCGTTGTCGTTGAGCACGACGATGAAGTTCGACTTGAGGTGCCCCGCGTTATTGATCGCTTCATAGGCGAGTCCGCCCGTCAGCGCACCGTCGCCGATGATGGCGACGACCTTCTCCTCGCCGCCCAGAAGATCGCGGGCCTGCGCCATGCCGAGCGCCGCTGAAATCGACGTCGACGCATGGCCGGCCCCGAACACATCGTACGCCGACTCAGAACGCATCGCGAAGCCACTCAGCCCGCCCCCCTTGCGGATGCTGCCGATCCGCTTGGCCCGACCCGTCAACATCTTGTGCACGTACACCTGATGGCTGACGTCCCACACGATCTTGTCTTTGGGGGCATCGAAGGTTCGGTGCAGGGCGAGGGTCAGTTCGACGACCCCGAGGTTCGGGCCAAGGTGGCCGCCGTTCTTCGAACACGCCGAAACGAGTTGCTCGCGGATTTCGGCGGCTAAGGCGTCGATATCGGACCGCGACAACGAGTCGAGGTCGCGGGGCGAGTTTATTCGGTCAAGTACCATCGCGGTATTGTTCACCATTCGGCTGCTTTTGACACCCCCTAAAGGGGCACGCTTGCCTGCCGGTGCAACTTCGGCCGCGTGGAGCCTGCCATTGCCGTCAGGTCGCCGACGCCGCTGCGCCCCAGCCGGCCCCAGCGCGCCCTCAACGACGTCGCGCGCATCTTTTCGACGATCTGCAATCCGTTCGTCACGTCGCTGGCCCTCTTCGTTTTCATCGCACACGAGACGGCGACGGGCACCAACGCCTTCTGGCCGCTCTTCTTCACGAGCACGGCGTTCACGTCGATCGGCCCGATGCTCTACGTCCTCTGGTTGTACGTCAGCGACCGCATCACCGACCTGGACATGTCGGTGCGCACCGAGCGGGAGCGCGTGTTCAGCGTCTTCGTCATCTTCTACGCGCTGGGGACCTGCATGCTCTACCTGCTGCATGCGCCGCGCTTGATGACCGCAACGCTCGCCGGCTATGCGGGCGCATCACTCGTCGTTCAGTACATCACCCGCTACTGGAAGATCTCGACGCACGCGCTCGGCATCACGGCGCCGCTCGTCGTGCTCGTCTATCTGTTCGGCACACAGCCGCTGCCGTTCTTCATCCTGATCCCACTGGTCGGCTGGTCCCGCATCCGGCTGCGCGCGCATACGCCGCTGCAAGTCGCGGCGGGAACGTGCTTAGGGGCTGGGTCCGTCCTGCTCTTCCTGCGGCTCTTTGGCTTGATATGAAGAACGAGCGCAACGGCGAGTCAACAACGGTTGTGAAGACGATCCGCATCGAGTTGGTGATTGCCACGCTCGCGCTTTTTGGCAAGTGCCGCCGCGAGCGTCGCTTCGGTCGTTCAGATGGGCAAAACAAAGGCGCTCCAGTACTAGCTATTTAGGCGGCAATCACCTCGATTTGGCGATCGTCGCTGGGAATGTCGAGCGGTTCTCCTGTTTCGGTATGGTACTCGATGAGGCCGTGAAGCGCGTTTAGGAAGCGGCGCAGCGCGTCATCGCGATCGTCGCCTAGACCGACAACGTTCGGGAAATCTGGACTTGTCGCGCAGACGGCGTTTGAACTATTCTCGAACTCGACAATGACTTTCATGGCCGCTTGCCCCGCACGGTTTCGAGCAACTTTCGAAGACGTTTTCCACGATCCGCGCGCCATCTCTTTTGAATCGGCGCCGTCGAGCGAGTACTCCACCCCAGATGGATGCTTCCATACGGAATGGTCGCCTTTGCCCTGACGTGCGAATTCAAAGCCGGCGTCACGAAGCATACGTTTGATCTCACGAACTCTTGGCGGCATGCCGGCTCGTGACCCTGAGCGCCGAGGCTGTCGTGAAACTGACGTTGTCGGTTACTGAATTCATAATGGCCAGGACTGCCCGTCGATAGGGTTCCATTTTCCCCGTGGTGACGAAGTGTATCTGGCGGCCACCGGGCGTGGCACAGTGCCGCGAAAATGCGATGGCGCGGCGGCCTTGGGCTTGCGCCGGATCGATTCGCACAACGTCGCCGAGGGCGGCTGCGAAATGCGCGTCGAGGAGCGGGTAGTGCGTGCAGCCGTACACGAGAGCGTCGAGCGGCGCAATGAATTTGGCGCACGCGGCGGCGACGGCGTCGCGGGCGATGGGGCCGGTCAGGAAGCCGCTTTCAACGAGCGGAACGAGCGCCGGGGCGGCGACTTCCTGGACCGTGATCGCAGGGTCGCGTTTGCGGATGGCGTTGCCGTACGCGCCCGAGCCGACGGTCGCGAGCGTTCCGATCACGCCGACTCGCCGCGCACGCGAAGCCGCGACGTCGTCGGCGGCGGCAGCGATCAAGTCGAGGATGGGCACGCGTGCCTGGGGCCACCCGCGCGAAGCCGCGATGGCGCACGAGGTGTTGCAACCCATCACGATTGCATCGACGCCGCGCCCTTCAAGATACGCGACGTTGTGCGCGAGCAGCGCAACGAGTTCGTCCGGGGTGCGATCACCGTACGGGACGTGGGCCTGATCGGCGTAGTATACGATGTCCTCGTCGGGAAGCAGCGCGCGCACGGCACGCAGAACCGTGAGCCCCCCTAAACCGGAATCGAAGATGCCGAGGATGCTATTGCTCGCAACCAAGCACTAGCGACCGCCGTCTTCGGAAGGGATCTGTGAAACCGGCGGCGGCGCCGACGTGTACGAGCCGACGCCCTCGGCGATCGCGAGTGCGATCTTTTGAAGGAAGACCGGGTCGTGCAGCAACTCAGCATCTCGCGCGCTCGTGAGGAATGCCGACTCAATCAGAATCGCGGGCATCGTCGCGTGGGCAATCACGTAGAACTTGTCCTTGATGATGCCATCGTCTTTGGTCGGGAGATCGGCGGCCAGCCGCGCGTGGACGGCGCGCGCGAACGCGTATGAGTCGGGCTTGTAATAATACGTCGTCGTTCCGTTCATCGCGAGGACGCTGGGAGCCGCGTTGCTGTGCACGCTGATGAAGAGTCGCGCGTGCGCGTCGTTGGCGATGTCGTCGCGCGCTTGCAACTCGTCGCGCGCCGAGTCGTTGGGCTCATAGACGTCGATGTCCGAGTCGCGGGTCATCTCAACGATCCACCCACGTGAGACCAGCAGAGCGCGCAGGCGTCTGGCCATATCGAGGTTCAGTTCTTTCTCGACGAGTCCGTTATGTTCGGCACCTGGGTCACTTCCACCGTGACCGGGATCGATCACGATCAGCCGCGAGCCGTAACCCGGCGGCGGCGCAAACTTCCACGTTCCGGTCGGGACGGGCACCGGCTCTTCGTTGGCCGGCGGCAGCGGCGCAGGCGTCTCCGCCGACGCCACGAGGCGGCCATCGGTAATCTGTCCGTAGCCGACGCGCTGCGGATTCGCGTCGTCGACGGCGTCGATGGCGATCGTCGCTCCGCCGGGGTTGGCGATCAGGTTGACGACCCGCGGCGACGTCAGGGTGAAGGCGATGCGGACCGTCGGCAGATGGTCGCGCGGCCCGATGAAGCCCTTGACGCGCAGCGACTTGACGGTATCGTCCTGCAAAGACTCATCCCGCGGAGCGACGGCAAGCACCGCCGGTTTGAGATCGACGTACCAGCGATCGTCGGGCAGGCGGTGCCACTCGTAGCCGACGTTGCCCGAAAGCGAGACGTGCATGTCGAAGCCGCCGTCGCTCGTGCCGGCGCTCGTAAGCGCCGTCAGCTGCACGGGCGCGGCGGAGATCACCGGCGTGGCAGACGGCATGGTCGGTGACGTCGCACTCGGACCAGGCGTGGGGAGCTGCGGCCCTTGTTTCGCTAGCGGGGCCGGGCGCGGTTGCGACGGCGCACTCACGACGAGGGTACTGCCTTGCGCCGGCAGCGGCGTGCCGCCCACGGTGGCCCCGGGCGGCGCGAACTCCAAGGTCAGTGCATTCGACGAGTCGCTCGGCAGCAGAGCATGGGCGCTACCCGGCGCAGCAGTGAAATCAACGACGGTCGTGGGGTTCTTCGGCGTTCCGGCGCTCGCGATCACGACGCTCGCGAGCGCCGGCTGGCCGATGCTGCGTTCCCGTGCGAGGGTTGAGCCCACGCCGGAAAAAGACAGCGTGACGTGGCTATCGCGCGGCCCCGTGATGCGCTTGAAGTGCAGGGCCGTCGCGCCGCGCAAGGTCAGCACCGTCGCGCGTTTCTCGCTGCGTACGTCGAGCGAACCGATCTCGGGCTGCAGAACGGTGGTATCGCCGTCGGGAACGGCATCGACGTAGAGCGCCTTGGCCAGCGCCACAAACGGAAGATAAACGGCGTTGCCGCTGGCATACGGCGCGAACGGCGCGCTTTGGGCGATGCCGCCGACGGTGTACCGGGGCGAGTCCACATCAAACGCGACCGTACGCCGGTCGGCCGTCGTGATCACGACGTATTTCTGCCCGGGCTGATACGCCAGCGTGGCGCCGAGCGCCCCGAGGAACCGGACCAAACCCCCGTCGGTCGTCGAGATCGCGAGCGCGCCGCCCGTGACTTGCGGCTGCTCGAAGATGAGGCGCGTGCCGCCGAACCAGTAATCGGTCGTTGCCTCGTCGGCGCGCGCCGGCAAGCGACAGACACTGAGCGCCGCGAGCAGGGCGAGGATGACAAAGACGATCGCGCGGTTACCAGCTTTGGCGCGTGAGCGGTTCATCGAGTTCAAGATGACCTCCGGGCAACGTGGGAACGCGCGCTCCGTCAACGCGCACTTGCACGGCATCGATGCCGGGCAAGGCCGTCAACGTCCAGACGAGCGCTTTGAACTCGCCGCTTTCGGCGAGGCTTCCGCTGGGCGCGGTCGTGATGCTACCATCGAGATCGACCGAAGCAGTCGAACCTTTAACGTCGACCGCGCGGACGACGGTTCCCGCGGGGAAGCGGATCGCCGGAACATCGGGCGGTGGCCCGGCGACCGCTTGCACAGCGGCATAGAACGCGACGCTCGGGCGATCGCGTGCCGGCCCGAGCGAAACATTCCATCGGGCCAGGCTCGCGCCGTCGCCTTTCGTGTAGTAGACGGCCACGCTTTCGCCGACGTTTACGGTCGGATGCGAGAACAACCGATAACCCACGTACGCAGCAATGCCAAGCAGTGCGACCGCGCCAACGACGCGCAGCAGCTTCATTGGCGTTGAGCCTTCGCTACGCCGCGCTGCCGCTACTGCCGCTACTGCAGATACTTCTCGACGGTGTCGGCCGACCGCAGGTGCGCGCTTTCCGTATCTTGCGCGAACTCGTCACGTGCGCGCCGCTGCCGTAAGAGATCGTAATAGCGATCGAGTTCAACGTTGACTTCGTCGAGGCGGCGCTGCGCGGCCTCATCGCTCTTGCCCGC
This sequence comes from Candidatus Nyctobacter psychrophilus, assembly GCA_014305025.1. Lineage (GTDB taxonomy): Bacteria > Vulcanimicrobiota > Vulcanimicrobiia > Vulcanimicrobiales > Vulcanimicrobiaceae > Nyctobacter > Nyctobacter psychrophilus. The sequence continues at coordinate 33,685 of JACRTY010000054.1, read as the reverse complement.
GCCTCCCGCGTCGAGCAGCCGGTGCTCTTCGGCCACCAGCTCCTCGATGTGTCGTTGGATGTCCGTGGAGTTCATGGGCCGCCCGCCTCGGCATCATCGGGAAGCCCCTCGTCCAACTCGGACTGGGTGAGGATCTCCTGTTGGGAAATCATGCCGGTGTCGTCGGCCGCGACGACGGCGTCGTGCGCATCGTCGTCGCCCGAGACGGGACGTTCTCTGTCGTCGTTGTGCATGTCCGGCTCTTACCCACCTGGATTCGACTGCGTCGAATCTGGAGCGTTCTTGGGTCGATCCCGTTGTGATGGAAGTGGCTTTAGGATTGGCGGGACTCGTTGCCCTCAGCGACGATCTGGCCGTAGTTCAGCAGTGCGACCAGCGACGTACCGCCGATGACGTTGCCGATGAAAACCGGCAACAGGTAGCTCTGCAGATACGCCGCCCCCGAGAGGTGGCCGCTGGCGACGACGTACAGCACCTCGACCGAACCCGCGATGATGTGCGAAAACGAGGCCACGCCGACGGCCCACGTCACCAGAATGATGACGAAGGGGCGCATCACGTCGGAGAACGGCAACAGCCATACCATCAGCGCGATCAAGTAGCCCGCAGCGACGCCACGGATCAGGATGGTGATGAACGATGGGGCGGCGGCCTCTTGGCCGAGCTGGAGAAACGTCGTCCGCACGGCATCTGAGAAAAACGGCAGGTGCGCAATCGCGACGGCAAAGCAGGCGGCGCCCAAGAGGTTCGTGGCAAGCACGACGGCCCACAGGCGCATAACCCGCCACAGCGTTTTGAGCTTCTCGGGATTATCGAGCAGCGGCAGAATCGCGGTCAGCGTGTTCTCGGTGAACAGCTGTTGGCGCCCGAGGATCACGAACACGAAGCCGAGCGAATATCCGAAGCTGTCGACCAGTGGACGCCATTTGGCGTCGGGCAGCATCGCCCGAAGCAGACCTTCGCCCGCGAGTGACGCGCCCATCGAGAGACCGGCCGCGTAGCCGGAAGCAGCCAAGGATAATGCGGGCCGCCGCAATTCGAGTTCGCCTTCGCGGCGCACGGTTTCGAAGACGACGACCGCACGCGGCGGACTGCGCTCCTCGACCTCGCGCTCTTCCTCCTCGGTGAGCTCGACGGTCGAGCCGGCTTTGACTTCGTCGGACAGCGCCATACGATGGTGGTTCCTTCACGCGCGGCGGCGGGGCTTTGCGGCACGACGGCTTAAGAGGTGAACGAATGGGACCGCGCATCTACAATTTGTTTCCTACGCTGGCGGGACCCGTTGCACGTTGGGCCGGCCATCTCGAGCGCATCGCCGCCATGCGCTTCGACTGGGTGTACGTCAATCCGTTTCACGTTACCGGCGGCTCCGGAAGTCTCTACTCCGTCGTCGATTACCGCCGGCTCAATCCCGTGCTGCGCGGCGATGATCGTGCCGACGATGATGCGATCCTGCGCGGTTTTCTCAGCGCCGCTCGCGAGCGCGAGCTCTCCGTCATGATGGATCTCGTGATCAACCATACCGCCGACGACGGACCGCTCGTGCAGCAGCATCCGGACTGGTACCGGCACGATGACGGCGGGACGATCGTGGCACCGTCCGCGGTCGACCCTGACGATCTAACGAAGGTGACGGTGTGGGGCGATCTGGCGGAACTCGATTACCGCGAACGGCCCGAACGCGCCGAACTCGTCGCCTACTTCGCGGACGTCGCGCGTCACTACGCGCAACTCGGCATGTGCGGCTTCCGCTGCGATGCGGCGTATCAGGTCCCCGCAGCCGTGTGGTCCGAGATCATCGCCGCGGTACGGGCGGTGCGGCCCGACGCCTTCTTCGCGGCTGAAACGCTCGGCTGCACGCCGGATCAGATTTCGGCATTGCGCGGCGTCGGGTTCGACGCGCTCTTCAATAGTTCCAAATGGTGGGATTTTCAGTCGGCCTGGCTCCTCGATCAGTACGAAGCGTCTCGCCACATCGCGCCGTCGATTGCGTTCCCCGAAAGCCACGACACCCCGCGACTGAGCGCCGAGCTTTCGCAATCGTTTCCAGGCATTGCGAAAAGGCAAACGGAAGCCGCGTACCGCTTCCGCTACCTCTTTGCCGCGATCTTTTCCAGCGGCGTGATGATGCCGATGGGCTACGAGTACGGTTTTTCAAAACGCTTGGACGTCGTGAACACGCGGCCGCACGACTGGGAGCAACCGCGCTTCGATTTGACCGAGTTTATCGCGGCTACCAACGCGCTGAAGGGGTCGCTACCCGCGCTCGGCGAGGAGGGTGCGCAGCATCTCCTCCATTTCGGTGCCGGCGCGCCGCTCGGACTCTTACGCGACGGCACGGCGGCTGACGGCGGCGTATTATCGCTCGTCAATGCCGGCGCGCGGATGTCGGCCGACATCGACGGGGCGGACATCCTGCGCACGCTCGGTCACCCGGCGCGAGAGGTGACGCCCGGCGTTGTGCCGCGCGCCGTCGCTGCCCAGGACGACGTCACCGTTGCCCCTTTGACCATCCGCGTGTTCGCCGCACAGACGGTATCTCCGCACGACACGCCGCAATCGCAACAACCGCGTCCGACCGCGCAAGACGCCGTCGCGGCCGCAAAGCCGGCCATCGTCGAGAACGTGCGACCGCAACTCGACGGCGGCCGGCATCCGATCAAACGCGTGGTCGGAGACTTCGTCGACGTGACGGCCGACGTATTCCGCGACGGCCACGATGCGCTCGCCGCCGCCCTGCTCTACCGTGAACGGGGAACCCCAACGTGGCGTGAAGCGCCGTTCCGTTTTCTCGACGACGACGCATGGGGGGGCAGCTTCCCGGTCACCCGCAATGCGCGCTACGAGTACACGGTCGAAGCCTGGCCCGACGTCTTCGGCTCATGGCAAGGCGATGTCCGTAAGAAACGCGCCGCCGCGCAACCGATCGCCCTCGACCTCGCCGAAGGCCGCGCCCTCGTGGAGAGTGCGCGCGAACGCGCCCAGGGCGGGGCTCGACGCCGGATCGACGACCTTTTGCGCGGCCTCGATGCGGTCGGCGATGAGGTAGCCTACGCCGACCTCCTGCTCGCCGAGGACGCCGCGACCGCACTGCGCCGCGTGCCGGATCGCTCGCGCGCGACCCGCTATGCGCCGCCGCTCGAAGTCGTCTGCGACCGCGACGCCGCGCGCTTCGGCGCCTGGTACGAACTGTTCGTGCGCTCCCAGGGAACGACGCCGGGCGCCGGCGGAACCTTTGCCGATGCGACACAGCGATTGCCCGCGATCCGCGCCATGGGATTCGACGTGGTGTATCTGGCGCCGATTCATCCAATCGGCCGGGCATTCCGCAAAGGGCGCAACAACGCGCCGCAGGCGGAGCCGAATGATCCCGGCAGCCCGTGGGCGATCGGCAACGAGCACGGCGGTCACACGGCCGTCGCGCCGGAACTCGGTACGCTGGACGACTTCGCTCGTTTCGTCGCCGCGGCCCGCGCGAACAACCTCGAGGTCGCGCTCGACTACGCGCTCCAATGCTCGCCCGACCATCCCTACGTCGCGGCGCATCCCGAGTGGTTCGAGATTCGGGCCGACAGCTCGATCAAGCATGCCGAAAATCCGCCGAAAAAATACGAAGACATCGTCAATTTCAACTGGTACGGGCCCCATGCTGCCGCACTTTGGATCGAACTGCGCGATGTCGTCCTGTTCTGGATCCAACGCGGCGTTACGATCTTCCGCGTCGACAACCCGCACACCAAACCGTTTGCGTTTTGGTCCTGGATGATCGCCGACGTGCAGTCGCGGCGTCCGGACGTGATCTTTCTGGCCGAAGCATTCACGCGGCCCAAGGTGATGAAGGAACTCGCCAAGCTCGGCTTCACGCAGTCGTACACGTACTTTACCTGGCGCAACGCCAAGGCGGAGTTGACGGCCTACGTCGAGGAGTTGGTCAACACGGAGATGGCCGACTATTACCGGCCGAACTTTTTCGCCAACACCCCCGACATTCTGCCGCCCTACTTGCAGACGGGCGGCCGTCCGGCGTTCATCATCCGGCTGGTGCTCGCCGCCACGCTGTCCAGTCTTTACGGCCTCTACAGCGGTTTCGAATTGTGCGAGAACGGCGCGCTCGCGGGGCGTGAAGAATACGCCGATTCCGAGAAGTACGAGATTCGCGTGCGCGACTGGAACGCTCCCGGCAACATCATCGAGGAAATCCGGCGCGTCAATCGCATTCGGCGTGAGAACCCGGCCCTGCACGACTGGCGCAACGTCCGGTTTTACCGCGCCGACCACGAGGCCGTCATCTTCTACGGCAAACGCCGCGACGACAGCACGATCCTGGTTGCCGTCAACCTCGATCCGTTTGCCGTCCATGAGACGACGCTGTGGTTCCCTACCGGCGAACTGGGGCTGGGCGACGGGGACCCGTATGAAGTCGAAGAACTGCTGGGCGCGGCGGCAGCCGCCGCCCAGCGGCGCGGTTCAGCGCATGGCGTACGGCTCGACCCCGCACGCAACCCGGCGGTGATCTACCGCCTGAGGCTAACGCGTGCTCGGTAGCGACAAGTACTGGTACAAAGACGCCGTCATCTATCAACTGCACGTCAAGGCCTTCTTCGATGCCAACGACGACGGCATCGGCGACTTCCGCGGGCTCACCGAAAAGCTCGATTACATCAAGTCGCTGGGCGCCACGTGCATTTGGCTGTTGCCGTTTTTTCCGTCGCCGATGCGCGACGACGGTTACGACATTGCCGAGTACCGTGCGATCAATCCGGCTTTCGGTACGACGCAGGACTTCCGGCAGTTCGTCCGCGCGGCGCACGAGCGGGGCATGCGCGTCTTGATCGAGCTGGTCATCAATCACACCTCCGATCAGCATGCGTGGTTTCAACGTGCTCGCCGCGCCAAGCGCGGGTCGGTGTGGCGCGATTTCTACGTGTGGAGTGATTCGGACAAGAAGTACGCGGACTGCCGCATCATCTTCAGCGACACGGAAACGTCGAACTGGACGTGGGATCCGGTCGCCGGGCAGTACTATTGGCACCGCTTCTTCTCGCATCAACCCGATCTCAATTTCGCCAACGTGCGCGTGATCGAAGCGCTGCTCAACGTGATGCGCTACTGGCTCCAAACGGGAGTGGACGGCCTCCGTTTGGACGCCGTTCCGTATCTCTGCGAGCGCGAGGGCACGGGCTGCGAGAATCTGCCCGAAACGCACGGCGTGCTCAAGATCCTCCGGGCCGTGCTCGACGCCGAATATCCCGACCGCGTTTTCCTCGCCGAAGCAAACCAGTGGCCCGAAGACGTGCGGCCGTATTTCGGCGACGGCGACGAGTGCCACATGGCCTTTCACTTTCCCCTGATGCCGCGCATGTTCATGGCGATTGCCGAGGAGGACCGCTACCCGATCATCGACATCATGCGTCAGACGCCCGACATTCCCGAGAGCTGTCAGTGGGCGATTTTCCTGCGCAATCACGACGAGATGACGCTCGAGATGGTGACTGAGCGCGAGCGCGACAACATGTACCGCATCTACGCCAGCGAACCGCGCGCGCGCATCAACGTCGGCATTCGGCGACGGCTGGCGCCGCTGATGGAGAACGATCTGCGGCGCATGGAACTGCTGACCGGACTGCTGCTCTCGATGCCGGGCACGCCGATCGTCTACTACGGCGATGAAATCGGCATGGGCGACAACATCTATCTGAGCGACCGCGACGGCGTTCGGACGCCGATGCAGTGGTCGATCGACCGCAACGGCGGTTTCTCGCGCGCCGACCCCGCGCGGCTTTTCTTGCCGCCCATTGCCGATCCGGTGTACGGTTATCAAACCGTCAACGTCGAGTCCCAAGCGCGCAGCCCTTCCTCCAAACTCAATTGGCTGCGCAAATTGATCGCCGTACGCCAGAGTTATAAGGTATTCGGGCGCGGAACGCTGCGTATTCTGGCGCCTTCCAATCGCAAGATCATGGCCTACGTCCGCGCGTACGAGGACGAACACGTGCTCTGCGTCGCCAACCTCGCGCGCTCCGCGCAGCAAGTTGCGCTCGACCTCTCCGCTTACGAAGGCCGCGTGCCGGTGGAGATGGTCGGCTGGAGCGCATTTGCGACCATCGGTGACGAGCGTTACGTGCTCACGTTGCCCGGCCACGGCTTCTACTGGTTCTTGCTGTCGGACTCCGCGCAAGCGCCGACATGGGAAAACGAAGCGCCGGGCCAACTTCCCGAACTGCACACCCTGGTGTTGCCGAACGAGGACTACGGCACCGCGCTCGGCGGCAAGGCCCTGGCGACGCTGGAACACGACGTCTTGCCCGCATACCTGCCCGCGCAACGCTGGTTCGCCGGCAAGGACGCGCTCGGCGAGGGCGCTGCCGTCGTCGACACGGTGCGAATTGGAAGCAACGGCGTCACCGCCTCCTTAACCGTCGTCGCCGCGCCCGAGCGCTACTTCATACCCCTGGCGATCGTCGATGACCCCGGCGGCCGCGACGTACCAGCCGCCCGAGCAACGCTGGCCCGCACGCGCACCGGTTCGCGCAGCGGGCTGCTCTGCGATGCGTTCGCGGTCGACGCGTTTCCGCTCGCGGTTCTCGATTTGATTCGCAACGAGCGTCGCCTGATCTCAACGCGCGGCGGAACATTCGTCGGACACGCGGCGGCCGCGCTCCATACCGTGGCGCTCTCAAAAGAACCGCGCGTTGAGCACATCGACGTCGAACAGAGCAACACGTCGGTCGTCATCGACGACCGGATGGTGCTCAAAGGCTACCGCCGCGTCCATGCCGGCGCGCAACCGGAGCTGGAAGTGGCACGCTTTCTCGCTGCCGCCGGCTACCGCAATACGCCGGCGTTTTACGGCTTCGTCGAGCACACCAGCGCCCAAGGCGACTCGACGGCCCTCTGCATCCTGCAGGCGTTCGTTGAGAATCAGGGTGACGGTTGGGCGACGACGCTCGCCTACCTCGATCGGTTCTTCGATCGCCGGCGCGCACTCGACGCGGCCGAACCAGAGAATGTCGCCGTTGACGAGCGCTCCGAACTCGACGACCATCAGCTCTTCGTGACGCGGATGCGGCGGCTGGGCGTGCGCACCGCCGAACTGCATCGCGCGTTCGCGGACCCGCGGGGCGACCCGGCCTTCGAAGCCGAACCCGTCACCGCGGACGATCTCCGGGCGTGGAGCAGCCAGGCGCGGGCGAGTGCGCAGACGGCGCTCGCTGCGCTGGCGCGAGAACTCGAGCGCGTCCCGGCCGATCTGCGCCATTTCGCCTCGGACCTGATCGCCAGGCGCGACGAGCTGTTGGCCCGCACGCAGCTCGAACCGCTCGGCGAAAACGGCCTCGTTAAGACACGATACCATGGCGACTTCCACCTCGGTCAGGTGCTCATCGTCGCCGATGATTTCACGATCGTCGATTTCGAGGGCGAGCCGGGCCGGCCGCTCGCGCAGCGGCGCGAAAAGTCCTCACCGCTGCGCGACATCGCGGGGATGCTACGGTCCTTGAATTATGCCGCCGTCGCCGCCATGCGCGGCGTCGTGGCCGATCGCGCCGGCGACACCACGGCGCTGGAACCCTACGCGCTGGACTGGGAGCGCCGCAGCGTCGAGGCCTTTCTCGCGGGATATCGCGAGACGATCGCCGGAACCGCGTCGTACCCAAGCGACCCCGGCGCGGCGCAGCGCCTACTCGAACATTTCGTGCTCGAGAAGGCCTTCTACGAGATGTCCTACGAGCTAGCGAACCGGCCGGCATGGGTGCGCATCCCGCTCGAAGGCATACGGGGAATTCTCGAGCGCCCACGTGCTGCGCGCTGAAGACGTTGCTGCGGTCGCGTGCGCGCAGCACGGCGACCCGTTTGCCGTACTCGGCATGCACGAAGGGAAGGGCGGTCTGTCGGTGCGCGCGTTCTTGCCGCAGGCGGGGCGCGCCGAAGTCATCGATGCGAGCGGCACGTCCCACGCAGAACTCGAGCGGGTGACGGCCGACGGGTTTTTCGCGGGCGACATAGCGGGGCAGCGTGAGCCCTTCGCATACCGGTTGCGCCTGACCGTCGGCGACGACGCCTGGGAGATCGAGGACCCGTATCGTTTCGGGCTCATCCTGGGCGAGCTTGACGAGTATCTGCTCGCGGAGGGCCGTCACGTCCGTCTCTATGAAAAACTGGGCGCGCACGAAGCGACGCTCGACGGCGTTGCGGGGACCACCTTTGCCGTGTGGGCGCCCAACGCGAAGCGGGTTTCCGTCGTCGGCGACTTCAACGACTGGGACGGCCGCCGCCATCCGATGCGCCTGCGGCAGGGCGCGGGCGTCTGGGAACTGTTTTTGCCCGGCGTCGGTGCGGGCGCGTTGTACAAGTACGAGTTGCTCGCCCGCGATGGAACGCTGTTGCCGCTCAAAGCCGATCCCATCGGTTTCGAAGCCGAACGGCCGCCCGCGACGGCATCGGTCGTACTCGGTACGCCCGCGTACGCGTGGACCGACGCCGACTGGATCGCGACGCGCCCGAGCGCGCAGCGCCACGATGCGCCGATTGCGATCTACGAAGCGCACCTGGGCTCATGGAAACGCGCCGCCGGCAATCGCTTCCTGACGTACGGCGAACTAGCCGACGATCTGATTCCGTATGTGGCGGCGCTTGGCTTCACCCACATCGAGCTGATGCCGATCGCCGAACATCCTTTCGATGGCTCCTGGGGGTATCAGCCGATTGGGCTGTTCGCGCCGACGAGCCGCTTCGGCTCACCCGCGGACTTTGCCGCCTTCGTGGATCGCGCGCACGACGCGGGCCTGGGCGTGCTGATCGACTGGGTGCCGGGACACTTCCCAAGCGATGCGCACGGCCTCGCCTTCTTCGACGGCACGCACCTCTACGAGCACGCCGATCCGCGTCAAGGGTTCCAGCCGGACTGGAACACGCTGATCTACAACTTCGGGCGTAGCGAAGTCGTCAACTTCCTGATCGCGAATGCCCTGTTCTGGCTCGACCGCTATCACGTCGATGGCTTGCGCGTCGATGCGGTCGCGTCGATGTTGTACCTCGACTACAGCCGCAACCCCGGCGAGTGGATTCCGAACCGTTTCGGCGGCCGCGAAAACTTGGCGGCAACCGAATTCCTGCGGCGTACGAACGAGGCCGTGTACGGTGAAACCAGCGCCGTCACCGTCGCCGAGGAATCGACCGCGTGGCCGAAGGTTTCCGCTCCAGCCTACGACGGTGGCCTCGGCTTCGGTTACAAGTGGAACATGGGGTGGATGCACGACTCGCTCGCCTACATGCGCGAAGACCCCATACATCGCGGCTTCCATCAGGATCGGTTGACCTTCGGTTTCAGCTACGCGTTCAACGAGAACTTCGTGCTGCCGCTCTCACACGACGAAGTCGTGTATGGGAAAGGCTCGTTGCTCGGCAAGATGCCCGGCGACGATTGGCAGCGCTTCGCCAACCTGCGCGCCTACTACGGCTTCATGTACGCGCACCCCGGCAAGAAGCTGCTCTTCATGGGCGGCGAGTTCGCGCAGGACCGTGAATGGAATCACGATCGCAGCCTCGACTGGTACCTGCTCGACGACCCGCGCCACCAAGGCATTCACACGCTCGTCGGAGACCTCAACCGCGCGTACCGCGCGCTGCAGGCGCTGCACGAATTGGATGCCGAGCCCGCGGGCTTCGAATGGATCCTCTCCGACCGTGAGGCTTGCGTCGTTGCGTTTATCCGTCGCGCGCGCGATGCCGCCGATTTCGTCGTCGCGGTTTCAAACTTTACGCCCGTCGTGCGCCACAACTATCGCTTCGGCGTTCCCGGGGCCGGCATCTACAGTGAAGCACTCAATACCGACGATCCGCGCTATGGTGGGAGCGGCGTCTCCAATGGTTCACTCGCCGCCGAGGAGTTCGGGATGCACGGCAAGCCCTACTCGCTCAACATGACGTTGCCGCCGCTCGCGACGGTGATCCTGACACATAACGCAAATTCACTAAGTCGATTCTAGCCAAACACGCCGATTCAGGCAACGCGGAACTCAAGCAGGTTAGAAGGCCACAGTATCGTGTAATGATCATCGTCATTGTCGCGATAGGCTGCGCCAAATTCGTCGAATCCGCGAGCCGCGATCGTCCGAATTTCTTCGAACGTAGCTTCAGGAGTCGGTGTGTCAATAAAACCGGATCACCAGCTGATACGTTTTCACACTGCCTCGAAGACTACAGCGACGCAGGTCATCCTTTACGAAATCGTACTCAAGACCTTATCGACTCGGAGAGCGCGACGAAGTTACGCCTAATTCAACGGAGTCAACTTTTAACACCACTGCAACCAGTGCAACCGCGCACGAAGCCACGTGCAGCGCTTCACTCGCCTGTGCTGTGGAGAACAATACCGCGGGAAGCGCATAGTCAGGCGGATACGGGTAGCGTCAGCGCCGATTCCAGGTCGGTGTGCGTGAAGTCATCGCCGACGAAAAGCAGCGGCTCACCCAGACGTTTCGCTAACGCACATACAGCGCAATCGCCAAGGTTCAGGCGTGCCGGGTGACGGCCTTTCCTGAATCGGTGAGCGGCATGGAACGCGCCGTCCGCATCGGTCGGCTCAAAGGGAAGTACGGTCGCATCTGAGGCGTCCAGCAACTGCGCGAGGCGCTCTCGCGCGGACGGCGGATCGTCCATCAGGACAAGCTTCGCCTCAAAGAGCGTCACGGCAGACACCACGACCCGAGGCGCCTGCGCGATGGCACCGGCGAGCGCGACCGCCGGTTCTTCGGAGCGAACAATTGCAATTAGATTAGCGACTCGCCGGTGCGGGCTACCAGCTCGTCGGCGAGCCGCTTCGCCTCTCGATTGCCAATATACAGCGACATATCGCTATGCTATATGGCACGCCCTATACCGTCAAGCGACTGCCGCGCTGTTTCATCGGTTAAATCGTCGGTGCAGGAAGCGGCGTCGGTGAGGTTGCCGGAACCGGCGAATAGGGAGCGGCACCGGCCGGTTTCGGGAAGCAGCCGTCGGGGGCGGTCATTGAAACGGGGAGCGGCGACGGTGGCGTCGAGGTCAGCCCGAAGTCGAGCGGATACGTCGAGCCGCCGTCGGTCATGTACGTTCCGCTGATCGTGGCGTTTCCGTTTGCCGGAACATTGAAGGCTCGCACGAGATATCGCTCGGGTTGCTTGGCGCACTGCAAGCGTGTCGGCGACGGGTCGCCGGTGAAGTTGATCGTCGTCGTCACCGGATAGCCGATTGGCTTTTCGTAGAGATACACGGTCGCGGGCGCCTGCGTCGGATTGGTGATGCTGAGATTGACGTTGCGAAGAACGCCGTAGTCGCCTGCGAGGGAGCGCCCTCCCGGGCGGAGATTTGGGATCGGGGGGTCGCCGCCGCCGACGGTAACGGCCGGCGGGTCGGGAGCGCCGGCGGCGTACGCGAGTGCGAGCACGAGCGGTTGCGCGATGTCGTATGAACCGCGGCGCTGCTTGCCGTCGGAGAGCAATTCGTCGCTTCCCAGGAGCGTCGCGAGTTGGGCCTCGGGCGACAGCGCCACCACGCTCACGCGCACGGGGCTGCCGTCGGTGAGTGCGAGGTCGAGCGCGCCAGCGATCAGATCGCCCGTCTTCATCGCCGTATCGGCCGTGAAGATCAGGAGCGGCGTCCCAATCGGCACGTCGAGATCGACGCCGGCGCTACGTGCGTGGTCATCGAGGTACCGGTACGTCGCGGTCTGCCCGACGTACATGACGGCCGGATTCGGTCCCGCGCCGCGACCGATCACGTTGACCCGCGCCGCACCGGCTGGCGTGTCCAGAGCAATCACGACGGATTCGTTCGGTACTTTTGTTTGATGGTAGTAATAGAGCCGCACCGGTCGCTCGCGCGTCAACGTGCCGCGAAAGAGGACGCCGTCCTGCGTCAATTCCTCAGGATCGTCGCTATAGAACAAGACGGTCGGTGGAATGGGGGTGGGCGTTGCGATGCTGAGGTGCGCGGTCGCGATGCCGTCGACGTCGACGTAACGGTCCTTTCCATCGACGTGAAAGCGTACCGGCGCATCGATGCGTTCGCCGGGAGCAAGTGACGCCGGAAGCTGCGCGCTGCCGGGGACGACGACCGCGCCGGGCAATGGTTGCACCGCGCGCAGCAGCGCGGCGTGCATCTGCGCTTGGGCAAAATCATCGGTGGGATTTCCCGTGAGAGCGATCGTCACGTCGGTTGGCGCGAAACCCGCATTTGGACCAACGAGGACGCTCGCGGTTACGGTGTCGCCGCTCGCATCAGTGACCGTCAGGGTCGCCGTACCGTTCATTGACCCACGCAGAACCACCGTGTTGTTCGCCGGATCGAGCCTCACGTCGGCGATCGGAGCTGAAAGCGCGGCGCGCAGCGGCGGCACGCCGCCGACGATCCCAATCGGCGCAGTCGATGCGCCGACGTTGAGCTGCACGCGCGTTTTGGCCAAGACCAGCCGCACCGCAATGCCTGACGCTCGCGGCGACGGCGCGGCCGACGGGACTGCGCGCTGCGGCCCCGCGGGCGGATTGGAAACGAACGGCGAGGGCGATACGATGGGCGGCGGGGGCGGAGGCGGGACGATCCTATCCGCCGCTTGGCCGGATACGATAGATCTTGCCGGACAAATCGTCCGCGACGAAGAGACTGCCATGCGGTCCGACCGCGATGCCGGTCGGGCGGCCGATGCGCGCGTCGTTGTTCGCGTTGTTTTGGAAACCGGTTAGGAAATCGTGCCATTGCTTCGTCGGGTCGTTCCAGTTGACCGGCGTGACGGGGTTATCACCATTCATCGGTACGAAGGCGACGTGCGGGGCAACGTGGTGGCCGTTGATCACGTGCCAACTACCGTGCGCGGCGACGAATAAGCCGCCACGATACGAACTCGGAAATGCATACGGCCCGCTCTGCGAGTTCGGGTAAAATGCCGCGCCGATCAAGGTGGAGTAGGCGGGAAACTCGACCCGCGGGATGATCGTGTGGGAACAGTCGGCGCCCGGCGTGTATGCGTGCCGATTTTCCTCGCAGGCGGGCCACCCGTAATCAGCGACCGCCGTGTGGATCGTCAGCGAATCGATGAACTCGTAGGGATGCCCAATCGGCAAGTTATCCTGACCGGCTCCGCCTGCCCACACGGTGCCCGTGGCGGGATTGGTCGCGAGCGCGATCGCGTTGCGGAAGCGCGTCGAATACGTCGACATGCCGCTTCCGTCCAACGCTGTACGCTGCACGCTGGCGCGCGTCGGATCCACTTCGGTGCAGGCGTTGCACGATGAGCCGATCCCGATGAAGGCGTTCGTGGCCGTCAGCGCCACCGACGCCGACGTATGAACGTCACCGTCGCTGTGAGGCGCAACCTGGCCTTGGCGATAGAGCGCGATCTTCTTCAACGCAGACGCTTTCTGGTCGCCGTTGTGATACGGCGTCCGCCACAGCGCATGCTGCGTACTGACGTACACGGATCCGCCTCCATACGCGACGCCCTGCGCCGGACTGTCGCCTACGGTCGCGAATGTGGTTGGCGCGCCGGCCGACCCCGACGCATCGGCATGGGGCACGATCGAAACTGAGCCGCCGCCGGTACCGACGATCAAGTCGCCGTTCGGGACAAATGCCAACTCGCGGGCGCCGCTGACGCTGCCGATGACCTGCACCGTGAAACCGGGCGGGGCAGAAATCGCCGCATTCGCAACGGGCGGGTTGCTCGAAAGCGATGTTGGTGAGAGGCCACCTGCATTGTTGCTTCCGCTAGCCGGCTGCGCGGGCGCCTCGGGCGACGGCGAACCGCCGCCACTACACGCGACCAGTGCAAACATCAGGCCTGCGAACGTCAGCTTCCAAGGAGAACCCACGATGGGGAACACTCCCGCGCGCATTGCGATGTTCCTGCGAAGCGCGCGACATGTTGACCGTGGCGGAAATCGAGCCTCGGCGGAGAAGCGGCCTCATCCGTTTCTCCGCACGAAGGAGCCTCCACCATGAGGGATCTCGCTCGCCGCCGTAACGTCGCGCTCGTCGGGCCCCACCATTCAGGGAAGACGACGCTGGTCGAAGCTCTGCTGGCAGCGTGCGGCGCCATCCCCCGGCGCGGCTCCGTCGACGACGGGACGGCGACGACCGACTACGAGCCGGAATGCGTGGAGCGAGGACAATCGACGAGCGTCGGCTTCGCGCACGCGGAAACGGCGGCGCTCGAACTGACGCTCATCGATTGTCCGGGCTTCGTGGACTTCTTCGAAGAAACGAAGCTGGCGCTGTTGGCGGCCGACGCCGCCGTCATCGTGATCGACGCCGACCCCGCGCGCGTCAAACAGACGCGCCAGCTGGTCGAACATCTCGACGCATGCAACACGCCCTACGCCTTCTTCATCAACAAGCTCGACAAACCGAGCAGCGATTTCCGGGCGACGCTTGCGGCGCTCGTCGAAACCTACGGGCGGCGGGTCGTCGCCGAACAGATTCCCCTCGGGGGCGCGGGCGAATTTCGCGGTTACATCGATTTGGCCGAACGTCACGCCTACGTCGCTGAAAACGGAACGCCGCACGAGATTCCAATCGACCGCGAACTGACTTCACCGGTTGACGAAGCGCGCACGCAGTTGCTCGAAGCGCTCGGCGACTTCGACGATCATCTCCTCGAAGAACTACTCGAGGGAATCGAACCACCGCTGGATGAGGTGCGGCGCGATCTTCACGACGAAACCTGCGGCAAGCAAATCATTCCGGTTCTCGTCGGTGCGGGCATCGTCGACATCGGCGTTGCGGCGACCGCCCTGCTCGAGATCATCGAGCGTCAATTCCCCGCACCCACGGGCGATCCCGATGCTCCGCTCGTGGCACAAGTTTGCAAGACGCTCGTGCATCCTCAGTCGGGCAAACTGTCGGTCGTGCGCGTGTGGGAAGGCACACTTTCAGCCGATGCGTCGCTCGTCGATGCGTCGCTCGGCAACGGCACGACGTTACGTGCGGCTGGACTCTATCGACTGCAAGGGAAGAAACAGGAAGCGGCGACTTCCGCCGTCGCCGGCGACATTGTGGCCATCGCGCGGCTCGAAGGTGTACGCACCGGGGACACGCTGGTCACCGAAGCCCGCACCGGCGCACGCACCATGCCCCAGATCGCGGAACCGCTGTACGCCGTCGCCATCAAACCAAAGGATCGTCTCGACGAAGCCAAAGTGTCTCAGGCGTTGGCACGACTCATCGAGGAGGACCCGGCGCTGCGCGTGGCGCGCGCTGAGTTTACCGGCGAATTGCAGTTGCTCGGCACCGGTGATGTGCACGTGACCACCGCCGTCGCGCGGTTGGCGCGCAAATTCCATCTTGCGCTCGAGACTCACGAACCCGCCGTGGCCTATCGCGAGACGATCGGGGATGCAACGGACGTTCACTCCCGCTACAAACACCAGACCGGCGGCCACGGTCAGTTCGCCGACGTGACGCTGCGCATCGAGCCTCGCGAGCGCGGCCATGGCGTCAGTTTTTCGGAAACGATCGTCGGCGGGGTCGTTCCTCGGCAGTTCCACGCCGCCGTGGAGAAAGGCGTGCGCGAAGCGCTTGCACGCGGACCGCTCGCGCGCTATCCCGTCGTCGACCTTCACGTCACGCTCACCGACGGTGCGTATCATGCCGTGGACTCGAGCGAACAGGCGTTCAAGACCGCAGCATCGATGGGAATCCGCGACGGCCTCCCCAAGTGCAAACCGATCTTGCTCGAGCCGATCGCGTACGTCGAAGCGCTCGTCCCCGAAGAGAGCGCATCCGCCGTCGTCGGCGGCCTGTCGGCGCGGCGCGCACATGTGCTGGCGTTCGAGCCGGCCGAAAAGCGCGGCTTCGCCCGCGTCGTCGCCCACGCACCGCAAGCCGAACTCTCGAATTTCGTCACGGAGTTACGCACGCTCGCACAGGGCCTGGGAACCTATGCCTGGCGCCACGAGCGCTTCGATCCTGCGCCTCCGCGGATTACGGCGGCGCTGGCGGAGGCGGTGACGGCGTAGTATCGTCATCGGGTTCCACGAGGTCGTCGTCTCGTAGCGGACGGCGAAACGTCACCACCGGGACGCGATACGCCGCCGGGTCGTCGATGATGTGGAAGGATATCGTCGTCTTCTGGTACGCGCGGTCGCGACCGTAGGCGAGCGTCTCGAAGGCGACTTCACGGTCGATCACGCGGCAGCCGTTCAGATCATGGTACGTCGTTCGCCATTTCGACCTGGTGGGTGGACCGTCACTGAAATTTCCTTGCGTGACGGCTTGCAAAACGGCGTACGAATCGACGTCAACCCACAGTTCACGTAGTCGGTACCGCGTCGGATCACGTACGGGCGTGAGTCGCAGATGGTATGCCTCAGCGCTCCCGTATTTCTCGACCGCTACGAATTGCACGTCATAGTCGCGCGTCCGCGCGCCCGTCGACCCGATGAGACGCAGCGGCGACGGGGATTGGACGCCCGCTGATTGGGGTGCGACTTCGGGTGCTCGGCCTCTTGTGAGCCCGAAAGTGTACGACGGCTCGAGCTCCGGGACGCCGAGAAGCTCCGGCGGTGGCCCGGCGTGATTGAACTTCGCCGTCAGCGCACGACTGAGCCCGATAAGGGTTACGCCGAACGGAGCGACCACGATGTTCGCACCGTGCGGCACGTGCGGGGACCGCTCTTCCTCCTCGCTCAACGCCGCAACGTGAAGGTAGTCGAGATCGTAGAGGTAGGTCGCCCGGAAGTGATTCTGCACGGCGTGACCGTTGATCTCGGCGGCAACCGCGATCACGTATTCCAAACGTGCCGGACAATGCTGCGTCGACGCCGCATCCCGCGCACGCGAGAAGATGGCATCGGCATCAGGCGGGGGCGCGAGAGGAACCGTGGCGTGTGAAGCGCCGCACAATGCGATCGCCATAACGCCGGCCGCGACACGCTGCCCTACGTCAGTCAAAGCTCCACCTCGAGACGCCCGGTTCTAGTCCACCTTTTCTGAGGGAGCCGTCGGCTCATTTGATGACCCCCTGCCCACAGGGACTCGGATGTCAGTCTCCAAGCGTAACGGCCAACGGCTTTGCTTTACCGAGCCGGCTCTTATCGCCATTGCATCGGAGACTCGCGTGAGACACCGCAATCATCTGATCCCCGTTCTTACGGCTGCCGCTTTTGCGGCGAGCGCGGCAGCCGGCGGCGCAGCTTCACTCCTGAGCGGCTCGGTGGCGGACGTGCCGGCGCGATCCGACGTGCGGGATCTCGGCCGCGCGCTGCCGACG
The DNA here is from genome assembly GCA_014305025.1 of Candidatus Nyctobacter psychrophilus. Taxonomy (GTDB): domain Bacteria; phylum Vulcanimicrobiota; class Vulcanimicrobiia; order Vulcanimicrobiales; family Vulcanimicrobiaceae; genus Nyctobacter; species Nyctobacter psychrophilus. Next base: position 16,443 of record JACRTY010000054.1, on the reverse strand, counting down.
CTGCCCGTTTCGATCGCCGTTACGCTGAATTACCGGCACGCCGCCGAACTGGATCGTCTCGTACAGCTGCAAAGTAATCCCAGCTCTCCGCTGTACCAGCGGTATCTGAGCGATGCGCAATTCGAGGCCTACTTCGCTCCCGCGCAGGCCGACTACGAGCACACGGCTACGGCGTTACAAAGGGCCGGCTTTCGCATCACGCAGCGGTTCTCCAATCGCACCGTCGTCGATGCCACCGCACCGGCTTCCGTCGCCGAACGCTACTTTTCAACGGAAATCCATCGCGTCGTGCAAGCCGGCGTCGGACTGCGTTACGCGAATGCCCGACCCGCGCAATTACCCCCCGAGCTGCGCGGTATCGTCGTTGCGGTGGCCGGGCTCAACGATCTCGCCGTCGTGCAGCCGCTGTATCGCTTTCCAAACGCAGCGCAACGCGCCGCGCAACAACAGCGCGCCCGCACCCCGCTGCCCCAGGGCGGTACGCCGATCGGTGCTCCGCTTTATGGTCCCGACGGCGGCTACGGGCCGCTGGCGACCGCACAAGGCTACGACTTGCCGGTCCAGCACGGCTACAACGGTGCCGGCCGCTCGGCGGGCGTCATCATTTGGGCCGATTACCGGGCAAGCGACATCACCGGGTACGAACGGTACTTCGGCATCACGCGGACCGGTAAGACCTCCAAGGTGGCCGTCGACGGCGGTGGCTCGTTCAACGGCAACATCAACGACCCGGCCAATGCGTCGATCGAAGCCGAACTCGACGTCGAAACGATCGAAGGGAATTCGCCCGGCGCAAACGTCGTCGTTTACGAGTTTCCCAGCCCCACGGATCAACACATCGAAGACGCCTATAACGCCGCCGTATCGGCAAACACGGTCGACGTCCTCAATTCAAGCTTCGGCGGTTGCGAGAGCGGCGATCCCAGTTTCGCCAAGGCCACCAACCACATTGCGACGCAAGGCGCCGCCAAAGGCATAACGTTCGCAGCGTCATCGGGCGATGCGGGCTCGAATCAGTGCAACGGGGCAAAGGGCGTTTCGTCGCCGGCCGGCGACCCCGAGTTCATGTCGATCGGCGGCACGTCGCTGCGCGTGACGTCAAAGGGCGTTTGGAGCAGCGAAACGGTGTGGAACTCAAACGGCGGCGCGGGGGGCGGCGGGGTATCAACGGTCTTCGCCCTGCCGCCGTATCAGCAAGGCATCGGCGGCGTCATCGCGAGCGGCCGAAACCAACCCGACATCGCGCTTTCCTCCGACCCGAGCTACGGCACGTCGCTGTATTTTAACGGCGCCTGGGACGGACCGGTCGGCGGCACGTCATGGGCCTCCCCGGTCTTCACCGCGTATCTCGCCCAAGTGGCGCAGCTTCGTGGCCGGCGTGCGGGCTTCGTAAACCCGTCGCTCTACGGCACGCTCACGAGCACCAAGTACTCGTACTACCACGACATCATCGTCGGCAACAACTTCGGCTACCGGGCCAAAGCCGGCTACGATCAAGCCTCGGGAATCGGCTCGATCAAATCGGGGAACGGTTTAGCACCGAAGCTCCCCTGATGGAGCCGCAGTCACGTCTGCCCGGTCAGTTCCAAAACGCTGAAGCCCTTGCGGTCGAGCTCCAGCGGGATGCCCGCCGCCAAATCGGCAGCCGAAACGGTGCCGAAATCCTTCCACGCGTGGCGCAGGGTGTTGTACTCCCGCCGGTTGTAGGTGCCGCTCAGTTTGAGGTCCGTCCGCAGCGCCGTCGTCACCGTCCGCTCGACCGTGTTGCCGATGAACAGCACGAGTTCGTTCTCACGGCGCAGGCCAAGACCGACGGCCGCGTGCCCGCTGACGGACAGCGATGAGGTGATGTCCTCGTCGTACGCGGCGAGATCGCCGGAATAACGGAACGGGAGGTTGGCATAGATCCGTACGTCGGGGGCGCGAACGACGAACCACGTCAGCGACCGGCCGCGGAAGGGAACGTTGCGCACGCCCAGCCACTTCCAATCGGGCGCCAGCCGCGGATCGAGCGCGGGCGGATCGCTTGTGATGTCGAGTCCGGCCACACCCTCAACGGCGGCCCACACGTAGCGCGGCGGAAACCACGGTGAGAGCATCATGCCCTGGTTGACGAGGGTCTCGCCGTGCAGCCATTCCGAAAACTGGCCCGGCACCGTGTTGTTGCGTCGCGGGTCGCGCGAATAGAAGCGGAAGCTCGTTCCCAGCGCGTAGGCCATGAACTCCGAGTTGAAGCGCGCCGCCGCGAAGGCGTACCAGAACGTGACGCCGACCCATACGCCGCCAAGCAGCCCATAACCGTGCGTCGGCCCGTAATTCGGCGCCCCGCGTGGAACGGTGCGGATGCCGGCGTCGGTCCAAAAGTCATCGGCGCTGAGGCGGCTGATGATGTTTGCCGCCGTCTCTTCCTCGGCGACGCCGAAGATGACCGGGAAGACGAGGTCGGCCGTGACGTCGGTGCGGGCACGTCCGTCCACGTCGATGTTGAGATAATACAGCCCATTCTCGCGATTGTAGAGATGCTTATTGATCGCGGCGCGCAGCTCATCGGCATGGGCGCCGAACTCGGCTGCGTCATCGTGCCGCTCGAGTTCGAGGGCCATCTTCTCGATCGTTCGAAAGGCGGCGTAACACTCGGAATTCAGTTCGGTCGTCGCGCCGGAAAGCCGATAATTCTCGATGACGTTGCGCCAGCCGACGATGCCCCAGTCCGACGTCTTCGTCGACGTGCACCAGATCAGACCTTGATCGTTGCGTTGCGAGAGCAAATAGCGCGCCGCTTTGCAGGCGGCCGGATACACGTGCTGGAGAAATCCGTCCCGGTCGCCGGTGACATGGTAATGGTGTAGCCACGCGAGGATCATGAGCGGCGTGTTATCGTTGACGTTGAGCCCGTAGTCGGCCGTCTTTTCGTTGCGGATGTCGTAGTACTCGACGATCATGCCGGAGGACTCTTGCAGGCGCGCGTATGCGAGCAACGCGTCCTTAGCCACGTGCGGAAGCATATAATCGGCACCGTAGCCGAACCAGGCCGTGTCACGCCCGACGCTGTTGTTCGAGCGCGTCGGATCGTTGACGAAACACCAACCGCTTCGCGGGCGCAGGACCGTGCGCAGCATATTGGCTTTCGCCCACAGCACGCCGCGATTGAGTTCGGGGTCGGGCGTCATCACCATCGAGCGGCTGAGAACTTTGTCGTAATACGCTTTGGTGCGCGCGAGGGCCGCCTCGACATCGGGCGCGGCATCGTAATTGGCTTCGGCGTCGCCGCGGCCGGTGTGCGCGAACGCGAACGTATAGCAGAAATCGAGTCTCGCGCCGGGTTCGAGCGAGTGATCGAGCGCGAACACACCGAGTGTATCTTGACCGGGCGGCGTGTCGGCGGTGCCCGAGAGTTTTCCCGGCGAGGTCAGCGCGACGGCCTTACCGTGATCGATCGTCGTCTCGTAACTGGCCGGACGCTCCGACACCCCGAACAGCCGCACCGCATCGGGCGCGCCTAGGTTCCACGCCACGAAAGCGCGACGTTTACGATCGTATGCAACGGCCACGTCGTGGTCGGTTTCACCGCGTAACCGGCACGTCGCGTACGAACTCAATTCGATGCGTTCGGGTGAGTCATTGGAGAGCTGCACGCGATAATAGGCAGCGGGCGTGGCGACCGTATTGTCCTGCGGTTCGGAGTTGAGAACGAACAGGGTTTCGTGGACCGACGCGCCGTTGGGCAACGAATAAAAGTGTTCTTGATGTTCGGGATGGATGATGAAATGACCGGGCAGCGGCGCCAAGCGCGCTTTGGAACGCTCGTCCCAGAAGTGGACGACGAACGAGCCCAAGAGCGTCGCGCCGGCGTCGGGCGAGTACACCTTTTCGATGGCGCCGCTGGCTTTGATCGTGATGCAGATGCGCGGCGCGCCGAGCGTGCTGCCGGTCGCCATCTGATCGTCGGACACGCGATACGTTCCGACCCCCTCGCCCGTGCCGATCGATTCGGCCGCGTGCAGCGACGCGGCTGGCGCGGTCGACGCCACTTACAGCGAACCCGACTGGCGCATCATCCCGCCGTCGCTAAAGAACGTCGCGCGAGCAGCGTCTTCATTTCGTCGGGGTTTGCTTTCTTTTCGAGATTCATTGCACGCTCGCGATGTCTTGCGGAAAGGGGAGTGACAGCGCCCAGTCAAGCGCCACGCGCGTTTTGCGGAACCGGCCCGGAAGTCGCGAGAGGTAGTAGGCACGCCACAGGAGCCAGGCCGGCAGTCCGGTCAGCGTGAAACGGTTGCGTATGTCCGCAAGCCCCTCGCGGCCGCCGATCGACGCCATCATGCCAAGGGTCTTGTATGCGAACGGTTTCGTCGCACGTCCGCGCAACGTCGCCAGCAGGTTGCGCGCCAGCACCGGCGCTTCACGCAGCGCGTGCTGCGCGGTTTGCGGATAGAAACCGCCGCCGGGTTTGGGAATCTGCGCGCAGTCGCCGACGGCCCAGACGCCTGGGCGCTTCGGCACCGAGAGATCAGGATTGACGACGATGGCGTGATGCTTGGAGTGCTCGACGTCCATGTGCGCCACCAGCGGGGGTGTCGCAATACCCGCACTCCAAATCACCGTCTTCGAGTCGTAGCGTTTGCCCGACGCGAGCGTGACCCCGCCGCCGTCCACCGCGGCCGCGTCATCGCCGAAGACGACCTCGACGCCGCGTTGCGCGAGCATCTGTGCCGCACCGTCACCAAGCGACTGCGGTAATTGCGGCAGCAGCCGAGACCCGCCGGCCACCAGCACGACGCGTAGGTCATGGCTCTCGACGCGCGGATAGAAGCGCGCCGCCGCACGCAAAAATCCGAGCAACTCGCCGGCCGCCTCGACGCCGGTAAAGCCTCCGCCGACCACCACGAAGGTCAAAAAGGCCCGCCGCTCGCGGTCGTCATCGAGCGTCGCCGCGGCTTCGAGCGACCGGATCGTCTCATTGCGTTGCGCGATTGCGTCGTCCATCGTCTTGAGCGGAAACGTGTGCGAGTCGGCCCCCGGCACGCCATGAGTCGACGTGACCGCCCCGAGCGCAATGACGAGGTGGTCGTAGGGCAGCCGGCTCGAGCGTGCCGCCTTGTCGTTACGCACGACCACCGCGCGCCGCTCCAGATCGACCGATTCGACGTCGCCCATCTCGAACTGCGACGTGCGCAAGAGCGCACGCAACGGCGGCGCGATGTGACGCGGTTCGACCGCGCCGCTCGACACCTCCGGCAGCATCGGCGTGAAGAGCGTATAGTTGTCGCGGTTGACGAGCGTCACCGCTACTTCGCCGGGGCGCGCGCGACGCTCGAGGGTACGCGCCACCGCCGTACCGGCAAAACCGGCACCGAGGATCACGACGCGCTGCGGCATGCCCTACGCCCTACCCAGGAAAACGGTGAAGCAACGCGGTGACATCCTCGTTGGATTCGAGCACCTCGAAGTGAAGATCGTACGAGCGCGTTTCCCCCGGCTCCAGAAACGGCAACGTCCCGCGCTTTTCAGCTTCAATGCGGCCTTCGATCGTCGGACAGTTCGCCGGCTCCATGCCCATCACGTAGGTGCCGTAGCCGAGCATCCGCCACGTAAAGAGCGCAGGCAACTGCGCGGGGTCGAAGCGGATGGCGAGAGCCAATCCCCGTCCGCCGCGCAGGGTCGGGTTCGTCAGCACGGCCGCCGCCAGCCCATCGTCGCAGACGACCGGCTCATGGATGAAAACTTGTTCCTTAAACGCCGGATCGGGCGGCCCGCCGCGCGACCAGTGCGCGAGCCCCGCTTCGGCTTGTGCATCGCGCGGTCGCATCGATGAATGGGAAACGTGGAGCTCGGCCGCATCGCCCAGAATCGGGAACCCTCCGTTACAGTGGTAAAGCAGCATGTGTGGCCGGCTTGTGCCACCGTCGTTGCTGACCTCATCGTGCAACTCTAAGCTGCGCCCGCCGACCGATACACGCAGGCGCCGCTCGAACCGCACATTTTCCCCGAAGACGCGCGTCTCGCGGAAGGTCCCGCGGGCTTCCAAAAGGCACTCGTCACCTCGCCAGCGCGTTTCATAAGCGATGTTTTCGGCAGGCGTGGAATCGATGCGGCCGTGCAAGCCGAAGCTGCCCCACTGGTCGCTGCCGGCAGGTCCGAAGTTTTCCAAACCGCACGTCGTAAACAGGCCGCCGACGAACGTGCGCAAGAAATCATCGCCGTGCGGGTCGTAATAGGCGGGTGCGGCGATGTCGTTGCACGATCGCCAGCACAGCGGAATGCCGTCGTAGCGCGCGACGGCCACGTCGAGCGCGCGGTCGGCCACTGCCATGAACGAAAAGCCGCTGCCCGTTTCAAAGGCCAGCGCGCGGACGCCCTCCTCACGACCGCCACGTAACGTCAGCGGGGTGATCCCCGCGACGACATCGAGCCGCCCGGTCCGGCTTGCGAGCTCGGCGCGCGAGTACTCGCGACCGAAAAGTTGCGGCATCAGTGAGACTCCGTCGGCATGCTCCAGTCATTCCCGCGTTCCGCGAACGCAATCGCGGAGCAGGGCTGCAGAACCGCGTAAGGCGGATGGCGAACCCGCAAGGCGTGACGACGCTGCATCAGACCGTTGCCCAGCGTGTGCGGCCGGCATTTCCTGCGCTGCGTCGCACCATAGCGGGCCGCCCGGTCGCGTATTTTGACGGGCCTGGCGGGACCCAGGTTTCCGAGCCGGTCGTTGCGGCGATGAACGACTATTTGCTGCACCACAACGCGAACGACGGTTGGGCGTATGCGACCAGCGCCGAAACCGATGAGGCGCTCGCGAAGGCTCGAGCGCTCGCCGCATCCTTCGTCGGAGCCGGGTCGCCGGATGAAATCCTGTTCGGCAACAACATGACGACGTTGACGTTCGCGCTCTCGCGCGCTTTCGGACGGACGCTGCGGCGCGGTGACGAGATCGTCGTGACCGATCTCGATCATCACGCCAACATCGACCCGTGGCTGGCCCTCGAACGCGACTACGGAGCGGTCGTCAAGCGCGTGCCTTTGCTCGAGAGGCAGCCGCAGCTCGATATCGCGGCGTTTGAACGATTGCTGGGTCCGCGCACGCGGCTCGTCGCGATCGGACTGTCCTCCAATGCCTTCGGCACGGTCAATCCGGTTGCAATGATGGCCGAAAGCGCACGTCGCGCCGGCGCGCTCGTGTTCGTCGATGCCGTTCACTCCGCGGCGCACACTGCGCTCGACGTGCGGGCGCTCGGCGCCGACATGCTCGCATTTTCAACATACAAAGTGTACGGTCCGCACGTCGGTGTCGCCTACGTGCGGGACGAACTTCTGGATCGTTTCGATTTTCCGCGCGTCGCGCCTCAGACGCCAATCGGCCCCAAGCGCGCTGAAAGCGGAACGCTGAACCACGAAGGTGTTGTGGGCACCGGCGCCGCCGTCGAATTCCTGGCGAACGCCAGCGCACCGAGCGCCGCCGGCTCCCTGGACGCCCGTCTTGCCGCATCACTGGGCGCACTCGCGCACGATGAAGAACTGCTCTTCCGCGCACTCACCGCGGGTCTGCGCGCCCTTCCCAACGTGACGCTCTACGAGCCGCCGGCGGGCAAACCGTGCCACCCCACGCTCGCGTTCAGCGTACACGGACGTTCTGCGCGTGACGTCGCGGCGCATTTGAGCACCACTCACGGTATCTTCGTTTCACATGGGGACTTCTACGCCGCGACCGCCGTCCGCACGGTCGCCCCCGACGCGGCCGACGGTGTCGTTCGAGCCGGTATAAGCATCTACACGACGTCCGACGAAGTCGGGCGTCTGGTAGACGCGGTCGGCACGCTTGCGTCGTAGCCGTTGACCGGCCCGTGTGCGGGCGGCCTTACGGCTTCGGCAAACTAATCCGGTCCAGCCCTAACCACGTGGCGAGGAGCGTAACATCCGCGTGCAACCGTTCGTACACCAATCTCCGGTCGCCGGGCTCATAGTGGACCGCATGAATTTGCAGCACACCGTTCGCGCGGTCCGCTTTGGCATCGATGCGCGCCACTAGCTTTTCGTCAACCAAATACGGCAGCACGTAATAGCCATGCACGCGCTTGTGAGACGGCGTGTAAATCTCCAGACGATAATCGAAATCGAACAGTCTGCGGGCCCGCGCGCGGTTCCAAACGAGGGGGTCGAACGGCGAGAGGAGCGCGCTTGTCACGATTCGTCGCGGTAAGCGATACCTCGTATCCAAATACGCCGGCTGCTTCCAGCCTTCGACGCTCACCGATGTCAAGGCGCCTTCGGCCACGAGTTCGGCAACGCCGCGTCTCGCGTCGGTGACATCGAGCCGGAAGTAATCGCGCAGATCGCTTTCCGTGGCGACCCCGTACGCTCGCGACGCAATACGGAGCAGTTCGCGTTGGGCGCGTTCTTCCCCGATGACCGGAGCAGCGAAGGCTTCGGGGAGGACCCGTTCGGTAAGATCGTAGACCCGTTCGAAGCTGCCGCGCCGGGTCGCCGTCGTCAACGTACCGGAGCGGAACAAGAACTCGAGCGCTCGTTTGACGTCGGACCAGCCCCACCAACTTGCCGTCGGCCCGGCATTCTCGAAGTCGGAGGCCGCGAGGGCACCCTTGGAACGAATCGTCGCTTCGACGGCGGCGATCAATTCCGGGCGCTCTACGGCAATGCTTGCGACACTGCGCCAGATGCCGATGCGCTGGCGTGCGCGCTCCATCCGCCAGCGCAAGAGTGGAAACGCTTCGAGCGGCAACAGCGACGCTTCATGTCCCCAGTACTCGAAGAGTTTCCGGCCACGACGGTACGCGAGCCGGTCGAGGATTGCGCGATCGTAGTATCCCAGCCGAGAAAACAGCGGCAAATAGTGAGCGCGTACCAAGACGTTGACGGAGTCGATCTGCAGCAGTCCGACCCGCCGTATCGCCGCCAGCACTCTTGCTCGACCGATGCTCCGCGGCTGCCCGACCCCGAAGCCTTGCGCCGCCAGCGCGATGCGGCGAGCCTCGCTGCGGCTTACGTGCCGCTCAGCGATGCCGAGTAGCGGCGCTGCATTTCCTCCGGCGTCATGCTTTCAAGATGTCCGCCCAACAACCACTCATGGCCAAACGGGTCGCGAACCGTACCCGAACGTTCGCCGTAAAAGTGATCCTCCAGTGGCCGCACCGTGGACGCACCCGCTGCAATCGTGCGCTCGAACAGTGTATCCACGTCCTCGGCGTGAAGGTGGATCGCGACCGGCGTGCGTCCGGTCGGCTCCGGCCCGCGAATCCCGTACTCGGGATACTCGTCGGAAAGCATGATCGTCGCCGGGCCGATTGTGAGTTCGGCATGCCCGATGCGTCCGCTCGGTTCGGCCAGTCGAAAGCGTTCGGTCGCACCGAATGCCCTTACGTAGAAGTCGATCGCGGCGTTCGCGTCGCGCACGCGTAGATAGGGATACACGTCTTTGATCACTGGGTTACCGGAATCTTCCATCGTTCGTTTCTCCTGGCCGCGATGCGGGTCACGTGGTACGCGCCGATCATAGTGCTTGCGGCCGCCACGGGTCTTGAAGAAAAATTACCTCGCAGCCGAGGAATGCGTTGCGACGTGATGGTGCGGGCTTTCGGCATCGCGCGGCCGGTAGCGCCCCGGTGTAACGCCCGCCAGTTCGCGAAACTCGCGGGTCAGATGTGCCTGATCGGCATAGCCGGCATCGGCGGCAATTGCCGCCAGCGGGGTCGGCGTTTCGGCGACCATGCGTTGGAGCACTGCACCGAAGCGCCGGATGCGAAAATACCGGCCTGGTGTTAATCCCACCCCGTTGCGGAAACGCGCGATGACATGCTTGGCGCTATATCCACTGTGCGCCGCGACTTCTGATACTCGTTCCGCCGTCTCGGCGGGCATCTCGTTGTACAGTGCACACGCCACGGCGGGATGCAAGAGCAGCGGCGTGTGCAGCCGCGCGCGAAGCGCGTCTTCAAGCGTCGCGAGTGCCGCATCGGGTGAGCACGCATCCATCAACCGCTCGTGGAGAACCCGTGCGCTCGCGCCCCAGAGATCCTCCAGAAGTAGGTGACGTCCGGTTAGTTCGCACGCCGGAACCCCGAGAACCGCACTGGCGGTTCCAGCGCGAAACGACGCTCCCGCCACCGTCCCCGCGGGTTTGGGGCCGGAACGGTAATACGACGCCTGCGGACCGTGGACGACGGCGCGCGTCCACGTTTGGGGAGTGACCGAAGCCGCCTCGCACCAGGGTATCGGATCGGTATGCCCGGCCACGACGAGTTGGGCGCAGCCGGTCGGCAACTGATGCTCCACGGCGTCGGAGGGTCGATCACGCCGGCTCCACCAGAGCCATTCGACGACTGCGTCGAGGGGAGGCCTCGGCCGATACCGCACCATACGGCACCCTTCGCTATCACCGTCGCGCATGTCTTGGCTTCTAGCGAACACCGCGAAAGCGGCGCGGTCGACCGCGAACGCCCGCAAACCGCGGGCGTTCGCGTGGCATCACTTCAGCGCGCGGCGACGGCTTTCTGCTCGCTTTTCGCACGCTCCAGTCTTTGGCCCAACTCTTCGAGTTCCGCCTTGTCGAAGAGGTCCTTTGCCTGTTTGAACATCTCGTGCTCCTCTTCGTGCACGTGATGTTTGACGAGTTCACTGAGGACTTGTAACTTCGCGGCGTAGGTTTCATCCTTCGGCTCGGTCGCCTCGAGCTTCTTGAGCATCGCCGCGACGTTGCCGTGCTCTTCGTAGGCCTCGAGCACTTCTTGCTTCGCGTCCTCTTCTTTTTCGGCTTTCGCCTTAGCTTTGAGTGCCGGATAGAAGATCGTCTCTTCGATCTTTGAATGGACCGTCAATTCTTCGTCGATCTGCTTGAAGAGCTTTTGCCGCGAGGCGGCTGCGCCCGAACCCAGGGCGCTCGCTTCTTTGAGCAGTTCATCGACTTTGCGGTGATCGTGTTTGAGCAACGTTATTGCGTCCAAGCAGTCCTCCCGTGATAAATGCGTGTGGACACGGATTACCCGGCCCTAAACGCCGGGAACCGAGCCCGAGCCGTCTCGGCCCTCCAAGCCGGAGTAAACCGCACTTCCGATGTGACCAAACCCGGTTCCCGGGTGTCAGGCACGAGAGAGAGGAGGTGAGGGGACGGAAGAAACCTTGAGCGCTTATCTAATTGAGCCTCCGGCATGGACGACGACGGTGGCCTCGTCAAGCGGGCCAAGGGGGGCGATCTCCGCGCGGCCGAAGAGCTTTTTTCGCGCCATCAAAGCGGCGCTTATACGGCCGCCCTGCGCCTCTTGGGCGAAAAAGCCGACGCCGAAGACGTCACCCAGGATGCCCTGGTCAAAGCCTACACCCGCCTGTCGGACCTGGCCGAGGGGGCCAGCTTCGGGGGGTGGCTGCGCCGCATTGCCGTCAACCTCAGCCTCAACGCCCTACGGCGGCGCGGCATCTTACGATTCGAGCCGCTCGAAGGCCTGGGAGGAGGCGGTGACGAGGAAGCGGCGCCCCGCGAATTCATCGACGATCGGCAGCAAACGCCGGAGGACGAAGCGTTGAACGCGGCTTTACGTGACGAAGTCGAGCGGCTCATTCGCCGGCTCCCGGCAGAACAGCGGGTCGCCGTCGTTCTCCGCGACATGTACGGCTACGACGTCGCCGAGATCGCCGAATTGCAGCGGTGCGGTCTTTCGGCAGCCAAAATGCGGATCAAACGGGGCCGCGCGCACCTGCGTCGCCTGCTGAGCGAAGCGCCGAAACCCGAACTGGTCGCAGTGTAGCGTGCCGCGCCGCGATTCGAACCATGCCTCCGCCCACGAGCTGCGGCGCGTGCGAGCATTGCTTGGAAACGTTGCCGATCACGACCAGTCTCCCGACCACAACGTCGTGAGGGGCGCGGTCAAACGGCTGCGGGCCAGGCATACGGCCATCGTTCACGTCAACGAGTTCCTGGGGGCACTGGTGACCGTCATGCGCGGCTGGAGGACGCTGGTATCGCTCGAAGAGGGAGCCTCCAACGCCACCGGTCCGAAAGCACGAAGCACGGGCGAGGGCAGATCCCATGGATGAAGCGCGCCGCGCAATCATGCAGAACTTCAGTTCGGCGGGCCGTTATTTGCCGAACGTCCTCGCGGCTCTGGCGATCTTGCTGCTGGGCGCGATCATCGGCTGGCTCGTGGCGCGCTTCATCGCGACCCTTCTCACGCGCCTGGGGTTCGATCATCTGGGAGAACGCACCGGGCTGATCGACGATCTCGCGCGGGTCGGCGTCGGCTTGAGACCTTCGCGCCTCGTGGGACGCATTGCGTTCTGGGTCATCTTTGCGGCCGCATTCGTTCAGGCGGTCAATGGCCTGGAACTCGCACCGATCTCTCAAACGCTTGGATCGTTTCTGACGTATCTGCCCCACGCGGTCCTGGCCGTCGTGCTGGTGCTCGCCGGCATCATCGTCGGGGACACGGTCGGGCGGGGTGCGGCCGGGGCGATGTCGCGCGCCGGCGTGCTCTATCACGACGTTGCCGGCGGTGTTTTGCGCGCGGCCATCATCGTGCTTTTCGGGCTGATGGCGCTTCAGCAGTTGACGGTCGACTCGGCCTTTCTGTTTTACGTTTTACTCGTTCTTCTTGGCACGGTCGCGTTGGGGGTCGCCATTGCCGGCGGCTGGGGCGCACGCGCGTTTGCCGAAAATTTGGTCGCCGCGCACTATATCGAGCGCCATCTCGACATCGGCCACTTCATCCGCGTGAAGGGCAGGACCGGAACGATCGAACGACTCGACGCCATGAGCACGATCGTGCGCACCAGCGAAGACCGAACCATCATCTTTCCAAACGGCTATCTCGCGCGATCCGTCGTTGAGGCTGCAACGCGCCCCTTCGAAAGTGACCAGGGCGGCATTACCTAGATGAGGCGGCCATGATCTGCGCGAGCATGTCGGGTCGGCCGGGGATGCGCACCAGGTGGGGGAACTTGGGGCCACCGTGATAGTTGACGGCATACGTGGCGTAGTAGCCGTTCTGCTCGGCAAGCAACTGGATCGGCGCGCCGGCGTGCTGCCCCGTCTTGAGAGCATAGTCCAACACGTCGCTTGAGAACGACTGACCGTCGACCGCGGCCACTTTCATGCCGGGCGCCATGCGGGCGTTCCACGCCGGCGAATACTCGCGTACGCCGCGCACCGTGCCGTCGCTCGTGAACGTCAGCCCGAGTGAATACCACGCGTCGATGCCATGCTCGAGCGCGTCGCGAGCCGTCATGAATTCGTTGGGCTTGCCGTTATAGACGATGCGCCAGCCGGCACGCTGCAGCGCACTCGTCGGGGGGTGAGGCGTAACCTCGTAAACTTCGCGCTGAAAAAACGCGTGCCAATCGTAATGAACGACGCCGTCGAGGAGCCCTTCGATCTGCTCTCGTGTATAGGGGACGGTGATCGGCCCCGTTTCCGGCGGCCCCGCGTAGGCGTGCAAGAACGTGTCGAGCGACTTTTTTCCGCCGCTCATCTCGCGGATGGTCGTGTCGACGTCGAGCCAGATCAGTTCCCCTTCGGTATAGAAATCGCCGGCGGTACGGCGGATCTCCGGATACTCTCCGCGCTCCTGGTACAGGTACGGCGCGCCCGTCGCCGTGTCGATCAGCGGTTCCGTCGCGCGGCCGGGCTCGTAGTCCATCGAAGCATACACGGTTGCGAGGTACTCGGGATATTTCTTGGGTTGCCGAATGCCCGTGCGGAACGACAGCAGGTCGCCGAGGTACTGATTCATCCCTTCGTAGACCCACAGCAACTCCGTGTGCTCCGGCAGCTGAAAGTTCGGCTGTATGAGATCGACGGGCCGGCGATATTTGCCGTTCCACGAATGCGAAAACTCATGCGTGATCAGATCGCCGCCCGCGAGCTGCTCGTTCGGCTTGGTCATGAAATCGTCCGGCGCGCGGTTGTCGCTGGACTGGTGGTGTTCGATGCCTTGGAAGCCGATGGCGTCGGAGAGCGTCAGCAGCGCATGGTAATCGTACCAGTGCCGCGCGCCGTACAACGCCAAAGCCTGCGGCACCATGTGATGATACTTGCCGATGATATCCGCCGGAAAGTCGAGGTCCTGCGGCTTGTCGGCAAAGGCATCGAGCATCTGCACCGCGTTGCCGTTACGCCAGAGCTGGACGTGTTTGTAATAGCGCCCGCAGTCGAGCGGCGAATCGACGAGCATGTTGAGCGGGACCTCACCGAAATCGACGCGGCTGCCGCTTTGCCGCGGATTGGACAGTGCGGTGCCGTAGCTCCAGCCGTTGGGTAAGATAATGCTCGGGCGAAAGAACACCGCGTGCGAGTTGGTGTTCTGTTGATAGAGCAGGACGCGGTTCCAGTTGACGATGGCGACGTTGCGGGTCGACATGACGTCGCCGGCCCCGTTGAGCAGCACGGTATACGACACATCCAGCGATGAAACGCCGGCCGGAACGTCGACGTGGAACGCGTACAGGTCAACTTGATCGCGCAGCCAGGCGAGAGATCGGCCGCCGGCGGACATCTTGAGCTGCGAGATGTTGCCGAGCGGTCCCGTGGGTCCGTGTTCGCCGGGCACCCATTGCGGATAGACGAGCGTGAACGGCCCCGGGCTGACCGGAATCGTCATGCGGCTCTGCATGATTCCCCGGCCCGCGTCGCGCCCGTCGAGCAGCAGCGTCTCGGGATTGGACTGGGTCGCAAGCGACGTGGCGCTCGCGTTCGGTTCCGGTATTTGCGCGAAGGACGGCCGCGCCGCACCCGCCAGTTCGGCCACGCCGAAGCACAGGGACAGAACAAAGACCGCACGTGGTAAACGCAACCTCATACAAACGAAATAGACGATCGGCTGCGATCAACCTGCAAGGCCGTCAAAACTTCATTCGATAGGCCACGACGAGCCAATCGGCCGCGGGCCGTACGCTACGGATTCTGGCGGCGTCGAACGCATCACCGTCACCAGAGCATGTGACCGAATGCGGCCGCCGTGTGTCTTAGCCTCGTGACACGTCGGTGACCCGGAAGCGGAGCCGGCGTACGCGGCACGGCTAGGCCGCGGGCGGATAGACGGCCAGCGAACAGTCGCGAGCAGCGTGACGGAGCGTGCTTTCAACACGCCTGGACATCAGTGCGCACGACGACGACGCCGGCGCCGGCATACCGTTTCACGGGCGACCTTCTTCACGCACGATCAAAAAGGAGCACGATGTCAACTTACGATCAAACGTACGCCGACGCGGGAACCGTCGCCGCCGTTTTCCCGGACCGTGATAGCGCACGGGACGCACTGGCGGAACTCCACGACGCCGGATTTCACCGCGTGTGGCTCGGCGTCACGCATCCCAATCTCGACGACGGCGGTGAGCCGACTCTCGAATCGGAGAGCGCCGGCGGCTTCTTGGAATCCGTCGGACGCTTTTTCAGCGGTGAAGGACCGCATGGTCAAGCGTTGCACGATGCGCTCGTTCATCACGGTCTCAGCGAGCAGCAAGCACGTCGCATCGACGCCACGATCGAGCCGGGCAACGCCGTCGTCACGGTCGACGGCAACGATGATCCGGGAGAGGCGATGCGCATTCTACGGCAAAGCGGCGGTCGTTTCGAAGGCTCCGGTACGCCGAACGTCGCCGACAGCGCCCGCGGGCGTTCGGCGGATGATGCAAACGATGCGCGACGGCTACAACTTCGCGAAGAACGGCTTTCCGTCGACAAGGAGCGCGTGCAGAGCGGCGAGGCACGCATCGGCAAACGTGTTGTTTCCGAACAGCAGTCCGTCGACGTTCCCGTTTTCCACGAAGAAGTCTACGTCGAGCGCCGGCCCGCCGGGGGTGTTGCGGCGTCGACGACGCCGATCGGTGAAGGCGAAGAGATTCGCATACCGCTTTCACAGGAGCGCGTAAACGTTCAAAAGCGCACGGTAGCGCGCGAAGACGTCACGATCGGCAAGCGCCGGGTCGAGGACACCGAGCACGTCAGCGACACGGTGCGACGTGAAGAGCTTCGCGTCGAGGAGACGGGCATCGACACGGCCGCGGACGAGGACGCCTCACGTCGCGTACGCTGACCCGTCACGCCATTCACCCCGTCCTTACACTCACACCATCTTGTAAAAGGAGTCACCATGGCCGGAATACTTTGGACGATCATCACCCTGTTGGTACTGTTTTGGATCATCGGTCTCGCGGTCCACATCGGCGGCGGCTTGATCCACATCGCGATCATCATCGCGATCATCCTCGTCGCAATCAACCTCCTCACCGGACGTGGCGCGCGCATATAAGCACCCTCACAATGCCGGTACGTGCGCTTCCGATCGCTTATGAGATCGGAAGCGTACGCTTTGGGGAGGTTTTATCGCTCGGAGAGTAGGTCGTGAAAGTCGGTGGGTATTGCGACGCCGTCCACCAGGTCGGCCAAGAGGCGCCCTCCCGCTACGGCCGGCGCAAAGACGACGTCGGCGTGGGCCAGTTTCAAGG
>JACRTY010000018.1 GCA_014305025.1 Candidatus Nyctobacter psychrophilus | reverse complement strand
TCATTTTTGGCGCGACGATACCGTCCATGGTAAGATTTTAAGTGGCGCGACAGGGAAGGTTGACCCGGGGAACCATCGGCCGTATGATACCGCCGTGCCGCAAAGGCGCTACGGTCGTCGCGTGCTCTGAACGACGGATGAACGTTCGATCGCATAACCGGCAGACGCCACGTCTTCGTCCATCTAGTGAAGCGCGGCATCACCGTGGTTCTGGTTCACGGTCGGTCACACTAAATGGTTTAATAGTTTAGAAGATGAAGAAGCCCGACAGTAATCAAACCAAATCACCTTCTACGCTCATCACCGAGAGAATTGCAAAGCTAGGCGACTGGCGCGGCGAGACGCTGGCTCACGTCCGCAAGCTCATCAAAGAGGCAGACCTGCACATTACGGAAGAATGGAAGTGGAGGGGAGTCCCGGTGTGGTCTGACGGCGGGATCGTCTGCACGGGCGAGTCCTACAAGACTCATGTCAAATTCACGTTCGCGGAGGGTGCTTCCATCAAAGACCCCGAGGGTATCTTCAATGCCAGCCTCGATGGGAACGCAAGGCGCGCAATCGATCTGCATGAAGGCGACAAGATCAATGAAGCAGCCTTCACGCAGATAATCCGCGCTGCAGTCGAGCTGAACTCCAAAAGAAAGAAATAACGACGCCCGGCTATCGCGCATCCCATGATCAGCTATAAAGTGGGAGATGAAGTCTTCTGATGCGCGCCTGCCAGTGGTCAGCGGATCTGAGTTAAAGGGCGGTG
Source organism: Candidatus Nyctobacter psychrophilus (assembly GCA_014305025.1). GTDB lineage: Bacteria > Vulcanimicrobiota > Vulcanimicrobiia > Vulcanimicrobiales > Vulcanimicrobiaceae > Nyctobacter > Nyctobacter psychrophilus. The sequence goes on along the minus strand of JACRTY010000018.1, from coordinate 16,839 downwards.
TTGACAACTCGTCCGATGCCGGCAAGTGCGGTGTTACTTGCCGCCTCCGATACCTTCGAACCGCCGCCGCTGGACCCCTCGATAGCCTTGATCTGCTCGGTTGGGACTTCGCCCGCGAAAGGTGTCGCCGCGCCAGTCGAAACTGCGGTCAACGACGATCACGCCGATCAGATATCGGTGCGGCTGCGATAGGCGTTGAGGACGTCGCGTCGGGTGAGGATGCCGAGCAGTTTGCCGCTGGCGGGGTCGACGACCGGCAGGAGCGGCGTTTGCGGATCGGCCATCGCGACGGCGGCTTGTTCGAGTGTATCGTCCTGGCGCAGCATGGCGGCCGCCGGCTGGGCCAGGTCGCCGGCCGGCATGCCGGGATGCGTCAACAGCGCCGCCGCCAGATGCGAGGCGCTCACCATGCCGATGAATCGTTCGTTCTCGACCACGGGAACGACGAATTCGGGGCTGTGCTCCAACTTGTGCGCGATTTCACTGATCGGCTGCGTTGCGGCCGCAACGAACTCGGGAGTGCGCTGCACGGTTCGGACGCGTACGCGCGTGAAGGGACGCGGCCGGCGGACCCGGGCCCAATCGATGCCGCGCCGCACGAGTTTGAGTTCGTAGATCGTATTGCCGAGCAGTCGCTGGCCGATGAGCGTCGCGATGACGGTGCAGATCATCAGCGGTAAGATGATCGTATAGTCGTTCGACATCTCGAAGACGATCATGATCGCGGTGATCGGTGCTTCCGCGGCTGCGGCGAAGACCGCGGCCATGCCGACCAGCCCATACGCAGCCGACGTTGCGGTCCAACTGGGAAACAGGTCGTGCACCGCGCGGCCGAACGCGTTTCCGAGCATCGCGCCGGTATAGAGCGACGGTGCGAACACGCCGCCGCTGCCGCCCGCGCCGAGGGTCAACGAGGTCGCTAGCGGCTTGAGGGCGGCAAGCAGCAGCGACTGTCCGGCAGGCACGTGCGAAGCGAGCATCGCGTCGACGTAGTTGTAACCGACGCCGAAGACTTGGGGGAACCACATGCCGATGATGCCGACCACGCCGAAACCGAGTGCCGCTTTGAGCACCGGGTTTGCGCGCCCCGCATCGAAGCGGTCTTCGCAGAAGTACAGCAGCCGCACGAACGCGCTGGCCCACACGGCGGCGATGACGCCGAGAACAGCATACAGCCCCAGTTCCGCGGACGACACCAAATAGAACGCCGATGCGGTGAAGGACGGATGATTTCCGAAGTTCGCTCGCCCGATGACCGCTGCGACGACGCTGGCGACGACGATCGTCGCGAACGAGCGCGGCGCGAAGTCGCCGAGGATGACCTCGCTTGCAAAGAACACGCCGCCGATCGGTGCATTGAACGTGGCCGAAATGCCGGCTGCGGCGCCGCAGGCCACGAGCGTCCGAATGATCGGCGTAGGCGCGCGCACGAGTTGCCCGAGCACGGAACCGATCGCTGATCCGATTTGGACGATTGGGCCTTCACGCCCGCAGCTGCCGCCGAAACCGATGCAGGTCGCCGACGCGAGACTCTTCACGGCGATGACGCGCGGACGCATGATGCCGCCCTGCAGCGCGACCGACGCCATGACTTCCGGCACGCCGTGGCCTTTCGCTTCGCGCGCGAAGCGGGTCACGATCAACGCCGTCAGGATGCCCCCGATCATCAACACCGCGACGACATGGGCTCTCCCCAAGACGTGCAGCGCCGGCGCGAGATAACCGAAAGCCAGTTGCTGCTCGGCTACAATCATGTAGCGGAACGCGACCGCCCCGTAACCTCCGCCGAGGCCCACGATGATCGCCGCCAACAAGAGGAACGTGCTTTGATTGATCGAGATGCGGCCGACGTCTAGGCGATAGCCACGGTCCGTTTCGACGTAGCGCATCCTAGTGTCGAGAGCGCGTCAAGTCTTGAACGAGGCGAACCCGTCGTCGCAGAGCACCGTGCTGCCGTTGACGGCGTCGCCCCCCGGCGAACAGAGCCAGACAATCGTTTGCGCGATCGCGTCGGGCGAGAGCAACTTGCCGCGCATCTGGCCGCGCGCCAGGGAATCGTCGAGTCCTCGCGCCTTGTAACCGGCGATGATCGGCGTGTCGACGATGCCGGGCGCGACCGCAACGACGCGAATGCCGTAGGGCGCGAGTTCCAGCGCCGCGGCCTGCGTCATGAGCCGCACCGCACCTTTGCTCGCGTGGTACCCGATGATGCCTTCCGAGCCGAGAAAGGCGAAGACGGAAGCGGTGTTGACGATCGTGCCCGCGATCTGTAGTTCGCGCATCGCGCGGCCGGCCGCCACCATGCCGTAAAAGACGCCGTATTGGTTGACCTTGACGACACGGTCGAATTGTTCGGGCGTGTGCTCGAGCAGCGGCGCGTACGTTCCGATGCCCGCATTGTTGGCCATCACGTGCAGTGCCCCGAAGTGCTCGACGGCGCGCGATACGAGCGCGTCGACGTCGGCCGGTTCGGTCACGTCGCAGCGTACGAACTCCGCTTCCCCTCCCAGCGACTCCACGGCGTCGAGCGTTTCGCGTCCGCCGACTTCATTGAGGTCGCCGACGACGATCCGCGCACGTTCTCGGGCGAAGGCGAGCGCCGTTGCCCGGCCGATGCCGCTGCTGCCGCCGGTGATGGCCACGACGCGGCCTTCGAAGGCCGAACCGAATTGCAGCGCTACCGGACGCTCAATGTCGGGAAGCGGCCCGTTCGCATCCATGTTGATGTCTTGCCCTAAAATGGAAGAAGGCGACTCGTTGCCGAGCCAGTCGGCGACCAGGGAGTGCCTCGCTAAGGGTTAATGTTTGTCCGATGGTAGCACAACGGGTAAAGCCGCTCGTTCGCATCTTGGCCGAAGGTTCGGACGACACGAAAGGGCTGAAACGAACGCTCGGCCCGTGGTCGCTGACCGCAATGGGCATCGGCGCGATCATCGGCACGGGCATCTTCGTGCTGACGGGCGTCGCCGCCGCTACCCGCGCTGGCCCGGCCTTGACGATCTCGTTCATCGTGGCCGGCATCGTGAGCGCGCTGGCGGCGCTGTGCTATGCCGAAGTGTCGAGCAAAATCCCCATCTCCGGCAGCGCGTATACGTACGCCTATGCAACCCTCGGCGAGTTCATGGCGTGGGTCATCGGCTGGGACCTCATCCTCGAATATGCGCTGGGAGCGGCGACCGTCAGCATCGGCTGGGCCGGGTACTTCGGAAACTTTTTAACCGCCGCTTTCCACGTTACGTTGGCCAATACGTGGACGCACAATCACTGGGATCCAACGCCGGGAATCGTCAACATTCCGGCAGCCGCGATCATCTTGATCATCACCGCACTGCTGGTCAAGGGCACGCGCGAATCCGGCGCTGTCAATGCCGTCATCGTCGCCGTGAAAATCACGATCGTCCTGTTTTTCATCGCGGTCGGAATCGGCCACGTCAATCCGGCCAACTATAGCCTGCCCGCGGGCCCCGCGACCGGCCTCGGCGGCTACTTCCCCTTCGGGTGGGAAGGCATGCTCGGCGGCGCGGCGTTCATCTTCTTTGCGTACATCGGCTTCGACGCCGTTTCGACGACGGCCGAGGAATGCAAGAACCCGCGGCGCGATTTGCCCATCGGTATTCTCGGAAGCCTGGCGATCTGCACTATCCTGTATATCGCGGTCGTCGCCGTGATGACGGGCATGGTACCGTTCAACCTGCTCAACGTCGCGTCGCCCGTAGCCTTCGCCGCGCTGCACGTCGGCTTGCCGGCGTGGGTGGCTTTGATCATCTCGCTCGGCGCGATCGCTGGACTCACAACGGTGCTCCTGGTGCTGATGTTCGGCCAGAGCCGTATCATCTACGCCATGTCGCGCGACGGGCTCATTCCACGCTCGTTTGCGGCCATCCACCCGACCTTGCGCACGCCCGTTTTTTCGACGATCTTCTTCGGCATCTTCATCGCGATCATCGCGGCCTTCACCCCGATCGGCGTCGTGGGATCGTTGACCAACATGGGTACGCTGGCCGCCTTCATTCTCGTCTCCATCGCGGTGCCGATCCTGCGCAAGCAGCACCCCGAGATCAGCGGCGGCTTCAACGTCCCGTTCGGCAACTACCTCGTTCCGGTGGCGGCGGCGGTGACGGCGCTCGGGCTGATGTATTTTCTGCGCTACGGCAATCCGACGATCTACGGCATTCCGATCGCCTGGTTCGGGTTCGTCGTGTGGCTGCTGCTCGGCTTGGTGTTCTACTACCTCTACGGCCGCGCGCACAGCACGGTGGGGCGCGCCGCCTTGGATGGACTGGCCCCTCACGATCCCCGCCTCAACTAAAGGGCAGCAATAGCCGTTTCGTTTCAACCGACTCGGGAGGGCGGGAACGGCCACACCGTTGCGAACGTTTCCGCATTAACCACCCCGATTCCAAGGATCAAGGAGCATCATATGAACGCACGCGTCCCTCGCTTCGACCGTGCCATCCTCGCAGCGGCGCTGGCGGTCGGTTTCCTGTCGGCCGCGACGGCAGCCGACGCGCAATCGACGTTGCCCGTCGGGTCGACGATCAACACCCAGTTGACGTCCTCGGACATCAACACGAAATCCGCTAAAGACGGCGACCGCGTCACCATGCAGGTCGTCGCTCCGTATCCCAACGACAATCAAGCGTTCGCCGGCGCAACGGTCAACGGCCACGTGGCCGACGTGCGTGCGGCGGGCCAAGGTAAAACCGCCCGTTTGGTTCTCGCGTTCGATTCGATCACGTTTGCGAACGGCCGCAGCGAACCCGTCTCGGGCTCCGTGCTGCGCATGGACTCGAAGCACGATAACACGACCGCGCGGAAAGCGATCGGCTCGGCCGCCGGCGCCGCCGTGGGCAGTCAAACCGTCGGACGAATCCTCGGCGGCTCCGCGGGCAGCGTCGTCGGCCTGCTCGGCGGTGCAGCGGCGGGTTTGGCGTACGCCTCCAACAACAAAGCCAACTTCAACGTCGCAACCGGCGCCCACGTGCAGATTCAGACGACGAGCACCATTCCCGTCCCGCTGCGTCAAGCCGGACAGTAACCGCTCCCGCAGCCGCAGCGACGCCGGCGCCTTCGTAGCGGACCCGCTCCGCTCTACGAGGGTGCCGGCCGCTGACGCACGGTCGGATCAACCCGAGCGGGATCGTTCCGCTTGGGCCGTTGCAGGATTTCAACGCTCCGCCGCATCGAGCGCAGTTGGCCGCCGCAGCGCGTTCCAGATCAGCGCGCCGATGACGCCGCCCAGTGCGCCGCAGGCAATATCGAACAGGTTGGACGCATAGGTCTCGTCGGCGCCGGTAAGCTTCTGCGCGATCTCGATGACCAGGCTAAAGCCCGCAATGAGCGCGGTGTCCCAGCGTAAGCGCGCGGGTCGGGGAATCAATGGAGCCGCGAAAAAACCGACGATCGCAAAGGCGATGACGCTGTAGAGTTTGCGCAAGAAGTTCCGCGGTTCGAGCGCTCGCCGCGCGACGAGAGGTAGGCGGCGCTCGACACGATGCACGCGCGCGTGCTCCGGAAGATGCCGCTCCAACGTTCCTGCACCCGGCGCATACAGTTGCGGATCAAGTGAGATGGCGAGGAATACGACGGCCGCGGCTGCGGCCAGCATTCCGAATACCATGAGAAGTGCCAATCGTTGAGACATCGTGTGGGCTTCGCCTTTCGGGAACCGGTGCATTTCGTAAACCGTTTCTCCGGCGGAGGTTACTATGATTGCAACCACTTTCCGCGACCGACCATGGGTGCGGTTCGTCCCTTTGTTTTTTATGTTGGCGGCGATCTTTGCGGCCATAACGCCGCGCCCAGCCGCAGCCGACGGTGCGGCCAGCACGCGTAACATCATTCTCGGCGCCGCCGCCATTGCAGCCGGCATCATCATCTACAACAACGTGCACCATAAGAACATGCAGCACAATACCGTCGTCGGCTACACGCGCGACGGCGGAACCGTCTACGCCGACGGGCGCATCGTGTATCCCAACGGAAACGTCCTGTACACGGGCAACCGCAACGGCCAGCGCTGCGGCTACGTCGGGAATTACCCGTCGTGCGGCGGAACGCCGATTGCCTATTATCCACGCGGCTCGTACTCACGGGGCGACGACGATGACGATCGCGGACGAGGCAACTGGGACCGTCACGGTCATCATGGCAGAGGCCACGCCTACGGGCATCATCGCCACGGCGGTGACGGCGACGACCGCGGCGATCGCGGCGACCGGTAGAAAAAGTCTCGCACCGATGCGGTGCGAGAGCGCAACGAACGGCCGTCTGTGTTACGCTATGGCGCCTCCAGACGGTCCGTTATGCGATAATGATGCCTTCTGTTTGCGCGGCGCGCGACGCGGCGCGGGACTGAGCGCCATCGCCGCATAGCGAACATGCGATGACATCGGTGCGGTAATGCCGCTCGATCAACGTGTAGAAGTTCTCCGCGAGCAGCATGAAAGCGCGCCGGTACGGCGTTCCGGCATCGGCAAGAAAGCGGATGACGGAAACCAGTGCGAGCGCGGGGTGCTGCGCGCGAGCCCCAGTGCGGCATCGGGGTCGATGCCGGCGCCGCGCATCGCGGTCAATAAGGCAAGCGCATCGGCGTGCAGCCGCACCTCATTGCGCTGCACGCTTTCCCGGTTTCCCCGGCACGCCAGCAAACAGCGTCGCTGTACGTTTGCGATCTGAAGATGCCGCACGCGTTGATGGACCGGCTTACGATACTCCGGGAACACGCGCTCCTTGAACGACCACAGCAGTTCGGCGAAGGGGAGATCGATCCGCACCGCACCCAGATCGTGCTGCGCCAGCCTAGGCCACAGGAAGATGTCGCGCAATGACCGCATCGCGGGACGTCGCGAAAGCCTCGAATGCACGCAGGCGCATGGTGTGCGCCGGCGTCACGTCGCCCGCGAGTTCCTGCGCAAACGGCAGCGTCGCAAGCGCATATGCTTCGATGGCGCGAGCCTCGTGGCGGCACGCAGCCTCGAATGCGGAACGAGCCGCGAACGCCGCTGCACCGTAGCGTTGCGCTGCGAGTAGGTGCCGTGCGTTTACCGCTTCCAGCATCGCCGCGTGATAGCCGAAGTCGCCCTCCGGCCGCGTCCAAGCTCGGTGCAGATGCAGCGCGGCCATGCCGATGAGCGCATGCGCGGGCTCCGCATAGCATGGCATCGACCGGCGCGATCCGCAAAACTGCGGTCGCAAAGTCGTTTCGCTTCCTCATCGCGTCCACGCAGGTACGCGCACGTTGCTCCACTGAGCGCAACGGCGGCCGCCGTCTCCGGTGCGCGGCCCGTGAGACCGGTAACCTCGCGCACGATTGCAGCGCGTCGTTTCGCGTCTCCCGTGCACTTGGTGTCTTCGAATTCCAAGCGCAAGAGCTGCATTGCGACGAAGGGTGACGCCGGCTTACCGGCGTTGGCGCGCAGGCCGGCACGCAGTGTGCGAAGCGCGTGCGCGCTTTCGCCGTAGCGTCCCCGCAGCGGTCGAGGCCACCATGGGCTTGGGATGAAAAACGGCTCGGCATCGTCCATGACGACCGCGTTGTCGGTGAAGTCGTCGAGAAAAGCGTCGATGTTGCCGCGGGCGAATGCGAGCGAGCAGCGCCACGGCCAGGGCGCGGCGGCAAACGCTTTGGGCGTCATGTTCGGTACTCCGGACGTAAAGGGATCGTTTGGGTTCGCGCGTCCGCCCGCGGCCCCGTGCGGGCGGGCACAACGATGGCACAGCGCCGAGAGTGAAGGGAGGCTGCCACCTTTTCAGCGGCCGCGTCGTTGAAGGTGCATGCTGCTAACTCTGCGCCGCCTTCTTCGTTACGCCGTTTTGTCGACCGTGATGGCCGCGTTAGTCGGAGGATCGCTTGCGGCCGCGCCGGCGAAGACCGCCTCGCCCCCGAGCCGCGCCGTGGCCGTGTTGGCGGGGGGCTGTTTTTGGGGGATGGAGGACGTCTTCGAAAAGCTTCGCGGCGTAACGAACGTTGAAGCGGGATACTCGGGCGGCAGCCGCGCCACGGCCCATTATGAAAGCGTCAGCACCGGAACGACCGGACATGCCGAATCCGTGCGCATCACCTTCGATCCACGCCTGATTTCCTATCGAACGTTGCTCGACGTGTACTTCCGCGTCGCCCACGATCCGACCGAACTCAATCGGCAAGGCCCCGATGCCGGCACGCAATACCGCTCCGTCATCTTCTACGCGAATCAAGCGCAACGGCGCGACGCCCGCGCCGAGATCGCGCGGCTCTCAAAGAGCAAGGCGTATGGCGCGCCGATCGTTACCCAAGTCGATGCGCTTGCGGCGTTTTACCCTGCCGAAGATTATCATCAGCACTTCGCCGATCGTAATCCGGTCGATCCCTACATCGTCACGATCGACGACCCCAAAGTCGTCGCGCTCCGTGGGCGCTTTCCCCAGCTGCTGAAGCGTTAACGGGATCGACTCCGCCGAATCAGACGCTCTCTCGACCGCCCTCGCCGTGGAGTTGACGTTCGACTTGTTCGGTGCATTTGGGATGACCGCACTCACAGCGGACGTTTTGCGGGTCGCGGCCATCGAGCGACGCGCAATAGTCTGAGCACGTTTCCTGCGTCGCGGAGACATCACACAGGCACGCCAGATTCTCACAGCGCGTCGTCGTTTGCGTCGTCATAACACACCGGTTTCCCCCTGCGCTTCGAGCCGAAACGACCCGACGCTTCCCCGCGCTGCGCTGGGGAACCGGGCTCAGGGCTTCCCAGCGAAAGGTTCGAGGCGCTATACTAGGCTCGTATGACATCTTTGAAGCCGGTGCAGCCATAGCGCGCCGCCGCACCTTTACCGAACCTCGCCCTCGGCGACAAGCCGAGGAGCAAACCAAAGAGACGCCGCTGGAGCTGTTCGGCACGATCAAGCAGGTCTTCCCGAGCACGACCTTCGCGGTCGAACTGGAGACGGGTCAAACGATCCTGGCCCACATCGCGGGCCGGCTGCGGCGGCATCGGATCAAGATCTTACCGGGTGACCGGGTCGATCTTGAGATATCGCCCTATGATCTGACCAAAGGCCGGATCGTCTACCGTTATCGCGCGGGGGAAGCCCGCCGCTCATAACCGCAGTCGGCGTGATCGGCCGCCGACGCTATTCGAGCCGGGGTTATTCCACCGCGGCCGGATCCGCAGAAGCATCTTGGACGTCCACGATCACGTCGGCGCCGTGCAAAACTTCGCGCACTTTATCGCCGCCTTCGCGCACCGCGTCGCTCACCACCGTGTAGTGCAGGTGGCCGTGCCCCGAGTCGTCGTCTGCGTGGAACGTCCCCGCCAGCACGCGCCCGTCGGCCAGCGTGACGCGGACCGGCTTTCCGGCATAGTCGCGCAGTTCCTCATCGGTCATGTCGTCGTCCTCGCAACAAAGAAGTGATGCGCAACGCGTACCCATCGCGGCACCCTTCTAAATAGGCGCATCGGCCACGTGTTCCGCGTAATCGTGCGCATCGAAGTACCACGCCGGCAGCGTGGCCGGGAACGCGATGTCGCGGAACGTGTAGTCGACGGTCGCACCGTCGCCGGTGTACCCGTCGCCCACGACGCCGTGAATGTCGGTGACGACCGGCCGGCCGTCGAGCATCGCGAGCGAAATCGTGAATGTCGTCCCGTAGACGTCGCTCGAGCCCAAGATGAAAAGCTTGTCCGTCGCGACGACCTTCTGCAGTTCGTAGGTTTTCTTGTCGACGTAGAGGTCGCGCAGGCGATTACGATCGGGATCGCGCGTCGGCTCGAGGTGCAGGTGAAGCGTGCCGCCCTGCGTGTCCAGCGAAACGACCCGGTAGTCGAATTCACCGACGGTCCGCACGACGCCGATCAGCGGCGGTGCGGTGCCGGTCGGCTCGGGAGTCGGAACGAACGTCACGGGTCGCGAGCGCAGCGGCGCTGGTTCGAAGAGATCGGCCGTCGGCGGTCCCGGGTCCTCAGCTTCGTTGAATGCAGGGCGTTCGAACTCGAGCGTGCCGCGGTTGATGCTGCGATACACTTGTCGCTTGAGCGCGGCTTTGTCGCTCGTCCGGCACCAATACTTGTACGTATAACTGTCCGCGTAGTTCGGAAAGCCTTGCGACGTATTTTCTTTGCGCGTCAGGACGTAGGTCTCGTACGGCGGCGGCGGCCGGTGCGAACGGAACTTGGCACGGATCAGGCCGAGAATTCGCGGGGGCGTCAACGCGGGAGTCGGCAGAGGCCGTGGCATGGCGGGGGACGCGAGCGCGGATGCGAGGAGTAGGGCGAACATACCGTAGGATTTTCGCCCGCCGTGCTCCGAAGCCCGTCAGCTTCGCTCGCGAGAACGAGCGCGCGGAAGCCGCCGACGGCGGCGCGAACGTCGCCGGACGTGGATCCGCTGCGCTTTGAGAACCTGACGCGCGCGTACGGGGCGCGCACCATCTTCGCCGGCGTTTCGGGCACGCTGCGCGGCGGAACGACGGTAGGCCTCGTCGGTCCCAACGGTGCGGGGAAATCGTCGCTCGTGCGCATCCTCGTCGGTGCCGAGGAGCCCGACGGCGGAACCGTCGTGCGCCCGGCCGGCGTACGCGTCGGCTACGTCAGCCAAAGCGCGAATGCGGACGACGGGTCGAGTTTACGCAGTCTACTCGAGCGCGCATTCGTACGCGAACGTGCCTTGCACGGGCAGCTGCGCGCGAGTGAAGTGCAGATATCGGCGGCGGCAGACAGCGGTGATGCACCGCGTGAAGCGAGAGCGCTCGCGCGCTACGCCGAACTGCGCGATACGTTCGAGCGGCACGGTGGATTCGACTCCGAAAGCCGATTGCGCGGAATACTCGTGCGGTTCGGTTTCGACGGCAGCGACCTCGAGCGGCCGCTGTCGGTCTTCTCGGGCGGCCAGCGCACCCGCGCCTCGCTCGCGCGCTTACTGCTCGAAGAGCCCGACGTCTTGATCCTCGATGAGCCGACCAATCATCTCGATCTCGAGGCCGTCCGCCGGCTCGAAGACATTCTGGTGGAACAGCGCGAGGCGACGCTCGTCGTCTCGCACGACCGCTCGTTCTTGGACCGTGTCGCCGACCAAATTTGGGATCTCGACGGCGGAACGCTTGAACGGTATGACGTGCCGCGTGGCCGCGCCTACGCCGCTTTTCTCGAAGCGAGGGCGGAGCGTCGGGCGCAGGCCGTCGCCGAGTACGAGCGCTTCCGCGCTGAAGAAGAGCGCCGCAAAGCGGTCGTTGCCGAGTTGCGCACGCACGGTTCGCACAACTACGCGCAAGTCCGCAGCCGCGAGAAGCAGCTCGGTAAACTCGAGCGCGTCGCGCCCCCGCGCACGTCACAAGCGTCGATTTCCGTTACGCTGGAAGCCGCGCGGCGCGCCACGGGCGGCCTCGCCTTACGGGCTCGTCGGATTTCGGCGGCCTATGCCGCGCCGCTGTTCACCGATCTTTCGCTTGACGTGCGACGCGGCGAACGCCTCGTCGTCGCCGGTCCCAACGGCGCGGGGAAATCGACGTTACTGGACGTGCTAGCCTCGCGCCGGCCGCCCGACCACGGCGACGTCAGGCTCATGGACGGTGTGCGCGCCGCCTACTTCGCGCAAGACTCCGTTGACGAATTGCCGCGCAGCGGCACGGCCGTCGAGGCGGTGGAAGCCGCGGCGCCGCTGACCGGCGAACAAGCGCGCGGGCTCCTCGGGCGCCTCGGCCTCGGCGGCGACGCCGGAGATAAACCCCTGAACGAGTTTTCCGGCGGCGAACGGCGCCGCATCATGCTCGCGTGCCTGATGGCGCGCGCGGCCGATCTGCTGTTCCTCGATGAGCCGACCAACGACCTCGACATCCCAAGCCGCGAAGCGCTCGAAGCGGTGCTTGCCCACTACGGCGGCGCGATGATCGTGATCTCGCACGATCGTTACCTGCTGCGCCGGCTCGGCGAACGCGTGCTGTGGCTGCAGGACGGCCGCGCCACCGTGATCGAGCGTACCTATGAAGCCTTCGAACGCGAACTCACCGCGGGCTCGTCCGCAGTGCCGGCGAAGCCTGCCGCCGCACCCCCCGCGCCGAGAGCAGCCGGGCGCGAGCGCGATCAACGGCTCGAAGCCGCCCGCGACGCCCGCGCGCTTGCGGCTTGCGAACGTGAAGTCGCGCAACTCGATGAGGAACGCGCGCGGCTCGAACGCGAATTCGCCGACCCGGGAATCTACGCAGATCCTCAGCGCGTCGCCGCGCTCCAATCCGACCTCGCAGCCGCAAGCGCGGCCGTCGACGCCGCGTTCGCTCGCTGGGAAGCCCTGTCGGCCAAACGGGAAGCGTCATGATGGATCGCCGGCGCCGGCTGAAGGATCTGATGATTCGGCGCTTAACCGATCGATGACGTTGCGCGTAATGCGCTCGACCGACGGTTCTCCATTGGCGAGCACGCGCGGCCAGTCGACGCTCGCCGCGTTGAAGACGACGCCGTTGCCGCGCTGCAGCAGCACCATCGCCGCACCGCCGCCGACTTCCCCGTCGCCGTCGAGTCCCTCGCCGCCGTGCAGTTGCGTCCTCCACGCGTCAAGCGAAGCCGTTGCCAGCACGACAGGCGGCCGTGCGGGGTTGCAACCGTCGCACTCGTAGCCGATGAGCCGTTGTGCTGCACCGAACGCGTCGCCCTGACGCAACCCCGTCCCCGCGAAAGTCCAGTGCGCGGCGGTGCGCACGGTATATCCCGTCGCCGGACGCGCGCCGCGCCACCAGCCGCCGCCGAAGCGATAGCTCGCGCCCGTGAAGCCCTCTTCGGGATTATCGTCGCACCATCGTCCGTCGCGGGTGATCGCCGTGCGCGCGGCATCGTAGCGGATGCGAAACCAGGCCGTGTTGCCGGAGAAGAAGGCGACGTTTCCGCCGCGGGCGAGGTGGCGTTCGACCGTGGTTCGCATGTTCGCGGTCCAATATTCCTGGTGACCGAAGCCCAGCAGCAGCCGGCAACTGCCGTCGATGCGGCCGTTATGAAGATCGAGGTCGGTGCACAGATCGAAAACGTAGTCGTTGGCGGCCAGCCACGACAGCGCTTTAGCATCCCAATGGGCGAAGGTTTGGCGCGGTGAAGCGGCGTCGTACGCATCCACATTGCGCGCGTCCCAGGTGTGACCGCCGGTTCCCCCGCCGGGCCGGTGCAGGCTGACGCTTCGGTAGCCGCTGTAGAGACACGCACCTTCCTCGCCGCTGCGCAAACTGTCGGTTTGGGCGATGTTGTATGCGTGATACGTGAACAGGGGCAGGTTGAGGAGCACCGCGCGACGCCGCTCGCGCCGCAGCACGAAGAGCGCCGTGCCCGCTCGCGCATCGGGGGTTTGAAGGAACGGCTCGTCGTCGGATGTGATGCATTGCACGACATACGCGCCGTCGGAGAGTATGTGCGGCAATTCGACCGTATAGCGTGGCCAACTCCACGGCTCGCCGCAGTCGCGTACCGGAGCGTCAACACCCGCGAACCATTTGCCCGGTAGCGACACCGGAGCGAACGTCGCTGCCTGCCGGTACAGCCGTATCCCAAAGCGTTCGGCGTTGGTCGAAATGTGTAGCTGCAGCGGTCCGCTCTCGACCGTCGGTTCGCTAGGATAGGCGCGAATCACGCCGGGAGTAGTGCGAGCCGGTCGACGAGCCGTTCCACGCTGCGCGGAACCGGCCGGCGTTCGCGTAGCACCCACGGCAACCCGCACAGTGCCTCAAGCAGCGCGGCGCGGGCGACGGGATCGCACACGCCGGCACGAGCGGTTGCCGCCGTTGCTGCAATCGCGCAGGCCGTACGGTGCCGCAGCCAGGTGGTCCACAGACGATTGCGCAGCACCAAGCGCCGCCGCTGGTCGGGATTGCGCTCTGCTGCGCTGGGATAATGGTGCAACACCAGGTCGGGACAGTAGATCATGGCGTGTCCCGCGGCGAGCAGGTCCAGCGCCACCAGCGACTCCTCCGCCCCCAGGTGATAACGCCGGTGATAGCCGCCGACGCCGAGAAACGCGTCGCGCCGCATGATGCAGGCGCCCGCCATATAGGCGGCGATCGTGCGTCCCGGACACGCCGTCGTCTTGGGAAGGTCGCTGAGCGACATCAAGCGGCAGGCCGGGTCCAAACGCGCTTCATCGTTGACCAGCACCCGCGCATTGAGCAGCGCCACGTCGCCGTGCCCATCCAACAGAGCGGCAGCGCGCGGCAGCGACCCCTCGGCCCACCAACAATCGTCGTCGCAGAACGCGACGTACGGTGACCGGGCCGCCTCAACGCCGTGCGTTCGCGCGGCGGCGCCGATGTTGGTCGACATCGTCAGCGAGCTTACGGTCGCGGGAGCGCCGGCCAGGACCTCGGCCGTTGCATCCCTCGACCCGTTGTCGACAACGATGACGGGCGGCCGTTCGGGCAGCGCCGCGAGGCGCTCCAGCGTCCGTTGCAGGCTGGCGGCGCGATTGTACGTTGCGATGACGACCGTAACGCCCGAAGTGCTCAGCGACGGCATGCCCGTGACTTTGGCGGGCCAAGGTCCCACTTCCACCTCACGATCGGACACGGCGGCCCAGGCAGTGCGCCGACCGCAGACCGCTCGGCCCCAAAGGCGCGCAGGCAAGTGAGGGCATCGCCGCCAAAGCCTGATGCACTATAACGACCAGACGTCGTTCTGTCGTTTCCGATGGAAGGAACCTAGATGCAGACGTTCCACCGGCACGCCGCGTCGGCGGTGGCCATCTTCTTCGCGTGTACCATTCTCGGGGGCGCCGCCCGTCCGGCCGCCGCGATTCCGTACACGGGAACCCCGGACCTGAAGCTGACCGTCGATATGGTCACCGCCGGTTCGGATAAGAACGGCTTTGATACAAAACTGCTGTTCGCCAAAATGTACGGCTCGCGCATGCCCGCCGAAGCGCGCCGCCTTCAAGACATGTACGGGCCTCTCCCGGTCACCAACTTTTTCACGCTGATGAATTTTACGGTCGCCGACGTCCTGCGCATGGTCAAGCGTGACAAGGTCGCCCTTCCGGCGGCTGACGATCCGATCGTACCCGAGCAACTCGACAGCAGTCTCGTTGCTGCCGGCATCGTGCCCTCAGGACACCGCGCCGGGCGCTACGACGTCGGCTACATGATCGAGCGCCTAATCTCCCATCCCTACCATCACGAGCTGATGATGGATCTCTATCGCAAGTATCCCGCCCGTGAAGTTGCATCGTTCCACACGGTCCTCGGTCAGGTGGTCAAGGATTCAGTGCCGAGATCGATGGTACGGAGCTCGATGATGCGCTCGCGGCAGCCAGCCCACATGGCGACTCCAGGGGCCGCGACTGCCGGGCCCGCGACCCCGCAACCGGTTCAGTCGTCGGTGCAGCCGAGCGGCCCGTCTCCTGGGCCGGCCGCCTCGTCCCAACCCCGCTAAATCAATTCGCCGCCGGATCAGCATCGCTGGCGGCGCGAAACAACCGGTACGGGCGTTCCCGGAGGTCGGCGCCACCTTGGAATTGCGGCGCACGGTTGAGTTGGCTCGACGTCACGTACAGGATGCGGTCCGGCCCCAGGGCGACCGCATCGGGCCAAACCAGCCGGTCGTCACGGATGATCGTCTCGTAGCGCATCTTGGCGGGGATGAGCCGCACAATGGCGTTGTTCGTCACGTCGGTGAAGCAGATGCGCCCTTCACGATCGGTATCGAGCCCGTCGCACGCGAAGTCGCGGCCTCCGGGGGCCGCTTCGACCGCGCGCGCCACCTGGTCGTCGGGAACCGTCGTGTCCGCGAGCAGATCGGTCGGCGCATGGAACAGGTCGTACGATGCTAGCGGCGTCCACCACAATGTTTTGCCGTCGGGCGAAAGCGCGACCCCGTCGGCCCCGGCCGGTGCGCCGCAGAGCGCTTCCCCTTCGGCCGCGATGCTGAAGCCGTCGGCCGAGCCGCGTCCGCGTACCGAGTGATGGCCGCCCAAACGGCGCCATGAACGGCCGGTATCGAGGTCGACGACGACGATGCCGCTCGGTCCCTGGGACCCCGAGTCGGTGATATATGCCGTGCCGCTCGGGCCGCGCCGTATTCGATCACGACGTCGTTGAGGTAGCTCGTCTTCGTAACGACGCCCGCGCCGAAACTAAAGCGCCGAACGATTGCATCGTGGTCGAGGCCCCACCGTCTGCGCTCCGGTGTCGAGCGCAAAAAGCCGATTCCCGGGCGCGAGCGCAATGCCGTGAATCGACGTGAAGCGTTGTTTCGGATTGCCTGAACCGGGATCGTTGACGATGTCGTCGGGAAACGGGACGGCGCGTCCGTCGCGAATCTCGGCCAGCGTTGCGGGCGCCGGCGGTCGTTCGACCCGCGGAAAGCTGACGAAGATGCGGCCGGAACGGGAGACGGCCACTCCCGAGGGCCATGCCGCGTCGAACTCCGCGACGACTTCGAGGTACTTGCTGACGCCGGTGTTGTTCATCGCCTTACTCTAGGAGATTGCGTCGCGGCGCGTGCGCTACAGTTATGAAGCGGATCGCCGTGCTGCTCCGACGCGAAGGCTGGAAGGTGAACCATAAGCGCGTGCTGCGATCTACCGCGAAGAAAATTTGCCATTCGGACCAAGTCGCCCAAGCGCCGGCGAGCCGCCGTAGCTCGTGAGGAGCGCGTCATCCCGACGGCGCCACCAGAGCTGGGCTATGTACTTCATGCGCGAGCTGCTCGCCTACGGAAGCAACGGTCCGCCTCTTAAGCATAGTCGATTGTTTAGAGCCGTGAAGAGCCTTGCCCCGCAGTGGACTTCGGGTTTAAGCGGGTTGTCGTGAAGGTGCTTCGCCGTCTCGTCGCTGAGCGCAATGCCCGGCGACAACTATCCTTGCCGCTCGCATTGACTCGTCAGATTTGCTACCAG
>JACRTY010000033.1 GCA_014305025.1 Candidatus Nyctobacter psychrophilus | reverse complement strand
TCTCGGCGGCGTACGTCGTCCAGACGCCGTTTTGGCGGCGCTCGAAGCGTCGCAGAAAAGCACGGTTGTCAAGTTCCGCGTAGCTCATCTTCACCGGAACGCGCCCACTGCGTTCGGCGATGCTGCCATCGAAAACCCATATTCGTCCCAGCCACCGCGGAGCCGTGCCGACATACGCGCCGCCCTCCGTGACGTTGGACCAGATTTGCCGTGCGGGATCGAAGCGAAACGTTTCATGGATGTGGTAATCGCGGTCGCCGATACGAAGGACATTGAGCAAGAGCAGCGTGTCGGTGCTGGGTCGCGTGAAGGTGTGCGTCGCGGAGAGTCCGCCGAAGGTTCGGCACGACCAAGCGCCGATGAGCGAATAGACTCGGTCACTCGACATCGCCGCGGTCTGCGGCACAGGTATTCTCAGCGCCACGTGGTGCGAGGCCCGTGGAGTCGGTAACCGGTGGGGTGCCGGTACCGCCGTCCGCACGCCGGTCGCGGGGTGATGCAGCGGAGCGGCGGTGCGGCGAAGGACGGCGATGGCCGGCACGAACTGCGCGGCCGCAGAGCGTTCACGCCGGCACTCGAAGGCGCCGTCCGCCTGCCAGACGCCGCCGCTGCGGGATTGATGTTCGCGCCGATACGCGTCCGAGCCGCGCGAGGTGTAGATGATGCGGGTCGGACGGGCGACGTTCTGCACGGTTTGCGTGCCCGTGAACACCCACTGCTGGGCGCGCCAGTCGCGCGCATCGAGTTGCAGCACGTCGAAGAAGGGGTTCATCGGCGCCGACAGATTCCACCGTGCCCTCGCCGCATCGTAACCGAAGGTCTCGTGGACGACGCCTTCACGCCCCCGCGCCGTGTGGACGGCGTTGTGCAGCACGATCGTGCTCGGGCCCCCTCGAGCATACACTTCCCGGCTCGTGCTCCCCGCCACCGGTCCGCGGCACTCCCACGTGCCCTCCAGGCGCTGCGCAACGCGCGTTACGGGAGCCTCCGCATCGCTTGCGGCGCCCGCCGGGCCGGAGCTGGCCACCGCTGCGGCCAGGGCCAGGGCGAAGGTGAGCGCAAATCGCATCCGGCTGTCTTCGACGAACGTGACGCCGGCCTTGGGCGGGCCTCGCACGAGCGGCGTTCGAAAAGCGGCGCGTGGAGCGCTACGATGTGCTGGTCATCGGTGGCGGGAATGCGGGCTGCGCCGCGGCGTTGGCGGCGGCACGTCACGGCGCGCGCACGTTGCTCGTCGAGCGCTACGGATTTCTGGGCGGAACCGCCACGGCCGCCATGGTCGGACCATGGATGACGTTTCATTCCGGCACCGAGCGCATCGTCGGGGGGATCGCGCAGGAAATCGTCGAGCGGCTCGTGGCCCTCGGGGCGTCGCCCGGTCACATCGCCGACGCGTCCGATTACGTGGCGACGATCACGCCGTTCGATCCCGAAGTTCACAAAGCGCTGCTGTTCGAGATGATGCGCGAGAGCGGGGTCCATTTGCTGCTGCACGCATATTTTCTCGACGCCGTCAACGATGAGCGGGCGCACGCCGTGTGTGGCGCGCGAGTGGCGACCGTCGGCGGCGTGCGTGAGTATCGGGCGACCGTGACAATCGACGCGTCGGCCGATGCGTACGTTGCGGCGGCGGCGGGTGTCGAGGTGCAGCACGGCGATGCGCGGGGACGGGTGCAGCCGGCGAGTTTGATGTTTCGCCTGTCGCACGTCGACCTGGCCGAGACCGCACGGTACCTGCGCGACAACGCGGGCGAGATGCGGACGAGCTTGCCGCCCACCGAGCGTAACGCCGCATCGCTGACGGCGGTGGCGGGACTGTATACCTTGTGGAATCGAGCGCGTGAACGCGGCGACATCGAGGTTCCGCGCGAACTCGTGTCGTTTTTCATCTCACCGTATCCGGACGAAGTCACCGTCAACATGACGCGCGTGACGGGCATCGATCCACTCGATCCCGATGACCTGACGCGCGCCGAGATCGAAGCCCGCGCGCAGACGATGGCGCTGCTGCGATTTTTCCGCAGTGACGTGCCCGGTTTCGCCAAGGCGCGCATTGCGGCGACCGGCACGCAAATCGGCATTCGCGAGTCGCGGCGCATCGTCGGCGTCTACACGTTGACGGCCGACGACGTGCTGCACGCGCGTACCTTCGACGATGCGGTCGCCCGCAGCGCGTATCCGATCGACATCCATAATCCCGCCGGCGCCGGCACGACGACCGTTCGCTTGCCCGCGGGCTCAAGTTATGAAATCCCGTACCGCTGCCTGGTCCCCGCCCGCGTCGACGGGTTGCTCGTCGCCGGGCGCTGCATCTCGACGACGCATGAAGCGCTCGCCTCGACGCGGTTGACGCCGACCGTCATGACGCTGGGGCAGGGCGCCGGTACCGCGGCTGCGCAGTGCGCCGGCGCAAACGTGCAGCCGCGCGACATCGACGTTCCGGCACTGCGGACGGCATTGGAACACGACGGCGTCGACCTGCGCCGTTCCGCGGTCGCCGCCCAAGCATGAGTGAACCGCGCATCGAGATCACGGACCTCGGAACGTGGGGAACCGCGGCGCTGCTAGCCGAGTACGATCCCCAGGGCGACGTGATCCGCGTGAATGCGCGCGCCGTCGAACGAATTCGCGCTGCGTGCACTGCCGCTGAAGCGGCGCAATTCGTGACCTGCGCGATTGCGCACGAACGGTACCACCGCGCGCATCCTGCGGCCGGCGAACATGAAACGCGGCACCATGCAGCGGCCGTGAGCGGACTCGGCGAGGAGCGGTTGCTCGTGCTGTTGCGAGCCGGCGCTCGAGCGCCGAGTGCCGCCCCACACTTGTGACTGTGCTCGTTGCCGGCGTGGACGGCGGCCAAAGCTCGACCCGCGCCGCGATCGGCGATGCTGGCGGCCGCATCCTCGGCCGCGGCACGGGACCTGCGGCGGATCTCGTCGGCGAACCGCGCGACTCCGGCCGTCAGCGTGCCGCAATCGCGCGCGCCCTCGGCGCTGCCAAAGAGGCCGCGGGGCTAACCGCGGACGTGCCTCTGGCGGCCGCCGTTATTGGGCTGACCGGCTACGACGGCGACCCGCGCAACGCCCACGAATTTGCACCGTCCGCCGATACGGCGGTGGTCGTCCACGATGCAGTCGTCGCTCACGCGGGAGCGCTTGCGGGTGAAGCGGGGATCGTCGTTCTGGCCGGCACCGGCAGCGTCGCCGTGGGGATCGCCGAGCGTGGCGCGCCGTACGTTCGCGCCGGGGGATGGGGCTATTTCTTCGGCGACCGAGGCAGCGCGCTCGGCATCGCGCGCGAAGCCATCGCCTGGGCCATGGGCGCTGCCGACCGCGGTGAGCCTTCGCAGTTGGGCGCAGCAGCGCTACGCTTCTTTGGGGCTGCCAATCTCCACGACATCCAAAACGCCTTTGCCCATGGCGACCTGAGCCGGCCGGCGCTCGCCGCTTTTGCCGAGCAGGTTCTGGCGATGGCACCAAGCGAGCGTCCTTCCGTACCGATAGAAGCGTGGTTCGTACGCACCATCGCTGCCGGAGACTTGGCCGCGTTGGCCCGCGCGATTGATGGCCGGCTTCCGCCGACTACGGTGCGGCGC
>JACRTY010000045.1 GCA_014305025.1 Candidatus Nyctobacter psychrophilus | reverse complement strand
ACGTCACAGCGCCCGTCCCGCCGCCGATGCCTAAGAGCATGTGAGGCGGAAGGTTGACGGCTGCGGCGGATGTGCGAATGTGGTGCTGACTGAACGCGAGCGCGCGGCGCACGCCGGACTCCACCGCCTCGCCGATGCGTTTTCCGTCTCGTGCCGTTGCGCCGCGCGCATCGATCGACATGTGGAAGTGATTCACGACCGAGTGCGCGCCGGCGCTGACGGCGTGATGTGCGGCTCCCCGGCCGGCGACCCCAAGAAGATGATCGTGCTGGAGTTCCTTGAGAATGTCGGTCGGCACCGCCCGTGTTCCATGCTTCTTGGCATACTCGAGCCAGAAGTTTGAGCCGCGACCAAAATACGGCTGCGTTTCGTCGACGTTTGCGCCCTTGGTCGTCAGTGCGAAGGCGGCGATAGCGCCGCCAAGCGCCGCAAGGCCGACGCCGATCGCAACGGCTGCCGGTGCGGCGAGAACCGCCGCAAGACCATCGACGCCCAGGCCAATACCCTTGAGTGCTGTCGGGATGCCTGCGACCTCGGCACCGGCTACCATAGCGCCAAGACTCGCCCATGCAAGACGAAGGCTTGAGACTGCTCCCGTGACCGCCCCGAGTGCGGTGAACCACCGTAACGCCGTCACGATCGACATCACATTGCGCGCGACTGATCCGAGAACGCCTAGCGCAAGCAGCGCGCCGCCGATGCCCACGACCCAATGCAAGATCGATGCGGTACGCGAGCGGTGTGCTTCCATCCAAGCACTGACGGCCTTGAGGTCTCGCAGCGCTTCTTTGAAGAACTGCTGCATCACTGGCAAGCCGTACTTGCCGAACTCGATCATGTTGTTTTGCAACTGAGCCATCGAGCTCTGCTGCATGCCGAGCGGCGTTGA
Source organism: Candidatus Nyctobacter psychrophilus (assembly GCA_014305025.1). Classification (GTDB taxonomy): domain Bacteria; phylum Vulcanimicrobiota; class Vulcanimicrobiia; order Vulcanimicrobiales; family Vulcanimicrobiaceae; genus Nyctobacter; species Nyctobacter psychrophilus. Next base: position 2,742 of record JACRTY010000045.1, on the reverse strand, counting down.
TTTCAGCGCCGTTTGGATCTTCGCGAGGTCGTTGTTCTTGACGGCGGCCGATATCGCCGCGAAGTTTGCCTCATAGAGCCCGCGCCCCTGACGATCGCCGAACATCTCCGCGACAATAGACGCGGGTTTACCGAACGCAAGAGTAAGCGTATCCGCAAATTGCCGCGGCGCCATCGTCTTCGCGCGGATAGCGAGCTCACGCATCGCCTTGTCGACATCGAGTCGGTTCTGCGGGTCGACGGCGAGGTTCATCCCGAGCCGTTGCCGCGCTGACGAAATCGCCTTGCCTGCTGCGCTCGTCGGAGGGGGATCGACAGAGTACGCTTCGATGAAGTCCTTAATTCGCGCGCCGGCACGTCCTCGGCCGATGCCCTTCTGGTCCGCGGCGGCGATAAGCGCGAGGATCGATTCTTCCGACATGCCGGCAAGCTTCAATCCCGTTGGCGCCGCATAACCTGCCACGGTGAGGTTCTGCTTCATCGTTTCGGGAACGAGGATGCGCAACAGCGCCGCCGTGTTGAGCGTCCGCTTGATGGCCGGCACGTTGTACGCACCGAAGAGGTGCGCGAACTGAATGGCCTGCGTCGCGGCCGCTTCAGGAGCCTCGTTCCCGAGCCGACCAACGACATCCATGTACGTCGCGAGCGATGGTGCGATGGCGGCGAACTTGTCCATACCGATCTGCGCGGCAAGGGCGCGACCGCCTGACGCTGCGGCGGCCTTCAGGCCCTTCATGACCTCGCCTTCGCTGTAGAAGCCAGTCGCTTGCGAGGCAACCTGCGCAGCCTCCTGAAGGCGGCGCATGTCCCCCTGACGCTGCCGAAGCGTGCGCATTGTGCCCCCGAGGGCAAGTTCTGTTTCCGTCGTCAGCTGCTGGTAATGCGCGGCCATCTCTGTTGCAACCACGCCGACGCCCAGTAGCCCGGCGCCAGTCCATCCAAGCGTGCTCGTGCCGCGACTCCACGATGCGCCGCTAGCACCACCGCCGCGCTGACGATCGACGCCAAGCATCTCGCGTTGCGTGGCAAGTTCGCCACGTGCCAGTTCGAGTGCGCGAGTTCGTGACGCGACGAGCGATTCGCCTTGCCGCGTCGTCTCGCCCGTGATCGTCGCGCGTAGGTCGGCTTCTCGCGCTGTAAGTCCGACGATCTCGCGCTGCGCAGCCGCCAGTCCCTCCGACGCACTGAGCATCTCGCGGAGCCCCGCGGTGACGGCTTCAATCTGGCGTTGCATCTCGCGCAGAGTCGCGGTGAAGCGACGCAGTGGAGCCGTCGCCTCATCACGGAGCCGAAGTACCGTCTCGACGGCAAAGACGTTGTCCACTTAGTCCTCCAGAATCGCGCGACGTAGCGCGCCAGTGACGATGCGGCCGACTTCGGGCAGCGCTTCCTTCGCCGCCGGCCTCAGAAACGGGCGCGGTGGAATGCGAGCGGTACCGTACTCCTGGGCGGCGGCGATCGTCGCCATGTCGCCCGCGACGCCGACGTGTACGGTGTTCTCTGCAACGCGCACCTCGATCGACTCGCGCAGCTCGCCTGTCCGGAACAACGGCTCATCGGCGCTGTAGCCTGCGCGCACGCGCTGCTCTTGCGTCTGCTCATTGAGGGGCGCCCATGCTTCGAATGGTGGTTTCGCGCCCTGGTACGTTCCGAGCATCTCCATCGCGGAGGTCTGAATGACGGTGCCGGCTTCAAGGAGCGTCATCGGCTGCTCGTTCTTGAATCGTGCCATGCCGGTGTCAAGCCGATCGGCAAGATCGGCGAATGTCGTCGTCTTCATGTCGGTTTACTCAAAAGAATTGCGTGCACCACTTTCGGGGGAATTGGCGTCGCCCAGATCATCTTGTCGAAGTCCCACTCCCCGCCGCGAGCGGTCCCAATGGCGATGTACCATGCCGCCTGCTCGCGTGCCGACTGCTCGACGACCCACTCCGGCGAGGCGATGAGCGCAATAAGCTGTGCCGCTAGGCCGCGCTGCTCGACGCGTTTTTTAGATCCGATGACCTCGCGCCGAAGTGCGCGTTATACGCCTGCACGAGTTCGTCGATCTCACGGCCGGTGAGACGATCCATAATGACGTCGAGGTCGCTCTTGCCGGTAACGGGACTGAGTTTGTGAGAATCGATCTCCTCGAGAGACCCGATTGCCCGATAATAGAGCGTTGAGAGAAGCGCGCCGTCTGGGGCGCAACTGTCGCAGAGCATCTGAGCGCGGCCGGTCAGCTCACGCATCGTGACGCTACGTCCCGTCGATAACACCACCTTAGCGATAGCGAGTTCGGGCGCCGCTGGAAGAGAGTGCGGCGTCGTATCTTTGGGCATCCTAGCTCCTCGGTCGGTAGGGAGGTGGTGTCGCGCGACGGATCGCGCGTGCGATGGTTTCGTCTTGCCGCGCTAGCGCGAAGCACGCTTTTGCCATGTGAAAGGACGTGCGATTGAAGGCGAGAGCCGCGAAGGGCAACGTTGGCAGTGGAACCGAGCGCCGCGAAGGCACCGGGAAGCGCCGCCCGGCAGTCGCGCGAGGAGCCACGTTCATTTCGCTGCTCCCGAAGCGCCGCGGGTTCGAAGCCGATCGCGCTGTTCCCAGAAGTCCACGACCGCCGCGTGCGAGCCCCGCGTCGCCTCCAGCAGCGCGATCTGCTGCCCCAGAGCGCCGGCGGCGCGCTGCGCATCGATGCTTTCTTTGTAGAGAGCCTGAGCCTCGGCGTAGCGGCGTGCCTGAGTCGCGTCGTGGTGCTCACCTT
>JACRTY010000010.1 GCA_014305025.1 Candidatus Nyctobacter psychrophilus | reverse complement strand
CAATTATGGCGCGATGAATCGGCCGCCGGTAAGGTTTTCAAATGGCTTGACACGGCGGGAAACGCCGCGTCTTCGGCGGCGTCGCCGAGACCGGGGTAGCGTCTGTTCTTGCGGGCGTGCCGCGCACACGATGCCGAACACAGATACACGCCACGCCCGGATCGGCGACGCACCGGGTCAGCAGACCAGCCGGCCGCGTCGCGCACGAAGCGCGTCAACACCGCCTGCGGCAGCGCCGTGCGGCAGCCGACGCACGTACGCAGCGGAACGTGCCGGCCGCCTACGATGAGCCGTCGTCCGTTTGCGAACTGGCCGGATCGAACATCTGACGCCGGAACTCCTCGAGCTTGCGGATCAGTTCCGGATCGATTCCCGGTGTCTCTTCGCCCTCGGCCGGCCCGCTTTCGGCCTCCGCTTCCTCGGGCGGGCCAATGGCTGCGCGTTCTTCCCGTTCGGCCAGATACCGCGCGCGGGCTTCCTCGGCGTCGGCTTCACTCGTGATGTCCAGACGCCAGCCGGTCAAGCGCGCCGCCAACCGTACGTTCTGCCCTTCGCGTCCAATCGCCAGCGAGAGCTGATAATCGGGCACGGTCACGAGCCCGACGCCTTCGTCCTCGAAAAGTTCGACTCCAAGCACCTTGGCGGGCGCGAGGGCATTGTGAATGAAGCCGACCGTATCGTTCGACCAGCGGATGATGTCGATCTTCTCCCCGCGCAGTTCGTCGGAGACGCTCGCGATGCGGCTCGACTTGGGACCCAAACACGCGCCGACGGCGTCGACGTCGGAGCGGTGCGAATGGACCGCGACCTTCGAGCGGCTGCCCGGCTCGCGGGCGATGGCCATGATCTCGACGATGTTGTCCTCGATCTCGGGCACCTCGCGTTCCAAGAGGCGCTGCACCAGCCCCTCGGCCGCCCGTGAGAGCACGATCTGCGGCCCTTTGTTGGTCTTGCGGACGTCGAGAACGAAGCCGAGGAGCCGGTCGTTGATGCGAAAGTTCTCCCGCGGCACTTGTTCGGATAGCGGCAACAGGGCTTCGGTCTTGCCCAGATCGACGAACATGTTGCGCTGCTCGTAGCGCTGGACGGTGCCGCTGACCAGATCGTGCAGCTTGCGGCTGTACTCGTTGAAGATGGTATCGCGCTCGGCCTCGCGGATGCGCTGGACGATCACTTGCTTTGCGGTTTGAGCGGCGATGCGGCCGAACTCTTTGGGCGCCACCTCTTCGTCGTAGTAGTCGCCCGGCTCATATTTGAAGCCGGCTTCCTTGCGCGAAACCTCGAGTTTGGGATCGGCGACTTCGTCGGCGACCGTACGGCGATGATAGACTTTGTATTCACCCGTATCGCGATCGATCGCCACGATCGCATTCGCTTCAGCACCGTAGTTGCGCTTGTAAGCGGAAATAAGCGCCGCCTCGAGGGCCTCGAGCAGCATGTCGAACGGGATGGCGCGCTCACCCTGCAGCAGCCGTAACGATTCGCGTAAGGTCGGCTCGTCGGGGGCAGCTTTGGCCTTAACGGTTCTTGCGGGCATCGTTTCTTTCTCTTTTGGCGCGCGTCAGATCGGCGCGGATATCGAACTCGACGTTGGCGGACTCGATCAGCTCCAAGGGGATGGGGAACTCTGCCGCACCGATGCGCATGATTACGGCAGAGCCGCCGTCACACGCATCGATGCCCAGCAACGTGCCGCGGTGGGTCTTGCGTCCGTCGATGGGAAGCGAGCTTTTGATTCGGACCGCTTGGCCGCGAAAACGGTCGTAGTCGGCCGGTTGCCGCAGCCTGCGATCGAGGCCGGCCGATTCCACCTGCAGCGTATACGGCTCGGCGCATGCGTCGAGCGCGCGGTTGATGCGGGCGGCGATCTGCTCGCACGTCGTCAAGTCGACGTCGCCCGCAGGCCGGTCGATGACCAACCGCAGTTCGCAGGTTGCGCCGTGCCGGCGGCTCTTGTGCTCGACGATCTGCACACCGGCAAACGCGGGCTCGGCGGACAAGGCGAACGCGGCACGTTCGAAGGCATCGCTGATGGTCATGTGGTCGGTGTGAAACGATCCGTATGAATGGTCCCTTTGGAAAAAGACTGCTTACAACGATGAAGCGTGGGACCTGCCCACGCTTCACGGTTATCTACGATGAAAGTATAGCGGATCTAAGCCGGTTTGGCAACCTAACTTACATTGACGTTGAGGACTTGGAGCACTTGATGAACCGGCCGGTCTTCTTGTCCCGGCACTGCATTTTCTTGTGGCTCGTCATGCTATGGCTGCTAGACATCATGTGATGCTTGGTCGTGTGATGAGTTTTGGCTTGGACGGCGACGGGGCCGAGGCCGAGTAACGCCGCGGTCGTGCCGAGGGCGATCATGCGTTTGAACATCGAAACGTTTCCTTTCGCAAGGTGCGGGTGAACGGCGACCGCCCTTCGCGACCGGCGTTTCAAGAACCGCTTCGGCGCTCCCGATTCGACGGCATCCATGGGTTAGGACGCCAGTCTCGGCTCAGGGAGCAAGTTGGTCGTCCCCGAATTGACCAGCTCCAGCATCGCCGCCGATGAAAGCGCGCGCCCCTCGGCCACCCGTCTTTCCGCGCGCTCGGCACCGAGCGCGGCGCGAAGTGCCGCCGCCAGTTCCTCCATGCGCTTGACTTCAGCCGGTTGACGAGGGACGCGAAGCTCGGCGAGATGCTGGTCCGCGTAGCCCAAGAGCTGCGCGGCGAGGCTGATATCGCCCCGCTCGTAGGCAAGCCGCGCATAGACGTCGCAGGACGTGATGACCTGCCATTGATCCTCGGTGTCAATCGCAATTCGTAGACTGTCATGGGTGAACGAGGCAGCCGAATCGGTATCGTGCATGCCCAAGTAGTACAAGCCCAGATTGCCCAGCAGCCACGCGGCCGAAGCCCGGTCGCCGCTGCGCTCAGCGATGGCAAGGGCTCGCTTGGCAACGTCGATGGCCTCGTCGAAGTCCCCGCGCTCACAGGCGATTTCGGCGAGATTGCCGAGCGGAACCACGGCGCGTGCCGTTCGATTCAGGCGATGGAACAGTTGCTCTGAGCGGGTGAAGAAGGCGGTCGCCTTGTCATCGTCTCCGCTCAGGCACGCCACCATGCCTTGCAAATTGCTCGCGCGCGCCACGATGAGTGGGTCGGCGATGCCTTGGCTCTTCTGCTGAGCCGCTTCCAGACACGCGCTCCCGAGTTTCATATCTCCCAGAATGCAGTGCACGCGACCGAGATGAAAGGTCGCCTGCACGTCGAGGCTGGGATCGGGCTCGGGGCCGAGGTCCGTTATAACATCGGTCACCAGATCGAGGCCGGCGCGGGCCTCCCCCATCGTCTGTAGATCGAGCAGCGCCAGCCGGACACGTGCCCGAAGGTCGGGTACAAACGTATCATCGGTGGAACGCAGCGCGCACTCCAGCCACGTCCGGCCTTCGCGTACCGCACCATACGTCTGCCAATAGTCGGTCAGCTTTGCCGCGAGATCCGCGCCCATCGCCGGCTGGAGCCCGTTGCCGAGCGTCGACTCGAGCACCGCGCGAAGGTCGTTAGCGGCGAACTCGAGGGGGCGCAGTGCCGCTTGCCAGTCCGGCGTCGCTTTGGCTGCGTCGGCTGCGGCGGCGACGCTGCGGTAGTATTCTCGATGCCGGGCTTCCAGGTCTTCGAGCTCGCCGCTGGCCGCTAAACGGTCGCGCGCGTAACTGCGAATCGATTCGAAAAACCGAAACGTGTGCTGGCCTTCTCTCCTGGTTTCGACGACGAGCAACGACTTGTCGACGAGCGCGTCGAGGGTATCGAGCACATCCAGGCCCGCGTCTTCATCGGCGCAAACCAGCGATGCCGCTTCGAACGTGAACGAGCCGGCAAAGATGCCGAGACGCCGGAAGAGCGTGCGTTCCGCCGGCGAGAGCAACTCGAAGCTCCAGTCGATGAGAGCCCGCAAGGTCTGCTGGCGCGCTGCGACGTTCGAGCCTTTGCGGCCGAGCAGGGCGAAACGCCGGTCGAGTTTACCGCGCAGTTGTTCGAGGCTGAGCATTTTCAGCCGCGCCGCTGCCAGTTCAATGCCGAGGGCGATGCCGTCGACGCGACGGCAGAGATCGATCACATCCGCCACGTTGTCGTCCCGCAGTTCGAAGGGCGTCACGGCGCGCGCACGGTCGACGAACAGCCGAACCGCAGGAATGCGCAAGGCTTCCTCTGCACCGAGTGTGCCGCTTTCGGGCAGGGCGAAGGGACCGAGTAAGACGACGACTTCGTCGGGAGCATCGAGGGGCTCGCGGCTGGTCGCTAGGACCCGAATGCGCGGCGCTTTTCGCAAGAGCGTCGCGGCGAACCGCGCGCAATCACGCTTGAGATGCTCGCAGTTGTCCAGCACCAGCAGGAGGGCTTTATGCCGGCACCGCTCGGCAAGGGCATCCGGGTCGCTCGACGCCGCCGGATCCCGCACGTCGAGCATCGCTGCGACGAGGCCGGGTATGACGTCGGGATCGCGCGTGCCGGCCAAATCGACGAACCATACGCCGTCGGCGAAATGGGCCACCAGGTCACCCGCGACCTCGAGCGCGAGGCGCGTCTTTCCAACGCCGCCGAAACCGGCGAGCGTGACCAAGCGCGATTCGTCGAGCGCCGCACGCAGCCGCTGAGCGTCGTCTTGTCGCGCGCAGAACGACGACGCCGGCGTCGGCAGATTATTGCGCACGTCGTGGCTGGGCAGGGCAGCATTCGATTCGGAAACGTATGCCTCGGCCACCACGCGGTTGCGGCCCCGCGCCTTTGCCTCATACAGAGCCGCATCGGCCCGTTCGAGCAGCGCACCGGGGGCGTCGGACGTCGTCGGCACCACCGCGGCTACTCCAACGCTTGCCGTTACGCGACCCAGACGCGAACCCAAATGCGGCGTGCCGTGCGTGAAAATGTTTTCACGTAACCGTTCAGAGACCTCGATGGCAGCTTCGAGCGACGTCGCTTCGAAAAAGACGGCGAACTCTTCCCCGCCATAACGGCCGAGGACGTCGCCGGCGCGCAACGACAAGGCGATGGTCTGCGCGATCTGCTTGAGACACGCGTCGCCCGCCACGTGTCCGTACTTGTCGTTGTACGACTTGAAAAAATCGACGTCGATCATCGCGATGGCAAGCGACGTACCCGTCTGCGCCGCACGCTCCCACGCCTGCGCCAGCGACTCACCGAAGGCGCGGCGGTTATGAATGCCGGTGAGGCCGTCCATGCCGGCCAGCACTTCGAGGCGCGCATTGGCGGCACACAGGTGGAGTTCATGAATGCGCACCGCCAGCAGCAGGGCCCACTTTTCGAACAGCGAGGCGTCAACGTCGTCGAACGTCGCACCGGATGCGCTTGCGATCGAGATGACGCCGCGCACGTCGCTGCCGAAACGAATGGGAACGTGCATCGACGTCGCATCGGTGCCACGTACCGTAACGCCGCTACGCAGTACTTCGGCGGCCGCCCGATCGATGGTGACGCGAGCGCCGGGCCGTAACGGCGCATTGGTGCCGTAGGCGAGGTCGGCATCGCGTAAACGAATTTCGAGGGACGATGCATCGAAGAACGCCTTACCGAGGTCGACCGCGCGCTCCAATAAATCCGCAACGGGCAGATCGCGCGAAACGAGTTCCGCGGTACCGTACACGAGGTCACGGTACATCTCTTGCCGAGATGCAGTGCGAGCGTCGAAGGATAGCATGGGTCTCCTTCATGCTATCGACGCCGTTTTTGGAGCCGCTTAGGCGCTCACAACAGTGCCACGCCTCGGTCCAAAACCGTGCGACCGGTCACATCGGCGGGCGCCGGCGCTCAAGCCACCGTCAGAGCGCCAAGCGCCGCTTCCTCGATCGAGTGGTCGGAGCCGGATTCAATCAGGGCCAACGCCGCTGCCGCGCACAGTCCGCGCCCGTGCGCGAGCTCCCGCTCGACGCGCTCGCGACCCAAAGCCGAGCGTAGAGCCGTCGCCAGCTGTTCACGCCGATGCTCTTCGGATGGTTGGCGCGGAAAGCCATGGTCGGCCACGCGTCCGTCGGCATAACCCAACAACACGGCGGCAACGTCGCGCTCACCCCGCTCGCAGGCCAGCTGAGCACAGAGGTCATACGCAGCTCGGACCTGCCAATCGTCGTCGACTTCGATGGCGATCCGCAAACTGTCGTGCGTAAACGATGCTGCGGATTCGAGGTCATTCTTCGCCAGGTAGTACGATCCGAGATTGCCTAGGAGCCATGCGGCCCAGTCTCGATGACCGCTGCGTTCGGCGATTGCCAGAGCACCCTTCGCGAGACCGATCGCTTCATCGAAGCGGCCGCGGTCGCAGGCGATTTCCGCCAGGTTGCCGAGCGGCAGCACGGCATGCACCGTACGGTCGACGCGACGAAACAACTGCTCGGAGCGCGAATAGAATGCGGTCGCGCCGTCAGCGTCGCCGTCTAACGCGGCAACGTTGCCTTGGACGTTACTGACGCGCGCTAAGAGAAACGAGTCATCCAGTGCTTCGCTCTTTTCCCGCGCGGCCGCGAGATAGGTTCGTGCCAGGTTCGCATCTCCGAGATCGCAGTGAATGAGCCCGAGATGATACGTGGCCTCGGCGTCGAGCCGGAGATCAGACGTTGGGCCGATTGCTTTGGCGGCATCGGTCGCGAGCTGTAGCCGGCCCCGTGCTCGGGCCATCGGCTGCAGTTCGAGGAGTGCGAGCAGCGCCCGTGGGCGTACGGCGCCACGGGCGTTCACGTCGAGCGAGCGCAACGCGCATTCGAGCCAGTCGCGGCCCTCACGGACCGATCCGTTGGTGCGCCAATAGCCCGCGAGGTCAGCGGCCAGCTCCGCGCCGAGCGGCGGGTCGTGACCGTCGGCGAGCGCCCACGTGAGCACCGCGCGAAGGTCGTCGGCCGCGTAATCGAGGGGCCGCATGACCGCGCGCCAGTCCCGCGTCGATTTGGCAGCATCGACCGCGCGCCCGACACCGGCGTAGTAGGTGCGATGCCGCACCACGAGTTCCTCCAGTTCGCCGCTCGCCGCCAACCGGTCGCGCGCATAACTGCGAATCGATTCGAAAAAGCGAAACGTGTGCTGCCCTTCGCGTTTGGTTTCGATGACGAGCAGGGACTTGTCGACGAGCGCATCGAGCGTGTCGAGTACATCGAAACTCGCGTCGTCGTCGGCGCAGACCGTCGACGCAGCCTCGAACGTAAATGAGCCCGCAAAAATGGATAACCGACGAAAGAGCGCGCGCTCCGCGGGGGAAAGCAGTTCGAAGCTCCAGTCGATCAAGGCCCGCAAGGTCTGCTGGCGTGCTGTGGCGTTTGAACCCTTGCGTCCAAGGAGCGTAAACCGCTGGTCGAGCCTGCTGCGCAGTTGTTCGAGGCTGAGCATCTTTAAACGCGCCGCCGCAAGTTCGATGCCCAGTGCAATGCCGTCCACCCGCCGGCACAGATCGACGACGTCGGCTACGTTATCGTCGCGCAGTTCGAAGGGCGTCACGGAGCGTGCACGGTCGACGAAAAGACGGATCGCCGGAACGCGTGACGCCTCCGCCGCCGTGAGCCCGTTCTGCTCGGGTAGCGCGAAGGGACTAAGCGGGACGACCACTTCGTCGCGTGCGCCCAACGGCTCGCGGCTGGTCGCCAAAATGCGAGCCCGCGGCGCCGCCTGCAAAAACGTTGCGGCGAACGACGCGCAATCGCCCTTGACATGCTCGCAGTTGTCGAGCACGAGCAGGAGGGTTTTGTGCCGGCATCGCTCCGCAACCGTTACCACGTCGGCCGCCGTTTCGGCCTGCGCGATGCCGAGCGACGCCGCCACCAAGGCCGGAATGACGCCGGGATCAAGCGTGGTTGCCAAGTCGACGAACCACACGCCGTCGCTGAAGCCGGCGAGCAAGTTGCCGGCGACCTCGAGCGCGAGCCGCGTCTTCCCGACGCCGCCGAACCCGGTCAGCGTAACCAGACGCGATTCGTCCAGCGCCGAGCGAAGCCGCTGCGCATCGTCTTGTCGCGCGCAAAATGACGAGACCGGCGTCGGCAGATTGTTGCGCACGTCCTGACGCGGCAGCGCGACGTTCGATTGGGACACATACGACTCAGCGACGACCCGGTTGCGGCCGCGGGCCTTAGCATCGTACAGCGCCGCGTCGGCGCGCTCGAGCAGGCGCGCAGGGGCGCCGTGTTCATCCGCTACCGACGCCGCGACTCCGACGCTGGCCGTAACGCGGCCCAGCAGCGAGCCGAGATGCGGCGTACCGAGCCCGAAAATATTTTCTCGCAAGCGCTCAGAAATCTCGATCGCGCTCTCGAGCGACGCCGCGTCGAACAAGACGACGAATTCTTCGCCGCCGTAGCGGCCCAGAACGTCGCCGCTGCGCAACGAGAACGCGATCGTCTGCGCGATTTGCTTGAGACAAGCATCCCCCGCCACATGTCCGTACTTGTCGTTGTACGACTTGAAGAAATCGACATCGATCATTGCGATCGCGAGAGCCGCACCGCTTTGTGCCGCGCGCGCCCATGCCTGCTCGAACATCTCGCCGAATGCGCGGCGGTTGAATATGCCCGTCAGCGCATCGATGCCCGCCAGCACTTCGAGGCGCGCATTCGCAGCCGATAGATGCACTTCGTGGATGCGCACGCCCAGCAGCAGCGCCCACTTCTCGACCAGCGACGCGTCGACGTCGTTGAACGTCGCGCCCGAACGGCTCGCGATCGAGATCACGCCGCGCACGTCGCTGCCGAACCGAATCGGAACGTGCATCGAGGTCGCATCCGGCGCGTGAATCGCCGCGCCGGTACGCAGCACTTCGGCGGCTGCTTCACCCATGGCGGGACGAGAACCGCAGGCGAGGTCGGCATCGCGCAATCGGATCTCGAGTGACGATGCATCGAAGAACGCCTTACCCAGCTCGACCGCACGTTCCAATAGTTCCGCCACGGGCAGGTCGCGCGAAACGAGTTCCGCCGTACCGTATACCAAGTCACGGTACATCTCTTGACGAGATACAGTTCGAGCTTCGAAGGAAAGCATGCGTCTTCCCAATGCTATCGACGCCGCTTTCTACGCGGGGTACTTTTGCTGAAAATGGTGCTTTCCATCACAGCGCCGGCACCTAGGCGCCTCCCGCGTCGTTTCCTACGTTCTTGCGGCGTTAGCGGGCGGCATCGTCGTTGGAGCCTTCGGCGAGAGCGAGGGGAGGCCGGCGGGGGGCGTGGTCTTTTCGCCGGTGCAGGGGCCGAAGGTGTAGCCGCCGATGGCAGCCGCGCCGTCATTCTCGACTTTCCAGCCCGTGCAGATTTCAATACCGAAGAAGCGCTGCTTCTTGAGGACGTACAGAATGCTGCCGTGGCCGTCGAGGGCGTTGCTGCCTTGGCGGACGACGTACAGCGCGCGATCGAGCACGCTCTGCGGGGGCGCCGCCGCCTGATAATACGCCGCGCGTGCTTCGGCCAGAGCCTGCGTCAAGTCGTTGGTGTATTGGCGGTCCGAATACGTCACGGCGGTGCCCGCTGATAACGACGCATTGAGCCGCGCGTTGAGCGCATCGAGGGCGCGGCCCTTGGACGGGGTGCCCGCGTTCGGCGGCGTGCGGAAAGCGCCGAGGTTCGCACGGGTGCGCGATGATACGGGCGACGTTCGAAGGGCAACCGTCCGGCCGCGCCCACCTACGCCGGCTGCCGAGGAACGAGAACCGGCGCCGCGCTCTCCCGCTGCACCGGCCGCTGTCCCCGGGCCGAGTTTAAAATGCACGGCGGCTGACGTCGTGCCCGCGCTTCCGTTTGCTATCGTACCTGGCGATGGACGCGCCGACGCCGACAAGCCCGTTGGTGCAGCGTTCGCGGCCGTGGGGACGGTCGTGGGGGCGCTCGTCGAGCGCGTGGTTGTCGGAGGTGCAGGCTGCGCGGCTGACGGTATCGTCGGCGCGCTGGTCGGTGTCGGCAGCGCAGCCGGCGGCGCCCGGGCGCGCACGGTCGGCCGCGCAGTTGGCGCAACGGTGGGCGCCCGTGTCGGCACCGGTGCGGGCGTGGTGGGAGTCGTTGGTGCGGCCGTAGCGGAAACGACACGGGCGGCTGCGGGGGCAGCCGTCGCCGCAACGGTCGGCCTGGCCGCTTCCACCGTTGCCACTGCAGTGGGGGCTACAGTTGGCGCCTGCGTGGGCGCTACACTCGGAGCCGGGGTCGGGGGCTGCGTCGGCGTGGGCGTGGCCACGAGCGGCGTCGGGGCCGGCGGCACGGTCGAGAGCACGGCCCTCGGTGCGGGACTCGGCTCCGCCGTCGGACGCGAGCGAACGGGCGGCGCGACGACGGCGATGCGGTCGGGCTGCGGCGTCCCGTGAGCCACCAGCTTGGCAAGTTCCGGACGCCGCAGGGCGCTTCTGGCGGTGCGCAGCCGCAACGCGACCCGCGGCCGCGGCGTGTGTACGACCGGCGGGACGACGCGCGGAGTCGCGGTACGTCGCGCGACGGGCGCCGCGGTGCGAATCGGGCGAACCGTCGGCCGCGCGGGGACTGGAGGTGCGGTAGGGACGGTCGTGGTCGCCGTCAGTGGTGCTGCCGTTGCCGGCACGGGGGTTGGCACTGACCGTGAATCGTCGCGCACGATCTCGCTGTTCTGTGCGCGTTGCTCTTGGCTGACCGTGTACGTCTGCTCGGTAGCCGAGCCGCCGGAAAGCGTCGGCTGCAGCGCTGCTACGACGATCAGCAGCGCGACGATCAAGTGAAGCAAGACCGACAGCGTGTAGGCCGCAATAAAACGACGGCGAGCGTGGGGATCTCGCGCTTGACGCCGCCGGCTCACGCGACGCCGTTGCATCGCCACGTCTGTGTCTGCACCGCCTCCGGCTACGACGCCTGCCGCTAAGCGCCGTACGAGCGACACCTCGTTTACAGGGCCGCGGTATGACGGCGTCGGAACGCGTCCGGCGCCATGACAGAACGGCCGCGCAAACGCACGAAGATCGTCGCGACTATTGGCCCGGCGTCAAGCGACCCGACCATCTTGCGTCAACTCGTGTTGGCGGGCCTCGACGTAGCACGCTTGAACTTTTCGCACGGCACGCATGCATCGCATGGGGCGACAATCGCGAACCTGCGGGCGCTAGGTTCCGAACTGAGTACGCCCCTGGGCATCCTCCAAGATTTGCCGGGCCCAAAGGTTCGGACCGGTCCCTTGCCCGACGGCTGCGAGTCCGTGCGCCTAAAGAGGGGCGCCCCATTCGTTTTGACGACGCGCGCTGTCCCCGGGAGCGGGCAAGAAGTATCGGTGACATACGCCGGTCTTCCTCGCGATGTGGCGGTCGGTAAACGGCTGTACCTTTCGGACGGCGCGATCGCGCTACGCATCGAGCGCGTCGAGACCGAACGCATCGTGACAAGCGTTGAAGTCGGCGGCGACCTGCGCGCGGCGCAAGGCATCAACTATCCCGATGGGACGCTGGCGCTCGAAGCCGTGACGGACCGCGACTTCGAGCATCTGGCCTTCGGTCTCGAAGCGGGCGTCGATTGGGTCGCAGTCTCGTTCGTCAAAAACGCCGACGATATTACGCGCGTCAAGCGCTTCATGGTGCAGCGCGGCCGCACCGTTCCGGTGATCGCGAAGATCGAGAAGCATGAAGCGCTCGACGCGATCGACCCGATCGTCGATGCCGCGGACGGGATCATGGTCGCGAGAGGCGATCTGGGCGTCGAGATTCCGCTCGAAGAGGTACCCCTCGTTCAGAAGGATCTCATTGCTCGGGCCAACCGCGCATCAAAACCGGTCATTACCGCAACCCAGATGCTCGAATCGATGATTGCGGCGCCGCGCCCGACCCGCGCCGAATCGGCCGACGTCGCGAACGCCATCCTCGACGGCACCGACGCCGTCATGCTGTCGGGCGAAACCGCGCGCGGCGCATACCCGGTGGCTGCGCTGCGCACGATGGCGACGATTGCGACGCAGGTGGAGACGCAGTACCCGCACGACGTCCTGCGCTATCGGCGCATGGCGCACGTCGGCCGTTCGGTCGAAACGACGATCGCCGAAGGCGCTGCCGGGATGGCTGAAGCGCTCGAGCTCGAGTTCATCGTGACGGGAACGTCGACGGGCAATACGGCCCGCATCATTTCGTCGTTCCGTCCGCGCGCGCGCATCGTCGCCATGACGCCGCTGTCCGAAGTCGCGCACCGCATGACGCTCGTGTGGGGCGTCGAGACGCTCATCGTCGAACCGTACCGTTACTTCGAAACCCTGATCGACATCGTCGAAGCGCGCATGCTGCGCGACGGCCTGGCCAAAAGCGGCACGACGGTCGCCATCACCTCCGGCATGCCCGTCGGCGAAGGCGGGACGAACGTCATCAAACTGCATCGGTTGCCGTAGCGGCATCTGCGGTCCACTACGAGTCAGGAAAGGCTACTGAGGCCTGCCCTCCGGCCCAACGTGTCAAGCCATTTGAACGAATGACCTTTACAACCTCGTGGACGTTCCTTGAGCGAAAAAGACTTCGCGTTCGCGCTCGTCGTTCGCACGCCAATGCCGCAGAAGGCGCTGGAGCGTGCTCATCGCGTTCGGCCCGTAATCCCCCGGATGACGGCGCTCGAGCTCTTCGAGCAGCGTAACGGCGCCCGGGTACGGCTCGTCGGCAACAACGGCAAGATCTGGTCGAGACATTTGATCGAACAGCTCAACGGCACGCTTCGCAACGCACCAACGTCGTCGGGATCGGCAGGCGGAGATCTACGCGCGCGAGGGCGTCGAGTTGGACCGCACACTGTTGGCACAGTGGGTCGGAAACGTCAGCGCACTCTTGACTCCATTGACCGACGCGTTGCGCGCGCATGTCTTTGCCGCGGACGTCGTGCACGCCGACGATACGCCGATTCCGGTGCTCGCACCGGGGCGCGGCAAGACCAAAAGGGCGAACATCCGCAGCGACATCTGGCAGACTCCGGCGGCATTCTGCAAGCCGACCGACAAATGATCCAACGAATCGGCGCGCTTTTATGCCATCGAGCAAGAGATTCGCGGTCGCCCTCCCCACGAGCGCTGCGCGGTTGACGAGAACGGAGCCGGCCACTACTCGATGCGATGAAAGCTTGGATGGAGCAGACGCTCCAAACGCTCTCGCAGAAATCGGCGACGGCAAAAAGCGATCCGCTATCCGCTTGGTCGATGGGAGGCCCTTGGACGTTATTGTGACGACGGACGCATCGAGATCGACAACAATGCGGCGGAACGCGCGTTGCGATGCGTTGCGCTTGGGCGCAAACATTATCTGTTCGCCGGCAGTGATGCAGGCCGTGAGCGATGTGCGGCAATTTACAGCTTGCTGGCAGCGCCAAACTCAACGGCCACGATCCCGAAGCGTTTCTCCGCGAGGTGCTCGCGCGGATCGCGAACATCCAATAACTCTAATCAACGAGTTGCTGCCCTGGCATCTGCAGACAACCAACGCCACTCCGCCCACTGGCAACAACGCGACGCCCGAGCTCGCGCCGCAGCCCTAGTCGGCGCTCAGCACGATAACGCGTTCGCGGTCAAGACGGCCTTGAACGGACGCTTACTTCTCAAAGACATCCGCCGCACTTGATCACCGCGACCGCGAAGCGGATAGGAGCGGCACGCGTCGCCGAGTTGAAGCGATTCGTCGACCAGTTTACGACTGAGACGTACGGGCTAAATGTAAAAAGTCTGAACGAAACGCTCGAGCAGTGGTCGCTTGCCGCGGATACGAACGACACCTCTCTTCAGCGCCTCGTTCGGTGTTATCTCGCGAGCCAAAAGGGAACGAATCGCCGGCCCCGCTTCAATAACGAGATCGGTATGCGCTAGGTGACCCTTGCCGACTTCGACTGCGCCGTCTCGTACGTGCGCGTTCAACACGATTTCGCCAACCCGCAGTTCGTAAGCGAGGTCGTCGCCATGCGCGGCTTCCGAGTGAAAGAGCGAGCGCAACGCAATCGCCAGGGAGTCGGCGGTGAGGACTTCGCCGGGGCCGGGATCGCCTAGGCGCTTTGCTCCCCAGCGTCCGAGGGCGATGATCGCGTCGGCCAATTCGCGTCCGCTCTCCGTCAGTTCGTAAGCGACCCCTCCGAGCGGCCGCGGTTGAACGCGGCGCTGCACGACGCCGTCGCCTTCGAATTCCTTTAGACGGGCCGTAAGAATGTTACTCGGGATGTTCGGAAGGCCGCGCTGGAGGTCGCTGAAGCGCCTTGGCCCGACGAGCAGGTCGCGCACGATGAGCAGGGCCCAGCGCTCGCCCACGACCTCGAGGGCGCGCGCTAAGCCGCAGTACTGGCCGTAGGACCGGATCGGCACTTTGGGATTATAACACAGATGTTCTTTTGCATTGATCTTGCTTTTTACAAGTTTACGGGTTATAAACGACGGACACAGTTTTAAGACTTATCGAAATCAGGGTTGTGATGATCAACGGATCCGTGGCTACCAGGCCAGACGAGCCGAAGCCGGCGCCAGATGAAAGTCTGATACGTTTGGCCGTAGCCGGATCAGCCGCGGCCTTCGATGCCCTCATCGCCCGTCACCGCGCAAAAGTCGTGCGCGTCGCCTACGTAATCTCGCGCGACGAAGATGAGGCTGAGGCTGACGACATCGCGCAGGCCGTCTTCGTGTGGGCGTACCGGACTCTTGAGTCGTTCGGAGCGGACCGGGCGTTTTCGCGGTGGCTTCTTACGAGCGCACGGAATGCATCGACCGATGCGATGCGCCGCATGCGACGCGCGGCTGATATCGCTCCGCGCGCGTCACGGTGACATGCAAACCAACTTGCGCAAATCGCGCCATGCTCGTCTTTGGACGGGCTTCGAAGCGGAGCTCTTCGATACGTCCGGCGGCTTCGCCGGAACCCGGTTATTCCCCAACCACAATGTCAGCATGCTCGTCGGCGCGCCGATTATCGTCACTTGTCGCTGCGGCGGTGTCGTGCAGCGGCGCCTCCAAGCGCCCGGCGATATCGATGTCGTCCCCGCAGGGTTCTCAGGCGCTTGGCAATACGAAGGCGCCACGACAATGCTGATCTTGAACGTCAGCCCGTCGCTGATCTGCACGGCAGCCCAAGGCATAGGCATCGATCCCGACCGTGTTGTGATCCAGCCGCAGCTTCATCTGAAAGACCCGCACATCGAGCATATCGGCTGGGCGCTCAGAGCGGAGCTGGAAACAGACGAAGCGTTCGGCCGGCTATATGCCGACAGTCTTGGCTTAGCGCTGGCTGCTCATTTACTGCGGCGCTACGCATCGGTCGCACCTAAATGCCCTTCCAGCAACCTTCCCATGCGCCGCCTGCAACGTGCCGTGGATTATATTCATGATAACTTGGCGGACGACCTAACGCTGCCGGAACTCGCCACCGTGGTAAACATGAGTCAGTCACATTTTAAGGTGCTCTTTAAGCGGTTCGTCGGCATGCCTGTTCACCAATACGTCATCCGCTGTCGCGTGAAGTATGCGATGGATATCCTCTCGAGCGGCTGGCATCCACTCAACGACGTAGCTACGCGCGCTGGCTTTTCGGACCAAAGTCACATGGCTCGCTGCATGCGGCGAATCGCCGCTGTAACGCCCAGTACTATGGCGCATGACTTACCTAACCTCAGCAATCGGTACAAGCAAGTGTGATCGCGCGCCCGTAGTGTGACGTTGCGCCGCAACGGTGCCACACTTATAGGTAGCTTTCAAGCCTCGGCACGTTGAGAGCCAAAGACATGCTCGCTGCTATAGAGTTGGTAGCCTTTTCCGTGAAAGGTCCGGACATCAACGTCCGAGACGGTTCTCAATTTCATGCGGACATTGTGGATATGAACGCACAGGTTAGCATCGCTCGAGTCCCGATGTAGAGCCACGAACATTGCGTTCCGCAATCGCGCGCGCGTCACGACGGGGCTCTTCGAGTGGAGCAAGCATGCGAGCAGGGCGCTTTCGGCCCGGCTCAATTGCGTCGTACCACGGGGTCCGGTTATCGTTCGAGAAACGGCGGAGAACCTCAATGTCCCAGCGCTAGTCGTTGGCTTACGGTACGCCGCATCCATAACTATCACGACGCGAGGGCCACCCTTTGTTCGAAGATGCGCCGCAACGGTCTCCGTTATTTCGGCGTCGGTCTCGAGAATAAGAACGTCAGCTGCGGCGGAGCATTTTATCGAAGCCGATACACCGTCAGGGCTCATTACCAGCGCCGTCGCATATTTCGCTGATGCTAGCACGTCGTTCGTGGGTGAATCCGCTCTGCGTTTGCGCGGCGCGTATGGCAACAGCAAGCCACTCCTGAGGTAAGCCTCATCGTCTCTGTGTGCATAATAGCATCGCTGACGCTCGAAATCGCGCACAAATGGACGATTGCGCACACGTTTTTGGTAGAAACCACAGAGCAGCCTCAAGGCCAAGGTGGCGATCGCTGCCGTCAAAGGCGAGCAAACCGTCGCTGAGCTTGCGAAGCGCTTTGACGTTCACCCAACTCGATCGTGCAATGAAAATCGCAGCTGCTGGAAGAGCGGCCGATCGACCAGCTGGCGCTGGAGTCGGGTACTTCTGAGCGCGGACGAAGCAGCCTTGAGCCTAGCCAGTCGGTAGCTCCGACGCCCGTCGAAAATAAAAGACGCTTGTTGTCCGATCGTACACAAGACTTGTCCGAACGTGCGCGACGCCGACGCTCAATGCTGCTATGTTTGTAGGCGTCCATGTGCACCGCTGCGATGATCTCGTCACGGCATGTGGTCACGGTGTTGCCTCAGAGCAGCCCTCAGAGTGCTGTCGTGCGGGCCGCACCGTCACTCTTTATTCGGAGGTTTACTGACGAATGATGTTACCCAAGCCTTTATTCCTAAGGCGCGGGATCGTTGCGTTGCTGCTCTGCCTGTCGTTGTGTGGCCAGGGAACATCGGTTCTGGCCGCCACCACGGGCGCCATCACCGGCACGATCGTCGACGCTAGCACCAAAGCCGCGATCGCCGGCGCAACGGTCACCGCGGTCAGCCCCTCCCAAACCGCCCACGGAACAACGGATTCCGCCGGCCGGTTTACGATCTTCAACCTCGCACCGGACACGTATACGGTGTCGGTCCAAAAAGAAGGCTACGAACCGCTCTCGTCCTCGGGCGTAGGCGTCTTCGCAAACCAACAACAGAATCTCAGTTTATCCGTGCCGAAGGTGCTGCGAACGATCGCGCGCGTCACCACGCGCTCGCCGGCCGACCTCATCAACTCCGGCCGGACGACGGACGCGTACACGATCACGCCGGCGACTGCAGCCGCGGCTTCGGCGCTGGGCGGAGGCGGATCGCTCAACCAAGCCTACTCGGCGCTCGCCTCGGCTCCCGGCGTCTACATTCCGCAGAACCAGAGCGGTAGCTATCAGTCGGTCTACATCCGCGGCGGTAACTACACCGAGCTCGGCTATGAGCTCGACGGTATTCCAATCCAGCGTGCGTTCGACCAGTACCCTGCGTCGGCGCTCTCGGCGCTCGGGCAGCAGAATCTGCAGGTGTATGCGGGCTCGGGTCCGCTCGATGCACAGAGCAGCGGCCTGGCCGGCTTCATCGACCAAGTCATCAAGACCGGAACCTATCCCGGCTACGTGCACTTCCAGGGCAGCCTCGGCTCGCCGACGTTCTACCACCAGGGTGAGATCGAAGTCGGAGGCGCAAGCCCGAACCGAAACTTCTCGTATTACGTCGCGTCGGCGGGATACAACCAGGAATACCGGTTCGTCGATAATCAAAACGGTGCCAGCCTCAACAACACGTTCGGCAACCCGTACAACCTGGTCCACGCGAATTGCGCCGGTCTGAGCGCGACGATTGGCTGCTACACCAACAGCGCCGGCAACTTTGGATTTCCGGACGGTCCAGCCGGCTATGCGTTCGGTCCTTTCCAGTTCGGGGCCAACAACCAGGTCTCGGACCGCGAGAGCATCGTCAACCTGCACTACGGCATTCCGCACAAGGACGGTACCAGAGACGACATCCAACTGCTGTACGACCATTCGTCGCTGTCGACGATATTCCAAAACAGTGTCAACGACTGGGCCTACGCCAAGAACGACGTCATCAACGGAACGGCGACGTACAATGGGGTAACGTACCCGGGTTGTACAGGGACCACCACCGGTCCTGCGAACTGCGCACTCCTGGGCCCCGACCGCCAAACCTACGTGAACACGTCGATCTACACCGGACCGTTCGGAGTTCCATTGACGCCGGGCTTACTCGGTGCGGCGCAGAGGTACTACTACC
>JACRTY010000044.1 GCA_014305025.1 Candidatus Nyctobacter psychrophilus | reverse complement strand
TCCATTGCGGCGGACTCGATCTCACGCCAAAATCCACTTGAAACCCGGAAGACCCCAAAAATTGAGCAGCTTGCCGTTGGGACAGCGATATGCATTGGCGGCCGGTTCGAAAATGAAGTCGTCACGGCTATATCGGCCGTCAGTTTGATGGGTACGATCGAGCACCGGCATATGTGGTGTAATGTTTCGACTCTATGAGCCACGCTAAGAACGGTCCGGTACCGTAGCTTTTGTCGGCGGCCAAGGTCGTCGGAACGATGCCAAACGTCGATTCAACGCGCTCAAGCATCCGACGCGCTGCGGCGATTTCTTGACTCGTCCGCGCCGGGTCCCTTCGCCGGCAACGATGATATTGCTGGCGTTGTCAATGAGGTAGGTGTCGTAGTAACTGCCGTCTGGGAGCCACTTCGCGATGATTGCTGCCGGACTCGCAATCGGCGCTTAAATTGTGCCGCTTCAGTGACACATGCCCGCGCTGCCCGCCAACCACGTTGTAAGGTTCGACATCGTTTGGAACTTGGCGTTTCGCGAATAGGTCGCGGCATAGACCCCCGTTTGCGGTGAGTTTGCGACCAGCTGGACGGATATCGTACCATCCGCATTCATGAACGCTTCGGTCGGACGGCCTGAAATCGCCCCGTGGATTTGCGTGAAGCCTCGGAGATGGCTCGCGTACCAGGCGCTGACGGTTTTGATCGGTTCGGAGCGCCGTGCCGTATAGTTGGCCGTGTGCACTTGGGTCGAGCAGACCGTAGTTGTCTGTAGGTCCGAGTACGTCAGGTCCGGGTTAACCGGCAAACCCGTGAGTTTATCGGTCTGCGCGGCTTGCGCTCCGGTTGCGGCGAGCGCTGCGAGGATGATAGGGAAGACGTGAGCGAGTGGCTTGAACATGGGTTCCTCCTCCGGTGGTGCCGGGAACATTCCAGATCGTACGCGACGATCGTGCCACAGGCGTACGAAGGCCGAACCCACGGTAAGCGCAGATATTGCAATGCTCGCATCGGGCAGCAGTGTTGAGATCGCGGCGTGGATTAGGGGTCACGATATCTGAGGGCGCTGTGGATCCGATGGCTTAGCGCGACGCGAGCACCCGGCGCGCAATCTCCGGGAGCGCGACCCAGCGGGAAACACCGTCGGCCATGACGCCGCCCATCACCTCGACATACGCGTCGCCCTTGGAGGCAGCAAAGATTGTAGTCATCCCTGGAGTTGAAAAAACCTGATCGTCGCCGACCTTCGCGACACCCGGCGGCAGCGTGGCTTCGGTCGTCACGCCTGGTACCGCGGGAGCGCCGATGGTTTTCGCGATGCTCCCCGCGATCGCGGTCACGCCTTTCGAAGCTTCGCGCAGCGATGTGACCTCACGCGGTCCGTCTTGCGTGGAATATTTTATCGAAAGTCCGATGTAGGCATTTTCCTTAAATAGGAAATCGCAGTGACCACTATCCGAGCCGATATCCACGCTCTTTACCGTGAGGTGCATGACCTCGCCGACTTGATCGTTCGAAAGCAGCGGACACTGGCCGTCGGCGGCGACGGCAGGGCTCGCTGCGGTCTCCGATGTTGAGGGGGCGTTCGCTTCCTCGGCGGGCGACGACGCAGCGCTGGCCGCCGTGTCGGCGGATGCGGTATTCGCAGGGTCGCTCGGCGATGCCGACGTTAGCTCGACCGGCGACGCGACCGGCTGCGTGGCGTCGGTAGAGCTGCTGCGGGAACTGTGAGATCCACAGGCGCTTAGGACGCAAGCGAGTGTCACAGCGAAGACGGAACGAGGAAAAATGTGCATGAGAAACTCCTTTTCGTTCCAGCCTACCGGTCGAGCATGCGAAAATCGTGCAAATCAGAATGCGAGACGAAGTTTCCACGCTCCGGCAGCGACGCTATTGCATTTAGCCGACAGTCACGAGATCGCGATTTATCGCCGAGCCTGCACGTCGTGCTTTGGCACGCCGGATGTTATCGCAGTCTTGCTCTAAATCTAAACAAACCGAATCGCATGCTGGGGCGTGCCACGGCACGCTCAGAGCACGGGCTGTCGGTAGAATCAGCGCAATGGAGGAAAACATGGTATTACACCGGGCGGCGCTAGCCGCTGCGTTTGCTCTTACAGCCGCAGGATGTTCCAGCGGCGAAAAAAGCGCGAACGAACTCAATCGTCGGCCGACGTGCAATCTTCGGTGGTTCTGACCGCCGCATCGGGCGCGAAATCGAGTTCTTCGGTCGGCACGCCCGTAGCAAGTCTTCCGGTTTATCCGGACGCGACGAAAGTGGCCATCCCGCCCCAAATGAAGCGCTTGCCGGCGGTCTGTGGCCGCGGGGTGTCGATGACGCTGTATGATCTGAAGGGTTCCATCGCGGCGACGACGGTCGAGAAATGGTACCAAGATCGTATCTCGGGAGGGATTGAGGCCAAAACATCAGAGGACGCGGGCGGTATCGGCGGCACGACGAGCTACGAGATCTTCATACCGGATGGTACGGGCAGCGTCTCGATCTCGCAGTTCCACTCGGGCCACTCCGGCGGTTCCGAGAAGGACAGCGTATCAAAATTCTACACTGACATAGACAAGACCAACATCGGCCTCGAGACCTACAATCCGCCATTGTCGCCCGACCTCATCGCGCTTTTCCAGCAAGGCACGAGCGGTGATTCGTCAGCCAAACAAGCGGCACAACACCAACTGAAGGCAAAGTGTGGTGATCCCGGCGCGAACGACGGGAAATAAGAATGCCGGCCGTGCTCGTCGGCGAACGCGTGAACGTATTTGGAAAGGCCGCCGGGGCCCGCATCGCCCGTGTCCGATCCGGATCACCGACTATTTCATGTGCGACGACGCCGTCGCCGACACGCTGAGCGGGACCAACCGTCGAGCGACTAGATCGCGATCGGCCGAATGTCGTTATGCAATGCACCGCGTTCGTTCGTGATATGAGTACGGGTTCGGCCAGGGCGGAATTCACGCCGGTGAGATCGTCCCGATCACATCGAACAGCGAAGACTCTGCCGTAGTTGAGCCTCGGTTAGTTAGGAGAGCATGCTCTTGCGCCCGGTGCGGCTCCTAGGATTTTCATCTGTGCGGGCGAGAGGCCTGGAGTGAAGCGGAAGAACGAGATGCGGTCACCGGCGGTTTCAACCGCGGTGGTGCCGTTTGGTGTGATGAACGTCTTTATGCCGCCCATCGCGGTAAACACGCGAGCGTTGGGGATCGCCTTAGCGTACGAGACGTTTTCGCGGTCCGGGTCGGAAGATTCGCCGCCAATATATGAAACGGAGCGCGCGCTCTTTCCGCAAAACGTGTACGACTGGACCTTGTCGGCCAAGTTCATGAAACCGGGGGCGATGGGAAGGCCGCTGATCGGCTCGGTCGCGTTCGCTTCCGCAACAACTCCGGCACCGGCCCGCGCTCCGCCTACCGCTAACGCTATCAAGATGACGCCGAACGCCGGGGCCAGTGGCTTCAACATACAATGCTCCTTTGGCCGTAAGGCCGACAGTGATCACGGTAGCTGTCGCACGTGCCGCCGGCGTGCGGCGTGCGGTCTCGGGGGTTCGCGTTTACACTGGGAGCGGCCGTTACGCGGATTGCCGAATGCAGGTTCGCATTCGCACGAGCGCGGCACGCGGGCCAGGTAGTCTAGGAAGCATGAGAACGTCGCCGGCATTGCGCTCGGCTTTCCTGGCACTCGCGCTAGCAGGTTGCGCTCACGGCACGGAAAGCGGTGCGGACGACAAAGCAGCTTCGCCACCACCCGTTGCATCCGCGGACTCCGCGGCCGCCCTACCGAGCGAGTACCCGTCGTCCCTGCCGGAGCCGAATGCTACGCCAATCGCGCCTGGCGCGACCGCCGCGTCGCCGTCTTCCCAAACACCGTCACCCGCCGCGGCGCTCGCGGATTCCTCGACCATCGCGTCGCCGTCGTCTTCGCCTGGCCCGTCTGCGCTCGTGACGACATCAGTGCCGCCGATCCAGACGCCGACCTCGCCGGCGGCGATCCCCACGACCACTCCGCTAGCCGCCGCCACGCCGAATCCCGATCTCCTCACGTTCACGCGCGGGACGTTCGTTCGCCGCTGGACGATTGGTGCGTCGACCTTCGGAGCCGAGCAGCTCGTGCTCGGCGGCGCGTGGGGAACCGACGGTCCTTTCTCGGGTATTCCGGAGTTGGTTTTCGAACTTCCCGCGGTCGCGCAGATCGCACAGATCACCGCGGAGGCGAGTATGCCCGCCGGTTCCTCCGCCCAGCTACAATTCGCCGTAGCGACGACAAACGATCGCGACTTCGCCGATGTCGGCACGGTCGCACTGCATGCGACATCGACGTCGGTCGTGACCGGCTCCCTGCAAAAGCCGATGACCGCGCGCTGGTTGCGCGTCCGGATCGACCGTGCGCCGCACGCGAAGATTCGCATATCATCGATCGCGGCGACGGGCTCGATGACAATTGCGTCCGCCTCGTTCGCGGGCCGCTGGGCGCTGGCCGAGAACGTCTCCGGATCATCCGATTCGGTTTTCGGTACCACGAAAGGATCGGTTCCGTCCGGCGGCCCTCCGACCGGGCAGGATCAGATCGCTACCGCGCAACGCGATGGGCAGCTAACCGCCGCAACCTGTAGCTACGATCGCGATGTGTGGCGGGGACCGATCGAAGGCGGTACGGCGAAGGTCGATGGCGGTACGCTCAACGCGATCGCCGGCGGTACGATGCTGATCGGCGTCATCAACGGTGAAGCGATTCTGGCACGGCGGATCACGCATGCGCCGTCTTGCGATTATCCCAGTCGCGGCAAGGGTTCGCCGGTCGCGATCATCGCACGGTATCCGCGCATGGTCAACTCGGTCGAGGATCCCGCTCGCATCCCGGGTCACCGCTATTCGACCTATCTCTTGCCGACGTTCACGAGCGGGGCGCTCAGTGGCGTAAAAGTCGCTGTGCTGGCGATGAGCTGCGCCGTGAGCAAAGACGCCGCGCCCTCACAACATCACGCGCTGCTCGACTTCGTTCAGCGCGGTGGGGTCTTGATCATACGCGATGCGGACGTTTGTCCGAAATCAGAATACGGTTTCATGCCCTATCCGTTCACAACCCTCGCGAGCGGCGCGGGTGGCGCGCGCGGGCGCGTGCTGTCGATCGTGGACTCGTCGGCCCTGGCCAGCACCGATCCCTCCGACAAGGGGCACTACGTCGATACCGGAGCCTACCTCAAGAGTCAAATGCAACAGATCGGTGACGCCGACGTCATGCAGACCGAGGACAAGCACTGGTGCGGCCTGATGTTTGCCAAGAATCGGACCGGCGCGAGCGGCTGGGTTCGAGCGTTCGCGCGCTACGGGAAGGGCGTGATCGTCTACGACGGCTTCGACGTCGACGATCTGAATGCGAATATCCCCCAGGCCGTCACCCTCAACCGCCTTGCCTACGGACTCTCTGCTAATACCGATCTCCCGTGCAACGCGCACGTTGCCTCGCCGCTGGTGTTGCTTTCGTCGGTACGCAAAGTCATCGCGTTCGGCAGGCCACGCGATTTCCGACTCGCCTTTTGGGTCGATCAGGAAGGACCGGAAGCGCCCGAACACGTCGCGCTCTCGCTCGGCGGGGAACGCGGACCGGGGTGGCGTGCGACGATCGATCGCAGCAGTCTCAAGCTGGCGGGTAACGAACAGCGAGTCACCGTCAGCATTCACGTCCCCGCCAACGCAACGGCGAGCCGACATCTCTACACGCTGAGCGCAAAGGGACCGTACGACCGTTCCGCCCAAGCCGCGATCGAGTTCGACGTGAACGAAGCGCTGGCCAAAGAGTTGGAAAAGGGCCGTGCGCGGATCTACGGCATCCACTTCGACGTTGCGAGCGCGCGAATCGAACCGCAATCCGAAGCGACGATCCGCGAGATCGCCGCGGTCCTGCGGATGCACGCGGCGTGGAATATGCGGATCGAGGGCTATACCGACTCCGACGGCGGCGCGGCCTACAACCTGGGTCTGAGCGATCGGCGCGCCCATGCCGTCCTCGACGATCTCGTGGCGCATTACGGTATCGCTCGTCGGCGCTTGAAGTGGGCCGGCTTCGGTCTCACGCATCCGGTCGCATCGAACGCGACCGACGCCGGCAAGGCACTCAACCGCCGCGTCGAGCTTGCACGGCTCTAGCCCTCACGAAAGAAGGACGTCGATGTTCGCACTTCATCGAAAGACCCGAAGGATTCCATTGCGCGCCGTCGCTCTGTGGGCCGCAGCATCGTTGTTGGTGGGATGCGTCGGACACGGACCCTCGAAAAACGGCAACTCGAGCACGACGCTGAATGCGAATGCATCGAACGCTCCCGTCGAGGGGACCGCAACGAGCGCCGCCCTTTCCGATGCCTTGACGATCCCTCCGGCACCGCAACCTTCCCTGGCAGCGTCGTCGGACTCGTTGCTCGCGTCGCAACCCGGTCCGTCGTACAGCTCGATCCTCGGTCCCTCCGCGACCGACGACGGTCTCGACCGTCCAGCCGATACGGGAAAAGCCGTCGCGAGGACGTTCGGTGCAGCCCCCGATCTGTTGAGCTCGGAGGGCGCGCCGACCGCCGCCGTCAATGCGTACCCGCCGACGGTGAGCGCCGCTCGCGCGCTCGACGCGAACATCCCCGCCTCCGAGTACGACCTCGCCGAATTGGCCAAGACGCTGCCGAACGATCCGCTCGAACTCTACCGCGCGGTCGCCGATCAGATCGCGGTGGACGGCTACGACGGCGTGATGCGCGGCCCGCTCGTCACCTGGATGAGTCGTGCGGGCGGTCCGGCCGACAAGGTGACGCTGCTCGCCTGGATGTTCGTTACCAAAGGAATTCCGTATCAGTTCGTGCGCGGTACGCTCTCTTCCGATGAGCGCACGCGTATCGCGCAAGCGGCGGCAACCGTACCGAAAGCGAGAACGGGCCTCGATCCGAAAGTCGTGGCGTACACGAACGCGCTGATCAAAGACGGGGGCACCTTTGCGGATTGGGTGCGCGGCTTGTTGAAGCAGAAGAGCATCGCGCTCGGAAACGCGTCGGCGCCCGGGGAACGGCTGAGCGCGCGCCACTATTGGATCCAAATCGAGCGCGGTGGAAAGCTGCTCGATCTCGATCCGACGTTGCCGGGTACGACCGAAGGGACGCATTTGGGAACCGGCGATCCCGCTTTCAAAGCGACGGCGATCCTACCGCGCGATGAATTCCACGTTCTGCAAGTACGCGTCGTCGCAGCATATGACGACACTACGACCAAGACGCTGCTCGAGCATACGGATACCGTCCCCGATCTCGCGCAGACGCCAATCCGGGTGATTTTCGCCCCGTCGGGAAAGGGCGCGGATCTCTCCAATCCCGGTTTGGCCACGGCCTTCGACGGCGCGCTCGCCGTCGGCGGGACGAACGGCGGGAGCGCGCATCTCGATCTGCGTGTCACCGCACCCGCGCTCCGCTCAATCACGTTGGAGGTTCGGCGCAAGGATGCGGACGGAAAGACTATTACGGTCGCCCGCCGCACCCTCACCGATGCGAACGACTCGATCGAAGATCGTCCGTATCGATTGGCCGGGCTGACGACCGTCCTGGTCGTTCCGGGTCGCGGTGTGAATGCGTTCACCATGCACGAGCAGGTGCGTGCGCTGGCGCAGTTCGCGCAAGACGTCGCCGATGCGAACGCCGGGAAGCCGCCGCCCGCCCATCTGTGGTACCCAATCCGGATCGCCGACTATGTGATGCGCGACGACACCGTCGCGGACGCCCTCGGCGTCGGTACCGGCATCCGCCTCTTTCGCGACCGCCCGAACGTCATCATGCAGCACACGTCGTTCGCGCGTGGCTCCGGAAACGCGAGCACGCAGATCAACGTGTTCGACATCGCGGACAACGGCATGGGCGGCATGTCGACCACGAGCGACGCGGTCGTCGCCGCCAACATGGTACGCGGATACGCCGACACGCAGATCGAGCACGATGTCGCCGAAGCACCGTCGCCCAATGGTACAATCCCGTTGTTCGCCACGGCGGGGACGCACGCTGCGGCGACCGTCATGACGCATGCATCGGCGAGCGACGCCTCCGAGCCGCTGCGCGCAGGCCTCGATCAGACGTTCGCGGCGGGCCAAGTAGCGATTGCGCCGCCGGCTCCGACGGTGCTCGCTGGAAGGCCGTCGTTCGGTTGGTGGGCGATCGATCCGTCCAACGGGAATAGCATCGGCCGCATGAGTGGGGGCGCCGGCCAAGACATGGCCGAATACACCGTCTCAACACGGCCTCGAAAGCGTTGACGTTGTACGGCCAAGTACAGGTGGCGCAAACCTGCCTGGTCTCCGGTCTCACCTCGCTCGGATGCCGAGTTTCCGCGTGCGCGTCGATTGCGGGGTTGCTGTTCGGAGGCGGCAACGTCCCCGCGCTCGCTTCGAACGTCGCAATCGGTGGATTGAGCCCGCTCGCCACCTTCGGCTCGAACGACGTGCTGGCGAACGGGCTCGCGGGGGCGGGCTGCTCGACCATCTTCGGCGGCGGTTGACGCGAAGCGGCGTCATTCCGTTAAGGGACGCGATGTCCGAACGGGAATCTCGGCACGCGTCGACGCCGTAGCGCAATCGCGACCCCGAGGAATTCGGCAATCTGCTCTTGCGAGGGCCGCTCGCGTTCCGCGCCGCTGAAGGACGCACGACCCGTCGACGGCTTCACATTTTCGACCCAGCCGTACGAGCCGATGTGAATCCCGCCGACTGTGCCGCGCGTCAGTTGCAGCAGCGAATTCGCGACGGCCGTGAGCCACACGTCGAGCCGGTGGCTGCAATGCGTCGAGCGTTTCGCTCAACAGGCGGTCGAGTTCCGCGGTCGGCAGCGCGCCACGAAGCGCCACGAGCTCGACGAGATAGCGCCGTGGCGTGCCCCCTTCCTCCAGCCGTCAACGGCGCCGGTACGCTCACGGTATGCCCCTACGCTACGGTTATGGAACACACTCTTCCACAAAGGACGCTCGATGAACCGTACGCTCCTAGCGCCGCTCGCAACGCTCGGCGTTACGTTCGCCCTCGCCGTGCCCGCCCTCGCCAACGATACGTACACGGGCCTGCCGCTCGCCCCGAGCGTGCGAGACAATGCGCCCCTCACCCGCTCTTTCATCTGCAACGGTTCGAACCACGCTCGTATGTCCTTGTTCTCGTGGTCGACCGGCACGCCGGCGCCGGCCATCGCCGAATGGTACAAAAACGCGATGCCCGGTTCGAAAGAAACCCGTCAGTTCAAGCGCGGAGAGCCCACCGAGTACATCGTAATCTCCGGTGACGGTTCAAGCCGTGTTGGAGTCCTCGACTTCGGCGGAAAGACGGTCATGCGGCTGACTCGCGCGCAGCGGCCGATCGATTGGGGCCAAGATGCCAAAAAGAAGTGCAAGCCGACAGAATAACGGCGAACCGCCGCCGGCAACGACGTGGGTGACGGCGTGATGACGATTCTGCCGGGCGCGCCCGCATTTGGCAACGGCCCGATCAACCTGACCCCTCCGGCAGGCGAACAAGGGCTTAAGGTGGCGTTAAACGCTACTGCCACCGGCCCAGCACGATCGCAACATGTCGACGAACATTCGACGAAAGTGCGCCCCAAAAGAGATGTTCGTTGCCAAAGGAATTCCGCATCAGTTCGTGCGCGGTACGCCCTCTCCCGATGAGCGGGCGCTCATCGCGCAGGCGGCGGCAACCGTACCGAAAGCGAGAACGGGCCTCGATCCCAAAGTCCTGGCGTACACGAACGCGCTGGTTTCCGCGTGCGCGTCGATTGCGGGGTTGGTGTTACGAGGCGGCAGCGTTCCCGCGCTCGCTTCGAACGTCGCAATCGGCGGATTGAGCCCGCTCGCCACCTTCGGCTCGAACGACCTGCTGGCGAACGGGCTCGCGGGGGCGGGCTGCTCGACCATCTTCGGCGGCGGTCACTGAAGCGCCGATAATCAGCGCCGCCGCGCGAGATTGTCCGGGGATGGCGGCAAGCAACCGAGAAACTACGCGCTCGATGGAAAGGGTGCGAACGTCCCTGCAAGACGCCGATCCGCAACTCTCGATTTCGTTCTTCGGACAAGCGAGTGTAAGTTCGGCTGGCGCCCCAGTGAAGTTTGCGAAACGCAACTCGACGATTGCGCTGCTCGCGCGCGTGATCTTGCAGCGCGGGCGGCCTATCGCGCGCGACTCGCTTGCGTTTTCGTTATTTTCGGAGGAAGACGAAGCGGCCGCGCTCGCCTCGTTACGTCGGTACCTGTATCTGGCAAATAAGGCCTTACCGCAGCGATCCGGTGACCCGTGGATTATCGTCGACTCGGAAACCGTACGCTGGAACCAAGATGCGAGTGCTTCGATCGATGTCTTGACGTTCGAGCAGTTAGCGCGAGATGCCGCAACCCACGCTGCGGCGATCGAAGTGTACGTCGGCGACTTACTTGAAGATAATTACGATGATTGGGTGGTTGGCGAGCGCGAGCGGTTACGCGCTCGGTATCTTACAATTTTGACCGCGTCTCTCGAGCGCTTTTGTTCACAACGTGCTTATTCGTCCGCGCTCACCTGCGCGAAGCGCATTCTTACCGAAGACCCATGGCGTGAAGACACGCTGCGAGCCCTCCTCGCTATACGGTACGAAGTCGGCGATACGGCCGGCGCACTTGCGGCATTCGAACAATTCGCCAAGCGTCTTCGTGACGAGCTTGGGGTGGCACCGATGCCGGAGACCATCGCCGTTCGCCAATCCATCCTCCGCAACGAGGCACTTCCGGGTTTTCCCGAGCGAACACCCGCGCCTCCCGAGATCGCCAACCGGGCGCCGTCGGCGATGCTCCCTTTCGTCGCCCGGCGTGACGAATTAGACAAATTACAAGCCGCATGGAGCCGCGCCGCGCGCGGCACCGGTACGTTCGTGCTGCTGAGCGGTGAAGCGGGGGTCGGTAAGACGCGCCTCTGCGCAGAGCTTGCACGCATCGTGCAATCGGAAGGCGGTCGCGTCTATATCGGGACGACTGCCGCTCCTGAGTCGACGCCATATCAGTCGATCATCGAAGCGTTACGGTCCGCATTGCCGCTGTTGCTTGCGCGACCTCCTGTCACGGCTCGGCGCGCCGCGCTCGCACACGTGTTGCCGGAGCTGCGTGATCCGGCAGCGCCGGACGTCGCGCTTCCCGAAATGGCCGCAGATCGCGAGATTGCGCGCATTTACGATGCGTTAGCGGACGCGATTCGCCGGCTCGCTTCACCGCGGCCGCTCCTGTTGATCCTCGAAGACTTGCAGTGGGCCGGGTCGGCAACAATCGAGGCCTTAGGAGAAATCGTCAAAGAACTGCTGCGAACGCCCGTGCTCATCGTTGCGACGTATCGTGAGGAAGAGGTGACCGCCGACCACCCTCTGCGGACTCTCTTGCGATCGTTAGCCGTTTTTCAAAACGTCGGTGAGTGCTTACTTGAGCGCTTCGCGGAAGGGGACGTAGCGGAATTGATCGGTCGTATTGATGCCTTGCGAGGTCGCCCGGCCACGTTCGCACACGATCTCTATGCATACAGTGAAGGCAACGCACTTTTCTTGAACGAGCTTATCGGCGGAGTGCTGGAAAGCGGGACGATCGGCGAAGCGGCCGAGACTTCGATCGAAGCCATGGTTGCCGCGCGAACGGCGCAACTCGGCGAAAATGCGTTGACCGTCGCGCAAATTGCAGCGGTCGCTGGCTCCGGTTGCAGCGTCAGCCTCGTTCGTGACGTATCTAACCTTTCCGCCACGAAGGTTGCAACCGGGTTCGACGAATTACTCGATCGCCGTATCCTGCGTGAGGCCGGCGCAAGAGCGAATCACGATTACGTCTTCACCCACCATCTCATTGCGGACGCTATGTATGCCGGGATCGAGCCCGCTTTCCGCGCGCGACGGCATTCCCGCATTGCGCGCGTCCTCCAAGCAAACGCGCGCGCCGATGTGGCACCGCCGGCACGTGAGATCGCGCGACACCACGAATGCGCCGGCGATCGAGAGGCCGCCGCAGCGTGGTACGTGACGGCTGCGCGCTCGGCTGCGGCAATTCACGCCTACGGCGACGCGATCGATCTCGCCACGCTTGCGCTCAAGACGATGCCGCCGGTGGACATTCGCTATGCGGCCTTGGACATTCGCGAACGTGCCTACGGCCGGCGAGGGCACCGTAACCTACAGCGTGAGGACATCGAAGAACTCGAACGCGTGGCCGGAAACGATGCGTCCCAACGCTTCGACGTTCTCACGCGCCGCGTACTTTTCGAACGGACTCTTGGGGAGTCCGATGAGGAAGGGAGGGTCATAGCAGAGATGCACGATCTCGCCGAGTCGCTTGGCGACGACGCTCGTGCGCGAGCGCTCGTGCAGTCGGCAACGCATGCCGGTCTGCGCAGCCGCCCCGCTGATGCACTCGATCCCGCGCTTGGCGCTCTCGAGATCTATGAACGCCTTGGCGATGTTCACGGTCAGCTCGAGTGCCTCTATCTGCTCGTAGACTTCGCGGCGAATATGGGGGACGTCGATGCGTCGCGCGAATATCTTGCGCGCATGCGTGTCCGCGCCGGCAGCCTAGCGGATCAGGTCGTCGAAGCGCGAGCGCTTGCGGTTGCAGCGCAAGCAGCACTGCTACGTCAGGAATATCGGACTAGCTTCGATCTTTCGGCCCAAACCCTGGCCCTGCAACTAGCAACAAATGATCGCGACGGCGAAGCCTCTTCGCGCGGCCGGATTGCCGTCGCTGCGGCATGGCTGGCCGATTTTACCACTGCGCTGCGCGAATTCGATCTCGCGTTGGAGACTTACGCGTCGATCGGCAACAAGCGCGGCCTGGCGCTGACGCATACCAACCGGACGCTGCTGCTCATGCGGCTCGGACTTTTCAACGACGCGCTAGCATCGATCAGACAGTCGAACGAACTCTTCGCCATAGCGCACGAACAACGAACAATCGTTGCGAATCAGGTCAATGAGAGCTTCGTTAGATTACAGATTGGCGATGCATTGACGGCAAAACAGCTCGCCGCGTCGGCTCTCGGCCATGCCAAAGAGATTGCTTTCCCGATCTTTGAAGCCGCGGCACTCGCAAATCTTGGAAATGCCGAGCGGGCCCTGGGCGATCATACCTCGGCGATCGAGCACATGGAGGCGGGAATAGCGCTTCGGCGACCGTTACAAAACGAGCGGGATTTCGTTGACGACCTTGCCGATTTGACGCTCGCCTACGTGGCCGCCGGCCGCACTACTGACGCATTTGCCGCATCCGAACAGCTCATTGCCATTGGGTCCGGATCGTTCGAAGGAGCCCTGTGGCCGCACTACATTCGCTGGGCCATTGCCCAGGGGTTGGCCGCCGGTGGCGCGGAGGCTCGCGCGAACGAAGCGGCGATTCGTGCGCGGCGCGAACTTGAAGCATTCGCTGGACGCATCGGAGACGAGCGCACGCGGCAAGCCTTCCTGGCAGTGCCCGTCAACAAGACGATAGCAATGGGCGAGTGATGTTGTGAGCACGTTGCCTGCACACGCGACTGCTACGATCATCGCGTGGAGAACGATACCGGCGACGTCGTCTTTCTAGTTCGCATCCGGCGGCGGGACGTTTCACGGCCCTGGGAGTGGCGCGGCTCGGTCCACGAGGTCGCGACGGGCCGGCGTTTTTACGTCAGCAGCGGTCGCGACGTGGCAGACTTCATCGATCTCCGACTCTCGGGCCTCGCCCCCGAAGAACCATAGGAATTGCTATCGACTGGGCACCGAGCAGGTCAGGGCGTCCCTCGAGCAAGGGAGTTTGGTCCGCTCCGACCTGCGGGTAACGAATCACGGTTTACCTCGACGCAATCCAGAGGCGATTGGGATATTTGCGGCTCGGCGCGGCTTAGCACGCGTAGCCGCTACAAGTGGGCTATTATTCGTGCCACAATCGAAAGGAACGTTTAGCCATGTTATTTGCGAATGTCCGCGCAAGCGTGCCTTGCATCGCCGCGTTCGCGGCGGCAATAGCGCTCACCGCCCCTGCGGTTGCGAGCGGCAACCGCACGGGCTTGCCGCTCTATCCGTCGATCTCCGGCTACGCACCCGATTACGACGCAGCAACCAAGTGTCATGAGTACGCGGCGATGAGCAACGACCCGTATGCGACCATCGTTTCTTGGTATCGGCAGCGCTTCCACGGCGCAAAGATCAAAATCACGGACAATGCTTGGGGTGGGAACAATACCGCGCTCATCATCGGGCCAAGCAGAGAAGTCATCGGCTTCACAACGCCCAAAATGAACGTGAAATCGACGAGCATCAAGATCTACGGCGGAACAACGTGCCCGGAATACTGAGCACCGTTTCAGATCATGCGCTGGTCTACACCCGGGCTTTGCTTTGAGGAGCACCACTATGCGCTCAGCCCGGCGTTCCCTTGCGCGCCTAGGCATTCACGCCGCACTCTTCGTCGCATGCTGTCTCATCCTGAGTTCGACGGCGTTGGTGCGAGAGCGCTCGTACTTCATCGCCGCCGACGAAATCGTCTGGAACTATCTGCCGTCCGGTCATAACGCTTTGGCTTTCGCGACCGCCGGTGGCGCCAGTCGGCAATATCTCGGCTTTTCGTTCCGGAAAGCGGTGGGCATGCTTTTCACGATCAACGGGCACCTCTACGGAAACATGCCCATGATGATCATGCATAAGCGCGAGCATGCGGCGTGGTACGTTATGAGCGGGACGAGCGATTTCGATTTTCACACACCTCATTGGCACGGAAACACCGTTTTGGTGAACGGCCAGCGCTCCGACCTTATCGGGAGACTCATGGTGCGGATACCTCAATCTGCTGCGATGCCACGAGCGCCCGGTCGTTATCAAGATCGTAGACGCTCAGTGTGAGGATGCCGGCCTGCGCCGGCGTAAAGCGGAAGTCCCGTGTCTCGCCGATCGTGAGTGCATGGATGGCGACTGCCGGGCGCTGGAGCCGCGCCGGCAGATCGCGCCCGTCCTTCGCGATCGGCATCCAGTTGAGCACGTGCGATCCAGCGGAGAGCGACACGACGAGGTTCTCGCCGCCGAGCGTAAGGTCCGCGAAGCGCAGGCGCTGCGGCACACCGACGGTCGCCGCGAGCGGTGGCGGCGAGAGCGAGCCGCCGATCGCGGGCCGTGGACCGCCGGCCTCCTCAAACGACTCCGAGATCATCACGATGTGGTCCGTCTGCGAATCGAAGTGTTGGCCCGGGGGCAGCACGATCAGGGGGCCGACGAGACCGCCGGCGAGCTGCCATCCGTCGTCCATGTGCGAGTGGTACGTGAACGTTCCAGCGTCGGGCGGCACGAAGTGTGCGACGAAGGTCTGGCCGGGTTCGATCGCCGGGGACATGTGAGGGTCCGCCATCATCGACATGCCCATTCCCGCTCCGCCGTCGTCGTAGCTGTCCTGCAGCGCGACGCCGTGCCAGTGGACGCTCGTCGCTTCATCCATGTGGTTGGTCACCGCAATCGCGACGGGCTGGCCTTGGGTGAGCACGATCAGCGGCCCGAGCGACCCCGTCGCCGGGATCGTCCGCTCGCCGTCGGTCAGCGCGAACGAATCCTGGCTCAAGCCGAACCGCGCACCCGGCACGACGCGCGCGGTGGCCTCGAGCGCGAGCCTGCGAGGGGAACCGGATGCAACGGAGGCGTGATCGTCGCCACGAGGCAGCACCTTGAGTGCGATCACCATCCCGCCCATCGGTTGATTGGGAAGATGGAAGCGCTTGGCGATCGTGAGGTGTGGATCGGCTTTGCCCGAGAGCATGTCGCGTAAGGGCGCGTGGCGCGAGATGTGATCGTCGATGTGGCAGTGGAACATCCAATCGCCAGCGCGATCGGCCGTCCACGACAACTCATCGGCCTCACCCGGATAGAAAGGATGCGTGACTTCTTCGTACGCGTCGGGCCGATTGATTCGGAAGTAGAATCCGTGCAGGTGCATCGGGTGGAGCATGGCGCTCGCGTTGAAAACGGCCCATCGCACGGTCCGGCCGCGCTCGTACGCGAGCCGTTCAGTTGCCGGGTACGCGTGGCCGTTGATCGTTTCGAGCATGTAGATGAAGTTCGGCGTTCCGTCTTTCCTTTTGACCGGCGCGTAGAGGCCTAGGACGAAGACGTGATCGACCCGCGGCGCGTGCGGCGCCTCGACGAGGATCGCGCCCGAGAGCTCGGCGTCATCGAAGACGCGCCCATCGACGGTCTCGCCTTTGTCGCTCCCGTAATAGCCGAACGCGCCGGCCCGATCGAGGTCGAACGTGACGTGGCGCGTCGCACCGTGCGGAACACGGAGGGCCGTCGTCAGCGCGTCGGCCGATGCGGCGAGACCGCGCACGGTGAGGTCGTGCGAGAGCTCATTGCGGACGCTCGCGACGACGCGCGTGCCCAGCGGCACGCGCACGAGCGGCCCCGGAATGCGCAGCGGCCGACCGGCCTCACCGAAGGCCTCGATCGGCAGGCCGATCGTGCCGGGCCCATCGGGATACCACAGCCCGCGCCGCGCGATGAGCGCGATATGGAGTGTGCCGTGGGCGAGGCGGCCGCCGGCTGCGGTATTGTCGTTCGAGGCGATGTCGGCGAGCGGCGCTTGCGCGTGCGGGCGCGCCGGTGCGGCGACGCCGGCCGTCGTCGCGAGCCAACCAGCGACGAACAGGGCTCCCCCGGTTCCTAAGATCGAGCGCTTTGAGCGTTTCATGCGCTGATCGTAGCGAGCGAGCGTGCCGCCAGCGTGCGCGACAGCCGCGAGGCTTTACGGGGCCGTTAATGCGCCGCGGCACGAAACCCGACGGCCGGGCTCGGCAAGATGCCGCCTCCGTCAGGCGGCAAGTCGCGCTCTCGACCGACGAGTTCAGCTTCGTACTACGGCAATGCGGGAGACCACTGTTCGCGGCTATCCCGCAGCGCGCTGCGCTGCGTCCCTCGCCTCTCATTCCTTTACAGGTACCGAAATTAGCGCGAGCATGAGTCGAGCGAATGGAAGGACTTGCCGTCGGCCGTGCCGCCGACGCGCACGGTATACGAGGTGCTCGACGTTTTCGTGAAGAGCAGCGCCACATTCGCGCCGGGTGGAAAGATCGCGTGCATGCTATTAGTCCCTTTGTCCTGAGATTCTTTGCTTTTGAGCAAGAAAATGGTGACTGGTTCAGCTTAGCGCCGTTGCGAGTTGCGGGATGATGACGAGTTCCTTGACCTTCAGCCCTGCCATTGCGATTGTCCGGCCAAGTCGCGTGAGGTAATAGTGGTACGTGTGGCCGACCTTCTTGATGAGGCCGTGAGTGCGTAGCCGTTTGAGGGTGCGGGGTATTTGTGCGCTGGTCTTTTGGGGAAAGTGGCGGCGCAAGGTCTTGTTGGAGAGACCGCGGATGCAGTGCTCACCACGAACCAGCGCTTCCATGAGCGTTTGGTCCTCGTCGGCGAAGAGATTGAATCCGGGATAGCTGTGCTCACCGTCGCGCAGGCTTGCTGAGACTTTGCGGAGTGCCTCGATGCCCGCCGTCGGTGTGTCGATAGCCGAGATAAACTCGAGATAGCGGCGGTTGGCGGCGTGCAGCACCTCGCGCAACGGCGACAAACTGTAGATACCTTTCTTCATTGCCGTCCATTTGGTCTCGGTGGTGCCATCGCGATGTTCTACCTTGCGGTAGTGCTTGAAAAACGAGACGTCGCTGACCGTCGTCTCGATGCGCAGGATGAAGCCGTGCTTGTCGTACGTCTTGAGCGAGACCGGCCCCATCGTGTGCTTGATCCTCGTTCCGGCGATTCTGGTATCGAAGCGGTTACCAATTTCGTCGCGGTAGTTTGGGTGCAGTGGGCGACCCAGGAAGGTCGCCACGTTCTCGGGTTTGACCGAATGGATCGCGGTACGCGTGAGGCGATCGTAGATGGCTTGCAAATCGTCGCGCCGGCGAAAGACGATGTCGGTTGCATATTCAGCTTGGTGAATGCTCCAGTGGTAGGTAACGCCCAGGTCGGCAATCGCTGGAGCGTAGCGCCGTACGAATGCATCGAGTTTCGGTGCAGAGTCTGGGCGCGCAGACCGTCGGCCAGCCGCTGCGCTCGGGCAAAGTTGTCGATCGAGGAAAAGGCGTTCTCGACCATGCGGTGAGAGACGCGGCGGCGGTCAAGCTCACCGGCGAGCCAGAAATGACCGCTGCAGTAGAATTGTAACCGAAACGGGCACCAAGTCGGCACGCGCAGGTAGCACAACCCCAAGTGTTCGTCGACGAAATAGAAATAGTAGTGCAGGCACTTTCCGTCGTCGAAACGCAGGAAGGTCTTGCCCGTCGCCTTGTCGTGCCAAGGCTTGTAGCTCGTGCAGGGTTCCATCGCCGAGAGAATCGCGACGAGCGGCTTCGGCGTACTATTGGTTGAGGCGGCCTAAAATGTAGGGTCTACTGGAATCGTAGTGGGCGATTGAAGGGCGCACAGCGCCCGGATCGCA